>DFHM01000011.1:36950-64516 GCA_002371895.1 Candidatus Saccharibacteria bacterium UBA3723 | reverse complement strand
AAAGAACGCCACCTTGAGTAAAAAATATCATACAATAAAACACTCAAAATTACAACAAAAAAACGACCATCTGGCCGCAGAAACAAAAAATGGTGCGGGTTAAGAGACTCTAACTCTCGACCTCTTCCTTGGCAAGGAAGCGCTCTAAACAACTGAGCTAAACCCGCATCAGTTAGAGTTATTATACACAAAACCCCCTCATCCTGCAAGATGTTAAATTATTGAAGGACAAAATCACCAGCGATTCTAGAAAAAAATAATTCGTGAATAGAATCGTTTAGATGGGTGATTTCTTCGACCGAAGCGCGCCTCCCGGGCGAGCGAGGACAAAAAATCGCCCATATAGGCGATTCTAACTCGAATTATGGTGCGCCCGCCCATCTTTTTCGCAAGAAAAAGTGGCCCGAGGGCCATACTTGAAATCTTGGTGCGCCCGACTAGACTCGAACTAGCACAGCCGTTTGAATAGCCACTAGCACCTCAAGCTAGCGTGTCTACCAATTCCACCACGGGCGCAATACCAAAATTCTAGCACACTTCTCTACTTTTGTAAATCACAAGCAAATTATGGGGTCATATTGACGGTTCGCTTCTCGCTCGCCCAATAGCGCACATTAGCAAAACGATCTAGCGCATCGGTGAGTTTTGCATCCTCGTCATAAATCTTAGTGTTTTGTGCGTAGTAGTATCTTAGGCTTGAACGATAAATACCAATCGCCGGTACATCGCTGACCCAGTGACGCAAAAAGGCCTCGTATTTTGTCTTCTTCTGCCCCACATTAACCGTATTGTGGGCAGACAATAACGCATCATCTACCAACACATTGCCATAATTGCTAAAGTTCCAACCAGAACCAGAGGCTTGCGTGGAACTGTAATAAACGAACGGATCCGCCGAGACGCCCATATCTACCTCGTAAATCAAGATATCGTAATCGCGTGGGCGTACTACCGTCGCGAAGAAATCCTCAGATACTCGAGATTCGTCGAATACGCTAAGAGTTACCTCAAAGCCAAGCTTCTTTAGCTGATCCGTGAAGCGCTCAGCTACGCCAGTAATCGTATCGCGCTTCGCAACCGCCACTGTTATATGCACACGCTCGCCATTTGCATCCACTAACGCATCGCCATCGTATTTAAGCTCAGACTCCGTAAGCAACTTCTTCGCCGCCTCTGTATCATGCTTTGGAAGTTCTGGCATCGTAAGCTCCATCTGATCCTCCAGAATCGGATAATCTAGCGCCAGTAAGTCATTAAGCTCTTCGCCGCGCACTTTCTTAATATCTACGCCCTGCTGAATCGCCTGGCGAATCTTAACCTTGTTTAGTACGTCGCTCTTCGTATTAATAAACGCAAATACGCCACCATTAATAAGGCTCGTGCGCTCGCCGATACTGGCCGGTAACTGACCAGCACTCTCCGCGCCAAGTTCCGCCGTTGCACGCACATCATTTGCCTTCATGGCTGCAATAATATCATCTGTATTTTCATATGTTTTCAGCGTGAAGGAATAAAGCATTGCGTCGCTTAGATAATAATTTCCATTACGGTTTAGATAAATCGTCTGCATATTGGACTCACCCGTTGTTGAGGATTGCAGGGCGTTTAATACAAACGGACCAGAGCCAACCGGTTGCATCGAGAAGCTATTCTCGTATACCAAGGCCGGATTAACATCCTTCAAGAGATGCGATGGTACTAATGGAAATTCGAGACTATCCTTGAACTCTAGGTATACCGACGGCAAAGTGAATCTGACTGTCTTGTCGTCAACTTTTTCGAGCTTCACGCGCGAAAAGTCAGAAGAAATCGTAGTTTTTGCGGAAGAATTGGAGATTAAGCCAACCGTAAAGATAATATCATCGGCCGTAATCGGCTCACCATCAGACCATAACAGATTATCTCGCAGTGTAACAGTCCAGATTTTGCCAGTCTCGTCCATAGTGGCACTCTTCGCTAGTTCGCCCTTCTGATGCCCGGACGTATCTGGCGAGAATAAGTTCGCAAATAATAACTTGGATAATACTTTTTCGGAGCTCGTCGTCGCATAAAGCGGATTCATCGAGTTTACCTTGCCAAGCGCCGCCTCGCTATAATCGCCACCCGCCACAAAGGCGTCGGTCTCATACGCGTCGCTATACCAAAAAATTTGTACAATCGCAAAAAGAAAGACAACGACCACGAGAAGCACCCATTCCACGACCCATAGGCGTACCTCGCGTGCATTCTGCAAACGCCCAACAAAAAGCCTCGAGAAATGCTTCCCTATTTTATCTAGGAACTCATGCCAACGGACAGAAAAACTCTTCCGTTTCTTTTTGATTTGCCCACTCTTTTCGAATTGTAATTTCATTTATCCAACGATTAAAATTGCTAAAATCGAGATTACGAAAATAAATGCCATCACGATGGTTGCGTTATAGAGAGACTTCTCGAGGCCACGGCGCTCAATGTTGAGTTCGCCGGAGCCGCCAAAGCCTGCACCAAGAGATGCGCCACGTTGCTGCAATAAAATTAATAGAACCAACAAAATTGCTGATACGAAAGTAACGATAGTTAAAAACACACCAATTTCCATACAATCTATTTTACATCAGTTACTGTTATATTGACAAGGTAATTAATCAAGGAAATCGTTAGACAACTGCCAATCGCACCCCAAAAGCTCATCGAGACGTTAGGCAAAATCCAGATTGTTAAAGCCACCATTGCAGCATTTAATATCACCGTAAATACACCTAGCGTCAACAAAAGTAATGGCAAGGAAAATATTGTCGCAATTGGGCGCACGATGGAGTTTACGAGTGAGAATACCAACCCAGCTAACATATAAAAGCCAAGTGAATTTTGCAAAGATTCCGCCCCATCCGCAAAAGTCGCAAACAATCGAATACAGATAAACATTGCAGCCGTGGACACCATCCAACGAAATATAAACGATAAAATTTGATTCTTTATCATAGCTCCCCTATTTTAACGCATCCTTTCGTTTCAACAAAGTGTGATACTGAATCGCAAAGCGATGGCTCTCATCGTCAATACGCGCAATTAGCTTCGCGATATGGCTATCTGGCGCCAGCTCTATCATCCGATAATCCTCCTCGCCTTCTAGCACCACAATCCTTACGCGCGCATTCTTACTATGATCGCCACTCTTGTCGCGCCCAATCACTGGGATATTTGCCTCTTTTAGAATGTCGCGAATTGCCGATAGCTGACCAACCGAACCATCCAAAATAATCAAATCCGGCCTGCCCCAATCATCCAGATGGCGCAAACGCCGCGTAATCACTTCACGCATGCTTTCCGGATCATTATTCTGTTGCTTATGTAGTTTAAAGCGACGATATTTTGTCCTATCCGCCGCGCCATTTATAAAGCAGACCATCGAGCCCGTCACATTTTTGCCAGATTGGTGGCTAATATCATAGCCTTCTATTCGTACTAAAGGTTTATCCACGCCCAATATATCACGCAAATCCTCGAGCGCCTTATCCGAGGAAATATCCAAAAACTCTTTGTCGGAGAACACAATCTTCGTGCCGATGCCCTTCAAGCCAAAGTATTGATTCCTATATTCCGCCGCGCGCTCATATTCGCCTTTCTCCGCCGCCTCATACATTAGCTTCTCGATATCGCGCACCAATTTCTTTCGGTTACCCTTTAAGTAGCTAATCATGCGGCGCAAATTATGCTTATAATCTCGCGGCGTACACTTTCCAACCTCTATCCCGGGCGTTAGACCCAAATCTGTGTTCAAAGTTTTCTTGCCAGTGTACGGCTTGTCGTAATAGGGGAAAATCTTGCGCAAAATTCTGAGTGCGCGCTGAATCGCTACTTTACCATAATATGGTCCAAAATATTCCGCACCGTCATCTTCTGGATTACGCGTCATCGAAACATACGGCACCTCAGACTTCATATCAATGCGCACATAGCTCACAGTTTTATCATCGCGAAGTAAAATGTTCCATTTTGGCATATAGCGCTTGATCATCTCGGACTCCAAGAACAGCGCGTCCATCTCTGTATCTACAACAATCCAGTCCGTATCGTCGATTTCTGCCACTAATGCACGCGTCTTAGCATCCTTCCGCTCCGGCGATTGAAAATATTGGCGTACGCGATTACGTAGAATCGCTGCCTTGCCAACATAAATCACTTCCCCTTCCCGGTTTTTATGAAAATAAACACCCGGCTCTTTCGGAAGTTCCTTCAATTTCGCTTTCAATTTTGGCGTAAGAGATACTGTAGCCATAAGTATATTATAACAGCTATGATATACTAGCTTCTATTTGTTCAAGTCGCCAAAGATTAAATCGGCGAAATCTATCTCGTCTAATTCAATCTCTTTCTCGACAGCCTTCGCCGTCTGAATCAAGCACTGATCAACGCTCTCATACCCATATTGAGCCAAAGAGTTCTTGATCTTTTCGCAAGTTTCACTAGAAGTATTCTTAACGTAGCTGTCCTTTGCCGTCTCTAAATTCTTTTTTACTTCATCAAGCACATCTTTGAGCTTCTTTGCGTTCTCAATCTCTCCATTGGCGACACTATCGTATTTAACTAGAGTATTCACTTCCCCAGTAGTTTCACCATTTTTATCCTTTGTGATCGTCTTTTTCACGACATTCATCGATTGCAGCTCGTGCGACCAACCAGAGATGCCAAACTTAGCGCTGTATTTTACGCTTTTCTTCGCAGATTCCTTCTTCTCTTTCTTTTCTACATTTTCGTCCTTAGTAATATCTTCTACTACTTCTTCGGAATCATTTTCCTCTTCTGGCGTAACGAAGCAGGCTTCAAATTTTGAATATTCATCAGTTTCTCTGATGGCGGTGAAATATTTTTCAAGATTATCATCCGAAAATTCTACCGGATACTGCTTAACATCATCTTCTTCATCAATAGACGAGCTCTCATCGTAAGTCAAAAAGCTATTACTGCGATAAATTCCAGCTGCCTTTTTCTTAAAGCTACTACTAATAAAAGTATCCAAGGACTCGATAACGCATTTATACTTTTTCTCATCTTCTTTTTCGCTATCGAGATCAGCTGTAGATAAACTTACCCACTTGCCCTCAATGCCATTAAATACCTCATTGTATATATCGCTCCTTAGCGGCCAAGTCTTTTCCGTATCGGTATCTTTTTGCTCTTCGTCCTTTACCTTGTCGAGCACAAGCTTAAGATTACTAAGCTTCAAATATATAATTGCAGAATCCTTAAAAGCAACGGAGACGTGTACACTTTCACCTGCGCTATATTTGCTATCTCGCACGGTAGCATCAATCATAGGATGCTTGCCAGAGGTCGGCGTCAATGAATTAGCAGCAACTCCAAGCACCGTAGAATCCAGTAAGCCATCAACTGCGTCATTGACTATCTTCTCTGGAGCTTCGTGTTGATTATAAGCATAAAAGCCCAAACCACCACCAGTCACCAGTAACAAAACTGCAATAATCGCTATCACCAAGCCTGTTTTCTTCTTTTTGGGCTTTGCGGCCTTTTTCGCATCAACATCATTTTTTGACTCAGCGACCGGCGCAGAGCTAACCGGCATTCCTGCCGGAATAGGCTTCGGCGAAACGGAGACCACTTCGCCAGTTGGCGTCGCTACATCCGTAACCTCTGGTGCTTTTGCTTCTGGTGCAGGAACAGGATTAGGGTCCGCAATCGGCTGATCCGTAATCTGTTCTATTTCTTCTAGTGTTTCCTCTGCTGGTTCAATAGCAGGAGTTATATCTATCGGCGTATAGTCGATATCCGCGCCTTCCTTCCGTAGCTCCTCTTCATTGCTAATGGGATCTTCCGGCTCTTCTTCTACTAAACCACCAGAGCCAAATGCGCCGTCTAACTGTTGTTCGGCGGCCGCACTTGGCTGGTTTTCTGCTTTTTCCTCTTCCTCTGTTTTTTCAAAAAACATCGGATTTACGCTATCTTCCTGATCGGCGATAAACTCTTCTTCGGCTTTAGCTTCTTCGTTGATAATGCGCCTTTCTTCGGGCGACATTGAATCAGTCTCTTCAGGCTCATCGTCCTCGTGAAGAGCTAACTCGATTTCTCTGGCGTTATCGTCGTCAGGTTGCATCAACTATTCCTCGACGGTTTCGTCGTCATCAACATAGCGAACTTCGCAAGTGGTATGGTTGCGTGCGCAAGTTTCGATAGATTCGTACTTGGCCATAAGTTCACTCGAGAAGATGAATAGCCATACAGCAATACCAGCGAAAATCAAAGTAGTGCAAGCAAACATTACATAGAAGAATGTATACTTACCAGATACGCTGTGTTCTTCTGGATATTTTTCGTAAACTACACCTACAGGAAGCTTAGTAGCTTTCTTAGTGCTGGTTACTTTTGTTGTTGTCTTAGCGCCTGCCTTAGCGGTGCTTTTCTTTTTAGTAGCGGCAGCTTTTTTAGTCGCCATTCAAAATGCCCTCCTTTATAGTGCTTTAGCTTAAATATATCACAAATATTGTTCAATTCCAAAAAATATCACAAGCATTATGATATAATAAACACAAGAGATTTTTGGCATAAAAGGGAGAAAGGCATCATATGCAAGAGAAAAATTTCAATATTAAATTTATTCACGCCCGTCAAATTCTTGACTCGCGTGGAAATCCTACCGTCGAAGCAGATGTAATTCTAGAAAGTGGCCACGCAGGTCGCGCAGCCGTACCTTCTGGCGCTTCTACCGGCGCCGGCGAAGCGCTCGA
The DNA here is from genome assembly GCA_002371895.1 of Candidatus Saccharibacteria bacterium UBA3723. Lineage (GTDB taxonomy): Bacteria > Patescibacteriota > Saccharimonadia > Saccharimonadales > Saccharimonadaceae > UBA2834. The sequence goes on along the minus strand of DFHM01000011.1, from coordinate 57,794 downwards.
GCTTCGCGATGGTGACGAAAAAGCTTTTGGTGGCAAAGGCGTTCTAAAAGCCGTTTGGAATGTTAATAACAAAATCAGCGATGTCCTCGTTGGCAACGACGCTAGCAACCAGCGCCAAATCGATCAGCTCATGCTTGATCTAGATGGCACCGAAAACAAATCCAACCTTGGCGCTAACGCAATCTTGGCCGTATCACTTGCTACCGCAAAGGCAGTTGCGCATGCTAAGAGCAAGAGATTCTACGAATATGTTGCAGAACTCGCCGGCACTACCGACGAAATGTGCTTGCCAATGCCAATGATGAACGTCATGAACGGTGGCGCTCACGCAGATTGGTCTACAGATTTCCAAGAATACATGATTATCCCTGTCAGCGCCGGCAACATTGCCGAGGCTGTCCGTATGGGCTCCGAAGTCTTCCATGCCCTCAAGAGCATCCTAAAAGAACGCGGCTACGCAACAACCGTTGGCGACGAAGGTGGCTATGCTCCATTTGTAAAAGACGGCAACAACGAGCCACTCGAACTTATTAAGCTCGCCGTCGAAAAAGCCGGCTACAAGCTCGGTGACGACATTGCTATCGCTATGGACATCGCTTCATCCGAATTCGCTAAAGACGACCATTACGAGCTCAAGACCAATGGCGACTGGAAGTCCAGCAACGATCTCGCAAACTGGTATCAGTGGATTATCGAAAACTACCCTGTCGTATCTATCGAGGATGGCCTTGGCGAAAACGACTGGACCGGCTGGCAGATGCTCACTAATCGCTTCGGCGAAAATGTACAGCTCGTCGGCGACGATCTCTTCGTAACCAACTCTAAGCTTCTTCAGCGCGGTATCGACGAACACGCCGCAAACTCCATTCTTATCAAGCCAAACCAGATTGGTTCCCTCACCGAAACCATCGATACGGTTCTTCTAGCAAAGAAGAATGGCTACACTTGCGTCATGTCTCACCGCTCTGGTGAAACCGAAGATACTTCAATCGCTCACCTTGCAGTTGGTCTCGGTACTGGCCAAATCAAGACCGGTTCCCTCAGCCGCTCAGAGCGCATCTGCAAGTACAACGAACTTATGCGCATCGCGGAAGCCAACCGCACGCTAGGTTTGACTAATCCATTCAAAAAATAACCGATAAAAAATCTCTTTCTCCCAAAAACCTCCCCAATTCGGGGAGGTTTTTAAATGTGTCTCTTATGGTCTTTAGATTAATTCAAAACCGAGATACGAAGCCGTCATCATAATCGTGCCGGCCAGTATTACACCGAGCGTAACGGCCGTTGTCGCGGACTTGAAACCCATATCAAGGAAGCTTGCCGCAAGGATTCCCGTCCAGGCACCGGTGCCAGGAATCGGAATCCCCACGAACAGCATCAACGCGAAGAACAAACTAGTGCGCCCCGCCTTCTTAGTGAGCTTCTCTCCTGCTTTTACGCCCTTATCTAAGCACCATCTGCAGAATTTACCTACAACTTTCTTATCCTTCCCCCAGTGCAGCAACTTCCCCGCAAATAAATAGATAAACGGAATCGGAACCAGGTTGCCAATAATGCAGATAATATACGATGGAATTACTGGCATATCCAATGCTTGCGATACAGGAATTGCGCCCCTAAGCTCGATTAGAGGCAACATTGATATTAAGAATATGCGCAGATAGTTCAACCACATCTATTTATTTCTCGTAGCCAGGTTTTCCAAGGAGTTCAAACATACGATTCTTGTAGGCCTCTACGCCAGGCTGATTAAATGGATTAACTCCAAGCGTAAAGCCACTCAAAGCGCAGGACATTTCAAAGAAGTAAATCAAACCACCAAGTGAGCGCTCGTCGATGTCTGGCATAACAACTTCTAATACCGGTACGCCACCAGCCATATGCGCCTCACGTGTTGCAGCATTCGCTGTCTTGTTAATATAGTCCATCTCTTTGCCTTCAAGATACTTAAGGCCGTCCAAGTTCTCTGCGAATTCTGGCACCTTAACGCCATCATATTCGGCGGACACCTCTACGAATGTCTCAAACAAAGCGCGACGCCCCTCCTGGATATATTGCCCCATCGAGTGAAGATCAGTAGAATCAACTACGCTTGCCGGGTAAATGCCCTTGCCTTCTTTGCCTTCTGATTCGCCAAACAATTGCTTCCACCATTCATTAAACTGTACAAATTGTGGCTCAAAGTTTGCCAAAATCTCGATATCGTAGCCTTTCTCGAGCAAAATATTGCGCATTGCAGCATATTCCGCAGCCGCGCCGCCATCAGAAATCAAAGCTGCGCGCTCTTCTAGAGCGCCATCCATTAATTTATCGATATCAATACCAGCCACAGCGATTGCAAGTAGACCAACTACCGTAAGGACAGAATAACGACCCCCGATATTATCTGGCACTACAAACATTTCGTAGCCCTTAGCAGCAGCCTCATCATGAAGCGCACCCTTATTGGCATCGGTCGTTGCATAGATACGCTTTGCGGCCTCCTCTTCTCCATACTTATTGATAAGCATCTGCTTAAAGATGCGGAAAGCTACCGCAGGCTCTGTCGTTGTGCCGGATTTCGAGATAACATTTACGGAAAAATCCTTATCGCCAAGCTCGGCTACTACCTTTTGGAGCATGCGTGGACTGAGAGAATTGCCGGTGTATAAAATTTTTGTTCGGCCTTTTTCGCCACCTAGCGCCTCTATAACTGCCCTGTGGCCAAGATAGCTACCACCAATACCGATACAGACCAAATAGTCAGAATCCGAATTAATCTTTTCGGCAGCAGCCTTGATGCGCGCGAATTCGTCGCGATCGTAATCCTTCGGTAAATCTACCCAGCCACCAAAATCATCTTGCTGTGCGCGTGCCACATAGCTGCGTGCTTCTTCGATTTTCTCCTGATATAAACTTTCGTCAATTAACTTGCTCGGAGTATATTTAAACTTAATCATAAAACCTCCACATTATTCTCTTTTAATTATACCAAAAAGCCACGCTTTTTACGGCGTGGCTTCAAGCTTTTTCAACTAACTATAATGAGACTGCAATATCATGTAGATCCGATGCGCTTAGGCTTCCGCTCTCATCGGTAATTACGTAGAAGACGCCACCGTTCACCCATGCTGCATTTGCGCCAGAAACGTAAATCGTTAGCCCCTGGCCTTTTGCGATGGAGTAATCATTGCCCCAATTCTTTTTTACATAATTAGATAGAACTGCGGCAGAATCCCAGTTGGACTTCTCTTCCATCAAGGTAAACTTCTTGCCTTCGTCATTCTTGAAATTCATCGTTACGCGGCCAGCATCTTCCTTTACCAATCCATCAAGGCGATAATTGGTCGGAACATAGCTAGGATAAATCTTCTCGATGCCAGTCTGCATCGCAGTTACGCGCACAGAAATATCAGGCAAGTTTAGATTGACTAGATAGCCAAGAAGTGCCAAGGAGATCACCGCCATACCTGCAGCGATTGCAAAACCTCTCCTCTGCCAGAAGTGACCAGTCTTTTGCTGGCCAGCATCAACAAACTGAGCAGCCATAGTCTTATCGCCATCAATCTTATCAACTTTACGCAATGCTTGCTGAATCGCACGCTCTTTAAGCTCTTGTGCGCTCAAATGTTGTGGCTGAGCAGCCTGTTTGCGCGCGGCCATTCTTGCACGAGCGGCCTCAAGTGTTTGATTCTTCTGAACTGGCAAATCTTCAGACGTAGCGGAAACAATTTGGCGACGAACAGCACGCTGCTGTTGCTGTTGCTGAACCTGCTTCTTTACGGCAACCTGACCACGCTGTTGTTGCTGTTGGCGTTGCTGCTGAGCTACAGCGGCCTGTTTTGCCTGCTGTTGCTGTTTTACGACGCCAGCCTGACGAACAGAAATACGCTCGATCTGAGCCTGGGCCTGCCTCTGCTGTTGCTGATTCTGAGTAATTTTTGAACTCGGTGTCAAACGTACGCTGTTCTGCTTCGATAGAAGCGTACGCGCCTGCCCCTGCTGACGGAGCGAGCGAGATGCAGCACCCGCAGCAGCCGTAATCTTTGGTCTCGCGGTTGGCCTCTTAACAAACTTACGATTCAAAGTAGAAGACTTCTGGATGCGACGATGGTCCAACGAACTTGCATGATTCGCAGTTGTCCTACTTGTTACTTTCTTAACTCCGTCCATTGTACCTCGCTTTAATAATGCTAAACCTATCTTAAAACATAACCATCAAGAAATCAATAGCATTTTAAAAAATTGTATTCAGGCATACTAAATTTTTAAGCATAAGCAATTTTATGTTATATAATTATATAGAACTGTGGAGTGAGGTAAAAACTTAAATGGATCGCAAAAAGACCAAAAAAATTCAAAGCACCAGAATTGTGATGACCAATATTTTTATGGCACTTTCCGTCATCGCAATCGTATTCATATTAATGCTCATCGCGATGGGCTTTAAAATCAACGAGCACGGCGGTCTCGAACAATCCGGGTTACTACAAATCTCTTCCCATCCAAGCGGCGCCACAGTCGAGATCGACGGCGAAACACAATTTAGCCGCACCGAAATCAGCAAGATGCTTAGCTCTGGCGAGCACAAGGTCAAAGTTACCAAATCCGGTTACGACACCTGGGAAACCAACGTTCGCGTAGATGCCGGCCTCCTCACTCATATCAGCTGGGTTCGCCTCTTTCCGCTTAATCCGACCACCGAAAAAGTAGCCACCTACAATCAGGCCAAGCTTCTAAGCTTCTCTAATGATCGCAAGAACCTACTTTATCTTGAACAAGACAGCACAAGCATGAAGTTCATCAACCTTCAGGGCGATTCCATAAAAGAAGAAAAAATCAAACTCTCCGACGTTCTAGGTACCAAAGATGCTGATGTTCTCCAAAATGCAGTCATCTCCGTGGCCGCGTGGAGCGATGGTAGTAATAAAGCTCTCATTAATTGGACCCATGGCGAGGTCACCGATTGGATTCTCCTCGATATCGAAAATCCAACCAACAGCATTAACCTGACTAACAAATTTGGCCTATATTTTAATAACATTCTTATCGCAAACGGCTCGGCTTCAAAGCTCTGGGCAATCGAAAACGGCAACCTTCACCTCATCGATCTCAGCAACTCAACAATTAGCGTAGCTCTCGCTACCGGCATTGAAACCGCCGCCAACAACAAAGACGTAATCGCATACATCCATACCGCCGAAGTGGTTACCGAAAACGGCAGCACAGCCACGAAGCGCACTGTCGAGCTATTTAAAGAAGGCGAAACTGGCGCAACCGTGATCGAGGACATCACAAAAGCCAAAGCGAACAATACTACGCTTGCACTAGGCACGTATTGGAGCGACGAATGGCTCGCCTATAGCACCGACGCAAATTTGACCATCTTAGCCGGCAAATACCCTTCCTTCGACAAACCGACCAAGAATGCCATGAAAGACGTCCTAAAACGCGAATTAAGCCACGTTCCGACGTCCATTTCCGTCAACGCCGAGCAACGCATTGTGGCCTACCGCAGCCCAGCCAAGGTCATGTCCTTCGACTTCGAGACCAAAGACTATTACGATATCCAACTCAAATCCGAAAACAAATCCTACTGGCTCGACGATTACATCATCTGGCAACACGAAGAAGGCAAAGTCACTATTAATGATTTCAATGGCAACAACTATCGCGAGCTAATCTCAGACTCCAACAACCAGCTCCCGGTCTGCCTCACCGAAAATAACCGCTGGCTCTACTACTTCGATGTAGTCGAAAAAGAAACAAAGACCGAGGCTACCGAAGGCGCAGAAACTACCGAAACCACCCCAGCCGAAGAAACCACCCCAGCTATCAAATACGTCTTAATGCGCGAAAAACTAAATATCTAATCACTGCCGCTAGTGCGTAAGTAGCAAACGACTACTCCTAGGCACCCTTTCGAGTTACGACGAGAACGGAATTAAAAATGCCCGTAACGACGGGCCATTTTTAATGTGTGACTAGGATAGTTGTTTGATGCTGGCGTACTAGCGGCAGTAATAATTATTCTTTATTGTTGGCCGGTTAGCCACTTCCAAAGCTGTTCTAATGGCGTTGGGTCACCTTGTGGCATCGACGTATCGGCGGTATCACCTTCGTCTACGACTGGAGCCGCGCTTGGCGCCTCCTCATAAGATGGATTAATCTGCTCACCATAAATAACATAACGCTGACGCGAAGTGCCAAGTGGATAACAAGTCAAAAGCGTAATTAACGGTTTATCCGGGTTGTCATTCGCAATCCTAACGAGGACATTAACGTCGGACGGATCTACAATTGTATGACCAATCATCTTGTAGGTATAGCGCTTCCCCTCGTAATCCATATAAATCAAATCGCCATCCACCATCCTTGGCAAACCGGAGAAAATGAACTTGTAGTTCGTATTCTGATAGACGTTACCGGCGGAGTGACCAGAGATCACAAAGTTACCAATCTCACCAGGCTTAGCCGAAGCGCCAGGCACTGCAAAGTTTGCCACACCATTACCCATCGCGATATTCATAGACGCCACATCGTTTGCGGAGCCAAATACTACCGGCACCTCAACATTCAACTTTGGAATCATAAGATATGGCGAATCGTGCGTCGCAATCGTCAAAGTCGGATCAATCGCGGTAATCGTATTGCTAGAATTGTCGCCAGGAGACATGTAGGCAACCACATTTGCGGCAATAACCTGGTTGTACTGTAGCAAAACCCCACAAATCAGCACAAAGATACCAATCCCAAGCGGAATCCACTTATAAAACTTCTTATTCTTGCGCGCACGCTTCTCCGCTGTTTTGCGAATGCGCTCACGGAAACTGTTCTGAATCTCTGCTACTTCTTCCGGCGTAGTCTCTGGCTCTGGAGTTGGCTCTGCCACCTTGCTAAAGATAGACTCTTGTTCCTTGCGAGACTTCTCGGCCATCTCACGCTCCATGCGCATCTTTTCGCGAGCTACGTATTCCTGAGCGGCCTTGCCGTAATATTCGCCATAGTATTTCTGATAATAATTTTGCCAAGCAGAATGATACTTCCGCCAATCTTCCTGTTTGATCTGCGGAGTTGTTTCCTGCGCCGTGGCAGTCTTATAATACTGTGGCTGGCTTTTATAGGCTTCAAGTACTTTCTTGCGCGCAAGCTCCGTCGCAGTCTGCTGTTGGCGCTGCGCTGGGGTAAGTTGTTGCGGCTGTTGAGCGGAATCGTCTTTCTTGGCCTGCTGCGCATTCTTTGCTGCGGCCTGCCCCCAGACATTCCAGCTCGGAGGAGTACTTATCTGCCCACCATTTTTATTATCCATTTCCCTTATTCTAGCATAAACCGCATTTTCATGATAGAATAAGCATATCTATCACTCTGGGCGAGTGGTGAAATTGGTATACACGACAGACTCAAAATCTGTTGGTCTCACGACCGTGAGGGTTCAAGTCCCTCCTCGCCCACCAGAATAAAAAAGATGGCCATCGGCCATATTTTTTTAAATTTGAATCAATAAACATAAACGTTTTATAATGAATTCATGAAATCAGCCTCAAAAAATAACACCTCAAGAAAACTAAATATCGCATCTATTATTACCGGTTTGATTGCGACGGTGTTTCTGTTAGCTGGTTGCGGCCATTTTTATTCATATATTCAATATTCAAAGCACGCAAGCATGTGGACTGATGCCATGTGCGCTACCGATATAGAATACTACGCTACACACGACGAGATTGATCAGGACTATAATACCTGCCAGCTAGCAGGACTAAATCAGGCTGCCATTAACGTATACGGCGAGCTAAATGTATCCGTAATCTGTTTTGCGACCGCCGCAATTCTCTATGCAATCGTCCTAAACAAGAGATAACTTCTCTCGCCAAATTGACTTTTACCACAAAAAGTGCTATAATAAATAATATAGACAGATTTTTTTGTTCTCGTTCTTTAAAGGAGATGATAGAAATGATGAGAAAAATTCCGCATTGGTTCAATGCCGCTATTAGCCATATCTCTGCACCCGAAATCTTCACCTTCGCACTGAATATTGCCGCCTTCATTTTGTACGGCAGCTTCATGCAACACTTCTACTTGTGGGTGTTGATTATTCTCTGCGATATCATGGTGATTTGCTCGCACGGAGCTTGGCTTGAAGCGAAAGGAGACAAAGTCTATGGTCCGTGGCGTACCCCTACGCCACACGTTGTTCGATTCGTCGCATTCTTGGTTCTATTCATTCTGGCCGCCGAACGCCAGTCTGACACGATGCTCAGCACCTATGTTTGGTATACGGTCACCATCACCGCTATCTGCCACGCATTCTTCTGTATCCTGCTTACGATGCATCAGACAGATAACAGTTGGCTTGCCGGCACAAACGGACGCGTTGGAATGCCGAACTGGATCTCGATTATCCGCATGGCTATTTCTGTACTCGTACCGCATATGTATGCCGTGCAACCTCTCGGCGAAGCCAGCAGCCTCATCGCGACTATTGCGCTCGTCGCAGCGACAGTCACCGATGCCGCCGATGGTTTTGTCGCGAGAAAGTTCAACCAGACCACGAAGGCAGGAAAAGCCCTCGATCCGTTAGGCGATAAGGTCATATTCTACCCTACCGCCGTCGCATTCATTATCGCGACCCACGGAACCGCTTTCCTTCCTTTCATTACACTGCGTTGGTGCTTCTACGCCTGCATTGCAATCATGTTTGCGCGTGACGCCTTATTCTTCGTTTGGTTCTTCCTGTATTACACCAAGCTGAAGGACGGCATCGGCGCCAGCATGGTCGACAAAATCAGAATGGCCGCTATGTGCGCATGGCTCGGCTGCTCGGCACTTGCTTTGACTTTCGCGGACATGGAATCACGTTTAGCAATCGCAGGCTTCGTCTGCATCGCAATCGTAGGAATTCTCAGCATCGTCAGCATTTTCGTCGATTACAGCCGCATCAAGCCGCTCATTACGGAGAAAAAGCCGACTGAGCTTCGCCCGAACATCTACGACGACGAAGAATAACTCCAACAAAAAAACGACCGCCCCTATTCGGCAAGGGGCGGTTTTTCTATTTATAAATCAACGCAGTCGACGCAACTTTGTATCCAATAATATTCAAATTCCAAACTCTAAGCGCCGCCATATAGACCAGCAACGCACCACCCCAAAGCGTAATTTGCGTCCAGTTTGTATCTCCAAGTTCTTCGGTAACGACTTCCCCGTTTTGCGCCACAATCAACTGACCATTATGAAAAGTCGTTAGGCAAATTTTTGGGTAGCTAATTGTAAACTTATGCAAAGTCTCAATCAGCTGATTCGTTGGCATCGATAACGTAATTACCTTTGGATAATATAGTGTGCGCAACATCTTTTGTAGCTGCGGTACAGTCAAAAGCAAACTCGTCTCAACTTCACGTAGCGCGCCCCAGTTCATCACGTCTGGCGTAGCCGCGTCAACCGCATCACGGGTCAAAAATATCGGCTTCTCGCAGCGCTTCATTAGCTCCGCAAAAGCTACCGATGTTTCCGCGTTCTTGCTCGTATCGCCAATCAAAACCACCACGTCCGCCCACTCGGACTGAATCAGCATCTCCGTAACGGACTTCTTACCAAACGCCCCCGAAGTTTCTGCTTCGGCAAAATATACTTCCGGCGCCGTTGGAACCTTTCCGCGAAGCGACGATGGCATAAGCACGCGCACCTCGCCTACTCCCATTTTTTCAGCCTCATTCATCGCATTCGCAACCGCAAAAAACGCACCTTTATTGCCGCCAATAATCAACATCTTTCCGGCAAAGCGTTTCTGCTCCGGTTGCTCCGTATCAACCTCGCCAAATAGCGGCTTTAATCCCTGTTTTTGCCAATAATCATAATCCGCCATTATTTGATCTCCAACAGAATTGGGCAGTGATCAGAGCCCATTATTTCGTCGCAAATTTCTGCCACCACAATCCTTTCGCGTAGACGCTCCGAGGCCAAGAAATAATCAATCCTCCAGCCAACGTTCTTTGTCCTTGCTCCGCCGCGATACGACCACCAAGAATACTGAATCTTATCCGGATTTAACGCCCTAAATGTATCAATAAAACCATTCGAAAGATAATTCGTCATACCCTGGCGCCCTTCTTTCGTAAAGCCTGCATGGCCTTCGTTTTGTTTTGGACGCGCAAGATCAATCTCTTCGTGCGCCACATTAAAATCGCCACACACAATCACCGGCTTTTTTGCATCTAGTTGCTTCATATATGCAAGTAGCGCCTTATCCCAGACCAACTCGCGGTATTTTAAGCGCCCCAAATCATCTTTCTCATTTGGCACATAAGTATCAATCAAATAAAAATCTTCAAATTCCGCCGTCAGTACACGTCCTTCTTTGCGTGCGTCGCCGAAATCATCTTCCCAACCGTCAATTTGCGAGGTGATATCTTCCGGAAAATCGTAGACAACCGCCAGTGGCTTGACCTTCGTAAAGATCGCCGTCCCGGAATAGCCAGCACGCTCGGCCGAATTCCAGATTTCTTCATATTCTGGAAAGTCCACTTCAGCCTGACCTTGTTGCGCTTTCGTTTCCTGCAAGCACAAAATGTCTGGATTTTCTGCCGCGATAAAATCCTGCAAACTTCCTTTTTTAAGAATTGCCCTCAGTCCGTTTACATTCCAGGAATAAATTTTCATCTCAATCCTTTACGCTTTTAATTTTTCGCAAAGTAAAACGATATTTCGTTTTTACATCAGGATATTTCTCGTGATCGACTTCTGACAAAAACATCTCCTTCGGTCGCGCATATAATCCGCCATCGCCATAAAGCTGACGATAAATCACTAATTCTTCGCGCGTTTCGGAATGGCGCGCTACATCCTCGACGATATAATAATCGCCCTTAAAATGTTGATATATACCGTGAATCTTTAGACCTCTCATCTTATTTATATTATACTAGAAGTAATCTAGGAGGAATTAGAAAAATGCGCAAAGATTATATTACCTGGGACGAGTATTTTATGGGCATTGCCCAACTCGCCGCAGAACGTAGCAAAGACCCAAATACGCAGGTTGGCGCCTGTATCGTCAATGACGAACATAAAATCGTTTCTGTCGGTTATAACGGCATGCCACGCGGCGTCAAAGACGCAGATATGCCATGGGCTCGCGAGGGCAATTTCCTCGATACAAAATACCCATTCGTTTGTCACGCAGAACTTAACGCAGTCCTAAACAGTGTCGCGGATCTTAGCGGTTGCACACTTTACGTCACTCTATTCCCTTGCAATGAATGCGCCAAAGCCGTCATTCAAGCCGGCATCAAAGAAGTCGTATATGGCGACGATAAATATGCCGACACCGATGGCACCAAAGCTTCCAAATTAATGCTCAAAAAATGCGGCGTCAAACTTACCAAGTATAAAGCTAGTGGCAAAACTGTTAAAATAAATCTATGAGATTACGCAACATTTTTAATATCACATCTTTTACAAAGTTCCTTCTGAGTATCCCAATTATCCTACTAGTTCTATACTTCTTGCCGGTACTTGGCGTAATCATGCTTATTGCTAGATATTTCGTCTACGGCAGCAGACATTACTACCGCGCACCAATCGTACTCCTTATCGTAAGTCTAATTCTCCTCATTCCACACGGCCTAGAACTCGCGATGGCAAACTTCGGTTTCGAACTTACGATTCCATACTTCAGAGAATTCATCGGCCTTGGCATTTATCCGAGTATCACCGAATATGCCGAACGCATTTTTATCATTGGCATAGTTATTCTTATCGTATCGGCAATTATCAAAACTCTTGGCGAAAAAATCACCGCCAAACTCAGTAGCAAACTCTCTGGCGCGCTATCCAATTACTTCAACCAGAAAGAACAAACCAGGCGCGAAGAAATCAAACTCCGCACCACCGAAGCAGAAGAAAGAATCGAAAACTCAAAAAAGAACATCGAACACGTCGTCAAATGCCCTCATTGCGGCAAAGTTAATACCGTAACTGGCACCACCGGCAAATGTAAATCCTGCCGCAACGCAATTCAATACAAGGAGAAATAGTATGAAAACAGAGTTCAAATCTCTCAGTCGCGAATTTTTTGAAGAATACTACTATGTTGTCACGAACATCAAAAAGTTCGTCAAAAAACCAGAGCGCAAAATTCACTCTATCCTAAACAACTTATTCATTTACGTTGTTCTTGCTTTTGTATTTTTCATTTCTACGGTCTGTTTCGGCATTTTTGTCGATGAACAACTTCGCACTTTTGTCGTCTTGCCAGCATTCGCATTGCTGATTATTCTGCTCGCCTACGGCGCAACCGCAAAGAAGCTCCGCACGCTCGGCAAAGCAAAATACAATCTAACCTTTAGCTCGACCAAGAAGACCGCCACAATCGCTCTTAGTAAAGAAGATCAACTCTCCCTCGACTGGAAAGATGTCAAAAAAATCATCTGCGGCAATCATGCTATTATCTTTATTCCGAACGACATTATGCGGGCACCAATCGCAATTCCAAAAAGTGGCCTCAAAAAGTTAAAAGACACCCTCAAAGAATACAAGCTAACTAAGCTTCTGGCTTAGGTGCTTCCTCGTCCGCACTAGACGAGATATTTGGCGAGATATTCGGCAATGTACTACCCAAAATCTCATTTGGTACGCCATTTGCATTCGTATGCAATGTTGGCTGTTCAGTAGCTGGCGCCTCCTCTTTTTTCTCCAAGAATGGATTTGGACGATTCTTTGCAATTTCAGCCGCAAGCGCCTCGTCTTCCGCGGAAGAATCACCACTCTTAAACATCATGTTCTTCTCATCTACAACCTCGCGGCTTGCAGATTTTTGCACTGGCATCACGGTCTGATTTTTCTTCTCTTCTTTTTCGCGCTCTTTTTTATGCTGTTTTTCTTCTTTTTCTTTGCGCTTTTTCTCAATCTTATCCGCTTCCGTCACTATAATTATGCCGCTCGTTGCGCCACGAATCATTTCAATAATCCCAATCAACGAGGCGAACCCACTAAAACACATCGCCCCAATTGCTACCCAAAGTGGCCAGCTCAAACTACCGAGCCACTCCCTGTTCGCAAAGCTAATATTTCCGCCATCCATCTTTACGTCGAAGAAAATGAGAACAATTACAACCGCATTAATTAGAAACAAAAGGATCGTCGCAAGCACACCCACTACCGACTTCATCTTAAACTGCAAAAAATATCTACGCACATACAAAATATTCAGAACACCAGCAAGCCACATCGCTACAAAGAACGAGAATATAATAATATCTTGCGTCGACATACCCCCAAAATAGGCGCCAATCTTATTAAAATCTTCTCCAAGACTAGTTGTAAAATTAATTCGCTCAATCTCGAGCAAACCCAAATATGAGCTAATCAAAAAATAAATAAAGCCCATACCGGCATTCCAGACCGCAATATAGTCCTTCAAAGCTCTGCTAAACATCTTACCTTAATTTTAACATAAGCATTTTGATATAGATGCGCCAAAATGCCCCATTCTCCTTATGATGCTATAATGAAAACATGGAAAAGACCTCACCCAGACTAGAGAAAGCAATCGCTGTTGCCACCAAGGCACACGAGGGCCAGCTCCGCAAAACTGGCGAGCCGTACATTATTCATCCGCTTGCCGTCATGAAAATCCTCCAAGAATGGAACATGGATGAGGATACTGTTATTGCCGGCGTTCTCCATGACACCGTAGAAGATACCGACCTAACCCTGAAAGAAATCGAAGAACAATTTGGCAAAGATGTTGCTTTCCTCGTAAATGGCGTCACAAAACTCAGCAAAGCCCGCAAAGGCATGCGCGATCTCGACGAATACCTTCCGCAAACTGGCGATAATCTTCTTAAACTTCTCATCGCTACGGGGCAAGACATTCGTGTCCTCATCATTAAACTCGCCGATCGCCTACACAATCTCCGTACCCTCGGCGCATTACCGCCAGAAAAGCAGAAGAAAATCGCCCGCGAGTCCCTAGAAGTCTTCGCACCACTTGCTGACCGCCTCCAGATGGGTCGCGTCCGTGTCGAAATTGAAGAAACCAGCTTCATGTATGTCGACCCGAAGCGCTACGAGGAGCTCAAAAATCTCACCGCAGAACGCCTCAAAAAGGCCGATAGCAAGCTCAAGGCTGCGCAGAAAGCTGTCGAAGATGCCCTCAAAAAAGAAGGCATCAAATACAAGTGCGACGGCCGAGTCAAATCTATTTATTCCCTACACAAGAAGCTCGCAAAATACGATCAAAACATCGACCGCATTTACGATATCATCGCGCTACGTTTTATCGTAGAAGACGCAACGACGTGTTATCTCGTCCTTGGCATTATTCATTCCCTCTTCCATCCAATGGACGGCCGCGTCAAAGATTACATTGCCATGCCAAAGCAGAACGGTTACCAATCTCTACACACAACCGTCATCACAAACGACAAGCAAATCGTCGAATTCCAGATTCGCACCAACGAGATGCACGACTATGCCGAGCGTGGTCTTGCCGCAACTTTCTTCTACAATGAGCAAAAGCTTACTTCCGCTTACACGGAAGGCCGCGTCAGCAAACTCCCATCTAACCTTCTCTGGATCAAAGAGCTACAGGAATCTGCCACGAAGCTTACCGCTGGCGAAAAAATTGACGAAAAGAAGCTTAAGCTCAACCTATTTGCTGACAAGATTTTCGTGTATACACCGAAGGGCGACATCATTGATTTACCAAAAGGCTCCATGCCACTAGATTTTGCCTATCGTCTTCATAGCGAGATTGGCGCGCAATGTACTGGCGCAATCGTTAATGGCAAGATGGTAGACCTCAAGACCAAGCTCAAGCAGGGCGACGTCGTCGAGATTATCACTCAGAAAAATTCCAAACCAAACCCAGGCTGGCTCGATAAAGTCTTTAGCTCACACGCCCGCCACAAACTCGTCAGCCAGCTACGTTCCCTCCTTCCAGACTTCACGCCAAAGCCAAAAGAAGACGATACAAAGAAAGACAAAAAATCCCCTAAAGAAAAGGCGCTCGAAGCCAAGAAAGCTTCCGCCGCCGCATCCGCCGCAGAAATTAAAGCCGAAAAAGCCGCAAAAAAGTCTAAAAAATAAGGAAAAATATGACCGGAAAAATTTTCCTCTCTGGTGGCGGAGACGAAATTGCCACCAAAATGCTCGACGAAATGTTCTTCGCCGAATTGCCACAAAATAGCAACATTCTTTACGTTGCTACCGGCTTTCGCGAAAGCGAAAAAATCGCTTCCGCTTCCGAATGGATGCAAGACATGATTAATATGCACGGCCGCACCGACATTCACTATCTATTCGCAGACGACCTTGCGCCATTCAAGCACCTCAACGATTATCACGCGATTTATATTGGTGGCGGCGACACTAATATCCTTATGGATGAATTTGATCGCACCGGTTTTGAATTTGTTCTCCAAGATTTCAGCAGACATGGCGGCATTATTTATGGTGGTGGCGGTGGCGCCATTACGCTAGGCAAATTTATCGATACCGGTCGCGACATTCATCGCCAATACAAGACAGGCGTCGAACTACTTGGCCGCTACTCCGTTTACACCGATTATCACGACGAAAACAAAGACGGTTGGGCAACTAGCCACGATTCACTCCTGATTTGTCTTCCAAGCGGCGTAGGTGTCGTTGTTGAGGACGGCAAAATCACCCGCAATGCTGGCAGGAACTACAAGATTTTCGAATTATAATAACTATTCTTTGTCGTCTTTTTTGAGCATATCGTAGAGGCGATCTAAACGCTGTTCCATTTTTCTTGATTCGTCCCACAGCTCGGTCTGCTTAGCTTTTAGTGCCTTCAGTTCACGCGCGCCTTTTCCAAAACGGCGGCCAAAAAATCCTAGACTTTTTTCTTTATTGGAAATCTCTACATTTAAGTCGTTATGCGCTTTTATATTCTCTTGCCTTCGCGCATTGTAATAATTAATCAAATCCTGTTCGCTAACATCATCTGCACTACGAGCCGAATCACCCTCTCCCATCAAATCGTGCATCGCCTGATTAAAGAAAGCCTCATCCTCAACAAAAGTAGGAGCAATTTCTTCTATCGTCTTACCAGAAGTTTCTTCCGCATAGCTTTCAAAATTCTTACGGCTATCCGCAAAAGCCTTAACCAACTCGGAGCCAGATAATTCCACGCCGCCGCCGGTGACAGCTATAGCGTCTTCGTCATAGTCGTCAGTATCAATATTGCCATCAGTCGGTGCTGGCGGCATATCAATATCAACCGTACTGCCCTCATCACCGTCAAACTGCGTTTTCTCGTCTATAGGAGGCACGTAAGCAGTCTCCGCTTCCGTAGAACTTTCCTCAGACGAAGCCTCACTCTTACTCATTTTTCCAGCCA
This sequence comes from Candidatus Saccharibacteria bacterium UBA3723, assembly GCA_002371895.1. Classification (GTDB taxonomy): domain Bacteria; phylum Patescibacteriota; class Saccharimonadia; order Saccharimonadales; family Saccharimonadaceae; genus UBA2834. The sequence goes on along the minus strand of DFHM01000011.1, from coordinate 41,446 downwards.
TCTCGGCAACACCTTCCCAACCGGTAGGCGCATCTTCGTTTTTGTTTTCTTCCCCAATGTAGTTTTCTTTACCGCTCATGCTATCAGTATAACAGATATCCGTAGATAGCTATAAAATGACAAATCGTACCAAGCAAGCAGAACACATGGAATATACAATGCACGTATTTCTTGCGCGAACCTATACCATACAGAATCGATCCGACCGTATACATAATTCCACCCGCTAGCATCCACGCCACGCCACCAGTACCGGCAGTCTGAAGCAGCGCCGGAATGCCAACCAAAATCGACCAACCGTTCAATAGATGACAGATTACTTCCATCACAGTAAACTTATCGATTTTTACCGAGGTTAATACGATTCCAACTGTCGTCACGACACCAACAAAAGCAAATAGCGCCCAGCCAAGCCAACCACCAACACCAAGCAATGCCACTGGAATATATGTGCCAAATACGAGCAAATACACATTACAATGATCCAGCACGCGCAGCACCTTTTTCCCTTCTAGGCGCCACGATAACGCATGATAAATACATGACATCGTATAGAGAATTATCATCGTCGCACCAAATAGCGATACGCAAGTCTCCGCAAGCGCGCTATATGACGCCTTAATATTCATAAGAACCAAGGCCACAATCGCGAATGCTGCACCAAGCCCATGTGAAACCGAGTTAAAAATCTCTTCGCCAAGACTATAGCGTGGAATCTTGATATTCAATTTCTTGCGTTCTTTGCCGGATTTACGATATTTTTTACGATATTCAGCTACCGCACGCGATACTTCCTGCGCACGTTTCTCTGACAAACCCACCTCAGTTTTCAAATAATCACTGAGCTGCATTTTTTCTTTGTTGTTCCTTAATAATTTTCCCTACGCGACGCGGATGTTCGACTGACTCAAAAGTCATCGTCGGCATGTTCTCCGCATTCGGGTGGAGCATTATGTTTTTAAAATCAATCATGCCCGAAACCGAATCCGTATCAATTCCGGCTTTATCGGGATCTACGCTCATCGTGATGTCACCATAGCCGTCTTTTTCATTCGTATAAGAAATATGAACGTAATTCTCTATATAACCACAGACGAATTTATCTTTCTTTGATTCATATTTCATGACACGCTTATTGGTCACGCAATAAAAATCGTCGGATACGGCCTTTTTCTTGAGAAATACATTATAGATAAAACCCGACAAAGCAATCGCCAAGAATAGGCCAATCACCGCGAAGAAAATCAAATACGTCACATCAAAGCCATCAGCACCGTCGCCAATCCCAAAGACTAAGGACGCCACCAATAGTGCTACGACGACCGCGCAGAAACCTACTATAACTGCTATCCCGCCAATGTTTTTACTGCCCTTGCCAGGACACGGACGACATTCGTAAAGAATCTCTTCGCCTTCTTCTAGATGCTGGCTAAAATCATACTTCTCCATCTTCGTCCTCCATATATCGACCTAAAATATCTTCGTATTTATCGGCACCATCAGCATAGGTAACCGTTTTATCATCGATTCGAACTACATAAAACAACCCATCATCTTTGCCATTCTTTAATAACATTGACGCAGATTTTTCGCCATAGGTCATAGTTTTCAGAGTATAGCCACTACTTATCAATTCCTCGCGGTATTTTACCAATTCGTCCTCGGAAAAGTCCTTTTCGTAGATAATCGCGACATAGTCCATCACGATACCAAGCTCTTCATTCTCGATTTCGGATTGCACATCCGCGAGCAGCAAATCTTCCCTGCCCAAAACCTTATAAATCGACGGAATCTTTTCGGTGCCTATCTCGATATATTCTTCTTTTCTATATTCCGCGCCAATATCCGTTCTAAAAACGCTATTAAAGAATGTATTGATCGAAATACTCGCAATAATTCCCAAGACGCCCAAGGTCGCGAGAGCTGCATTCAGAATCGTAAATCCCTTCTGAGTTTTATTCTTTACGACAAACAAGATAATGGCGACCGCTAGAACTATCACGCTAATTACTAAGAATGCAATCGGAAAAGTCCTGAGCTGTGTATAGACTCCGTCAATTGAGGCGTTACCATTATCACCAACAAATGGCGCCACTAATACTTCCGGGAAAGTAAAACAAACAATAGCCAAAAGCACAGCAACGACCACGCCAATGATGATGCCGCCTTTAATCTTGTTTACTTCATTAGAAACTTCTTCGAATCGCTCATCAATTCTTTTATCTGCTGATTCGCGACTCGAAAAAGACAAATTCAAGTGGCACTTTGGACACTTTTTCTCTGTATGATTGCCACTAAGTTTTAGTCCACACCTCGGGCATTTTTTCATACTAAAGCTCCGCAATCTTTACGCGTACTTGCTCGGTCGTATCGCGATCACGCACAGTCACCGTATCGTCTTCAAGCGTATCAAAATCAATTACGACACACTTTGGCGTACCGATTTCGTCCTGTTTGCGATAGCGCTTGCCAATGTTACCAGAATCATCCCAAGTTACGTTGCCGTATTTCTTACGCAAAGCCGCGTAAACTTCCTTGGCCTTCTCGACCAATTCTGGTTTGTTCTTTAGAAGCGGCGACACACAGAAGCGATACGGTGCCAAATTCTCGTTTAGGGCCAACACGACGCGTTTCTCGCCGTTTATTTCGTCTTCCTTGTATGCGCATGTCAAAACCGCCAAGAACAAGCGTTCGACGCCAATAGAAGGCTCGATTACGTGCGGCACAAAACGTTCGGTCGTACCTTTTACGATATACTCCATATTCTTGCCGCTTTCGCGCTGAATGTTCTGCAAATCAAAGTCCGTGCGATATGCCAAGCCCATCAATTCTTCGCGACCATTTGGATAATCAAACTCGATATCGACTGTACGCTTGGAATAATGCGCACGATCCGCCTCTTCTACTTCTAGGTCATGAATGCGCTCAGCCTCGAGACCCATTACATCGGTCAAGAATTCATGCTGCTGTTTTAGCAATGTCTCGAAATTCTCTTCCCAAGTTTTTGGATCGACAAAATATTCAATCTCCATCTGAGAACATTCGCGGTCACGTAAGATAAAATCGCGTGGCGAGATCTCGTTACGAAAAGCCTTACCCTGCTGCGCCAAACCAAATGGCAAATCCGGATAAAGTGTATCGACTACGTTCTTATAGTTCGTGAAGATACCCTGCGCAGTTTCAGGACGAAGATAGGCAATCGAGCTATCGTCATCTACTGGACCAACATGCGTCTGGAACATCATATTAAACTTACGAATATCGCCCCATTCAGTCTTGCCACAAGTTGGACATTTTACGTTCAAAGCCTTGAATTCTTCCGTCGTAACACTCTCAGAAATGCCGTCCGCAATCTTATCTGCACGGAAGCGCCCATGACATGCACCGCATTCTACAAGCGGATCCGCAAAAGTTGCTGTATGGCCAGATGCTACCCATGTGCGCGGATTCATAATAATCGCCGCATCAACGCCATACATATCTTCACGGTCTTCTACCCAGTATTTCCACCAGGCATCCATAATTTTCTTTTTCAAAGATACACCGAGCGGACCAAAGTCCCACGTACCGGCCATCCCGCCATAGACGTCACTACCTTGCCAAATAAAGCCGCGACGCTTACAAAGGCTAACAATATCTTCCATTTTTGCCATAACTATCTCCTATTATACCTTATATTCCCCCTGATTTCTGCTCTTAGAGTCACAAGAAAATTAGGCCCGAAGGCCACCACCAAAACCGCCAAAAACTACTACATAGTTACGAAATAGTTTGCTGTCGGAAATTTTGTTCATGTTTTGATTATAGCACCTCTAATGATATAATCAAAAAACGCACCTTTAGAGGCAGTTTTCAGAAAGGAGAAGATCGCCATGCAACAATCATGCAGTTTTTCTAACATTCCTTCGCTGATCACCAGTGATCCGGAATGGTTAGCATGGGCAAAAATCATTGATTCGTATTACGCAGCAAAAGGCGATAAATTCGATTGCGACCACGGCGTCAAACACTGGCACGCGGTAGCAAATACAGCCACCGATTTCGTAGAAAAAACCACGAATAACCACCATCTTGCAATCCTCGCGCATATCGCTGGACTATTGCATGATTGTGGGCTGATTTGTGGCGACGAAGGACACGAAAAGAACGGCGCTGTTATCGCAAAGGCATTTCTAGTCGCTCGCTTCAGTCATCAACTTACCGTAGATGAAATCGAGACGATTTGCCATGCCATTGCCAATCACAGCAACGGAAAGGAAGTAAAAACCATCATTGACGCCGCAATCTTGTTTGCAGACAAAATCGATGTCTCGCGCGAACGCATTTTTACGGTCACCAATGAACTCCTGGCGGAAGCAAACAAGATTCGCCGAATTGAGTACACCATCACGCTAGAGGAAATCGTCGTAAAATATCACGTCGACGACGATTTTAATCCCGACATCTTCTTTACTTGGCGCAAAGCCTATAGGGCACCCGCCAAGGCAGCAAAGTTC
>DFHM01000011.1:0-36837 GCA_002371895.1 Candidatus Saccharibacteria bacterium UBA3723 | reverse complement strand
AAAAAATAAGCGCACCTTAAAAAGGTAGATTAAGAATGGAGGAATATGTGTGGTTTTTCTTGAGCAACTCCATGACCGCATATACCACAATGCAGAGTGGTGCATCTGGGCAAAGACCGTAGGTGCCTACACTCCGGATGAAGATGTAAAGTTCGGCTGCGACCACGGTATCGAACATTGGCTTAATGTCGCTAGAATCGCCAAGGATTTTACTCGCCGCGCTGGCGGTAGTTATCATGACATGATTCTTGCGGAAATCGCCGGCATGCTTCACGATTGTGGCATGATTTGCGGAGAAGACAATCACGCCGGCAACGGCGCACGCATCGCACGCTGTTTCCTGAAGGCCAATTATGGCAATAATCGCCCACTCAGCGATACAGATATCAGCATCATTTGTCACGCCATCGACCAGCACAGTAGCTGCCAGGAAATCAATAACATCGTCGACGCGGCACTCATGTTCGCCGACAAGATTGAACTTGGCAAACATCGCATCCCCGGCAAATGCTATAACGATATCCAGCATTGCGAAAACCAGATTCATCACGTTGACTTCAAAGTAACCAAAGACATTCTCGCAATAAACTACGTTACCGACGCAGACTTCGACTTTCACTTCTTTTCGTCCATCTGGCCGAAATCCTATGAAGTACCGCAAAAAGTCGCAGCCTGGCTCGACAAGAGCTTCATGCTTTTCGTCAACAACGAACGTATCATTCTACCTAGCTAAATAAACCGCCCCCTCAAGGGGCGGTTTTCTAATGCCTCAAATACTTGTCGCGCGCTCCATACACCGCGAGATATATAGCACTTCATCAATCAAGGCATCCGCGCCATTTACCTTCATCGATAATTCCGCCGGGCCAGACGCCATTAAGCGCATCATCTTTATATGATCCGCGCCAATCCTACCCGCCGCCGCTTTACCAAGCGCCGCCTGCTCTTCGTCCCAATAATAATGCCCATCCGCTAGCAATTTTTCGCCATCAGTATCAAATTTCAAATTCACTTCTTCCCCAGACGCACGCGTCAAATTAATCCCCCACCACGCACGCAAAATATCCTTCCAGCGCGTCTCCTCGCCGGCATGCTTCTGCATCACTTGCAATGACTGCTTCAATATCTTGTAAAATTCCGGCGATTCTACCTGCTCTGCACGCGCACTCACACTGCGCATCATCGCGCCGCCCATCTCAATCAGTTCAATATCCTTCACGAAGGCATCATAATATTCCAATAGCTTTGCTCCGGTCAAAATCCCAAGCTCCGTATGTCCCTCATGAATTACCACTTCCGACACGCTAAAAAGCTCAATCCCGCCGGCCAATTTGGATTTCTCCTTGCGCACCCCCTTTGCAATCACGCTACGCTTCCCCTCCGGCGTCAAAAGCTGCAAAATCCTATCCGCTTCACCATAATCGGTCCGACGCAACACAATCGCTTCCGTCCTAAGGTCACGCGGATTTTTTGCCATCGTACTCCTTTGCAAGCGCTAATAAGTCGCTCGGATCCATTTCGCTCTTATCTAATACCGCCACAACACCGTACTGCTGCGCTATTTCATCTTTCATCGCCACGCTCGAAATAATCGCCACTGGCACTTCCGCTAGCTCTGGATAGCTCCGCATCTCATTCAAGACCGCAAAACCGGTCGGCCCCACCAGTAAAATGTCGAGAATCACAAAATCCGGCACCGCAATATCCATCTCGGATATCGCAGCAATCCCGTCGTGAAAAAACTCCAGCTCATGCCCCTTCAAAATCCTGCGGTAGTAGTTTTCCCACCCGCGATCATCATCTATTACGAATATCATACCAAGCTCAGCTGTCCACTTATCGGTAAATCAATGTAGAAACTAGTTCCATCACGGTGACGCACCAAACCAAAGTCGGAATGCATATAATTGGCGAATTTTGCCGCGATATAAAGCCCTAAACCGCTCGAACCAGGACGCATCGCAATATCTACCGGTCTCTTTACGAAACCATCTTTAATCTCACGCCAAACCTTAGTCGGCACCGTCGGGCCAAAATCACGCACATCAATTCTAATTTTGTTCTGTCTATCATAGACCGAAATACGACTCGGCAACTCTTCGCCACTATAATTCATCGCGTTTAAGCAAAAATTATAAACCACAGAATACAGCAACTGGCGATTTGCCACCGCAAGACGCCTCTTGTTCCGATATTCAATCTCTATCTCACGACGATTAAACCTAAATAGCTGCCAAAGCTCAGAAATCACCTCGTCACAAACCACGCGTGGATTTACTGGCTCCATCTCAAATAGCGCATCATCAAGACGCGCAATTCTAGTCAAATCATTCACCTGCTGCAAGGCACGTTCAGAGGTAGCAACAATCTGGCGCCCAACCTCGCGCGCTCCTTCAATCGAATCTTCAAAATCCAAAGAAAGAGCGAGTTGACGCGTCAAGCTCAAAGGAGCTTTCAATTCATGCGCAACCACAGTCACGCTAGAACTAGCGTCAAATACCTCACTCTCCATGCCCCCTATTTTACACCACTAAGAATTGCGACGCAAAGTAGCAATCAAAGTTTCATAGTCTGCGCGGAAGGTTTCTGCGTCCGTCTGCAGGAGTACGGTCTTATCGTTGACCTTGATAACCAAAACAATACCGTTGATTTCGTCTTCAATCTGACCCTCAAACTTCGTACCAGACACTTTGGAAGCACCGTTACCAGCGTTAAACACGCTCGCAGTCATCTCGCCATCATTTACTTTAGTCTGGTATTCGCGCATTACGTCATCGGCCTGCTCGTGCTTAATGATAAAGCGAAGCGCATAACGAGATGTATCGGAGTCGATTGGATCTACCTGACCTGGCGAGAAATATGCCTCATAATCGCTGTTCTGCGTACCATCGGAGGAAACATAAATGCTCCAAGTCTTTGGATGATAGAAAGAAATTGAACCATAATCACTTGGACCTGTGAATTGCTGGGTTGGGAGTTTTTCGCGTTCTGTAAAGTTTGCTTCGTCGAGATCTTTTTGCTCTTTCTGAGCCGTTGCTACGGCATCATTCTTCTGAATTTCGAAGTCTGTATTGAGCTCATCCCACTTCATATAGAAAATAACAGCTGCAACAATCGCACCAGCCGCAATCAAACATACGATTACAAGGATAATCGTCTCAACGATTGAGCCTTTCTTTTCGCCAGGTTGCGCAATCGGTCCTGCCGTTGGCGCTACAGGCATAGCTTGAATAGGTTGTTGTGGCATTGCCGGATTTGGCATTGCATTTACAGGAGGCATCTGTGGCCCCGGGTTCTGATTTTGTGGGGCTACCCCACCATAATTCTGGTCCATAGTTAAATTATATTTTAGCAAAAGCGTTTTCGCAAGTATTTGCGCCTATTTGCTAAAATCCTCCGCTATTACGTTTATCTCATTTTTCATTTCTTCGAGATCTTTTTCAATCTCCTTGGCGAGTTTTGTTAAATCTTTATATTTTTCACCCGCTTCTTCGAGCTTAAAATCATCAGAATAGAACCAATCTACCCCTGTTTTCAGCTCGGAAATCTTGTCGCTAACGTTTTTTGCCATTATCTCTCCTTTACCTCTGTTATTTTTGCCTTAATATCCTGCTTATGTGTTGTAATTTCTACAACATTCCCTACGCCAACCTCACCCTTCATTAATGCATAGCCACGTTCGAGTACTTTTTCCGGATTTAATTGCTCTAAAATTTTACACTGAGCCTTCACTTCGTTATCTATTGTTGTAATTCTTACAACAATATCCTTGCCCAAACGTAGCATTTCATCCCTGTTAGCAGCAATTACATCATCCACCTTCGTATTGAACAAATTATTTATTCGTTTTATGTCACCGTGGATGCTATCAATAATCTCTCTGCGATCGCGCGTCAGCATCTGCGCCGCATTTGAAGGCGTAGAAGCCACCACGTCCGCCGCCAAATCACACAAACTCTCGTCGATTTCGTGGCCAATTCCCGTAATTACCGGAATCTTCGACGCTGCGATTGCGCGCACCAAGGCCTCGTCATTAAACACCACCAAATCATCCGCCGAACCGCCGCCACGAATCACTGCAATTACTTGCACCTCAGAGCGCTCATTAAAATAAGCTAGCGCCTTGATAATCTGATCTGCCGCTACCATGCCCTGCACCTGACAATGCGCTGCCTGAACTTCCAGACCGCCCCAGCGCTCATTCAGAATCTTACAAAAATCCGCATATCCGGCCGCTTGCGTACTAGAAATAACGCCAATCTTCGTAATATTCTCCGGCAGTGGACGCTTCTTTTCTGGAGCGAATAGCCCCTCGTCGGTCAGCTTCTTCTTTAGAAGCTCAAAACTCTTCTTCAGGCTCCCCTCGCCCACCGGCATAATTGCCTGCACAGTCAAAGAGAACTTGCCCCAGTTCGTAAGTTTTGGCGTAGCGCGAACACGCACTTTCATTCCGTCTTCTAGCGGAAAGCGCAGCGCGAATTTCATCATAAAACAGCCAATGCTCGACTGATCGTCTTTCAAATCAAAGAATACAAACTTCCCTTGATTAATCTTAAAACTCGCAACCTCGCCCTCGATTACGACGCCCGTAAAGGCGTTATCCAAAATCTGGTTACAAACCGCTTGGAAATCCGATACGCTATAAACTTGCGTCGGCTCCATCGCTAATCCTTCTTTTCGTCTGGAAGAACAAATTTATCTTCACGAGACATCAAAGCCTGCTGGTAGAAGCCCCAGCCACTCACAATCGTGCCCACAAGCACAAATAGGCGCGTCACAACGACCGTAATTGTCGCAATCTGGAAATCTACACCCGTCGCCACCAAAGACGCCACAAATGCGCCCTCGTATCCACCCATACCACCAGGAGTCACCATGACAGTACCAACTACGCTACCGAGACCCTCAGCGATCATAATCTGTGGCAAAATCTCTGGATGTCCCAAAGCACAACCAATCACCCAATAGGTAGCAAGCTCCAAGAACGAATAGAACAAGCCCCAAATCATTGGCTTCCACAAAATCCTACGGTTCTTCTTGAGATTTAGGTAATCCTCGCGCAAATCGGCAAAGAACTTTACAACGTCTTCTTCTTTTAGGAACTTGCGCTTCTTGCCGCGCGAAATCTTATGTACAACCTTATTAATAAGCTTCGTTGCCGTAGCAGATAGCCAATCAATGTTCTTCTGCTTGCGCACAATCAACCATGCCACAATAATCAAACCAATAATACCTAGCGCAATACCGGCCGCAACAATCAGCGCCCAATAACCACCCGGTTTCACCTGGTTCGTCGCAAGCACAATAATAATCGCAACTACAGTCTGCAATGCATTACCAATTGCACAGATGCCATAACGCAAAATATGAATAAAGCTAATCTGCCCTGCCGATACATTGTAATCTTTTAGACGCCAAATCAGATACGCCAAACCACTTGCGCCGCCACTTGGCAAAGCGTGGTTTACGAAGTTAATCTCCAAAGAAATACGCGTAAGCTTACCCTGAGATATCTTGAAGCTCTTTCGCTGTGTCAAAAATGCAAAATAAATCTGCCCCGCCGCGTAATACATCATAATCTGTTCTGGAATTAATAAAAGCAAAATCCAGATGTTGATGTTCTTCAACGAATATATCGTCGCACCAAGGAAAGTTAGATATTCCGAATCATCTACGACTTTTGTAAATTTTGACGCGAGCGGCGACACCTGCGCCACTTCCGGAGTTAATTCCACGCCAGAACTTGCCGTAAAGGCATTCCAGGCTACGAAGGCCACCAACAACAGGGTTATGAAACTCAAGATTTTCTTAAACATATGGTAAAATTATAGCATATGAATTTTCTATTAGTATTAGGTCGTGAGCCTAAACTTTCCCTCGCCGAACTCGAGGCGCTTTTTTCTAGTAGCAAAGTAAAGCAAGTCGGACCTAATCTCGCAATCGTAAATGCGCATTCTGTCCAACTAGACCGTCTTGGTGGCACTATCAAAGCCGCCCGCATTATCGATGAACCAGTTCAGGATTATCTATCTAATCTACCAGAGGGCAAAATTACCCTCGGCATCTCAGATTATTCCGAGCATGCCAACCCGCGCAAAACCTGGGAGCTCGCTCTCAAATACAAGAATATGCTAAAGCGCCACGGCCGCAATGTCCGCCTTGTCCCTAATGGCAAAAGTCCGGTTCTTCCTTCTGCTACTTCTCACCACAATCAGCTTGGCGAAAAGGTCAATCATATCGAAATCATCAAATACAGCAAATACACCGCCGTTTCTATCGGTACACAAAACATCACATCCTACGCAAAACGCGATCAGGCCCGCCCTGCCCGCGATGCTTTTGTCGGCATGCTACCACCAAAGCTAGCGCAGATTCTTATCAATCTTGCTACATCCGGCGCCAAATCCGGTACCGTTCTCGATCCATTCTGCGGCACTGGTGTCATCCTTCAGGAAAGCGTACTCATGGGCTACTCCGCCTACGGCACTGATCTATCCGAAAAAATGATTCAATATTCTCAGAAAAACCTCGATTGGATCACTGGTCGCACGCCAAAACTCCAAAAACAAGGCGCACCAAAACTTCGCCTAGAAGCCGGCGACGCCACCGACCACAAATGGCAAGCGCCAGTAGACTTTATCGCATCCGAAATCTACCTCGGCCACCCTCTCTCAAATCCACCAGCAGAGGTCAAGCTACGCGAGCTTCAGGGTGACGCAAAGAATCTCCTCACCGCTTTTCTTAAGAATCTATCAGGCCAAATTCCTGCCGGTGCGCAGCTCGCTCTTGCCACCCCTGCATGGAAGCGCCCGGACGGCTCTTATCAAGGGGTAAATATCCTTGACGAAATTGAGAAATTGGGCTATAATGCCATAAAGTATCGTTATGCGTCTTACGATGACCTCTTATATTATAGAGAGGACCAAATCGTTGCGCGTCAAATAATAGTATTAAGGAAAAAGTAGTAATATGTCACATGTCAAAGCTGGCGGTACCAGCAAAAACCTACACAACAATGCCGGCCAAAGACTTGGCGTCAAGCGCTTTGGTGGTCAACAGGTTAAGACTGGCGAAGTTCTCGTCCGCCAAACCGGTGCTACCAAGATTGCAGGCCCAGGCACTTTCATGAGCCGCAACTTCACCATCCATGCTGCTATCGATGGTAAGGTAGTCTTCGTAAAGACCAAAAAGAGCCACTTCTCCGGCAAGAGCGTTCCACGCACTCGCGTAGAAGTACATGCAGCTTAAGTTCTAGCAAACAAAAAATATCTCCGATCAGTTCGGAGATATTTTTTATCTTTTATAAAACTTCAATGACAATAAACAAATAATGATAATTAATGCACTCTGAATATAATAAGCTACCGGTAGGAACCAATAAGATCCAACTCCCATATTTATCTGCATCGAGACGCAAATAACTGTGCCAAGAATCGCCATAATCGCGCCAGCGATCACCTGACTTTTGTCATCATCTTTGCCACGCGGTACGCGAATCGTATAATTTAGACCAATCGATAAGAATGTGCCGAATAGCATCGTTGCTGCAAATGCGCACGCCGCAATAAAACCATTCTCCTCGTTGTCCATAAAGATAAAACGAATAAGATAAACAATCGACAATACACCAGTAAAGGCGCTATAAGCTAAAAGAATTCTGCCAAGTGTTTGTCTTTCTTTTTTCGTTACATCAGCCATATGTTTATTCTATCAGATATTCGCTATCAAAAGTAGCGACATCTTAATCAAATTCCAAGGTTCTACACCAGAAGTTTTCATATTCATATCCGTATCACCGAGAATCTTAATCACCTGCTCTGCCTTTTTTTGGCGCATTTCCAACTTTTTGAACGCTTGTGAAACCATCAAGCCCATAAACATATATGGGTCATTCGTCGTCTCAATCTTCTCGCAAAGCTCAATTGCCTTCTTTCCATTCTTGCGATAAGCCATTTCAAAAACATCAAAAACCAAATTCTTATCAATCTGCTCCGCGAGTTTGAATTCCTTAAACTCAACGCCTTTTTCCTTCGCGAGCGCCTTATAAGTTACCGAACGTTTGTCGATATTATTCTCCAAAATAATCACATCATGCGTCGTATTCAAATAATTCGGCAACACCGCCCAGCATTCTTTATTTTCAGATAAAGATTTAACCAAAATCTTTCTCGTTTCGCCAAAAAGCGAGGTCCCATAGAAAACAGAATCCATATCGCCACGCGTCAAATTCTCCGCCTCGATCACTTCATAATCTTTACCGAGCAATTTATCAATCATCTCGCGCGCTTTTACGCGGTCATTGCCATAAAAAATCTTTATCATTATTCCTGGCACCCCGGACAATAATGTGTCCCGCGCCCAGCCGTACGCGTTTTCTGTATCTCGCTGCCACATCTAGCACACTCTAGCCCCTCGCGACGAAATACTTGCGCAAACTTCTCGAGATAACTTCCCTTCGTTCCGTCCGCCCGCACGTAATCTTTCATTGTCGAACCGCCACTATCAATCGAAGCCTGCATTACACTACATAGCCCTTCAAGCAACAAGTCGGCATCCTCGTGCGACAGCGTCGAAACCTTGCGCCAAGGCAAAATCTTCGCATAGAAGCATCCTTCGTCCGCATAAATATTGCCAACGCCAGCGATATTGTGCTGATCGAGTATCACTGCCTTAATTGGCGAATTCTGGTGGCGTTGCAACATCTCCCAGAAAGCATCTTTGCTCATATCCCATGGCTCCGGTGCCAACTTCGTCAAAAATGGATCGGTCGCCAAACTGAGCTCATCCATCACAGAAATAAAGCCAAACTTACGCAGGTCATTAAAATAAAGATGCGTGCCGTCATCAAATTCAAAATACACACGCGTATGCCGCCCCGGCATCTCTTCCGTAAAACCACCATCCGGATGCCCCGCCGCAAACTTCTCTTTTCCAACAAAAATCAATTGCCCAGTCATACGTAAATGAATCATCATCCAAAAATTATTTTCAAGCTTAATCAGTAAGGCTTTCCCACGACGATCAATCTTTACGATCTTCTGCCCAAGGATGAAGTCCTTATTCCCGCGAAAGCTTTTTTCGCACAAAATACTGACGTCTGCAATCTTTTTGTTGATTATAAATTTATCGAGCCCACGCCTAATCGTTTCAACTTCTGGCAACTCCGGCATAATACTTTTATTGTATCATCATCGGATTGACATAGAGGAAGTAGAATGCGATACCATTCTTCAAAATGTGAATCAAGATGCCACCCCAAATCGTGCCAGTAATCTCGCGAAGTGTGCACATTGCGATGCTCATCACGAATACCGTTACACCTACATTCCATTGACCATGCACGATGCCGAATAAAATCGATACAACGAGCATTGCCGGAATGGCTGGGATCTTTGCACGGAGCTTGCCATATAGCCAACCGCGGAAGATTAATTCCTCTGCTACTGGCGCAACCACAACTAGCGAGATAAACGCCAAGACAAAGTCACTCGAAGAAATAAGATTGCTAAAGCCGACATCCTGAGATTCGTTCCAGTTAACGCCTGGGAATATAGCTTGGAGAATTGCTACAAGAATTACCGCTACAATCATGAAGACGATAAAACCAACTGGCGCAAGTAGGATATCCGTCCAGGTTGGCAGACCGCGCAAACCAAGCTCATCACGCGTCGTTTTGGACTTTGCGAGTTTCCATGGAACAAATATCGTGATTACCAACGAAACAACATATACAAGCGCAGAATAGAGTGTCTGCAATGCATTTGTGCTCATTGATGCCTGATCTAGATGCATCAAATTAATCAATACTAGACGGAGCAATAGCTGAGTTGCAACCAATACCGCTGCTACCCAGACGAGCATCATAAATACCCATATAATATTGAGAGCTAGTTCCCAACCCTTACTTTGCTTTGACTTCTTCTCCAATTTTTGGCGGAAGTCGTCGATGAAATTACGCTTGCGCGCAGCAGACTGCTTCTTTTCGGTAGTCTTTTTTGTGCTCATCCTACTATCCTCGTTATATCTAATATTGTTACGATTAGGGCAATTGCCAAAATCACCATGAAAGCTCTGCTTACGATCTTCTCTTCCGTCTCTTTCGTAAGCTTCTTCTTGAGTAGTTTATAAATCGCTATAAGCAACCATCTACCACCATCTAGCGCCGGAATCGGCAGCACATTCATACAGGCAAGCGATACGGAAATTAATGCAACTAGATACGCTAGGTTTCTGCCGCCACTCTGGGCTACCTTCGGGAATAATACGCCAACAATCCCAACTGGGCCAGATACGGAATCTCCCGCCTGCTTTAGCTCATTCGAACCATCCGCGCGCACTTCTTCATTTGGGCTAACCTGCTTGATTGCACCACTAAATAGATTCACAATCATTTGACCTACGCCCTTGAAAGTCTCACCAGTCAACTGTGCCGTCACGCCAAGACCCACAATTGGAGCGCTCCAAGTACTCTGGTATACGGCTTCACCAGAAATCGTTGCACCAAGAATATATTCTGCGCCAGCCTCGTTTAGCTTCGTCTCAACCATCGTAGTATCACCACCGCGTTCATAAGTGATATAGATACTTTGACCGGCATGCTCTTCATCATATTTAAGTACATCATCTACGGAATGAATATAAGTACGGTTTAGGTCTTCCACATTGGTTGTCCTCATAGACACCAATACATCGCCATCACGTAGGCCAGCCTGAGCGGCAGGACTACCATTCATAATATTACTAACCGTTACATCAGAAATACTAATCGTGCGAATATCGGAATCAATCTGGAACTGATTCTCGATAAAATGTGGCATGCCAGCCCAAGCGAGCACGGTGAAAATTACAAACGCAACAAACCAGTTCATCATTACGCCAGCAAATAGGATCTTCGTCTTGCGCCAAAAGCTAGCTTTACCAAAACTCCCCTTTGTCGTTTCAGCAGCACTTTCGCCCTTCATCTGGCAGAAACCACCAATCGGCAGCCAGTTCAAAGAAATAATTGTGCCTTCGCCAGGCGCCTTTTCCCATTCAGATTTCTTTAACAGACGCCATTTGTCTTTAACTTTTCTCCAAGCAATAGCTCTCGGCGGAAAGCCGATACCAAATTCTTCTACTTCTACCCCGTTGCGCCTAGCGGCAATAAAGTGACCAAACTCATGCGCCGTCACGAGCAGCATTAGCATTAACAAGCCAATTAAAATTCCTATTACCACACTCATACTAATATTAATAATAACACACCACAAGCGCTTTGCGACATAACTAATCTAACGCATACAATAGATCAATAACTATTATCGCTATAGTATTATTTTTTTATTCATCACCTATATAGAGACTAAATGTCCCCACAAATTATTTGTTCTAATTATTTTATTTGGTTGACCTAGGTACCATATTTCGCATCAAAAAATCTCCCATTTTACTGGGAGATTTTTGTTATTTACCAATGCTCTCGATTTCGATTTCGGAGTACTTCTGGCGGTGACCAGTTTCGGTATGGACACGCTTCTTAGAATGGTAACGGATAACGCGAACTTTGTCGCCAGCTACCTTAGCTTCTACGACCTTCGCCTTAACCTTTACTCCTTTAACGGTTGGATCACCAACGGTGGTCTTGTCGCCGTCAATCACGAGCAAAGCGTCTAAAGCGAGATCTTTAGTTCCTTCCGGGAGGAGGTCCACACGGAGGGTCTCTTTTTCAGCGACAACATATTGTTTACCGCCGACCTTTATGACTGCTTTTTTCATAAAATTCCTTTATTAGTTCTTACATTATATCAGAAAAATCCCTTAAAGACAAGGAATAACCGCTAGGATACCCAGACTAGCGGTTATTTCTACTAAAGGAGCTATTTTTTGTTTATTTACTTCTTTTCAGAAGGGTTCTTATCTTTGCCAGTTGCAGTTTTTTGGAGCATATTAACTTCTTTCTGGCTACGATACCAATAATATATACCTACCATCACACAGACGATCGCGACGACTGCTAATGCAATTTCGCCAGGACCGGTCTTCGGCAACTCTGGTGGAGTGCCCGGTTCTTCATTATTCGTACAGGTACGTTCTACCTGGATAGTCGAAGTATCCTTCAACTCGCCATCGCTATGGTCAACATAAATCGTATTCGTAAAGGAGTTGGTGCCACACACACCGTCTTTTACGATATCTTCATTTACTTTTACTTTATAAGTCAAAGTCGCAGTTGCACCTTGGCCATAAAGACCCGTATTGAAACCATTAAGGCCGATTGTATCCGCCATAGTGACGCCATTCGGATTAGCGTTGTTTACCAATACGGTGCTACCTTCGATTAGGGTTACACCCTGTGGCAGCTTATCGCGGAAGACAACGTTTGTAAGATCGGTTGTACCAGTATTGGCAAACTCAATCTTGTACGTTACGATGTCGCCAGGTTTTGGATTAACTACCTTGAAGAAGTTAGTACCATCAAGAGACGCGCTCTTGCTAACCTTTGCGCCTACCTGTTCAGCGCGAACACGATAGATAATGTGGCCAGAATATTCAAAACAGCCAGGAATATAACCATTTAGCTGATTAACACCAATATAGATGCCTTTATCGCTAAATAGGTAATCACTACCCAAATTCGTATCATTTAGCTTTCCGCCGTTATAAATCTTTGCGGAATTATCTACGTACTTTAATACAACCTCCGCTTCGGAATCGGTTGTAAAATATGCTTCATCCCAAACTTCCTTCGGAGTAGCATTAGAGGATGAGATAATCGCACTAACCTTGCCCTTCTTGGAAGCACTTACAGTACTTGGGAATTGCGAAGAGACGCGTACGTCCATGGCCATACCAGGTGCACCAGAGACGGTATTTAAGTTTGAAGCTGCATTGTTGTGATATCCAATGTATACTTCATATTCTTTTCCTGGAACGATTTTTATCTCGTCCGAGAATGTACCGTTTGCGCCAGCTTCGGCTACACGAACGAAGTTTCGTTCATCACCGAGTACCGGGTTATCGGTAATGGAGTTGAATGTTGGATGATCGGATGGTTTCTCAAGCGTGTACGTAGTACGCTCTGGACCCCAAGCATAGCTGGCTACTGGCAACAATACTGTCAGCAACACGGATGCTAGACCCGCCAACTTCAGTCTCCGTTTAAATTTGATATTTGTTTGTTTTTGCATGTTTATTACTCCTTTTAATAAACCTAGATTAACATAATCGGCGTTCGGTCACTTTCTGCTAATTACCGTTTAAGATATCCGCCATTGCATCCTCGGCACGCTGAGCTTGCTGTTCGGCCGTATCATTCGCATGTTCTTCCTCTGCGGCCGCTGCAGCTTCTTGTCCCTGTTTTTGCTCTATGCTTGTAGCTATTTCAGCCTCTTCAGCCTCATGTCGCTCTTCTTGTATGGCGGTATCGGCCTCCGTGCGGTTTTGGTCGTCTGCTACCTTTTCGCCATTTTCTTTCCTTGTGGAAGTGTCCGCATCAGCAACAGGAGCTGGAGTCTCTGCTTCTTCTGTCTGTTCAGAGCCACCCTCAAATGTGTTGGTGTCAGGATTATACTCTGGACTCTGATCTGGGCGTTCGGTCAAATCCTCCTGAGGCGCTTCAGCCGGCTTGACTTCGTTAGTACTGCCATTACCGCCAGGCTGCATATTTTGAGCCGCTTCTGGATTCTTTTGCTCAAGCTCTGGTGGAGTCTCTGGAGGAGTCTCTGGAGGAGTCTCTGGAGGAGTCTCTGGTGGAGTCTCTGGTGGAGTCTCAGGAGGAGTCTCAGGAGGAGTCTCTGGTGGAGTCTCAGGAGGAGTCTCAGGTGGAGTCTCTGGTGGAGTCTCTGGAGGAGTCTCTGGAGGAGTTTCCGGAGGAGTCTCTGGTGGAGTCTCTGGCTCATCTGGATGATCCGGATTCGCAGGGATCTCAGTCAATACGATAAGCTCTGGAGCTCCTTTTCTGCGCACAATCTGCATACAACCCTTTTTACCATTTTGGCCAGTATATGCCTTAACAATCATATCGCCCACTTCATTACCTTCCTTATCGTGAAGGATAATTCGTTTCGCATGTGTGCCATTTTCCGTAGTAGTACAACGGACTAATTCCATATTCTCATGGACAACATCGCCATCCGAATCTTGCAGACGCATATATGCATTGTCATATTCGCCATTAAGCTCAATGTCCTCTACAGTAGCATTACCCATAGCATCCTCAAATGCTTTCATAGCCTCTTGATATTGGTCAACAGACAACCCCTCAATCGCGTCCTCCATATCGAGGATATTATCAATTCCCTTCAATGAGTTTGGGCGCAAGCTATCAGGTAATGAGGTCATATAGTCTGCAAACGATTCAGACTGATTCTTTGCCGTGTACAACATCATATCGCGCGCATCATCTGATTTTGCAGCCTCAGCAACCTCATCCGCCGCAGCATAATTATATCTGCCAGTCTTGCCTTCACTGAGCCACATGCCTTTTTCGCCGTATCCATCGATAATGCCTTGGCTTTCCATATTCTCGATGGCGCCACCGCCATCATATTGCTGCTCAATCTTATCGCCCTGATTCAAGTTCTTATCCTTGTATTGGTCGAGCATCTTCGGATTAAAGTGTGACGCCATTGTGGCAGTAAGCAAAAGTGCTAAACCACCCAATAGTATGCCTTTTTTGTGCTTGCTCAAGAAATTACCAATGCGGTTACCGATCTTCCTGAATAAACCAACGCGCTTTTCTTCTTCTTTGTTTTCATTTTCGTCGGCACCACCCTCGGCAACATCAATTTCGTTATTATCATCAACTACAGTTTCAGTTCCATCCGGGGCAATGACAACTTCCGATGGCTTTAATGCATTAGGAATCTCTTCGCTCGTGATAACGCCTTCAGCTACAGCTGGATCTACTACTGCCTCGGCGGCTTCTTCTGCTGGCGCCTCCGCTGTCGCTTTGGTGGCAGCAGATGCTTCGGCCGTCGCTGGAGCAACCACCGGCTCCGGCTCCGCCGCGGAAGAACCATCATCGACATCTCTATCCATATAATCTAGAAGCTTCTGGATATCTTCATTAGGAAAGAAATCACGAATATCCCGGATGTTTTTTAGTTCAATACCAGTAGCTCTTGCGGCACCCCATATTTCAGTAAAATCATGTTTATATACGGCCGTGGCCAAGCGATCATGCTCTTTCGCCTCTGCGGATTCGGCATTATCTTCGCCACCTTCCGCTGCCGCAGCATCATCTTCTTCTGCAGGATTTTTGAGATTATTGTACTCATTCATAATTGCATCAAGAGCGTCAGGATTCCTCTTTAAGTAACCAGTGAGATGAGCCCAGTCGCGTGGCATTCCGTCGTCGCCAACGTAAGCGCGCGCATCCTTGTCCCAAGTACCTTCCTTGGTACTATCCGCACCGCCGCGTAGCTGAATTAATTCCGCAACGAGATTATTAATCTCGCCAGGATGATTGCGGTAGTATTCCGCATCACGATCTGCCACCTCGTTATTTTCTGCGCTAGGTGGAGTCATGTCCCACTTATTTGCTCCATTCTCCGAAGCGCCAACTTTAGGATTTTCGCCTGACATTTCTCTTTTTTCCTGTTTATATTTTTGTTTTTGACCTATTTTGCTTCATTTTAGCACTACCGTTTTAAAATTGTCAAGCACCACCACAACATGGAATAAAAAATAGACCAATCTGCGTCTGATTGATCTATCTTTTCGAGTAAAACTCTTTGTTTATCTTATAAGCTTACCTCTTTCTTTTAGTGTTTGTTTTCGTAATTTATGGCTTACCGGCTAAACAATATAGCTACACGACCAATTTTTCTTGCTTGCACTTTATCTAGTGCTTTTGCTGAGTATTCTCTTGCCTTTGGTTTACGTACGAGGTCGCCTTCTATGTCTTCATAATCGCCTAATTGTAATTCTTCGTCCTCGATACTATGCGCAATTTCTTCTAATAATTTGGCTTCGTTTTTTTCTTGTTGTTTTTCGAATTCCTTTTGGTCGTCTACTATACCGTCGGCCTCTACTGGAATTGTCATTTGTTCGAAGTTACTCATGTTTATATTTGTTTTCCTTTCTATGTTTCTATCTCGATTTCTCCTTCCTTGATACCCGTTTTGGAATTTGATGTTCGTTTTTGTGTTGGTTTCTGTTCCAACTGTCTTCATGCTATCACACTTATGCTTTTTTGTCAAGCATGCTTATGCTTATTTTTTGCTATTTTGTCAAATTTAACAGAGGTCAAAACGCCCTTGAAAAATCCCAAAAATATTATTCTCACCGAAATTTATAACAATAAAAATATGCTCCAGACGGCATAAATGATAATAGAAACAAAAATACACCCTTCTTTCGCGGCGTAAATATATTAAACGTCCTTAAAGAAACAAAATAACGTCGCTCGCGAAGGCCTGTTCAGCCAAGCGACGACGTTATTTTGTTTCCTATGAACTTATTATGCTTTCTCGAGCGAAATCGTGACGTTCTCCCCTTCTACCTTCACAATCTCATCATAGCTATAGTTGCCATCCTTAGATAATTCAGTAGCAAGTACCTCATTCTTAAACATCTCAAGGTGTTCTTCCGGAATATCTGCCGATACGGAAAGCTTAATACGATCATCGACATTCAAGCCAGCTTTCTTGCGCGCAGCCTGAACAAAACGAATCAACTCGCGAACAAATCCTTCTGCGCGTAGTTCGTCGGTCAACTTTTTATCGAGTACAAGTTTTTTGCCATGGGCAACTTTTTTAACATTAACCTCTTCGGCAATAATCTGCTCATAGAAATCATCAAGCTTTTCGCCACCATAAGTAAGCTTTGCTAGTGGTTGGCGTACCTTAATCTGGCCAAAGCCATCATCACGAGCCATGCGAAGCGCCAAACCCTCAGTAATAATTGCGCGGCAGTTACTCATCTTTTCAATAACAGCCTCATCAATCTTGCCGGCCTTTGGCCAATCTAATAGATGTACGCTTTCGCCGCCCATCATATTCTGCCAAAGTTCTTCCGCAAGGAATGGTACAAATGGCGCCAAAATTAATGCCGTGTAGCTGAGTACATAATGTAACGTTGCGTATGCCTCTTCCTTGTCGGTCGTAGACTCGGATTTCCAGAAACGACGACGGCTGCGGCGCACGAACCAGTTCGAAAGATCATCGATAAACGGCAACACGCCCGCGAGCGCAGCTGGAATGTTATAGGCTTCCATATTATCGGTAATCTCATTGCGTAATTGGTAAACGCGGCTAATAATCCACTTATCCAACTCATTCTCGAGTTTAGTTGGTGCCTTCAAGGTTTTGCCCTTATATTCCCAACCATCGACCTCGGCATACATCGTAAAGAAGTCGTAGACGTTCCAAATCATCGTAAGCTTACGTGCGGTGTCAGATACATCCTTGTCGATAAGCGCAAAATCCTCACCGGCAAGCACAGGGCTAGATAATAGCTGGAAGCGCAAAGCGTCTGCCGAAAACTTGTCCATCAATTCGTTTGGATCAGTATAGTTACCAAGAGACTTGCTCATCTTGCGGCCGTCATTACCAGCCAAGGTACCAGTTGTAATGACGTTCTTGTATGCACATTCGCCAAAGAGTGCAGTATTCACTACGTGGACATAATAGAACCATGCACGTACCTGACCGACATATTCTACGATAAAGTCTGCAGGATAGTTCTTTTCGAACTTTTCCTTATTCTCGAATGGATAATGCATCTGCGCAAATGGCATCGAACCAGATTCGAACCAACAATCAAGCACCTTATCGATACGCTTGAAATGCTCACCATCGATATCAAATTCAATTTCATCTACCCACGGGCGATGATAATCTTCTAGGCGAACACCAGATAGTTCATAGAGCTCATCATAAGAGCCAACTACCTTGATGGAGCCCTTGTCGCCCTTCCAAACTGGCATTGCCGTTGCCCAGAAGCGGTCACGAGACAAGTTCCAATCTGGTGCCTGCTCGATATTCTTCGCAAAACGACCGTGCTTGAGATGTGCCGGGAACCAGTTAATATCTTCATTCTTCTCAAGCATTAATTCCTTGCTACCCTCTACGTCAAAGAACCAGCTTGGGAATGCGCGATACATAATACGCTGCTTACTGCGCGGGTTAAATGGATACTCGTGCTTGATATATTCAATCTTCCAGATGATACCCTTTTCTTCTAGACACTTTGCAATAAATTTATTGCCGGCCCAGACTTCGATGCCGTTTTCATCGGTATCACGTACGCCAATCTCATGTAATTTTTCCGCCCATTCTGGGAAGTAATAGCCATTATCGTCAATCGTATGGCGTACAGGCACCTTATCACGCTTACCAAGCGCGTAGTCATCCTCGCCATAAGCTGGCGCAATATGCACGATGCCCGTACCATCTTCTGCACTTACGAAATCCGCAACGTGCACCTTATGAGCATTCTTATCCTTGCCAATCTTATCGTTCATCACGAAGAGCGGTTCATACTTCAAACCTTCGAGGTCTTTACCGGAATAGCTCTTCTCGGCCTTCACGCCCTCTCCAAAGAGTTTTTCGGCCAATTTCGTAGCCACAATCATTTTTTCGCCTTCGACGTCATAGAGACCATATTCTAGCTTCTCAGAAACCGCCAATGCCATGTTGGCTGGCAAAGTCCAAGGAGTAGTCGTCCAGGCAAGGATATATTCGTCACGATCAGCGAGCTTAAACTTTACATATGCAGATGGATCAGTAACCGTCTGGTATGCATCGTTATCCATCGTGACTTCTGCCTTAGAAACAGGAGTTGCGAACTTAGTATCATACATCAATACCTTTTCGCCCTCATAGATCTTCCCCTTTTCATAAAGGGTCTTGAATGCCCACCATACAGACTCCATGAAGTCCTTATTCATCGTGCGGTAAGCACCCTTAAAGTCTACCCAACGACCAATACGGTCAATTGTAGATTCCCAGGTCTCAGAGTTGGCGACCATCGACTCGCGTGCTTTGGTGATATAAGTCTCAAGTGGCCATTTTGTGCCGATTTCGCGGCGATCCGTAATGCCAAGTTGCTTCTCGACGAAGTTTTCTGCTGGTAAACCATGACAGTCCCAACCCCAACGACGCTCAACGCGTTTACCGTTCATAGTCCAGTAGCGAGGCACTGCATCCTTCACGATCGAAGACAACAAAGTGCCGTGATGTGGGTTGCCCGTAATGAATGGCGGGCCGTCATAAAATACGTATGAATTATCAATGTCGCGCTGCTCAATCGATTTTTCAAAAGTCTTATTTTTCTTCCAGGTCTCGACGAGGGCTTTTTCGTATTCACTTGCGCGACGTCGTTCACCATATTTATACTTCATGCTCACGCACTCCTTTCTTTTGAATAAAAAAATTCCAATTTGCATTGGAACTCTATTGAGCGGTACCATCCAACTTCTAGATTGCTCTAGCACTCGATTAATCTTTTACGCAGACTCACGGGTGGTTCTAATAGACTTACCTTCTCGCACTAGATACGTCGTTCTTCCACCAGCTCGCAGTTGATAGCTGCTCAAACGCTTTATGCTTGCATTATATCATATTTATTCAAAAACAAAAAATATCTTGCACTCGGGCAAGATATTTCAGAAGTCGTGTTCTATCTTTCTTCAA
This sequence comes from Candidatus Saccharibacteria bacterium UBA3723, assembly GCA_002371895.1. GTDB lineage: Bacteria > Patescibacteriota > Saccharimonadia > Saccharimonadales > Saccharimonadaceae > UBA2834. Next base: position 17,221 of record DFHM01000011.1, on the reverse strand, counting down.
TTAGAAAAATCTTTTTATCAAAACCGCCACGTTTTTCGCGCTTTTGTCGTGCGGCTACAATTACGTCGTCCAAATAGTGTCCATCCAATTTGGCTAGTTCTGTCAAAACTTCCAGTACGTCGCCAAGCTCTTCCAGCCTATGATCGCCTTCCGATTCTATAACTTCCTTACATTCTTCCAATAGTTTCTTTTCGAGTTCGACCTTAAAGTCTTTGTCGTTTAAAATCTTCGTCGACACTTCCCTGCCATCAGCCAAAATAATGTCAGGAATCTTATCTCTAACTAACTTGTTATGTTTCATTAATGCTCCATTAAATAATATGAGACGTCACTAATGCGTGGCATATCGGTACCGCGCCACATTTGCAGCAAAGAACCATCCGTATCAATCGCCAACATTGTCGGATACTCAACTATATCGTAAGCTCGACAGAGACTTTCACCCTCTGGCTCGTCCGGGCTAAGACTCTCAATCTGTTTACCGGAGCGAATCTCAAAATCACGCAACCAATCTATTACCGTACGTGCATAATCGGTATTGTCGCGCCAAATTATTACCACCCTCATCTAATTACTCCTTTTTCGCCTTACGGCTCTTCATGCGTTCGCGCTGCTCCATAATACTGCGCTCGAGATCATCCAAAGTTTTGAACTCCTTAAATACGCTAGCAAAACGCACGTATGCCATTTCGTTGGTATCGGACAACACTTCAAGAATAGTTTCACCAATCAAGCTGGAAGGAATTTCGTCCTTACCGCGCTCATAGATTAGCTCCTCTACTTTGTCGACGATATTTTGGACATCAAGATCACTATCAAAATACTTGCCGACAGAGTTGCGAACAGCCTTCATCAACTTTTCTCGGTCAAATGCCTCACGCGAACCACTGCGCTTGCGCACCATCATACCCGGACGTTCAATGCGTTCATACGTGGTAAAACGATGTTTTCCATCCAAAGAAACGCGGCGACGGCGAATCATGGTCCCATCCTGGGACTCACGACTCTCAATTACTTTACTTTCACCAATTTTTAGGTGGCTCATAAGCTAAGCCTCCCTAATCTTTATTCTTCTTACGACGGCGTAAGATGGCTGGGATATCACTATCGTTATCCTCGTCACCACTATCCGTACGGATGTTGTCCCACATATTAACTGTCGTTGCATCAGCGAAGTCGGAAGCGGCTTTTGCCTCTTCTGCCTTCGTTTCTACTTCTGGCTCTGCATTCGCTACTGGATCTGCCATGGTCTGGCTAGGTTCAGTTGCGCGAATTTCAGTTGCCTGGAATACTTCTTGTGCGCGTGGATCATCGCGGTAGTATTCGGAATCAAATCCGGTTGCTACTACAGTGACAATAATCTCATCTTCAAGCTCTGGACGTACGGAAGCACCCCAAATAATATTTGCATCTGGGCTGACACTTGCGGTAATAAGTTCTGCGGCTTCCTGCATTTCGCTCATTGTTACATCATAGCCACCAGCGATTGAGAACAATACACCGCGTGCGCCATCGATAGATACCTCAATAAGTGGGGATTCAATTGCTTGCTGTGCGGCAATTGCTGCGCGGTTTTCACCAGATGCGCGACCAATACCCATAAGAGCAGAGCCCGCGTCCTTCATAATTGCCTTAACATCGGCAAAGTCCAAGTTAATCAAAGAATGTTCAGTAATAAGTTCAGAAATACCCTGAACACCTTGGCGAAGTACCTCATCTGCAATCTTGAAGGTTTCAAGAATAGGCGTACGCTGATCGATAGTCTGTAATAAGCGATCGTTTGGAATCGTAATCAATGCATCAACGTTGCGTGCCAAGCGCTCAATTGCCCAATCTGCATTTGCCTTGCGTTTTGCGCCTTCAAATGAGAATGGCTTCGTTACTACGCCGACAGTGAGGATGTCTTGCTTGCGAGCTTCTTCTGCTACGATATAACCTGCACCGGAACCAGTACCACCACCAGCACCGAAGGTAATAAATGCCATATCTGCTCCGGTAAGAGCGTTTTTAATCTCTTCGCGGCTTTCATCAGCTGCGCGCTCACCTACAGTTGGATCTGCGCCAGCACCGAGACCATTTGTTGTCTCGTGACCAAGATGGACCTTTACGTCCGCCTTAGAATTATGCAAAGCCTGCGCATCGGTATTCATTGCAATAAATTCAACACCGGAAAGACCTGCGTCGCGCATGCGGTTAACGGCAGAGCCGCCAGCGCCACCTACGCCAATTACTTTAATACTAGCTGTGCTTTCCACCTCACTTGGCTTTACTTCAGGCATGTATTAACTCCTCACTATTTCAATTCTTACTTTATAATAACATCTTTATTTGAAATTCTTCAAGATACGCTGCAGCCAACTTTCCCCGCTAGCATCTTTGGATTTCTTTGTCTTTTTCGACTTCTTTTCCGAGTCGCCAGAAATGGTTTCCATTTCGTCGGTCGCATCAATCATCATAAGGCCAACTGCCGCAGCATACTCTGGTTTCATCACTTCTTCGCTTACGCCAAGGATTCCTTCCGGCTTACCAAGACGCACAGCGAGCTCTACTTGCTCCGAAGCATATTTATCGATATCACGAAGCTTCGAACCGCCACCAACAAGCACGAGACCTTCCGGCAAGCGCTTATCATAGCCCGCAGCCTTCAGCATCTTGCGAACACCCTCGAAGATTTCTTCGAGACGAGCCTCTACGACTTCATCAACTTCTTTACGAGAGAACTTGTACTCGTCACGACCACGCTTGATTACAATATCCTTGTCAGTCTCGCCAAAACGGCCAGTCGCAAAACGAACCTTAATCTCCTCTGCAACCTCCGGGACGGTCTTTAGAACCGTTGCAAGGTCATTCGTAACGTCATTGCTACCAATTGGAACTACGCCAACAAACTGCAATTCCCCTTCATCATAGATAGCTACACCAGTAGTAGAGCCACCCATATCGACTACACCGACACCGTTTTCCATCTGGCGGCTAGTCAAAATCGAACGCGCCGCAGCGGTAACGGTTGGTTCTAGAAAATGCACCCCAACCTGTGCTACGTCGTTCTCAAAAATCTTGCGCATATTATCGCAATCTGGAGTCAATGCAGAAATAACATTCGCACGAATCTCTAAACGTGCGCCATGCATGCCAAGCGGCTCACGAATGCCGCCCTGGCCATCAAGAATATATTCGTATGGAACTAATGCAAGCGTTTCGCGGTTTGCTGGAATCTTACCCGCGATTGCCGTTTCTTCAATTCTACGAAGATCATCAGCATCAATCTCGTGATCAGCTACGCCGACCGCAATCATGCCATCAATCTTCGTACTACCAATATGAGAGCCATTAATGCCCACTGTTGCTGAGTTTACATTGATACCGCTCATTGCCTCTACGGCCTTAAGGCAAGCATCTATCGCCTTTGGTGGCGTAGAAAGCTCCTTTACGCGACCACGACGAATCCCCTCCGATGGAGCTTCGCCATATCCAACAACGGATACAGAGCCGTCTTTACCGAACTTGCCCATTACGGCGCGTACGGTGTTAGTACCAATATCTACCCCCACAGCATAGCGTGCATTTTCTTCCATAAGCTTATTGTAGCATATCTCTATAACTGGGTTAAGATTTCATAACCATCTTCAGTTACGAGAATTGTGTGCTCAAAATGACACCCAAGCGAACCGTCCTTAAGACAGACGGTCCAGCCATCGTCGCCCTCTACTACAATATTGTCTGGCTTTCCAAGACTAGACATCGGCTCGATACAAATCGTATCGCCAACCTGCAAAGTATATCCGTGACCACGCTTACCATAGTTTGGCACCTCTGGTGGCATATGCATGCTCGTACCGATTCCGTGGCCAACATAATTCGTGATTACGCCAAGCTTACCCTTTTCGAGTTGTTTCTGCACCGCATAGCCAATATCGCCGAGTTTCGCGCCCGGACGAACCTGTTCGATGCCCTCATATAGCGCCGACTCCGTAAAGCTAAGTAGATGTCGCTGCGCGGCAGTCGGCTTATTTCCAACAATCATCGTAAAGGCAGAGTCTACATAGTAACCTTGATACTTGATTACAAGATCATAGCTAACTTTATCGCCCTCTTCGAGTGGGATGTCTTTTGGAATGCCGTGAATAAGCTCATCATTGACGGAAATACAGATAGAACCTGGAAAATCCACCTCTGGCTCATAATACGCAATACCGCAACCATAATCCGTAATTTTCTTTGCTACCCATGCGTCAATTTCTTTACCAGTCATGCCAGCCTGGGTATACTCGCGAAGTTCGGCAAAAATCTTTGCCATAATCTTGCCGCCTGCGCGCATTGCTTCAACTTTTTTCGAATCCATTGCTAAATTATACCCCAATCGGCCAATACTTTCTCTATACGAGCAGTAACTTCCTCGATTGAGCCTTCGCCGTCTACCTCTTGAATCTTTACTCCGGCCCCTGCGAGCGTCTTCGTCATCGAATCAATCGTATGTTCAAACAGATTCCAACGCTTCTCGATAGATTCCTTCGTATCATCCTCGCGGGCGCGATCTTGCAGACGATTCCAAAGCTCATCGTGAGAAACTTTCAAAATAATTGCGCCATCAATCTTCTTAGCATCACCACTTTCGACGACCCAATTTGCCTGCCAGTCATCCCTTGGATAACCATCCAAAATCACATTCTGGCCCGCCGCCAAAGCCTCTTCACCAGCAGCATGCATCATCTTTACAACGAATTCATCTGGGACCAATTCACCCTTGAGCATAATCTTTTCAAGCTCCGGATCATTCTGGTTGCGCAACAATTGCCCAACCGATAGCCAGCGGAAATTATGCTTTTCGGCTAAGCGCTGTCCCTGAATGCTTTTACCGCTGCCTGCCGCCCCAAATAATATAATCATTTTTTCGCTCCTTTTTATTTGCGTTAAAAATACCCCGTCTGCACAGGGGGTATTTCTTATTTAAGACCTAACTTCATGCGTTCGGCTTTTTCGGCTTTGCGCTGTTCGCGTAGAATTGCCTTCTGGCGACGTTCGCGTTTGGAAATTGGCTTTGAGAAGCGCAAGCTTTCCTTAGCAGTTGCCATTACACCACTCTGAAGAACTTTGCGATTGAAGCGACGAATAATGTTCTCGTTTGCTTCGTTCTGGTCTTTTCTGGTTACTTTTATTGCCATACTGACGCTAATTTTATCATAACTTCTCTCGTATTTCAAGAGAGATAATATTTCCTTCTATTGCCGTTTTTCCTCTGAATTCATTCTTCGTAAGCGTAAATTGCACCCGAACTATATCGCCATTTTCAACTTCTAGATATTCTTCCGGCGCATAGAACGACATCATCTTTATCTCCTTGCCGTTCTTGTCCTTTAAATTCAGAGATAAATGCTTCTCCTTTAGGATGCGCTTCCCGCTAACCCTTGTAGTAATCTCAAAAATCGGCTCCGTATTACCGTCGCCAAATGGCTCAAGCAAACAAATCTCCGCAAATAACTCCTCTGTAATCTCCGAAAAATCCTTCAGCTTTATGTCACTCGCACTCTCAAGATACTTTTCTTGGTTTTTGAGTTTTAGCCCCTCATAGTATTCGTTTACGAATTTGCGAAAATCCTCTAATTTCGCTTTCTCTAAACTTAGGCCGCATGCGCCGGCATGACCTCCGCCGCTCAGAAGTAAGCCCTCCGGACATTTCTGTAGCACTTCAGCAAGCGAAAAATCCCCGAAACTTCGCCCCGACCCCTTTAGACGCCCATCCTCCAACTCGGTTAGCGCAAAAGCCGGCTTCTTATAAATCTCAACCAATCGCCCCGCAATAATTCCCACGATTCCCTCGTGCCATTTTCCGGTCGCCACAATCACCTTATCCTCGTCGGATACGGTGACCTCTTTTACTGCTTTATCCTGCGCATCACGCCTGTCGCGATTTAGCCCGTCTAGTTCGCCAGCTAGCGTAAAGGCCTTCGAGCGGCTCGTCGACATCATCAAATCTAACGCCAAATCTGCACTCTTCATCCTGCCTGCCGCATTAATGCGCGGTCCAAGCTGAAATCCAATCGCGTGCGTATTTAGCTTATCAAGATCCACGCTTGCCACGCGCGCCAATTCCTTAATGCCAGGGCGGCGCGTCTTTGCAAGTACCTTCATGCCGTAATAGCTCAAAATACGATTCTCCTCACGCAGCTCCATCGAATCGCAAATCGTACCAATCACTACCAAATCCAACAGCCATTTCTCCTGGCCGTCACATTTGCCACCATTTTTCGCCATGTTCAAGGCGCGCGCCAGCGCAAACGCCACCCCTACACCCGCCATTCTTTGGCCAACCTTATCGCCCTGTTTAGGGTTAATTACCGCTACTGCAGATTTTGGCACCGACGGAATCTCATGATGATCCGTCACAATCGTATCGATTCCGCGCTTTTTCAGCTCCGCAATCACTTCCTCTGAACCCGAGCCGCAGTCTACCGTGATTACCAGCTTCGCGCCCCGTTTCACAATCTTGTCCACCGCCGGCATATTCATGCCATATCCATCTGTAAAACGGTTCGGCAAGATAACCTCCGTCTTTTCACAGCCAAAATACTTCAGCCCATCCCGAAGAAGCGTACTAGACGTCACTCCATCCGCATCATAATCTCCATAGATAACAATCTTTTCGTCAGCATCGCGCGCCGCCGTTATTCGCTTCACCGCAACCTTTACGCCGGTCAACTTTTGCGGTTCAAAAAGCTCTTCGTATTTTGGGTATAAAAAATGCTCATCAAGCCCACGCTCTCTGAGCAATTTCGCAAACAAATCCGTCATCCGATAATCTTGCTTGGAGACTTCTTTGCGTCTTCTGCCTGTTGACTCTTGATAACAATGCTCTGAAGTTCCTTCAAAATTGGGAACTGTTTGTTGGTCTGATAGATGCTCGTGTTACCCTTCTTGGTCACAACGAGGAAACCACCTTTCGTTAGGCGACGAAGCTCTCTCTGGATATTTCCAGGGTCTTCCTTAATCAATTTCGACAAGCCACGCACATGGGTCTTAAAATCTGGATATTTCGCAAAGACCACAATAATTTTACGCCGCACCCGACTTGTAACGAAAACGTCTAACACTTGACCTCCTTATCTGCCTTCTATTTTACGTAACTTTTGTATTTTCTACAACACTTGACATTTAGTTTTTTCTTGTAAAATATAATCATGAATTATTATCTGATAGCGCCCGCCAAAACCTTCCACGAAACAGATAATACGCTAACTTATGCGTCCGATACTCCACTACTTATTGGCCAAATCGTCAAAATCCCCCTTGGCAAGCAAGAAACCTACGGCATTGTTGTAGAAAAAACTCAAAAACCAGACTTTGAAACAAAGCAAATTCTAAACGTCCTATACGAGCAGGCACTCCCAAAACACCTCATCAAAGCCCTATTTTGGCTTCATGATTATTACCGCTGCCCCCTTTCCACCGTTGTTCAAACGGCTTTACCGCGCGGAATTCTCAAGAATCGCCGTGCCGTCAAGAATACCGAGAAAAAGACTAAGATAACCACAGAAAATCCACTCAATGCCGCCCAGAAACGCGCCATCGAAGAAATCAATGCCGCTAAGGCCAACACCGTCCTTCTTCATGGTGTTACCGGTTCCGGTAAGACCAATGTCTATATTGAGCTCGCTCGTCAAACTCTCGAGAGTGGCAAATCCGTCATCTTGCTAGTTCCAGAAATCGCCCTCACCTCTCAGCTCGTCGCAAACTTTAGCACCCACTTCGAAGATGTAATTCTGCTCCACTCCGCCCAAACTGAGGCCGTACGCCATCAGCTCTGGGAGAAGGCTCTCAGAGCTGAAAAGCCAGTCGTCGTCATTGGCCCGCGTTCCGCCCTCTTTGCCCCTGTCGCCAATCTTGGGCTTATTATTATCGACGAAGCGCACGAACCATCCTACCATCAAGATCAAAATCCAAAATATTCCGCTCTGCGCCTTGCCGCCATTATGTCAAAAACTATCCTCGGCACAGCCACCCCGCTAATAGCGGACTACTACATCTGCAAGCAGCACAAGGCTATCGTCGAACTATCCGAGCTCGCCATTAAGTCAGATAAAACCGCAGACATCCATCTGGTGGATCTCAAAAATTTTCCAAGCTTCACGCGCAGCCGTATCCTCAGCAACCCACTCATCGAAAGTATCCAAAAATCCCTTAACAACCATCAGCAAAGTCTAATCTTTCACAACCGCCGCGGCACTGCGCCCCTTACTATTTGCGACCATTGCGGCTGGCAAGCTCTCTGCGAGAAATGCTTTCTACCTCTGGTTTTACATGCAGATAAGTACCAGATGCGCTGCCACACCTGCGGTCGCACTTATCCTGTGCCCACCGCCTGCCCAGATTGTAATAACGCCACTATCCACCATAAAGGTTTTGGCACAAAGATGATTGAGGAAGAAGTCCACCGCCTCTTCCCAAATGCAAAAGTTGCTCGTTTTGATGCCGACACAGAATCCGGCCAACAACTAAATAAAATTTACAACCAAGTTCATGCCGGCGATTATGACATCATCATAGGCACACAGATGATTGCAAAAGGCTTCGATTTTCCGAAACTCAGCACGCTCGGCGTCGTCCAAGCCGATGCCGGATTAAGCCTTCCGGACTACTCTTCCGAAGAACGAACATATGAATTAATCACCCAAGTTATCGGACGCGCTAAACGCGGTCATCAAAATAGCAATATTTTTATACAAAGTTTTCAGCCAGACCACCCCTTAATTTCCTACGCAATCGCGAACGATTACCAAAGCTTCTATAAATATTTGCTTCAAAAGCGCAAACAAAGTGCCCTCCCACCATACAGCTTTTTGCTCAAACTTTCCATGACTTACAAAACTGAAAAATCCGTCGTTCAGAACATCCAAAAATTGAACAAAAAAATTATTCAATATACCCAAAAACATCAACTTCAGCAAATTTCCATTACCCCGCCAATGCCATCCTTCCATGAGCGCACAAATTCTGGCTATACTTGGCAAATCGTCGTCAAAGCAAAGTCCCGCAATGACCTATTAGCCATTTTTGACTCGCTCGAAAAGTCGCCATACCTTCATTTCGACTTTGACCCTATCACCCTCTTATAGAGCAAACGCTTATGCTCGCTTCATAAGAGATAATATGTTAAAATTTTCTCTAATATGAGCAAGAAAAAAGTAGTAATAGTTACCCCTGATCCACGCCTCCGCGAGAAATCCATCAAGGTTAAGGCAGACGATCCAGAGGTCAAGAAAATCGCCGAAGAAATGATCCAGTCTTGTATCGATTGGGAAAATGAGCATGAGTTCGAGCTCTCTGCTGCTATGGCGGCCCCACAGCTCGGCTACAACAAGCGTATCATCGTCGTTCGCGAAGATATGAACAACAAAGACAACGCCACCTTCATCCCTCTCCTCAACCCAGAGGTCATCAAAACCGAAGGTAAAATCGTCAAAGATTACGAAGGCTGCCTTTCTGTTCCTGCCATCTATGGCAAAGTTCCGCGCCCAACCAAGGCCCGCATCAAGGCTCAGCTCGAAACCGGCGAAGAGGTTCGCATCAAAGCCTCAGATTTTCTTGCTCGCACCCTTCTTCACGAGATCGACCACCTCAATGGTATTCTCTTCATCGACCACATCAAGGACGAAAAAGACGCTTTCTATAAGCTCAACGACAAAGGCGACCTCGAGCCGCTAGATTACGATACTTATATAAAAGACAATAAAGAGCTTTGGCCAGAGGATTAACCCATGAGTAAAATCATCTATTTTGGCAATGAGCAGCTTGCTCAGGGCGTAAAATACAAAACCCCAATTTTTGACGCGCTTCTTGCTAGCGGTCACGAAATTTGTGCGCTTGTTTTACCAGACGCACGCGTCCGCAAACCTTTCGCTGTCGCAAAACTCGCCGAAAAGCACCACATCCCTATCCATCTCGTCCATCGTGGCAAAGATTTACTCCCTATTATCGAGCAATACAAACCAGACCTCGGCGTTTTATCTGCTTTTGGCAAACTCGTCCCAGACGAAGCCATCAATGCTATTCCTTGTGGTATTATTAATATCCATCCATCATTGCTACCAAAGTACCGCGGCACTACCCCTATTGAGTCTCCGCTCCTAAATGGCGATTCCGAAACCGGCGTATCTGTTATGCGTCTCGTTAAAGAGATGGATGCTGGCCCAATTCTCGCGCAAGCAACCGTAAAAATCACCCCAGAAACCACCAAGCAATCACTCTACGACGAACTCTCGACTCTCGGCGCAAAGCTCATTTCTGACGTATTAGATGGAGTCCTCGCAAAAAATGCCCCTGAGACGCTCCAGGACGACTCAGAAGCCACTTTTACGGCAAAACTAGATAAATCTATGTCGGAACTAAAATTTGCCGAGAAAGGCGCTCAACAGCTCGTAAATGAGGTTCGCGCATTTGCTGGTTTTCCTAAATCCAAGACCATCTTACTAGATATTCCATGTACTATCACTGCCGCCCACGTCGCAGACAATCCGGCCACAGAGATCGACCAGAAGTGTGCTGACGGAAAATACTTCATTATTGATCGTCTTCTCCCAGAAAACTCCAAGGAGATGGACGCCAAGAGCTTCCTGAACGGACACAAAAGATAACCAAAAAACTCCCCAACACGGGGAGTTTTTATAAGCCTTAATATTATTGGAGAAAATTAGGCGTTCTCGAGAATCGCATCTTTTTGTTGTGCAATCTCTTGCTGCAAGCCTTCGATAGATTCGCGAATAATATCCTGATACTGCGGACAGTTTTGATCTAGCCACTTTGCAGTTACGTAATCGTTCAAGAATTCTGGCGTATCCTCTGCTACCTCAGAACCGTCTAGCAATTTCTTGTAGATTTCGTCGTTCTTGTAATCACCAGCGTTTGCAAGCCACTTCTGAACGGTTTCTTGATCGTTATCAATAATGCGCTCAAACTCATCGAGTTGCTCTTCAGAGAGACCCTCGCTCATCTTTTCGCCAATGCGAACTTCTAGTTGATCTTGCGCATACTGCAAGAAGTTTTCTTTTTCTTCCTCCGGCATTCCAGAAAGACCCACCGTCTCTAGAAAGCTTTCGTCAAATTGAAACATAGCCTTTTTCTCCTATTTCCCCCATTGTAGCACAAAAAGCTAGTGTTTGAAAAATTAAGCACAAGTACAATCTTTAAGCAATCGTCTTTTTCTTGTATTCGCGTACAAAGAATTTAATTCTATCGCCAATTTCAAGCTGAATCTTCTTTTCGGTCTTAAGAGACATACCGCCAATCTCGCCCTCTGCAAGCGATGGAACATTAACCTTACCCTCTTGAGTATTCGTTACTTCAATCTCGCCAAGTAATTCCTTCTTGCGATAAGCGCGGCCAAGCATACCAGGAGCCACGCGACCAGATTTAACCTGGCCACCACAGATGATTTCTGTGCGCTCCGTGCGGAATACACCCTTTATCTCTAGCTCGCCAGTCTCGGTCTCCACAATCTCGGCATCAAGCATATTCTCCATGTTGCGCTTCGCGTCATCAAGAAGCTCATAAATCACGCGGAATACACGTACTGGTACACCGTTACGCTCCGCCATCTTAGCAATCGCATTCGGCACCGTTACGTTAAATCCATAAATCACCGTGTTGCCACCGGATGCCATATATACATCGTTCTCAGAAATCGCACCAACACCAGTCGATACAATATTCAAAGTAATCTCGCCCTGCGTATCAATCATACGCAAAGAATCTACGACAGATGTTACCGAACCAGCTACGTCGCCCTTCACGATTACATTAAAGGTCTTCGTATTATCTGCGACGTTCATCATACGAAGCATATCTGTAGCGGTAACGTTTGCGGATGCAGTCTCATCGCTTTCGGCCTGAGCGTTAAGAAGTGCCATCTTGCGCGCAGTCTTCTCATCTGGAACTTCCTCAAACTTATCACCAAAGTTTGGTAACTCTTTAAAACCAGTAACCACAACAGGGGTAGACGGCGTAGCCTTGCCCTTTGGTTTGCCCTTCCAGTCGACCATCGTGCGAATCTTTGCATAAGTCTTACCAGCAACGATAAATTCGCCAGTCTTAAGTTCACCACCAGTAACAAGCAAGTTCACTACTGAACCTCTACCAACTTCCATGTGGCTCTCAATAATCAAACCTTCTGCCGGAATATTTACATCTGCCCTAAGTTCATCGATATCTGCGGTCAAGAGAATCATATCAAGCAATTTCTCGACATTCTCGCCAGTCTTTGCAGAAATCGGCACCATAATCGTATCGCCGCCCCATTCTTCTGGGTTCAAGTTGAAATCGGTCGCGAGCTGCGCCTTGGTGCGATCGATATTCGCGCCTTCCTTATCAATCTTATTAATCGCAACGATAATCTTTGCATTTGCAGCCTCGGCAAATTTAATTGCCTCTGCAGTCTGTGGCTTTACGCCATCATCTGCCGCCACAACAATCACTACGATATCCGTAAGCATTGCACCGTGCTGGCGAATCGCAGCAAAGGCTTCGTGGCCAGGCGTATCAAGGAAAGTAATCTTGCGATCGTTATATTCCATCTGATAAGCAGAAATATGCTGCGTAATACCGCCAGCCTCGTCATCAACGGTTTTCTTCTTTAATAAAGTGTCAAGCAAAGTAGTCTTGCCGTGATCGACGTGGCCCATTACTGCTACTACTGGTGGACGAAGCTTTGCGTCTTTAGACAATTCACGTTTTACGCCAGGAATCTTGGCAGAATTCTCCTTCTTTTCAAAACGAACATTCGTAAAACCAAGCTCTTCGGTCATGATCTGGGCAGTTTCAGCATCGAGGCGCTGGTTGATCGTCGCCATAATACCGTTTTTGAAAAGCTCACCAATAAGATGAGTAACAGATACGCCAAGGGCGTTTGCAAGCTCGTCTACGGTTATCGAGCCAGAAATCTGTATTACCTTTTCTTCCACTTTCTAGCTCCTTTCTGTTTAGATTTCTATATGAGCGTATAAAAAATACGCAAAAAACTAGACTTATTTTACCACATTATTCACTTTTAGACAACAAGAGGCGCCACAAAAAGCCCCCGCTATTGCGAGGGCTTTCCATAAAGTCAATCGACTTATTTCTTATCAGCAAAGCTCAAAGAAATCTTGCGACCTTCTTTGTCGATGTCGAGAACCTTGAATTCCTTGCGCTCGTTGAGCGTAAAGATCTTCTCTGGGTCTACATCATTGCCTTCACCGAGTTCAGATACGTGTACCAATGCTTCAACAGCTGGAGAAATCTGAACGAAAGCACCAAATGGGGTGATACGAGTAATCGTACCCTCTACCTTGTCGCCCTTCTTAAAGTTAGCGATCTCGGAGAGCCATGGGTCTTCCTGAAGTTGCTTCATAGAGAGGCTGAGGCGATCTTTGTCGATAGCGATAATCTTTGCTTCTACGGTTTCGCCAACCTTTACGTAATCAGCTGGGCTGTTTACGCGTTCCCAAGAAATCTCGGAAATGTGTACGAGGCCTTCAATACCATCTACGTTTACGAAGATACCGAAGTCTACAACGCCAGTAACTACACCCTTTACTACGTCGCCAACAGCGAGCTTAGCAAAGCGTTCTGCGAGACCATCTTTGATAGCTTCCTTCTCAGAAAGAATCAACTTATTGGTCTTGCGATCTGCGTCAAGGATGCGTACGCGAATGCTTTGACCAACCAACGAATTGAGGCGCTGAAGGATTTCGTCCTTGTCAGAGCTGCCTACGCGTGGGTAGTGTTCAGCAGAAAGCTGAGATACAGGCAAGAAACCACGAATGCCTTCGTATTCGACCAAAAGGCCGCCACGGTTAGCATCATAAGGTTGTACTTCGATGATTTCACCAGCTTCAAGCTTAGCGGCGATTTCATCCCAGCCCTTTTCCTTAACAGCTTTGCGGAGAGATAGTAATACCATACCATCTTCCATTTCGGTATCGATGACGCTAGCAGAAACTGCATCACCTTCCTTGAGTTGGCGCCCGAAGGCAACCTCACGACGTGGTACAAGACCAACACCGCGTGCACCGAGATCGATTAAAATCTCATGCTTCTTGACGGACATAACCGTACCTTCGATTGTGTCGCCAAGTACAATTGGCTGGATATCTTCTGCTGCGAGAAGCTCATCCATTGTCAATTTAGCTTTTGTAGCCATTTATTATATTTTCCTTTCGTTAGAACTGCTCATTTATCTTCGTGACACACAAAAACAAGTGAGCAGTTCTACACTGCTCACTATTTTACCCTATTTTACAGATTACGTAAAGTTTAAGCGCGTTTCTTGATAAGCATTACGTTATGTGCGGCGAGGCCAGCGATCGTCGCGAGCGCAACTACACTCATTAGATCCTCTGCTGGACCAGTCTTTGGCATCGAGCTAGCACTACTATTACCGCCATTAGCAACATTCTTGCTACCGTCGGTACCGTCAGTACTGGTAGAACCAGAAGTGCCACCGTTCTTGTTGCTATCGGACTTCTTAGAATCCTCAGATTTCTTAGAATCTTCGCTCTTCTTGGAATCTTCAGACTTTTTAGAGTCTTCGCTCTTCTTGGAATCTTCAGACTTTTTAGAGTCTTCTGTCTTCTTCGAATCATCGGTAGAATCCTTAGATTCATCGGTCTTCTTGTCGGAATCCTTATCGCTGCCGTCAGCAATCAAGGCACTGTCACCGTCATTGCCGCCATCTGCTAGCTCTGCCTTCTTTGGTGAAGAAAGGCTGATTGCAACAATAAGACCCGCAATCAAGATAACAGCGATGAGTCCAATTAATGCACCCCAACCCCAACGCTTATATTTGGTATCTACATCCATTTTTATAACTCCCTAAAACTTGTCAAAATTATAACACCCATCGACCTCTATCACAAACATAAGCCTTATCTGTTATTCACTTGCACGCGCCGAGATGTTATACTGACAGTATGTATCTCTGTATCGACATTGGTGGGACCAAAACTCTTATCGCCCTCGTAGACAAAGATGGCAAAATTCTACACTCCGTCCGTTTCGCGACCGTCGCCGATCAAAATATCTTTTACGCAAGTTTGCTGCAACAGATTCGCGTGAACTTCGTCCTATCTGGCATCAAGGCAGCCTCTATCGCCATGCCGGGCATCATCAAGCGCAATCAGGCCGTCTGGCTCGGTAATCTCCCTTGGCAAAACTTTGACCTTGCCGCGCAGCTCAAGCAAGACCTCGGCCGTGACTTCCCTATTTATGTCGAGAATGACGCCAACCTTGCTGCGCTCGCCGAAGCTCGCCTCTGTAAAGGCCGCTCGCTTTATCTTACACTTTCTACCGGTATCGGTGGCGGCATCGTCGAAGATGGTGCTCTCGTCAAGCGCTACCTCGATTTCGAACCTGGCCACACCGAATATATCTGGAACGGCGAGAAGCTCGAATGGGAGGATATCGCCGCCGCTAGCGCTATCAATAAAAAGTACGGCCGTCTCGTCTCCGAAATCGACGACCGCGACATCTGGAACGACATCACCGAACGCATCGCGCTCGGCCTCGTGCCTCTTATCACTTCTCTAAAACCAGATCGTGTCATCCTTGGTGGCCCACTCGGTCTCATGCTCAACGCCTACCGCAAATCTCTTCGCAAGACCATCGCCGAACAGCTTCCATCGCGCATCAATCAGCCGCGTCTTCACACCGCCAAATACGCCGATCTTTCCGTAATCTATGGATGCTACTACTATGCCAAGCTTAAACAAGCTCGTCACTAAGCTCCGCCAAGATTACCCAGAGCTCAACATCACCTCTGGCGAGTGCGCCAAATTCACCCCACCACGTTCGATTTTTTATTCCAAAGACACCACCCCTATCGAGCTCCTGCACGAACTTGGCCACTATCTTATCAGGCGCACCTCTTATACTAGCGACATCGAACTCGTCCGCATTGAGTCCGAAGCCTGGGCAAAGGCCAAAGACCTCTGTAAAACTTACGGCGTCAAATGGGATGACGACCTCGCCCAAGATCACCTCGATACCTATCGCAACTGGCTGCACGTCGTTTCTCTCTGTATCAATTGTCAACTCGCTGGCTACCAGGACGAAACCGGCATCTACCACTGCCCTCTCTGTGGCAAAAAATGGCCAAGCTCCATTCCGCCCGAAGATTTCTAAACAAAAAATATCTCCCCCGAAAGAGGAGATATTTTAATGAAATCTATCAAACTAAGATATTAAGCGTTCTTTTTTGCTTTACCACGCTTGGAAATACGACCACCCTTAGCGCCTGCAATCTTTGCGAGCTCTGGGTTTGCAGCAAAGCCACCAGTGTGACCATTGCGACCACCTTTACGACCGATTTCAGCGTAAAAGTCTTTACCGTACTTGTTCTTGTTTGTTGCGGCAGCTTTTTGACCACCAGCTTTAGTTCCAGCCATTTCTAGCTCCATTTCTGCCCACCATATAACTTAATTATCGCCACCCTTTTTTGAGAAGAAACAGCGCCAAACTAGGCACTCTTCTCAGGTGCTTATGGCTATTTTAGCATAATGCTTCCGTTTTGTCAATATGTTTTTGCTTAGAATTATGTTATAATAACCGAACAATATGAGGTCGCAGGCCATCAAAATCGCGACAAAACAAGCATTGACAATATATCATACACCGCATAGAATATGAGATAGATTGAAGGAAGTGCGAGATCCTTCAATAAAAATACCTCCCGATTTTCTAGTCTGGAGGTATTTTTCTATGTCTTATATATCAAACAGGCCTTACGCGGCCTCTCACGGGCTCGTCCCCTGTTATTATTTGAACATATTAACGAATTCCGAAAGCGCGCCCTTCACTTTGTCCGCTGTCTCTTCCGTAAAGATCTTCGCAATATCGTTATATAGTTTATCGGCGTCTTTTTCGCTCATGCCAAGCTCTTTTTTAAGCGAGAATATAATCTTTTCCTTATTCGAATTGCCGACCGGAGTATGCTCGTCCAAAATCTTTTCGAGCTTCTTCATCTTCTCGTCAGACAATTTCGTAACTTTTTGAACCTTTGCCAAAAATTCCGTTCTATTCATATTGCTCCTATTTGCCACTATTATAGCAACAAAAAAGACCCTCTCGGGTTTTTGGTGGTGGAGTGGAGTAGGTATAAACCTATTCCGCCCCATGTATGGTGGGGATATGTGGACTTGAACCACAGACCTCGTCATTATCAGTGACGCGCTCTAACCAGCTGAGCTATATCCCC
>DFHM01000012.1 GCA_002371895.1 Candidatus Saccharibacteria bacterium UBA3723 | reverse complement strand
TATTCTAGTAATAGTACTATTGGCTGCAGCTGGACTTTGTGGCTGGTATTTCTTTAGCAATATGGGTTCTTCCAATACCAATAATGAGGCTAATAAGCCTACTGAAGAAAAGGAAGAAGTTAGTTACGAGATTAAAGGCAACGGCCTAAACGATTTTGACCTTAGCTTCCTAAAGCTTGAAAATAAAGGTAGCAATAAGGTTTATAGCCCTCTTTCGATTAAGATTGCGCTAAGTATGCTATCTGAAGGCGCAGACGGCGATACGAAGGATCAGATTGATAAGATTATTGGCTCATATGAAGCTAAGAAATATATCAACAGTGAAAACTTGTCGCTTGCGAACGGTCTCTTTGTTAAGGATAGCTATAAGGCGGATATCAAAGATAGCTTCGTAAAGACGTTAAACGATAAATATAATGCCGATGTTGTGTATGATAGCTTTGTGGATGCCACGAACTTCAACAACTGGATTAGCAGTAAGACACTAAAACAGATTAATTCGGTGTTTAACGATGATGAAATCAGCCAATTTAACTACATTTTGGCTAATGCCTTGGCGATTGATATGAAGTGGGATAATAAGTTGCAGTGTACTTGGGGTAGTACTGACTGTCTTATTTATAACGTTTCTTTTGCGCACGAGAAATATAACGACGAGATTGCATTGGTTGAGGGCGATGGGTTTGACAAAATTAGCTTCGATAAGCAAAAAGACATGCCAGCTTCCAAGATTGGCGCAAGCATTAATAATTACGATGTAGTAAAGAAAGTTGGCGAAGACAAGATCAAGAGTACCGTAAAAGCTGAGTATGAGAAGTGGCTCAAGACGGCTGAAGGCGAGCCATATTACGATGATAGTGGCAAGGCGTTGTCTGTCGATGAGTACATCGAGAAGGTATACCTAGCAGAACTTAAAGCTAACTATGGAAAAGTCGAGACCTCTTCTAACTACTCTATTTTAAATGACGATGACGTTAAGGTCTTTGCAAAGGATTTGAAAGAATACGGCGGCACGACATTGCAATACGTCGCAATTATGCCAAAGGAAACCGAGCTTAAGGACTATATCAAAGATATAACTGCCGAGAAGCTTAACGAAAAGATTAGTAATCTTAAAGAGCTCAAGAAAGAAAACTTTAAAGACGGCGTAATCACGAAGATTAAAGGCTATATTCCATTCTTTAAGTATAATGACAAGCTTGCATTGATTGATGATCTTAAATCTATTGGCGTAAAAGACGTATTTGATGGCAAGAAGGCAGATTTGTCGAAGTTAACGAGCGACAAAGGTGCGCACATCGCAGATATGAGGCATGTGGCCACTATCGAGCTATCTAATGATGGCATTAAAGCTGCTGCAGTAACGGCTGGTGGTGGTCTCGGTGACGGTGGTTATCCATTTGAGTATAAATGGGATGTCGAAGTTGAAGAGATTGATATGACTTTTGATAAGCCATTCATGTACTTAATCCGCGACAAGAAGACTGGCGAAGTCTGGTTTACCGGTGCTGTATATAAGGTTGGGAATAACTAGATGGATTTAGAGAACGGGATCTATGATTTTATGCCGGCCGCTCCTGCCGACGCTAAGAAGGATTCTGTTCTGGCGGAGCTGAGTGAAGATTTTCAACCGGCTAGCAAAGCGGCGGACGAGCGCTTAGGCAGAGCCGCCAAAGAAGCGATGAAGATTATCGCATCAGATAACTAGTGTTATCATAGATACATGACAAAGAGGAACGTATGTCGCCGTATTGGCGAAATAGTAAAGCTATACTATAAACCGTTCCTCTTTTTGTTTGCTATTTATTTACTTGCGATGATTACCCTGCTTCGCGACCACTATACTTTTGTAGACGATTTGTACCGATCGATTTACGGTGGGGCTTGGAATGATGATTTTGGTAGATTTTCCTCGAGCTTTTTGTCCTATTTCCTAAACCAAAGCTTTAGTTTATTTGATATTTCGCCGATTCCGCAGATTATAGCAATGGGTATGATGGCCTGCGTGAGTTTGATGCTAGTGAAATTATTTATTAGCGAGACGGTGAATTTGAAGAAGCATTTTTGGCTACTACTGATTACGACGATGATTGGCATTAGTCCATTTGTAATGAATGCATGGATGTATAAGTTTGATGCGCCTTGTATGGCGCTCGGGATAATGGCGAGTGTGCTTCCATATGTTTTGATTTGGAACAAGGGGTTTGTTGAGAACATTAAAGATCCGATTAAATTTTCGATAGGTCTTTTTGCGACGATGGTCTGCGTGCTCGTAATGTGGTCGAGTTTTCAGGCGGCTAGCGGGATTTTCTTGGTGCTTGGACTTGCGATGATTGCGCGGGATTTGATTAACAAGAAAAAGTGTAGCGTTTTGCAGATTGCGACATTTGTCTTTAGCTATGTGGTAGTGAGCTTATTGTTTTATCTGATAATAAAAGATGGAGAGTATTATCGCGAGATAACAGCTTTTGGCTTTTCGGAAATACTTGGCGGTATTTGGGGTAATATCTGCCTGGCGGCCGGAGTTGTAGCCGATTCTATGAAGACATATTGGTGGATATTGGTGGCGATAATCGTACTTGGGTTAGGGGTTCTAGCATTTTTGCAAAAAGGTGGACGTAAGCGCGTGCTTTTGTCTTGCCTTTATCTAATATTGTCTTTGCCGGTTTCGTTTGGTGCCTATATTGCCCTGGAAAGCTTCCCGATTTATGGAAGGTCATTTATTGGGCTTTGTTTTGGGTTTACATTGTTCCTGCTATTGCTTGGCGGCGATGCTCTTACGAAAAAGACGACCGTGAAGGTAAAAGGCGTGATATATGCGGCGGTGGTTTTGCTGATTTATTCTTCCCTGACCTTTGCTTGGAGTTTTGGTAATGCGCTGAATGACCAGTATAGGTATGATGAGTTCTTGTCTGGAATGATTGCGGAGGATTTGGCGGATATTTATAAGACGCGCGAAGAGATTGATGAGACGGCGTTTATCATTAAGGGCGAAGGTGGTCTCTCGGCGGTGATGGCGCATCATTTGGAATCGTTCCCGGTAGCAAAATACGTGTTCTTTGGGGCACAAACAGGGGTGAATCGCGACCCGTTGGGATATTATCGGGTGTTTGACTATCATAATTATCCGGCTGATTGGTTTTCGGCGATTGAGGACGGATATTATGACGAAGAATATAATGAAGCGGAAGTGCTTGCGGACACGTACTATTATCAAATTAAGAAGATTGAGGAAACTTCGCTAGGCAAAAAGATGATAATTATTGATCTGAAGGAGCAGGCGCAGCCATTGCATTATGATAAGGATAGAGTGTTTTTTGACCAGTTTTAGGAAAGGATAAGGTAATATAAGAGTATGAGCTTTAAAGAAAAAATTCCATTTTATGATAGTTTAGTAATTCCATACCACGTAGGTAAGGCTGCGTTTTGGGGTGCTCGATATGGCTTCCCGGCAAAGAAGCTGACCGTTATCGGCGTGACCGGAACGAACGGCAAAACTACAACTTCCTTCATGATTTGGAAGATGTTGAATAATGCTGGCCATAAGACTGGCGTAATGACGACAGTGGGCTGGGGTGTCAATGAAATCCATGAACAGATGGAGCATATGACGACGGTCGATTCAAAGCTATTGAATGAGCGCATTAAAACGATTGCGGAATCTGGCGCGGAATATCTTGTACTTGAGCTTACAAGCCATGCTTTGGCGCAACATCGTGATCTTGGCGTGCCGATTGATATCGCTGTGATGACTAATGTAACGCATGAGCATTTGGACTACCATCGTACCTTTGAGCGCTACCGTGATGCAAAGCGCAAACTGTTCAAACAGGCTCGCTATGGTGTGATTAACGCTGATGACCCATCTGCGAAATTCTTTGAGACTGATATTAAGGAATATACGACCTACGGCATTAAGGGCGGTAAGCTTAAAGCCGACAAGGTGAAGTTGAAACCGGATGGCGTAGAATATGTGATTCCGTCTGAGAACCTCAAGATTAAGACGCGCATTGCTGGCCAGTTTAACGTTTCCAATTCCCTCGCCTGCGTGGCGGTTGGTAAGCGCCTTGGCCTAACTGACGACGAGATTGCTGACGGTATTTATGCGTTGACCGAAGTTGAAGGCCGCATGGTGAAGATTGACGATGGTCAAAGCTTTACGGCGATTATGGATTATGCTCATACGCCAGATGCATTTGAGAAGTTGTTGCCAGATATGAAGAAGGCGACGACGGGTCGTTTGATTGTGATGTTTGGTTCTGCTGGCGGACGTCGCGATCCGTCCAAGCGTAAACCAATGGGCGAAATTGCTGGTAAGTATGCGGATATTGTAGTCCTAACAGAGGAAGATGACCGCGATACGCCATCGATGGAAATCTTGAATATGATTGCCGAAGGCGCAAAGGAACAAGGTAAGAAAATTGACCGCGATTTGTTCTTGATTGTTGATCGTCCAACGGCGATTTTGGAATGCTGTAGGATGGCTAAGCGTGGCGATACTGTGCTTTTCCTTGGTAAAGGTAATGAGAAAACGATTGAGCGTGCGGGTGGTCCAGAGCCATATTACGAACTAGACGAAATTAAGAAAGCTTTGAAAGCAATAAAGAAGAAATAGTGGCATACGATAAGACCAAAGGGGCATCAGGTTATAAACCGCCGGAGAAATACCGGCCGAAGCCTGCTGGGCCGAAGCCGAAGCCAGAAAAGGTTCCGGGTTTTACGGTGGCGAGCTTCTTTGGCTTGTGGGCGATCTTTGCCGTTAAATACGTTGTAGATTTTTTGCTTTTGCCGAAGCTGTTTCCGGGAATTTATCCGCTTAGTGTTTGGGCAATTGTGGTCTGGGCGATTAGTACTTTGGTCTTCTCTTTTGTTTCGATAGAATTTGTGTCTGGTTTTAGCTTCTTCTATCCTTTTGCGAATCTTGTATATGTAGTTCCAGCTGCGATATGGTCGTTTGGTTTATATGGGGCGGAATATTTGCCGGGCTTTCTGATTGCCGCGTTGATGGGTCTGATAATGTATGGGGTTCAGCGTGGGATTTTGTGGATTTTGATTTTCTTTGATATTGTACGGTCGTAACTTACGGGATTAATTGACTTTTTGCGCCATCTGTGATATAATATATAGAGTTCGGTTGCTTTTTGTAGGCAAAGTTTGGACTAAGAAGGGTGGTGCTCTTTATGAGTGAGAAAAATTGTCCGAAAGTGGACGGCGAGTTCTATCACTTATGTTACGAAAATAAGGATCACAAGGCGATGAGCTTGGAGGATTGCTTGACTGGCGTCTCTGAGAGGCTCAGGGGCAAGAGTTGGGCAAAGGACCAACGAACTGACCTGGTGGTTATCGGCACAGACGAAACGGGGGTAGACTACGTGCTGAATAGCCCAACAATTGAGGCGCTCGATACGTTCAGCGAGGACTACGACGGCGGGATGCTGGTTTTGAAGCGAATCAGTAATGATCGCGTAAAAACCGTCACGGTGCGTAACATGGTTCTGCGAGGAAAGGAATCTATCATCTTTGAGGGGAAAGTGGTGGTTCCTCGTGATGGCGATGCCGACTATGTGACGTTGCTCGTGGAGAAGTTCAGTATGACGACGCATGAGTTGAAGTCCTTTATGGACGAGATGATGGCGTTGCACATGTTGAACGTCGCTACGTATCCTGCCATTAGGCTGCTTCGCTCGAAATATAGCGAATAGAGGACAATTAATCACGACCGGAGCGTCGACCCCATTAGGGGCCGGCGCGTTTTTTGTCTGCTATTATATAAACATAAGCAAATAAGGAATATTATGAACAAGAAAGTGAGACCCCTATCAAAAGAGTTAGCCATCGAATACGTCCTTGCAGTGGCTACAGGTTTGTTGATTCTAGTTGTTATTCCACTAGCCGCGGAATCTTATTTGGATGGTAGGTCAAGTGGTCTGGATAATATTGGCGAAGCATTGGCGATTGTTCTTGCCGCTAGGGTGACGTACACATTGTTGACGTTAGCGTTCCTGATAGTTAATCCGTTACGTGTGTTTATTACGCAGCGAAAATATATCAATTCGAGATATGAAGGTTTTACGAAAGCCCTGAAATACATTATGATTCTTCTTCCGATTATTCCTGCCCTGTTTGTGGTCTTTCGCATTCCAATCAGCAATGCTTTATATGATTTGAAGTACAATTATAGCCCCGATGGCCGTACGGTTTCCGAGTATAAAACGGCAAAGGATTTTGAAAAAGAACTCGAGAAGAGAGGGCTATTAAATAATGACAATACTGCGCGACTTGTGCAGCAATTAAATAAAAAGTACGAGCCTGGTAGTTTGAACTCGCCACAATATTATTACGAGGAGCCAAAACTGATGGCGATATCTGATGATACGGTTTATACTGAGTCGACCAATGCGAAAGTTATTACCTTTGATTCGACTACGACCGCCCCGATCTATATGTATAATGCTTTACTTGTAAAAACGAGTGTCGATGACAATCTTCAGTATATGCCAGTTAGCAGAAATGGATACTACAAATACGCGAATGGCAACTACTATCCTTTTTATGAGGATTACTATATTGATTTGCGAATATTCTATGCCGATGGCGATATTTATGCGATGGTGGGTCCAGACGGTAGTTATGCTGCGACGAAGAATCATCATGTCGGATTTGGCGAAAGCTATCCGTTTAGCAAGATTTTGGCAGAAAGAGACGCCGTCACAACATTCGTCGATGGAAAATATTATCCAAATGGTGCGATAGAAGACAGATATTCGAGCTTTGCCTTTAGGGTGAATACGAATCAGCAGAATTATGTATCGATTTTCCCTGTTATAAAGGTTGATGAATTGAATATCAACTCAATCAATAATTGGGCGCAAAAAATGCAAGATGGCGAGTTGAAGGACGATATTGATAGTTTCTTTAGCTCAGCCAAAGACTGACGCAGCGAATATAGCCGCCGCCTTCTTTAAGTTCGGTGACATCTGGGGTTAGGCAGATAAGACCGCGTTTTTCGAGCTCGGCCTGAAGTTTTGGCGCTTTGTTGGACATAATGACATGTTTGCCGGTGCTGACGAGGTTGTTGGCGAAGCCTTTGGTGCATTCTTCGAAATCGACTTTGATTTTGTCGAGATCGGTGAGGGCCTCGAGCTTTTTATTTGATTCTTCATCGAGAGCGTCTGGGCAGTATGCGATGGTGTGCTCATCTATAACAGATACGGCGAGGTCTAGATCGTACCAGAAGCTGTCGGCATGATTGGTAAATGGGTTAATATGCGGGGTGCCATCCTCGTTGAGCTGTGGTTTGGCATGGACTTGGACCAGTTCGAGGCCGAGAGTTTCGGCAGCGAATTGTTGTGCCTCTGGATCGGAGCGGTAGCCACGACCACCAATGAGATACTTGTCGCAGCGGAGCGAATCGCCCTGGCCAGAATAAAGATAATTGCCCGGAACTTCGACGCATTTGATGCCCTGCTCTTCTAGGCATTTTTTGGCGTAGGCTTCCTCGGCTTTGCGGGCTTCTGGAAGACGCGCCATTACGGCGACACCATCTTTGACGAGGGCCCAGTTTGCAGTATAGACGCCGTCTTGGCAATCTTTTGGCGGGTCAACCTTGATGAGCTCGATGCCAGCTTCTTTGAAGCATTCGAGGATAGCGGCATGCTCGGCCATAGCCTTGGCGACGTTGATTTCGTTGTCTGTGTAGTAGGGGTTGATTTCGTAGGTGTCCGCAAAATAGTCGGCACCAGAAACCATGAGTTTCTGATTAATCATAATTGGTCCTTATTTATTAGTTGGTTCGTAGTCGGCGATACCATCGATGATGGCATCTTTGTCGAAGTCTAGGGCGAAGCCAGCTAGCGCGGCAGCTGCCATATAATGGGCAGATTCTTCACCAGTGGCATAGGTAGCAATATCAAACTTTTGTCCGCTATAGGTAATGTTCGCTTCGGTGCCCATCTTGTAGAGCTTGAAGCGATTGATGCAAAGGTCGGAATCTTGGCTATGACCATAAGTGAATGTGGCAGTCTTGGCTGGATATTTTGCAAAGAGGTCGAAGTTTGCATCGTCACGATTAAGGATGCTGAAGTATGGCTGAGTATTGAATAAGATCGCTTTGGCCTCCTCTGCTGGGGCGGACATTGATGTAATCGTAGCGACGGCTTTTGGTTCTGTGGAGTCCGTAAGAACGGCAATATAGATTGGTAAGCCATAGAATAAGTGATTGGCGAGGCCGTTGCTATCTACGGAAATAACTGCATGGTCGGCACCGGTACGCCAGATTTTGTAGAGCTGTTTATAGAGGTCGGATGTGGACTTTGGGTCGATAATAAGACCAGTTTTTGGGTCTTTGCTCTTGAGGATATTCTGGAGATAATGTGCGGTAATATCGCGACCATGATCGCCTGTTACGGCGATGATTCTGACGTCTTTTGCTGGATTACTGTAATAAGAAGCGAGGAATTTCGCCTTGGCTTTTTGAAGTTTTGGTTTGATGCCGGATTTCTTCTCTATTTCTGCCATGATAAAAATAGTATACCATCTCTGGAAGAAATGTGCTATAATATGGAACATCACGCTGAAAGCGATGGATGCGCGATGATCTTTTAATCTTTGACGGTGGACAAGTACTTACATTAAGTGGGTACTATCCACATATGTGCCCGTAGCTCAGTTGGATAGAGCGTCAGCTTGCGGAGCTGAAGGTCGTACGTTCGAATCGTATCGGGCATACCATATTTCGTGATAAAATCGTCTATTTTGGCATTTTTCTCTTCTCGCTCGACCATGAGTCGCGCTTCAAAGAGAGAAAATACCAATCTAGGCGATTTTTTCTACGAAATATTTTTGAAAAGAAAATACCCTCCTAGACATTTTTATCCTCAAAATACTGACGATTTTGTCTTCAAAATACCCTTCTAGACATTTTTATCCTCAAAATACTGACGATTTTTTTCTACGAAATACTTTTAGTATAATGTTAGAAAAAGGCGTCATTATATGTTTGGAAAGATATTTAGGCAAAATAACAACCGGGTAGAAAAGCCAAGCGATACTGGAGATGGGGGTAAGACGAGCAATCCGTGGGAGACGCTTACTAAGGGCCCTGTAACTACGGTCGAGAAAAATGATGATTCCGTATCGGCCTCGTCTGAGAAAGTGCCAACTTATGAGCCAACCTACATCAGTAAAATAAGGAAAATTGCTGCGAGTACCGAAAAAATGCCAGAAAATGCCACTTTGGATGGTATGTTGTTGAGGGCGCCAGCTGAATTTTTGAGGGTAGTTGATTCGAAGATTGGATCGGGACGGTCTAATGAACTAGTAGTTTCGATGCTTGATGAACAGATAAAGAATGAATATTTGCGTCGTTACGATTTGCCGAAAGATGCGACTTGGGAAGATGTGTATGATGCAGATGTCGATGCTTTTATGGACGATTGCCTGGATGCGAATTTGGATTTTGAAGAAGGTACAGACAATTATTACGAGAAACATCCTGAGGAATATCGCAAAGTTCTGGTTAGGCGATATGGTCTTTCGGAAGATACTAGCCTAGAGATAGCGCGAAAAATAATGGTTGATCAAGACGCAATTATGAACGCGCGCATTGAGGATGGCACGTCACTTAACTATTTGGAAAAATACTTGAAGAAATGAACGAGAAAACTTTCGACAAAGATATTTTGATTGCCACAATTGATGATTTAAAAAATAATCCGGAGGCTTGTACTACGGTGGCAGGTACGACTGGGGATATTATCATTCCGGAGTCGTACCCGGGCGAAAAGCTGTCGGAATTTATTAGCTACTTATACGAAAATGAGTTGCTCGATTTGAATTACGTTGATAATTTCGAAAAGATTAAAGATAAGGAAATTGCCGATTATACCTACGAGGAGGCGTGCACTGCCCTGACGAAGATTATTCGTGCGGATAGGTTCGTGTCTGGCGAGTTATATACTTGTGTGAAAAATGGATCGTTGGTACAGGTGCTCGAGAAAATCCTAGAATTCCAAGACAAGAGCTAGGTTGACGGCATCTCTTAGGGTGCGGCTTTTTGTGTTAGAATTATAGAGATAAAACAGAGGAGCTGTGCCATGTTGAAACTCGAAGGGGTTACGTTTGAAGCCAAGAAGGGTCGCAAGACGCAGAAGATTTTGGATGACGTAACTTTTTCGGTGAAGCCGGGCGAGATTGTGGTGATTACTGGGCCGAATGGCAGTGGTAAGTCTACGCTTGCAAAGATAATTGCTGGAGTCGAAACAGTCAGCAATGGAAAGATTATCTTTGACGGCGAAGATATAACGGACAAAAATTGTACAGAGCGGGCGCGGATGGGGGTTGCCTATTCCCTGCAAGTGCCGGTGCACTTCAAGGGTTTAACAGTGCGGGACTTATTACAGATTGCTGTAACTGGTGGCGAGGCGTTTTTGGATGAGAACCCGCCGAAGGTTGATAGCTTTTTGGAAAAAGTGGGCCTTGAACCCGAGCAATATTTGGAGCGGGAGATAAATAGTTCCCTTTCTGGTGGTGAGCTGAAACGCATTGAAATTGCGTCGGTGATTGCGCGAAATGCGATGTTAACAATTTTTGACGAGCCGGAAGCCGGCATTGATATTTGGAGCTTCAATAATCTCATAAAAGTGTTCAAGGATATGCACAAAAATAGTTCAGAGCGAGCAATTTTAATTATTTCGCACCAAGAACGCATTATGAAATTGGCTGATCGCATAATTGTGTTAAAAGACGGGAAAGTTGCTTTGGACGGAGAAAGTGAAAAAGTTCTAGCCGCGATGGGGGATGTAAAATGATGGACCTAGATAAGATTGAACGCGATTTGATGCGCGAAGTGTCTGGCGTGACTGGGATTCCGGAGGGCGCATACAACTTCCGCGTAAATGGAAAGTCGATTGGGCGCCATAGTTCCGATAAAATAGACATCACGCCAAAACAAGGCAAGAGCGGCATTGATATTCACATCAAGGATAATACTAGAGGCGAGATTGCGCATATTCCGGTGATTATTAGCGCAAGTGGCCTAAAAGAGGCGGTTTATAATGACTTCTACATTGGTGATAATTGTGAAGTGACGATTATTGCGGGCTGCGGGATTTACAACTGTGGCGCAGATGATTCTGTACATGACGGCATTCATACTTTCTATGTCGGTAAAAATTCTAAGGTTTATTACATTGAGAAGCATTGCGGAATTGGGCCGGGCGCTGGTAAGATTTTGAATCCTACAACGAAATTGTTCTTGAGCGACGGCAGTAGCGCAGAGCTACTAATGGAGCAGATAAAAGGAGTAGATTCGGCCAGACGAACAACTGAGGCGGAACTTGGAAAGAATGCGCATGTCGTGATTAAAGAGCGTCTGTTTACGCATGGAAAGCAGCTTGCCGAGAGTAAGATAGTGGTGAAGCTCAATGGCGATGATTCGACGGTGGATATTGTTTCGCGTGCGGTAGCGCAGGATTATTCGGTGCAGAACTTCTCTTCTCATATTATTGGTTCTGCAAAATGTCGCGGCCATTCGGAATGTGATGCGATTATTATGGATAAGGCGCGCGTGAATGCAGAGCCAGCGCTTGATGCGCAGAACGTGGACGCGGAATTGATTCATGAAGCGGCGATTGGTAAAATCGCGAACGATCAGCTGACAAAGCTTATGACGCTAGGTTTATCGCGAAGACAAGCAGAGTCGCAAATCATTAACGGCTTCTTAAAATAGGGCCTGTGGCGCCATGAGAGGCGCTCTAAACGGTTTTTGGGCGAAAAATGATTAGTGACTTAGTAACCAACTGAAGACGTCTTTATAGTTGAGTGATGAGTTCGGAACCTTGGAATAATTCGATGCGGTGTCGTTGCCGGATGGGCAGTTACTGATAACCATACATATTAGGGATAAGATTGTGATAGAATAAGAGGTGGAAGCGTGGCCGAGTGGTTGAAGGCGCACGACTCGAAATCGTGTGGGCAGAAATGTCTCGGAGGTTCGAATCCTCTCGCTTCCGCCAGAATAAAATCGTTCATCTTGGCAGTTTTTCTCGTTCGCTCACCCATTAGGTGCGCTTCACTCGAAGAAACTACCAATCTGAGCGATTTTATTTATAGCTGCTTTTTATAGGTCTATAATGCGATAGCCGGAAACGTATTCGATGCGGGTTTGGCCGTGCTGGCGGACCATGGTTTCTTCATCTGGATAGGTGTGGCCATGAAGGAGAACTTTTGGCGGCTTTTTGTCGATGTAATCTAGTAAAGCATCAAAGCCTTGGTGGGCAATTTCTGCTTCATCGTTAATGCCGCGTGGTGGACAGTGCGTGATAAAAATATCCACTCGCGGGTAGTTGGCGAGAATCTGCCAGGCTTCCTCTTGCGTATACATGATGGCGAGAGGGTTGGATTTGTAACGGACGCAACCTTGGAGACCGGCGAAGGTTTTGCCGCCAAATTGCCAAGTGGCGCTATGAAGGTTTAGCATGCCTAGCTCTTCCATGTAGTTGCCGCTGCAGTGATTGCCGTAGACGCCGATTTTTGGGATGTGTTTGACCTGCTCTAGCGGAAGGAGGTCTTCCCTTGCAAAGTCTCCCAGAGAAATGACGAGTTCGATGTTCTCGTCGTGAATGGTTTTGACTAGGTCAATGTTTGGGCGACGGTCTGCAAGCACAAGTGTTTTCATATAGATAGTTTAACACGGTCGTCTTATTGATTTTGATGTCGTTTTATGTTATAATATAGTTATGCGTTAGTGCAAGTTCTTTGATGGGAGGTAGAACCATGAGATTTTCGAATGGTAGTAACATCGACAAGCAGGGGCGAATTTGCCTCGGCAAGTTCGTCAAGCCGGCGATGCAGGTTGTCGTATATGCGACTGAGGAGAGCAATGAGCTGATTTACATTGCTCCTTTTAACGAGACGACGAGTGATCCCGATTTGACGGTGCGTAAGGTTGACTCGAAGAGTCGTATCGGTCTGCCGGTGTGGTTACGCGGAAGAGCTACCCGCGTTTGGATTGGTCGAGTTGAAGGCAGCGATGAGCTGGTCTTGAAACTGATTCGCGACTAAGTGGCTCTTGGCGCCGGAGCGTGAATGCTCCGGCCATTTTTTGTATAATAGAGAAAAAGGAGTGATTATGGCGAGTATTTTTACGAAGATTATCAATGGTGAAATTCCTTCCTACAAGATTTATGAAGACGAAAAGACCTATGCTTTTCTTGATATAAACCCGGAGACAAAGGGACATACTTTGGTCGTACCAAAAGCAGAGGTGGACAAGATCTACGAGCTATCAGATGAGGATTGGAATGCTCTTTGGGCATCAGTAAAGAAGGTCTCGCAGCACATGGAAGAAGTTACAGGACGTCGTGTTGTGATGAAGGTTGTCGGTACAGATGTTCCGCACGCGCATGTTCATCTAATGCCTCTTGATGAGACTTGGGAATACGGCAGAACTCTTCAGCTCAAAGAAGATGAGTTTAAGAGTATCAGAGATAAACTAGCCTTTTAGTGGTTAAGGCGCGCTCCGATATTTGAGGCGCGTCTACCGATAGCTTGGTTATTGCGTGGTCGGCGGCGTAAAGCGTCGCCGGCTTTTTTGAGATAGTCTGTATCTGGATTGCCCTCGCCGTCGTCGCTTTCGGCATATTCGTCCGCGATGGCTTGAGTGGTTTCGATGATTGAGGCGAATGTTTCGTCTCTTTCGTCACCGGTCATGAATTTCTTTGCAATTTTGTCGATGTCGTAGGTGCCGGCTTTGGTCATACAGTCGGCATTAGCCCACTGCGGAAGCCTCTTTGCGAGACGGTCTAGCTCTTTTAGGTAGATGTTATCTAGAAGCTCCATCTGATGAAGGGCTTGCTGCTCTTCTTCACTAGCTTCTTCATTATCTACTTTGTCATAGAGCGGGTTTTCAAAGAGGGCGTTTTGCTGTGACATTTCGTAGAGAATTTTGAAGGACGGAATTAGGCTGGCGCCTGGCGGAATTTGCGAGATGCCATTTCGATCAGTCCTGACAGAGGCGAGATAATCATCTACACTTTCTGAGCTAATGCCGATGCAGTAGCGCGGGACGAAGGTTTTCTTGTCATGCTCGCCGTTAGCATCTTTGTAGTATTCAATCTGCGTAAAACCGGCTGGAAAATCGACGTTTGGATCGTTGGAGCCGACGAGGAGTTTTTGCCTAATAACTGATTGGTCTGGATTTGTGGTGAGGTCGATGCCAAAAGTGAGTTCGGCTTCTTCGCCTGCGGAATTGCTTTCTGGGCCGGCATGGACGGTGGCGGCGGCATCGACGCGATTCTTGATGTCGTCATAACGGGTAGTCCAGATTGGCTCGGTTAAATAAGTGGATTCTGCGGTCGGATCGCTGAGTAATCTTCCCTGTGCGATGCCGTACTGGATGAGGAGTTCGAGGCCTTTGGCGTGATAACCGGCTTCTTCTGTGAAGCGTTTTTCGGTGCCCTCAACATATTTCTTGTCGCGTTCGACGTTTGGGTGCTTTGGGGAGCCTTTGAATTCGCTCAAGTCAGGAGTGTTACGGGCTGCGGCTGCTTCGAGCCGTTTGGTTAGCTGTTCGTTTTGGCGGCGCTGTTCGCGTTCATACTGCCGGTCAAAACTGGATTCAAAACTCATGATTCCTCGCGTGTTTTTTAGTGTTTGTTTTTGCAGATACCCTATGGTTTTATATAGCATAAACGGAATAGAAAGTCAAGAGGTGGGAGGCGGTTTTGGAGCAAGAAAAAGTGGAGTCTGCGTTAAGACTCCACTGTACAGGATTCAATGAATTCGACGATGTCGCGAGCGGAAGCTTCAGCGCGAGGTGCGCCCATGTTGGGTTTCGTAGGATTGTAGATAAGGGTAATGATACCGCTGTCGAGATAATCCAGATCTGCACCAACGATAGTGCCGTTCAGCTTGCAAGCGTCGATTTCTGTGACGAGCTTCTCTTTGGTGACGTCGTAGAGATTTTCATTGAAAAAGATCTTGATCTCCCCAGAGCCGGGGCGAACAATGATTGTCTCCTGTTTCATAAAGAACACCCCCTTTTATACCGATTTTTCCGTATGTAGCGAAAAAACTAGCCGAATCTAGTCGACTAGTATCATTGTAGCATATTTTGATTAAAAAGTCAAGTAAGCATAAAAAGAGAGCCGTATTTTCACGGCCCTCTTCTCTGCTCTCTTTTAGATTAGCTCTAGCTCGGACTTCATCTTGGCTAGCAATTCCTTCTTTTCGGTGAGGGATTTGCGCGTTTCTTCGACGAGTTCCTTTGGCGCCTTGGTGACGTAATTAGGGCTATCGAGGCGCTTTTCGAGGGTTGTGATTTCTTGACCCATTTTTAGAATGCGTTCTTCGAGGTTACTCTTGTACTTCTCGTGGATATCCTTTGGAATATCGATGTAAACGTTGTGATTATGGATAGCGAGATGGAGGCCCTTAGCATCTTCGAGGTTGATCTTTGGTACGCACGGAGCTTTGGTTAGATGTTGGATAAGAAGCTGATTGTCGTACATGAGTGGATCGTCGTGGAAGGTGATTGGATATTTGCCTGAGCCTGGGATGCTTTGGTAGTGGCTGCGGATATTCGAGATGATATCGATAAGCTCAGCATAATCGTCGGCCTTTTGCTGGTCGTATTCGTATGGCTTTGGCCATTCTTGGGCGATAAGCATACCTTCGGTCCAGCTGAGTGTCTGCCAGATTGTCTCGGTGACGAATGGTGCGAATGGATGAAGCATCTTGAGGACTTGCTCGAGAGTAGACTTGAGCAAGTTGGTGTTCTTCCAGAGCTTTTCGGATTCGATGAACCAGTCGGCATATTTGTTCCAGATGAGGTCATAGATGAGATCGCCTGCCTCTGCAAAGCGATAGTGCTCGATGAGCTTCTGTAGTTGTTTGTTGGTTTGATTGATTTGTTCGCAAATCCAATCTTCGCCAAGGTTCTTAAGCTCGACCTTGTCATTGTCTACTGGATTGTTGTCGACGATATCTTGGACGAGGCGGGAGATGTTCCAAACCTTGTTGCATAGGTTGCGGCTAGCCATTACCTTGCTTGTGCTGAAGGCCTGGTTGACGCCGGCGGAGCGGCTTGCGATGAGACCGAGACGAAGTGCATCGGAACCATACTTGCTGACGATTTCGATTGGGTTAATGACGTTCCCCTTGGATTTGGACATCTTTTGGCCTTTTTCATCGAGAACCATGCCGTGCATATAGACGTCTTTGAATGGAATTTCGTCGGTGACGTAGAGGCCGAGCATGATCATGCGGCCAACCCATTGGAATAAGAGGTCGGCACCGGTTTCCATGACAGATGTAGGATAGTGCTCTGGGCGGTCGCTGGTAGTAATGTATGGCCATTGGCCTGAGCTGAACCAGGTATCGAAGGTATCGTTGTCACGGCGATAAGTCTTGCCGTTAACTTTGATTTCCTCTTCGCTTACACGAGTGTCATAAATCCAATCTTTTGGATCATCGACGTTTACGAAAGCTGGAATAGGAATGCCCCAAGGGATTTGGCGGGAGATATTCCAGTCTTTGAGCTGCTTTAGGTAGTTGATGAGGACATTCTTCTTGCTAGCTGGGTGGAATTTAATCTTCCCTTCTTCGAGAACCTTGATGGCGCGTTCTGCTAGAGGCTTTACGTCTACGAACCATTGTTCCTTGAGGAGTGGCTCGATTCTGGTGTCGCACTTGTAGCAATGGCCTACGGCGTGGGTAATTGGGGTTTCGCCTCTGAGGAGCTCTTGGGTCTTGAGCGCCTCGAGGACCTTTATGCGTGCTTGCTTAGTGGTAAGGTTTTCGTAGTTGAAGCCGGCGTTCGCGTTCATCTTGCCATCGAAGCCAATGACGGTAATCATTGGGAGATCGTGGCGCTGAGCAACCTCAAAGTCGTTTTGGTCGTGTGCTGGTGTAATTTTTACAACACCGGTACCGTACTCCATGTCGGCGTGCTCGTCAGCGATTACTGGGATTTCCCTTTCTGTTAGAGGGAGTTTTACCATGCTACCTACGAGATCTTTGTAGCGTTTATCTTTTGGATTTACTGCGATTGCGGTATCACCAAGAAGGGTTTCTGGGCGAGTAGTAGAGACTACAAGCTCGGTGTAGCCGGCTTTTGGTTCGACGAGTGGGTATGCGATTTGCCAGAGCGTACCCTGCTCTTCTTTGTGAGTGACTTCGATATCTGCGAAGGCGGTTTGATGCTTGGTGCAGAAGTTTACGAGTTTTTCACCTCTGTAAATGAGTTTGTCGTCCCAGAGTTTCTTGAACGTTCCGTAAACGGTGTCGATAACTTTAGGATCAAGGGTGAAAGTGAGGCTGGACCAGTCGCAGGATGCGCCTAGTGCGCGGATTTGAAGTTCCATATTGCCGCGTTGCTCGTATACGAAGCTCCAGACCTGGTTATAGAGGTCGTCTCGCGTAAAATCGAAGCGGGTCTTCCCTTCTGCTTCGAGTTTGCGTTCGTAGACTACCCAGGTTTCGAAGCCGGCGTGATCAGCGCCAGGGATATACCAGGCGTTTTCGCCTTTCATGCGGTGATAACGGATTAGGATGTCTTGTAATGCAATAGTTAGGCCATGACCAATATGCAAATTACCGTTTGCGTTTGGTGGTGGCATGACTATTGTGTAAGGATCTTTGTCTTTGTCTTGTTTTGGCTTGAATGCGCCGGATTTTTCCCAGAGTGCGTATACGTCTGGCTCGTATTGATTCGGCTCGTAGGTTTTACTAAATTTCATAATGTTAATTATAGCATGTTAGACGGAATTTTACCCCTTATTGTCAAGTGTTTATTTGGGTTTTTGGATGGGGCGCTTCGGGAGTGTCTATATTGCACAGCTGTTTTCGGGCTTACACTTAGTTGCCTTAATTGTAAAAACAGTTGGTTTGCAGTTCCCTTTCGGTCGCTTTTACAGTTAAATAGTTGAGTTTACGTGGAAATTTTACAGTTCCTAAAGTTCGAATTTGGAGATTTTTACAGTTGTCATCTTTTGAACTGTAAAAAATCACGTGTTTTCCACGTGAAAAATGCAAAAATACCATCAAAATTCCACGTGGAATTTGACGGAATCCATGAAATATTATCTAAATTGTTTTACACCTTACGTACTTTGTCCCAAACGCAATTTCTTCGTTTGTTATATCTATTTTAACGTAAGCGGGTTGCTAATGCAAGAGGATGTTAAGCATAAGAGGTAATAGTAAAGCTGGGATGTTGGAAAAAATGGGGAAAATGTGGATAATTATAAGTAATATGGCTTTTATCCGAAAATTTAAGACTGGATCTGGCGCGACCGGCGTGCAGGTTTGCTGGAAACAGGGTGGGGAAGTGGTAAAAACTGTGCATATTGGGTCCGCGAATAGCGAAGTTGGGCTGGAAAAGTTGCTAAAAAAGGCCCAAAAAGTGATGGATGAGGGGAAAACTCCGCTTTTTGATCTGGATAAGTTCGATAAATAGGGAAATAGTCTTTTTTTAAAAAAAATTTTTGATTTCGCTGCGCGAAATTTTATTTTTTTTAAAGATTGCGTCAAGTCTTGACAGGTTTTTAGTGGTTTTTCCGAAATTTTTTTATTTTTTGCGAAAAATTCATGTTTTTAGGCTAAAATTGAATTTTTTTGCGGTTTTATGGCCGAAATTTCAAAAAAATCCGCGTTTTTTGCGGATTTTTATGCGATTTGTGATATTTTTAGGCTTTTTTGGATGTTTTTTTGGTGCTTGACAGGGAGTTTTCCACAGTTTTGCGATAGTTTTCCACATGGTTTTGCACTGGATAGAGAATATTGATGATTTTTTTCGTGTCGTTTGTGCTGAGATTTGTTGGTAGGCATAAAATGCGTGGATGGATCGCTTCGGATACAGGGCAAGATTTTGAGTTGTATGAATAGTAGCGGTTGTCGACTGGGCCAGGGTAGAGAAGTGGTGAATACCAGCGTCGGATAAAATATCCTGAGGATGCCAATGCGTTGTAGGCTTCAGTGGCACGGTGAGTGTCTTCAAAAACTACAGGGAATGCCAACAATGGTTCCTTTTTGTTGGAAACAATATGGAAATAAGTGGCGTTTTTAAGATATTTGCGATAAATCTCAACGTTTTGTTCGCGGCGTCGGTAATCAGAGGGGAGGGAAGTGATGTTCTTTAGGATTGTTTCGCTGACGAATGGAGTGATTGCGTATTCTATATCCTGATCAGCTGCCTGCTCGAGTGGCTTTACGGCCGGCTCAAAAGTCTTGGTTTTTAGCATAATATTGCGAAAACCGGATTTCATTGCATTTGGGACGCGCTGCAAAATGGCATTTTGCGTGCGATAAGCACGAATTTTCAAATCGAGGGAGCGGGGAACCTCTGGGAGATTAATTAATCTAGAGGTGATTGCTTCGTAAAGTTTTGGGTTGCGCTCTTTTAGGCGTGGATTTACGAAAATTGCGCCGCCAAATTTGGTGTTTTGGAGGACTTTCTCGACGCCGAAAGAGTGGACGGAGATGTCCGCAATCGGGCGGCCTTTATGGTCTAGTGCCATGCGAGCAAGACAGTGGGCGGAATCTTCGACGAGCATAATGCCGGTATCTTTGCAGATTTTACCAATGTTTTGGATTTCTGGGTTGATGATACCGAGAGTATGTTGGACGACGATTGCGCGAGTACGCTTGCTTACGAGTTTGTCTGCGCCGGTGATTGAGAGGGTTTGTGGGTCGATGTCGGCATAAATTGGCTTTAGGCCGGCAACGATGATTGGATTAACAGAGGTGATGCAGGTATATGGGGGAGTGATAACCTCGCCGGAACCGAGTTCGGAGCGGATGGCTTTGTAGGAGGCCGCCATGCCGTAGCGGGCTTTTAGGCACAAAAACCAATCGTCAGGATTCGTGTTGGAATACTTGGCGAGTTTTTCGCGGACAGCAAGATTAGACTCACTTAAAATCATTAAAATAATTATAGCATTTTGGACACGGTTTTTATATGTCCTGAACAACTAACGAATGACTGAGCGTGGTGAAATATCTAGCTGATAGGGGTCGGATGCCTTTTCGCCAGATTGGATAGAGAAGTAGGCGGCGGAAGCTACCATGGCGCCGTTGTCGGTGCTGAATTTCGGCTCTGGGAAGTAGACTTTATGGGTCTTTTCGAAGTGTTTTTTGAGCTCCTCGCGCAGTAGCTGGTTTGCGGAGACGCCGCCGGCTAGTAGTACAGATTTGGCGGGATGGGTTTCGGCGGCTTTTTTGAGTTTCTTGATGAGGATATCTACAGCGGTAGCCTGGAAACTAGCTGCAAAATCTGCGATTTGCTGCTCGGAAAGATGCTTTTGAAGCTCGTAGGAAGGCGTGGTGATTGGGAGATTGAGTTCTTTCTGGACGGCGCGAAGGACTGCGGTCTTGATGCCACTAAATGAGAAATCGAGGCCGTCGACCTTTGGGATTGGCAAGTGATATTTGGTGGGATTGCCGTTTTTTGCCGCATTGGCAATGGCTGGGCCGCCAGGGTAGGGGAGGCCGAGGATTTTGGCGACTTTGTCGAAGCACTCGCCGATGGCGTCATCGCGGGTGGTGCCGATGATTTCAAAATGATCGTGGCGCTCCATATAGATAATCTGCGTATGTCCGCCAGAAATGACAGCAGCTAGAAGTGGAAATTCTGGCTGGTAGCCACTAAGCCAGTTGGCATAGATGTGTGACTTTAGGTGGTGGGTAGGGTAGAAAGGCTTATCGTGGAGGACGGCAAGGGTGCGGGCGGCCAGAGTGCCGGCAAGGAGTGAACCAACGAGACCCGGCGTATGAGTGACAGCGATTGCATCGATGTCGTCGATTGTAAGATTGGCGTCGGCAAAGGCTTTATGAAGAACGGGGTTGATGGCTTCAATATGGGAGCGGGCTGCAATTTCTGGAATAACACCACCGTATTCGGCGTGGATATCAATCTGGGAGACGACGACGTTCGACAAAATTTTAGCGCCATCTTCTACAATGGCGGCGGCTGTCTCGTCGCAGGAGCTTTCGATTCCCAAAATTTTCATTGATTGTTATTATAACATTTTTCTGATGTTATCGCCACTGGAAGGGAATTTTTAGACGTGAGCGTAATGTGCTATTATTAACATAAGGATAAATATACACAAGAGAGGTCATAATTTTTATGGAAAATGTTGAAACATTCATTGATCAGCTAATCGATGAAAAAGGGTTGGGCGTAGAAGGTGACGTCCGTAAACAATTGAAGCTTGACATGATGGAGCGCCTTTTGGACCAGATTGACCGCGCTTCTATCAATGCATTGCCAGAAGACAAGGCAATCGAGCTTGCCGACAAGCTTGATGATGAAAACTTTACCGACGAGCAAGTTGCAGAATTCATGAAAAACAGTGGCGTAGACCTTGAGCGTGTTGCGCTTGAGACGATGTTGCAGTTTAGGCTGCTTTACCTCGGCGGTAACGCGAACGTTGATGTTGATGCGTTGAGGGAAGCATACGAAGAAAACGCAAATAGCGAAGAAAGCGCTGAGTAATCTGGAGGCTTTTAGATGAGCGAAGGGAAACACAATAAAACTGAATCTCAAGGCCAGGCTGATGGCGGCGAATGGGATCAGAACTGGCCACCATTCCAAAAATCCGATTACCATGAAGATACCGGTGACGAACCGGACGAATCCGATGAATATCGCAAGAAAATGGAAGCGATGGCGAAGCGCGGCGATAATTATGACCCTCTAAATGACCTCGAGGGTGAGAGCGATCGTGCGCAGACTAGATATCACGTAGATTATCACCCAAGAATTAAGGGTGAAAACGGCGAGCAATATAGTCGCCGTGCGGCGTGGGAAAGAATGGTTCGCGAAAAAAGCGAAGAGTTCCCGCGCGAGAGTACTAGAAGAGTTCAAAACGAAGACGGTACTTATTCGGTTGAAAATATTCATCCAGACGGTTCTGATGAGACGGATGCGGAATGGCGTACGCGTGTAGGCATTCCTTCTCTTGAGGCTTACATGAAGGGCGAAGAGGAAGTTTCTGATCGCGTCTGGGATAACATGACGAAGCAAGAAAAGCTCAATTTTGTTAAAGAAAATCCAAGAAATAAAGGCGAGAGTAATGAGGATTGGGCAAGGAGAATTGGCCTGCTTGAAAATAATACTCGCGTTGAGAGTAATCCAGCAGATGTACTTGATGCTGCGGCTGGCGGCGAAGAAGCTGAAGAAACAGAAGAAACAGAAGAAGACCTTGATAGGAAGTTAATTGATTACTACAAAGAGCATCCTGACGAGCTCGAAGAATTATGCAAGAAGACTAATGGTGGGGAAGTAGATCCGGAAGAGCTTCAGTGGTATAAGGACCATCCAGATAAGGTTCCGCAACTAGTGGAAAAGTTGCGCAAGATGGAGGGTAAAGATGAAGAAGATGATGCCGAAACTGAAGATTCCTCCGAGAAGCAGGAAAAGCTGAAGCATGAACTATTAGGTCAGATTGGTGGGAACGAAGATATGACGGTCTGGATTCAGAAAGTCAAAGGTCTTAAATATGATGACCTTGAGCATATGACCGCCGAAGAACTTCAGGCTTTGATTGATGAATATAATGCAGCCGAAACTGAAGATTCCTCCGAGAAGCAAGAGAAGCTGAAGCATGAACTATTAGGTCAGATTGGTGGGAACGAAGATATGACGGTCTGGATTCAGAAAGTCAAAGGTCTTAAATATGATGACCTTGAGCATATGACCGCCGAAGAACTTCAGGCATTGATTGATGAATATTATGCCGGCCAAGGTGAAGAAGAGGAAGAGGAGGAAGAAGAAGGCGAAGAGGAGGGCGAAGAAGAGCCAGGAATTCACGAAGTCGATGATCCTCTTGTAGCCGTAAACTTGAACCGCGAAAAAGATGCTCGCCAAGTAGCGAAGTTGTTGGCGAAAGAAATGATGGGTATGAAGTCGGCCGAAATGGCTAAAAAGCTAAAATGGATACCATTTGCTCGTACCGCCTATAAACTCATATTTGAAAGCATGTTCCATAGTGCTAGAGTTGCACACTACGAGAAAGAAGCCTATGAATTAATTCAGGAAAAGCAGAGGGGTGAAGGCACTGCGGTACCAGATAAGTATTGGTCGAAAGGCGCTGGGCTAGATCAATTTGTTCAGGCATATGTACAAGGGCTTGAGCATAGGCTTATCCATACCGAAGCGGGCGAAAAGATGGATACGTATGGTATCGATACTGTAGAGGATGAAAATGGCAATAAGCGAGAAGTCGTTAAGCATTACTGGGTCGACGAGGAAGGTAAGCGCCACGAGGAAGAAACTGATCCTGATAGCGCTGAAGCAAAAGCTACAAGAACACTTCATGATGCGATTGAGCAGTATGCTAAGGATGGCAACAAGAAATCCTTTGAAGATGCGGTCGGCACCTTGAAACAGGAATTGGCGCAAGCTGGTGGCAATCCAGATGCGTTAATGGCTGATAACTATCTTGCCGTTGCTGAAGCAGCCCGCGACCGTGCCGAACATGGAAAGTCTATGGCCGATGTTATGGCCGGTTTCCGCTTTGTCAACGGCGAAGCTCGCGCGGATGTTCGTAGCCAGGAGCACCTTACTGCTGTCGAGAAGATTACGGATAGACTGTTGCGGTCACCTGTTGGAAAAGTTATACCTCCAGAAATCTTGGCTACTGCAGCGGGTACAGCGTTCAATTATAGTAAGATGCCTTTGAGGGCTGCGTTGGTCGCCGCTGGATCCGTTGTTGTCGGTACTACGTTTGCGCCAGCCGTGGTTCCTCTAGCTGTAGGTATGGGCATGGCTGCCGTGTTTGGCGCCTCTAGAGAAGGGGTCCGTACGGCAAGCGACAGGGCTGCTCAGAACGCTAAGATGGCGAAGGGCTTTAATCCGGATGCGGTTGATCCTTCAAGGTTTGAGGCTAGAGGCGGCGTCAAAGAGAGATTGTCTCGCCATATCCTTCGTAGACAGCTAGAAGGCGAGCGAAAGCTCAAAGAGACGCAGTATGAGATGACCGATTCCGAGGTACTCGTCGGTGATATCGATAAGGCTTTGGAGTCTGGTGATAGCGATGCCATCGTGAAGGCGTTTGCTAAAGCCGATACTGCCATTAAGATGAGCGATAGAGAAGGCATCAACTTCATTTCTTACGGTGAAAAAGCCGGTGAAGACCAGGGGCAGGTGAGCCAAAGACGTATGCGGCTTGATTTGGCTGTGGCGAGAGCGGAAGTTAGGATGCGAGAGCTTGGCATTGATGGTGGCGCTGATACGAAGTTGGCAGATGCTATTACTGATGCTAAAGAAAAACTTGAAACTGACATCACGGCAAAAGATAAGGTCTATCGTAAATTGAAGCGTAATCGTAAATTGCGTTCAGCTGGGATCTCGGCAGTCATATCTGGCATTGCTCAGGTCGGCGTCCAAGAGGCCATAGCCATGGTAAGGGAAGATACGGTAGGTCTTGCAGAAACTGGTATAAATCAGATATCGAGTAGGGTATCGGGCCATGAACTATTCCAGAATGGTCCAGATGCTAAGAATACATTCCTAGCCGGTCTAGCTGGTCTTAAGAAAATCGATAACTATGATGCTATATTACATAGGAATGCTGAACTTTCATCTGCTCAGGTTAAGCAATATGAGAATGATCCTAGGTATACCATTGTGCGTGGTCAGGATAAGATTGTTCAGACTGAGACGCAAGTGTCTACTAGCGAAGCGCTTGAAGGATGCCAGCAAGGTTATCGCTCGAACTGGCTCAATAATGGCACGAGTTATTCTGATGGCAATGAGTTGCGTGGCTACTATAGCCCAGATCGCGGTGTTTATGCGCAAGTCTCTGGTACCTCATTTGGCGGAGGCGAGAGTTATGATCTCAGCTCGATGAGTTCAGAAGACTTTGGCTTCATTGCGAAGGTAGCCGGTAAGGAAATATGGCTCCCTGCTGTTGAATCTAATGGTACCTACTCACCAGATTTATCTGGCCAGAATGGTTTCCTTGCGGATATTATCAATGGGCGCCATTTCGACAATATTTCGCTTGTTGTTAATAAGGGCATGGATGCGTCTGGTCTTATGGATACAAGCTCTGTATTGACGTTTGGTGGTGATGGTCAAGTTCCTGACACTGTCACTACGCTGGCCGAAAGCTCAGTCGCCCAGTATGATGTAATCGAGCATTTGACGAGAGAAATTGCTCGAGGACAGGCCGATATGCCATTCTTCGTACTTACATACCCTGGCGAAGAATTATTCCCATTGGGCTCTGGAAAAGAATCTTCGGGGAAACGTTTTAGGAGTAGAGATGGTCGACCTGGCACGCACTGGGAAGATGATGACGGTAATCGTGTAGCTCCACCAGAAGAGAGCGCAGGTGAAGAGCCGAATACTCATGATGGCGGTGGTAATGCTGGAGGGGGTGGCCCAGAAAGACGTCCTGGTGGTAG
Organism: Candidatus Saccharibacteria bacterium UBA3723; assembly: GCA_002371895.1. Taxonomy (GTDB): domain Bacteria; phylum Patescibacteriota; class Saccharimonadia; order Saccharimonadales; family Saccharimonadaceae; genus UBA2834. The sequence continues at coordinate 129,624 of DFHM01000012.1, read as the reverse complement.
TGCGCCGGAATCGTCCGAGAGTGATGATGACGCGGAAAGCCCATTTGACGATAGTTGGGGTGGCAGTAATCCTGAATCTGACAGTGAATCTTCGGACGGGGATGCTGAAGAAGCGCCTGCTCAGCCTCGAATTCGTATCGTTCCAAATCCGAGCGAGAGTGGCAGCTCTTCTCCAGAGGATGGTGAAGATGCTCCTGAATTCCAGCCAATTAAATTCGATTCCGAGACTACTGTTATCGATTTAAGCGACGATGAGCTTCGTCGAACGGCTATGAAGAACGGTGAGACTCTATCTGATGCCGATTTGGCGTATCTAAAAGATACTATTGAAAAATGGAATGCGGCCGATGATCACTATCGTAGGATTGCCATCGATGGTCGCTACAAGGTAGATCATCGTAACATGTCAAGCTATGGACCAGCTCAGACCAATACGCTTTCGCCGTTATTGGAGAAATATGGTCTCGTAGAGTCCGCTCCAGTAGTGGAACCCGAAGAAGACAATGGCGAAGAAATGGATATGGCGGCCTAAACGCTAAGTCAAAAAATATCTCCCGATTGGGAGATATTTTTTGTTGATTGCATTTTAGCGATAGAACTTTAAGCTTGTGATTGGGTCTTTACTTGCAGCCTTAATCGCTGGGTAAATACCAAAGATTACGCCGACAATAATCGATACGGCGCCGGTAATGCCGAGGATTTCCCAAGAGATGTGTGGCGCAAATGGCGTAATGAGGGAAATCAGGAAGGCGAAGATATAGCCAAGAATGAAGCCCATTAATGCACCGAGAATGCTTAGGATGATTGACTCGAAAAGGAACTGCAGGAGGATATTGCTTGCAGAGGCGCCAACGGCTTTGCGGATGCCGATTTCGCGAGTGCGTTCAGAGACGGATACGAGCATAATATTCATGATGCCAACACCGCCTACGATGAGGGAAATAGAGGCAACCAATGTAAGCATGCTGGAAATAATAGAGAGAAGAGAGCCAGCTGGGTGAAGGTTGGTATCGCCGGTAATGAGCTCAAAACTTTGGTCGCCATTCTTGGCTTTTGCGAGGCCAGAATTGATAGAGTCGACAGCCTTTGCGACGTCGTCAGTAGTATTTGTGCGAACGTTGATCTGTTGAATCTGAATAGACGATTCAAAAGTGCTGGCGTATTTGATGTTGATAAGGATTGAGTTGTCTAGATCTACGCCGTTGAAGTTGATTGGATCTTCTACCTTATCGAGAACACCGACGACCATGAATTGTTGGCCATTGTAGCTGAAAGTCTTTGTGATAGCTTCGGTGCCGCCAAACATCTGAGTGGCGATATCGTAGCCAATAACTGCAACGTTTTCGCGGAGGCTGTAATCGAGGAATTGACCGTTCTTGATGTGTAGACCAAGAATTTTCTCGAGGTCGGCATTGGTTGCGACGATGCTAGTGCCTTGATGGACGCGATCATTGACGGTAATAGCAGAGTTTGAGATTGCGAGTGGGGCAACAGCGGAAACTTCTTTGATTTTGCTGATTGTTTCGACATCCTCGAGGGTGAGATTGGATTTTACGTATTGGTTATTAGATGTAAGTTCATCGATGATATTGTCTGTGACGGACTTGGTCGTGCTTGGACGGACAAGGATGAGGTTTGCATATTCCTTATTGCTATTCGTGCTAATCAAGCGATCGATGCCGCCAGTAAGAGAAAGAATCAGAACAATAGAAGCGACGCCGATTGCGATACCGAGAGCAGACAAGAAGGTGCGGCCACGGTTTTGGCGGAGGCTGTCGATGGCAAGATGGAAATGAGTATTTAAGAGTAATGCCATGACTTAGGACTCCTTTTCTTTCTTCTTTGATTTGCTCTTGGATTTTGCTTTGTCGAGGATTTTGCCGACGCGACTGCGCTTTTTCTCTGGTTTTGCAGCGGGTTTCTTGCTTGTTTTCTTTACTTCAATCTTATGCTCTTCGCTGTCGGTTTCTTCTTTTGGCTCTTCGTTTGCTTTTGGCTTGGAAGAATCTTCGATTGTGACGTTCTTGCCGGTAACGACGACCTTGGTCTTGGAGTCGACTTCGAGCTCGACTGGGCGCTTCTTGGAGAGAATGCGTACGGAGATTTTTTCTGGGTCGCCAGGCTTTGGCAAGTCTTGGTCGGCTACGGTCTTGATATCGGTATCAATTTCGCCATCTAGCATATTAATAACGCGAGTGGCGTAAGTCGTGAGGGCGGGGTTGTGCGTAACCATGATGATAGTATTGCCGAGGGAGTGAATTTCCTGGAGCTCTTCCATGATGATGTGGCTGCTGCGGCTATCGAGGTTGCCGGTTGGCTCATCGGCAAGGATGATGCTTGGATTGGAGATGAGGCTGCGAGCAATAGCGACGCGTTGCTGTTGGCCACCAGAGAGCTGGTATGGCATGTAATATTCGCGCTCGCGAAGGTGAAAATGCTCTAGAATGTTGTCTGCCATCTTGAGACGGCGAGTCTTGCGATAGCCAGAATAAATGAGCGGAAGAGAAACGTTTTCGATGACGCTGAGATTAGGAATAAGATTGAAGCTCTGGAAGATAAAACCGATTTCTTTGGCGCGGAATTGTGCTTTTTTGCGGGAAGAGATGCGCTCGACACTTTTGCCGGCAAGTTTATATTCGCCGGAGGTGGCCTTGTCGAGAAGGCCAATGATGTTTAGTAAAGTGGTCTTTCCGCAACCGGATGGACCCATGATCATAATAAACTCACCGCGCTTTACAGTGAGGTCGAAATTATGGAGGGCATAAGACTCTGCGTCGCCCAAACCATAACGCTTCGAGATCGCCTTGAGCTCGATGATGGTCTCATTTTCTTGATTCGGCATAACTATATGTAATTATACCTGTTAAAAATGATTTTTAAAAATGTTAATGTTTGCAAAAATAGGAAAAAGGCCGGGGGTTAACCCGGCCTTTGTTTATCGCTGATTTTCTGCGAATCTTTTTGCCACTTTGTAGGAGCTGTCGCGGTGGTTCGCGTGCAGGAATGCACTGAGTAAATCGATGTTGTCAGTGCCTTCGATAGCATTGTAACCATATCCGCCTTCTTCTTTGGTGAGTACGACTACTATTGAGCTAGGCTTCAGGTTGTAGGCGAGACGATCGGCTTTGTTCCAATCGGGCCCACCAAAAGTCCTAACCTTGATCTTCTTGCTGTCCTCGTCCTTCAGAATGTCGTCCAGAAGGATTTTTTCGGACTCCGCGGTCGGTGGATGACCGGTCTCCGTGAGGAAGAAAATCCAGCGAGTTTTATTCATTTTCAATCACCCCCTGATTGATTTTAGTATGCTACACCATTTGCTTCGCACCAATCCCAGTACTGGTCTTGGCCGAGGTTAATGATGTCCTGGAGTTTCTTGCCAAAAGCTTCCACGATGTTGACGAGCCAGCTGCCGATAAAAGAATCGTCGGCGCCATCGATTCCGATGACTAAAACTGGACGTTCAAACTTTGTGAAGCCCTTATGGCTGTTGCCTGTGCGTACGCCAAAGCGTACCTTGGTCCCGCAGAACAGATCGATGTCCTCCGGAAGAGCTACTGTGTGGTCTTTCCCTGAGAAATTGTAGGTAAAATCGCAGGGTACGCCCCACATATAAGCGTCGGTTCCGGCAAACTTGTCGGCGGCGGTTCCGGAAGTGCAGACAAAACCTTTGGGGTCGCCTTTCTTCTTGAACCATTCGCTGCATGTGCAGACGAGTTCGTCTTCGAGTTCGATGCCGAGACCGTGGTTGCTCCTTATTGAGCTTGAATAGTATCTGGCCATTTTTCGTTCCTCCTCATCATTGGTCATGAATCGCAAAATGAGGCCTCCCGTTGGCCAGCATCAGCGATATTAATGTGCATATTAGGGCCTTACTGGTTGCAAAGTCCTAACGCTTTCATTATATCACAGAATTGCGAAAAAGTCAATATGCAACAGGGGTGATGCGCGGTTGAAAGTTGGGATGACAAAAGCGGGGAAATATGATAAGATTATAGGAGCTGGAGAGGTGTCCGAGTGGTTGAAGGAGCACGCTTGGAAAGCGTGTAGCCTCGCAAGGGGCTCGCAGGTTCGAATCCTGTTCTCTCCGCCAAGCCTAGAAGTATTATCTAGGCGTTTTTCTTTTCTCGCTCGATTCGTATCGCACTTCGAAAAGAGAAAACGCCTATCTAACACTCCTATGCTTGGCTTAAGGGGGGCGCTTCGAAAGGAGAAAATACCAATCTACAAGATTTTGCCTACATAAAAAACGCCTATTTAACACTCCTAAGCTTGGCTCAAAAATAGTGCTTATGCGCTGCGGTGATTATGGTAGAATATATACATAAGTATTTCCGATTAGGAGGAAAATGAATCCGCAAAATAATAATCCAATGAATGGTGGACAGCCTGCTGGGCAAAATTTTGACGGTTTTGGTGGGCCAAATATCTCTTACGAAAATTACGCCGATCCGCAGCCGCAGCCACAACAGCAAGTGCCTGTTCAGCCAGCAATTAATGTTGTTAACGCAAACGGTGTAATCAGCGGTCGCAAGATGGTTGATTACCTTTGGCAGAGGATTGCATACTGTGCATTAGCCTTTTCAGTAGTTTTATTAATTGGTTTGATTGTAGCAGTGATTTTGGTTGGTTCTGCGAATGGCAGTACTGCCGTTGCTGAATCTGAACGCGATAAGGCTCAGCACGATGTTCAAGGTTTATACGAAATCCTCGGCGTTAATTCGCAAGAAGACGCCGTGAAGGTATTAACCGATGAGGAAGAATACCTTAATGGTGGCGATTTGATGAAGATTGACAGCCTATTGAACGGTAAATATCCGGCATATGGTATCGATTACGCAAGCTCAAATATCAACTTTGTACGCATGGGGAACGTCTATAAAGTCGTGAGCGTTGGTATTGTGACTAATACTGGAACAAAACGCGTAGTGCTTTATGGCCGTATTGCTAATGGTGAATGGAAACTTGGTGGATTTGATTCCGATAACAAGGTTGATCCATGTGCAAACTCTTCCGACGAAGAAAAAGAGGCAATCGCAGGTATCTTTACTTGCGGTGAGCCAATGGAAGAGGAAGAAGAAAAGAAGACTGACGATAAAGATAACAAAAAGACTGACGACGAGAAGACTGACGAAGAAAAGAAAGACGACGAGTAGAAATGCTCGAAGGTCTTTTAAGTCTCCTAATCCAGTCCGAAGTTTCAAAAGCGGATATTGAAATTCGGGAAAAAGTTGATTCTTATTACGTAGTTAATAAACCTGCGGAGACCTACAAATATAATGTTACCTACGACATTTCGTCGAGAGGCGTGATTAAGGGTGACCTAAATGAATTCGCGCGAATCGTGGCAGAAACGTTTGAAGATGCGCGTGGATGGAAGCGAGCGGGCGTAAAGTTTACACGCGTAGAGAGCGGCGGACGCTTGCATATGATTTTGGCGTCTGGGGCTGAGGTGCGCGCTGCGGCGCCATACGACAACGGCTGCTCGGCGACGCTTAGTTGCACAGTCAAGCCATTAGTATTGATTAATGACGATCGTTGGATGGGTGGCTCGGATAGCTATAACGAGCTCGGCGTAAGCCTACTGAATTATCGACAGATGGTGATTAATCATGAAGTTGGGCATTTCCTCGGGCATGGCCATATTACTCAGTGCGAAACGAATCTTGGGCCGGCTCCAATTATGTTGCAGCAATCAACAGGTCTACGTGGCTGTACGCCAAATTCTTGGCCACTACCGAGTGAATTGTGGGTGAGGGGGATCTAATGAAACACTTGAAAGAGCAAAAAGAACATATACCAATGTCCAAGGGGAAGAAGATTGCGATTTGTGTCGTGATTGGGCTTTTGGTGGCGGGCGGTGTTTTTACGACGCTGTTTTTTGTAAATCGTATTTCTGGATATCGTGAGGCGAAGAATTATACAGATGAGATTTTGGGTACAAAAGATGCGGTTTCGGCCTACCTTGAACGCAAATTGGATGGCAAAGAACTGAGCGACGAAGATAAGAAAGCGTTCGAGAGCTTTAAATCTGCAATAGAGAGAGCGGAGAGCTATACGGAAAACCTTGGCGCCAGCAAGGCTCTAAAAGACACAAATGTGAGCGAAAAATATGAAAAAGCAAAAGAAGAGCTTGCAAAACTGACCACTAATAAAACTGTCGAAGCAATGCTGCTTGGTGTGCTAGAAGATGGTGAAATCTCCGAAGAAGAATTAAAGGTATTTAGCGAATCGGACAATGAATACTTGAAGAATATCTCGAAGGATTTGGAAGATTACCGCAAGAAAGTAAAAGACTTTAAGGAAAAATATGCGGATCTAAAAGGGGTAGATAAGACGCAGCTCGATAATGACTATGCTGCGATTACGAATGCCGGACAGAAACTTACAAAGAAATATGCCGAGATCAAAACAGATGACGTCTATAAAATGTCAAGAGATGACATTTTGAGCTTCTATGCAACAATAGAAGAGTTGAATAAGTATTTATCCGAAAAGATTTAAAGAAAATGAAGCGCCTAATTATCGTTTATAATCCACGCAGCTCACATTATAGCCGGGTTGACCGCGAAGTATTGAGCAAGGCGAGGAAACTAAAGGGGTGGATGATTGGTAAATTTGAGGTTGCCGACACTGATGTTGATGATAATTCCCATCGTTTGGCGAAGATTTTTCGCGATGATGACTTGGTGATTGCGGCGGGTGGTGATGGCACGGCGACGATTGCGATTAATGGAATTATGCTTTCGAATGCAAAGAATGTGCGAATTGGCGTGCTAGGTTTTGGGAACTTTAATGATACTGCGCGAAGCTTTGGCGATGTGAAATTTGAAGATATTATTAAGGGCGATGCTAAAGAAGTGTGGCCGCTTGAGTGTAAGATTAATCGTGAGCATTGGCGTTATGGTATGTGCTATTTTACGGTTGGGATGTTCGCGGAGGCTTGTGCAGTCTTTGATCATCCAAAGACGCGTAAGGCATTACGCAGCGGACGTAAGCGTACGATTTTTAGTCTTGGCGTGTTGATGCAATGGTGGCTAAGGCAGCGACATAAGAAGTGGTTGCCGCGTTTTGTGCTTGGTAATTCTTCTGATGAGTTTATCGAGTGTGAAGCCGCCTCGGATTATATGGCTGTAAACGGTAAGACTGTAGCGAAGATTATGCGTGGTGGGAAATATTACTTGCAGAACGAAAGTTTTCTTAGTTATAACGGCAAGATGAATAAGTTTTTCCGTTTGGCGTGGATGATGTGTAGAAGCTTCTTCCGTCATATTCCTGGTACGGAAAGTGATTATGATTGCTTGGTATTCCCAAAACCGGCTAAAATTATGATGCAGGCAGAAGGTGAGTACAAAAAGTTAGAGAATGTTTCGATGGTCGAAATCTCTAAATCAAAGAAGCCACTTCTTGCCATCATGAAATAATTATGGATGTAGTTGGTAGAGCAGAATACAAGTTGGATGGCGCATTAAAGGCGTTTAATGTTGATTTGCGCGGAAAAACAGTGCTCGATATTGGTTCTTCTACGGGTGGTTTTACCGAGAGGGCGTTACGTGCTGGGGCCGAAAAAGTAATTGCCGTAGAAAAAGGTACCGATCAGATGAAGGCGCCGCTTCGTTTTGATCCACGCGTGGAGCTACATGAAAAGACGGATATTTTTGAGTTCAAAACGGACGAGATAATTGATGCAATTGTGGCGGATGTGAGCTTTGTAAGTTTGGTAAAAGTGTTAGACTACGCAAAGGAAGAGCTTGCCGGCCGCGATACGATATTTGTAGTGATGTTAAAACCGCAGTTTGAGGCGAAGCCATGGCAATTGAACAAGGGTGTGATTAAAAATAATAAGATGCGCCGAGAGATTATTGCGGAGTTTGAAGCGAAAATCAAGCGGAGTGGCTTCGTGATAATGGGGAAGCGTGATAACGAATTAGCTGGGCGCTTCGGTAATGTTGAACGGTTTTATTATTTGAAACTAGCGAAGTAAAAAACACCCCGTTAGCGGGGTGTTTTTTGACGTTTTGGAGCTATTTACTGCTCGGAAGGAGCTTTTTGCTCCATGATCCATTTCTGAAGGATTACAATCTGGTCGATATCTTTTTGTTGCTCGACTGGGTCGAGTTCGGCATAAGGTTTAGCGAGGGCAGGGTTGCCGTATTCTGGATCCTTTACCCATTCGTTGCGACTAATCCAGTTTTCGTGGATTAAGTGGCCGAACTTTTGACGAGCGGCTTCATCATTGACGAAATCTTGTTTGAGGATTTCCTCTTCGCCGTATTCTTCGAGGAGCTGGATTAGGAATTGCGCACCACCACGGTTTTGTTCCTTCCAGTATTCAGAGTATTGATCGTAAGGGGTGTTAGCGATATCGATAACGGCCTTTTGAGCTTCTTCGATGGTCATACCTTCGCGTACTAGGTCTTCTGGGGATTTATTCTTGTAGGCTTTTTCGCCGTTAACGCCACGCCAAGCTGGCTTGAAACGACCGTCTTCTTGCTTTGGGTAGTTCTTTTCGGCGTAATCGCGGGCAAGAGGGATAGCTAAGGATTCAACGCGAGGGTCTGGGCCTTTTTCGGTTTCTGCGCCATCTTCGCCTTCGTCTTTGGCACGACCTATAAGGGCTTCGCCGAATTTTTCATTTTCCTTTTCTGGAGTTTCGGCAGCGCCTTCGACTGGCTCATAAGTAGCGAAGTCGTTTGCGCTCAAGATGTAACGGTTGTCTGGAGAGATAGTTTCGAGGGTTTCGTCGTCACAGGCGGCACAGAAGTAACATTCTTCGTCACCAGTTTGTGGACCACCCCATGGAGCTTCGATGACAACTTTTTTGCCGGTTGGGTTTTTGATGATACGGGCTTTACCTTTGGCGCGGAATTTGCCGGCTTCATCGGTTGCTTCGTAACGTTTTTTGAAGGTTTCGTCTGGGACAGGGTAGTTGTTGGCGCGGTCGCCTTCTTGCTGTTTTGGATTCGTTACGATCCATTCGCCAGGAACAACGCGGCGTTTGTCTTCGACTTCGGCTTTGCGTTCTTCGCCTTCGCCACGCATTACCCAAGTAGTAATGATGTATTGGTCTGTTTGTTCGTCGTATTCAACATCAAGATCTTTGTAGTCGCCCGCTTCTAGGCCAGCTTCGGTAATTTGTACGGCTTCGACTACCTTTTTCTTTATATAGAATTCGGCATTCTGGAAGAGTGTGTCGTATTCCGGCGTTTTGAGATCTACCTCGATTTCTTTTGTCTCGGTTGCGATGTTCTCATCGGAACCAGTTTCGGCATCAGAAACATTACCGGTCATGCCAATTTTCTTGATGTTTTCGCTCATTTTTTCTCCGTTTTTGTTTTTATCGTTTTAACGATACCCAATAAGTTGATTATAGCAAAAAACTTATGTTTTGTCAAGATGGGCGATGTCGAAAGTAGCTGCTTTATAGGGGAAACATGGTAAAATATCCATATGGCAACGGAGGAAAAATTAAAACCTAGTGATTATGTGCATTTGCATAATCATACGCATTATTCTTTGCTCGATGGTCTGACGAAGATTGACGAGTTGGTTAGTTTTGTGAAAGAACAGGGCATGGAAGCCGTGGCGGTAACGGATCATGGTACGATGTCTGGTTTAATTGACCTCTATAAGACTTGTAATGATGCTGGCGTGAAACCGATTCTTGGTTTGGAGGCATATGTCGCGGCGCGTCGTCTTGAGGATCGTGATCCAGCTTACGATAAGGAGCGTTTCCATATTACGTTGCTCGCAATGAACGATAAGGGGTTTGAGAACCTCTGTCGTATGATGACGATTGCTGAGACGGAAGGTAAGTACTATAAGCCGCGTATTGATCACCGCGTGATGGAAGAGTATAACGAAGGGATTATTTGTCTTTCTGGTTGTATGGGCTCGGAGATTTCTACGGCGATTCGTAATGATGACCTAGATAAAGCGCGTGAGTTAATTGCTTGGTATTCAAAAGTGTTTGATGGGCGCTTTTATCTTGAGATGCAGGATCATGGTCATCCAGATTCTACGACGCATAACCCAGAGCAGCAGAAGATTAATGAAGCTTTGATGATGCTCTCGAAAGAGACGGGTCTCGATTTGGTTGTGACTTGCGATGCGCACTATCTAAAGAAGGAAGACCAAGATGCGCATGAGGTTCTGCTCTGCGTTGGTACTGGTAGTAATATTTCCGATGAAAAACGTATGTCCTTGAAGGATTTTGACCTTCATGTGATTCCAGCGGAAGAAATAATTTCACACTGGGAAAAGACTTGTCCGGAGGCGGTGCGCAATACGAAGAAGATTGCGGATCGTTGCAATGTAAATATTCAGCTTGGTCGTATTTTGATTCCGAAATTCCCGATTGATACCGGCGAGACGGAGAAGCAATATCTAGACAATATGGTGTTCCGAGGTCTCGCGGAGCGTTTTGGCTATTTGTCGAAAGAAGAAGCGCAAACGAAGACCGTTGAGGAAATCCGGCCGTTGCTCTCGAAGGAGATTCTTGACCGTATCGATTATGAGCTCGAGACCGTAGACAAGATGGGATATAACGGTTACTTCTTGATCGTGCAGGATTTCATTAACTGGGGCAAAGGGCAAGGGATTATTTATGGTCCTGGTCGTGGTTCGGCGGCAGGCTCGTTGCTAGCATATGCAATTCATATTACGGATCTTAACCCGCTAGAGTACGATTTGCTCTTTGAGCGCTTCTTGAACCCAGATCGTATTTCGATGCCGGATATTGATACGGATATTCAGGATAACCGTCGTGATGAGGTGATTGAATATTGTACGCGAAAATATGGCAAGGGGCGCGTTAGTAACATCGTAACCTTCGGTAAGATGATGGCGAAGAACGCCGTGCGCGATGTGGCGCGCGTGCTTGAAGTACCATATGCGGAAGCGGATAGGATTGCGAAGTTGGTGCCGGATCCAGTGATGGGTCACCATGTGAAGCTGAAGGATGCGATTGTAAACGAGCCTGATTTGAAGAAGGAATACGAGACGAATCCGACCGCGAAGGAAGTGATTGACTTTGCAATGAAGCTTGAGGGGACGATTCGCTCGCATGGTGTACACGCTTGTGGTGTGGTGATTGCGCCAGATGATTTGGTAAAGTTCATGCCACTTGAAGTCTCGGCGAAGGGGCCACTTGCGACGCAGTATCCTGGTCCGCAGGTTGAGGAGCTTGGCCTTCTTAAGATGGACTTTTTGGGCCTATCCAACTTGTCGGTGATTCAGCAGGCTCTCCGCATTATTAAGAAGGTTCACGGCAAAAAGATCGATATGAGTAAGTTGCCGCTTGACGATGATAAAGTATATGAGCTATTCCGTAGAGGCGATACGACGGGCGTATTCCAGTTTGAATCTGCGGGTATGAAGCGCTATTTGCGTGAGCTTCAGCCGACGGCGTTTGATGATCTTATCGCTATGAACGCGCTTTATCGCCCGGGTCCGATGCAGTTTATCGAGAGCTTTATTAAGCGCAAGCACGGGGAAGAGCCGATTACTTATCTACACCCTGGTCTCGAGAATTCCCTCAAGAGTACCTATGGTATTTTGATTTACCAGGAGCAGTTCATGCAGGCCTCGAAGGAATGGTGTGGCTTTACTGGTGGTCAGGCGGATACTCTGCGTAAGGCGGTAGGTAAGAAGAAAGTCGACCTCATGAACAAGATGAAGCCGCTCTTTATTGAAGGTGCAGTAAAAGTCGGTGGTGCGACGGCAGAGATTGCAGAAACATTCTGGAGTCAGTTGCTTGATTTCGCGAACTACTGTTTCAATAAGAGTCACGCGGCGTGTTATGCATTGGTTGCATATTGGACGGCTTACCTTAAGACTTATTATCCGGAAGCTTTTATGGCGGCATTGATGACGGCGGATATGCGCTGGACGGAGCGTCTCGCGATTGAGATGACAGAGTGTAAGCGCATGGGCATCCAGGTGCTTGGTCCAGATATTAATGAATCTTATGCAGACTTCGCAACGGTGGGTAAGAGTAAGACGATTCGCTTTGGCATTGCTGCTATTAAAGGTATGGGCAAAGCCTTGGCCGAAGAAGTTATTGATGAGCGTGATAAGAATGGCAAGTTTAAGTCGGTGTGCGATTTCGCAAAACGCGTGTCTGGTGCGAAATTTAATAAGAAGAGTTGGGAATCGGCGATCAAGACAGGTTGTTTTGATAGCTTTGGTGATCGTTCAGATTTATTATTCAACCTTGAGAAGATTCAGGCTTATGGCAACAAGATGCAGAAGGACGCGGCGAGTGGTCAGACCGACCTATTTGGCGCGATGGGTGCTGCGGCCGAGATTCCTGAGGTAGAGATTCAACCTGCACCAACGAAGTATTCCGATAAGGAACAGTTGATGTGGGAGCGCGATTTGATGGGCCTATATATTTCTGCGCATCCGCTAGACAAGTATGATACTTATTTCCAAGAGCAGACGATGCCAATCAACGAGATTACGCCAAAGATTGATGGCGCGAGTGTGATTGTTGGCGGCATTATTACAAATGTGCGTTCCTTGGTGACGAAGAGTGGATCAAAGATGGCGTTCGTCAAGATTGAGGACAAGGTTTCTGAGATTGAAATTGTAGTATTTCCGAAAACATTTGAGGTTGTTGGCGCGAAGCTAGTTCAGGATGCCGTGATTAAGGTGACTGGTAGAGTAAATGCTACTGATCGTGATGGTAATAAGATTGATGAGGCAAAGATTAATGCCGAAGAAATCGTGATTGTGACTGACGAGGAATTGGATAATTATGAGTCTACTGGCGCGAAATTGAAGACGCCGACGAAGGGCGTGACGCAAAAACCGCGTGGCAAGGTCGCAGCAACTGGCGTGTCTGGCGGTGAAGGCGGAGGCGGTGGCGGCTACCGTCGTGGTGGCTCGTCGGATAAACCTGTTACTCACTTTAGAACAACTGAAAGCGATGCTAATGCGACGCCAATCAAGCCGAAGAAAATGTTTATTCGCGTTATGGACCCATCAGATAAGGAATCATTAGTAAAGTTGAAGCAGAGTTGTAGCATGTATCCTGGTCTATCGGAGATAATTTTAGTGATCGGCGAAGATAAAAAAGCGATGCGCATGCCATTCCGTTGCGAAACTTGTAAAGCCTTGGTTGATGAACTGGTTCCTATTTTCGGGGCAGAAGGCGTAGTAATAAAATAGTTGGCTTGAAATGATAGACCTCTCAATCGTAATGCCATGCCTTAACGAAGAGCGTACGATTGCTGCCTGTATTGAGGAAGCGAGTGGCTTTATAAAGTCGGCCGGGCTGAGCGGGGAAATAATTGTTGTTGATAATAATAGCACTGATAGTTCCGCGAAGATTGCGAAGAAAATGGGTGCTCGGGTGGTTTTTGAGCAAAAACCTGGGTATGGAAATGCGTTAAGGGCTGGTTTAGCGAAGGCGAAGGGTAAAGTTATTATTATGGGGGATTGTGATATGACTTACGATTTTTCAAATCTCCATGAGATGTACGATTTATTGCAGAAGAATGATTTGGTGATTGGTGATCGTTTTAGAGGTGGAATTCAAAAAGGGGCCATGCCTTTGTCGCATCATATTGGCGTAAGGGGACTATCTTTGGTGGGGAGAATACGCTATGGTACCGACGTGAAGGATTTTCATTGTGGACTTAGGGGTATTAGAAACGAAGCGCTCGGCAAAGTGGATTATAAGACTACTGGGATGGAGTTTGCGACGGAGATGATTGCGGAGGCTGTACGGAATGATTTGACAATAGCGCAGACGCCAGTAATACTGCGCAATAGTGTGAAAGGGCGCAGGCCAAAATTGAATACCATAAGAGATGGTTTTCGGCATCTGAATTATATTATTTGGCGATAAAAAAACTCCCCTTGTCGGGGAGTTTTTGTTAGATAAGTTTGAATTTGCTTGGCTTATCGTTGTAAAGATTGTCATAGATACTTGGATGGCCAATTTTGTTTGCAGCTTCGACGACTTCATCGATATTATCGGTAATTCGATAAATCTTACGATCGGCTGCATTGATGGTTTTAAGTGGTTGCATCTTGGAGGCAAAGAAGCGATCGAGCGGCTTCCAGAATGACTTACCAATGAGGAACATTGGCATCTTTGGCATTTTGCCTTCTTGCATGAGGATGAGAATTTCGGAGAACTCGTCGAGTGTACCAAAACCGCCAGGGAAGAAGACATAAACTTTGGAACTCATCGTAAGCATAACCTTGCGTGCAAAGAAATAATGGAATTCCATTTCGTCGGTGACGTAAGGGTTGATGTGTTGCTCGTGTGAGAGCTGAATATTAAGACCAATACTGCGGCCGCCGGCTTCGTAAGCACCCTTGTTTGCCGCTTCCATGATGCTTGGGCCGCCGCCTGTAATGACAGGGTGGCCGTTTTGGGCGAGTTTATAGCCGAGCTGTTCGGCGAGTTTGCACCACTTACCGTTCATTGGAAGGCGGGCGGAGCCAAAGATAGAAACACCCTGAGAATAAGTACGGATTTTTGCGAGGCCTTGTTCTAGGTCTTTCGCGTAGCGAAGAGAGCGTTCGACATCTTCTGGATTGAGTTTGTTTTGCGCGATTTGATCGAGCCAGTTAGTAATTGATTCGTCCATTTTTAGCGTATCTCCTGTATTGGCATACTATGTAATTTTGTATTTTGATTAATAATTCCTGCTTTGCTGCCAATCTTTTGGACTACCGATGTAGAGTTAGCAGAAGCAAAGATGAGGGAATCCTTGAAAGATTTTCCATTTGCATAGGCGGCGAGGAAGCCGGAACCGAAGGCGTCACCTGCACCAGTGGAATCCTTAACGCGGATGTCTTCATAGATACCGACGCGGTAAACTTCGATTTGGTCCGTGGCGATTGCGCCTTGATTGCTGTCTGTGATAATTGCGGCCGGAACATAATTGCGAATGCGGCCAATTAGCTCGTTTAGGCTAGAGCCTTCGACAATCTGTTTGGCCTCGGATTTGTTGACGAGTAGGACATCGACGTCGGAGAGAAGGCCGAGGAGTTTGCGGCGATGCTGAAGTTCGAGGTTGCCTGGGTTAAACATAATCTTGCTGCCGAGAGATTTTGCCTTGGTGAAGAATTGGTCTAGCATGTCCATGTTGCCACGGAAGGTAGTGACATAAATCCAATCTGGATTAATGGTATCGAGATCGTCTGGGTTAAGAAGTTCGAATTTTGCGCTTGCACCACGGCAGGTGAGAATAGTGCGCTCGCCGGATGGAGCAAGAAGTAATACGGAATAACCGGTTTGTGCGCGGTCGGTATAAGTAACATAACTAGAGTCGATACCTTCATCGTCTAGAGAATTAATAATAGCGGTACCGGCTGGGTCGTTTGCGATACAGCCCATGAAAATAGATTCGTGGCCGTTGCGAGCAAAAGTGGTAGCAGCGTTCGTGGCGCCTCCGCCAACGCTAAATTGGATTTTATCGATATCTACCTTGGTGCCAAGCTCTAACTGATTGAAGAAACCGCGGGAATTTGTGCCAAAATCGTCGTGATCGACAAGATAGACATCCTGAAGGGCGGCGCCGATGCTTACGATGCGAGCCATTAGATAATGTCCTCCTTTTCGGTCTCGGCATTTAGTGCGGCGAAGACCTTTTCTGGGTCGTCGGCTTTTGCGATAGCGCTACCGACATTGATGACAGTGACGCCAGCGTGAGTAATAAGTTTAGTGTTTTCGAGGTTTGCGCCACCATCCCAACCGATTTCGATGCCTTTATGGATTTCATCGATGAGGGCGGCTTTTTCGGCAAGAAGTAAATTGGCAGTGCCACCATATTCGCCAAGGTTTCCGGAGAAGATTAGTGCATGATCGGCTGCTTTGAGAATGGTTTTAATGGAGCCAGGGTAGACGCCTTTTACGATGGCGACACCGACACGCATACCATTCTGCTTGAGTGTGTCGAAAATAGGTAGCAAATCTTCGCGTGCTTCTGCGTGGAAAATCACAAGGTTTGGATGGAGTTTTAGGAGGTCAGGGATGTGCTTTGAAGGCTCGGCTGTCATCATGTGGATGTCGACAGTCCAACCTTTTGGCCACCAAACCGCCGACTCGTGAAGAGTCGTATTGTTCGTAAGAGTGCCATCCGAAATATCGATATGTACGCGTTTTGCAAACGGGTAATATTTCTTGATGATTTCCTTATATTCGGTAGGATTAGCGCTTAGAATGCTTGGTGCGATTGTTGTAATTGCCATTTTAATCCTCGTCTAATTTGCGGCAACGGCGTTTATATTTTTCTTCGTCGATAGGTTTTGTATCCATAAATGCGTTGATGATTTCGGCGTAATTATGGGAATTTTCATCGGCAGAGATACAGAGCACGTTGGCATTGTTGTGCCCACGGGCCTCCATAGCCTCGATAGCGGAGTCGCAGATTGCGGCGCGGACGCCTTTGTAGCGATTTGCCTGCATAGCCATTCCTTGTCCGGAGCCGCAGAGGAGAATGCCGAAGTCGTTTTCGTCGGAGTTTGAAGTGATGGCGACGGCGACTTTTTTGGCATAATCGTTGTAGTCGTCCTCGGCGTCGTAATTGACAGCACCAAAATCCGTAAATGGAATCTGGCGGCCTTGAAGCCAGGATATGATTTCATCTTTGAGTTGGTAGCCGCGATGATCGGCGCCGAGGTAGACGTGCATATTTTAGAATTGACCTTCCTGCTGTGGTGCAGCTTCTGGAGCTGGAGCAGCTTCGTTTGCTGGAGCTTCTTGAATCATCTTGCCGAGATCAACGGTGAGCTCTACGAGACGGTTGCTGTAGCCCCATTCGTTGTCATACCATGCAACAACCTTGATGAGGTTGCCACCGATAACATCGGTAAGCTTGAGGTCGACAATGGAGGAGTGGGAGTTGCCACGATAATCAATAGATACGAGTTCTTCTTCGGTAGCATCGAGGATACCCTGATAATAAGGGTCTTGAGCGGCTTTCTTGAAGAGTTCGTTGATTTCTTCTACGGAAGTATCGCGCTTTGTAACGGCAGTAATATCAGAAAGGGATACTACTGGGGTTGGGACGCGTACGGAAAGACCATTGAATTTGCCCTTGAGGGTAGGAATAGTAAGAGCGGCAGCCTTGCTTGCGCCGGTAGTCGTAGGGACGATGTTTTCGGCAGCGGAGCGAGCTTCGCGGATGTCCTTTGCTGGAGCATCTTGGAGCTTTTGGCTAGCAGTGTAGCTGTGAACGGTAGTCATCATAGCTTTCTCGATACCAATGTTATCTTCAAGGACTTTCATGACTGGTGCAATACAGTTGGTAGTACAGGAAGCATTGGAGATGATTTCGTCGTCGTAGCTTACCTGATCTTCGTTTACGCCGAGAACGATGGTCTTTGCGCCTTCGCCCTTAGCTGGGGCAGAGATAACGACTCTCTTTGCGCCGGCGTCGATATGTGCGTGTGCTGCTGCTGGGTCAGTAAAGAAGCCAGTAGATTCAATAACTACATCGACATCAAGGTCGCGCCATGGAAGGTTGGCTGGATCCTTTTCTGCGAAGACACGGATATGCTTGCCGTTGACAATAATGCCCTGATCGTCGGAGCTTACGTCGGCAGAGTAGATGCCGTAGTTAGAATCGTATTTAAGAAGATGTGCGAGCGTCTTTGCGTCTGTAAGGTCGTTGATAGCGACGATTTCTGTATCGTTGCGATCAAAAGCAATCTTGAATGCATTGCGACCGATGCGACCAAAGCCGTTAATAGCAATTCTTACCATTTAGTTTTTCTCCTAATAATTATTAGATGGTACTTATGCTTATTATAGCATATGGGTTGTGTTATGATAATGGAAAGGCCTCGGTTTTGGGGCACAAAAATTGAAAGGAGTGAAATGGCAGATTTTAACCAAGTATTAGAGCCTGGAGACTACAAAAACGGTGAGATTAACGTAGTTATCGAAATCCCAACCGGTAGCAATCATAAGATTGAATGGGACCGCAAGCGCGCTTGCTTTATGCTCGATCGTATTGAGCCTATGGCATTTGCAAAACCTTGCAACTACGGCTTTATTCCGCAGACCCTAGATGAAGATGGCGATGAGCTCGACGTTCTCGTCATTACTGATCAGCCACTTACGACTGGTATTTACGTCAAGGCACGTATACTCGGCGTGATGAAGTTCGTTGATGATGGTGAGGTAGACGATAAGATTATCGCTGTCGTTGACGATGACCGCAACAATGGTGACGCCATCAAGACGCTTGAGGATATTCCAAAACGCACAATCGAACAGCTCGAATTCCACTTCAACCACTACAAGGATCTTAAGAAGCCTGGCACAACTCAGGTAAAGGGTTTCTTTGGTCTCGAAGAGGCACAGAAGGTTATCGAAGACGCAATCAAGCGCTTCTAATTAACTGATAGAGAAGAGAAAGGCCCCGAACTTTGATTCGGGGCTTTTTGTGGATGCTTATAAAAAATGTGTTCAGTTTTTGACGGAATATAATTACGCTTGTGGTATCATAAAAGTAAGATAAAAACTAAGGAGGATTCCAAATGGGTTTTTTGAAAGGCGCATGGGATGCTGCAAAGGGTAGCTTAGGTGCTGGCTTTGCGAACCAATGGCTTGAATATATGACCGTGCCACAAGGCTTCGATGGTCAGGCTCTAGTTGGTCGCGCTGCGCCAATGAAAAAAGAAGGTAGCGCAAATAACGATGGTCAAGAAGATGCTTTCATCATTTCCGATGGTAGTAGATTTGAGGTTCCAGAAAATACCGCTTTGGTATTAGTAGAGAACGGTGGCATCACTGCCGTTATTGCAGAACCAGGTCGCTATACCTACACTACACAAGATATTCCAGAAGCTAAGAGCTTCTTTGTAGGTGATGGCTTCTTTGCCTCTACCTTTGGTCAGAGTATTGAACAGTTCAAGTTTGGTGGCCAGCCAAGCAATAAGCAGTTGGCTTTCTATGTAAACCTTCGCCCAATCGCAGGTTTGCAGTATGGTACTCGTACTCCAGCTGTATACGATGATGCTAAATATGGTGGCATTCAGATGGCCGTAGTAAGCCATGGTACTTACACCGTCAAGATTGTAGATCCAATCCTATTCATGAAGAATGCGATTGCTCCAGATTTCTTAACTGGTACAACTGGTAAGACGATCTTTAGCCTAGCTGATACTGGCAAAGATGGTGGCTCACTTGAAGACTCTCTATTTAATGGCTTCATTGGCTCTTTGAGTACCGCTTTGTCTAAGTTCTGCGCTGGCGGTAAGTCCATTCCTGATATTCAAGCTGGTCTCGAAGACTTTGCTGCTGATGTAGATGAAGCCGTCGAGCAGAAGCACCATTGGGGTACGCTCTATGGTCTTTCCGTTATCGATATTCAGCCTGCTGTAATTGAGTGGGATGAAGAATCTCAGAAGACTGTCGATGAATTCCGCAAGACTGCAATGCAGGGTCAAGCTCAGGCTGCTGCCATGGGTGCAATTGGCCAAGCTATGGCACAAAATGGTGGTGCCGTTGGTGCTGCTTACTCACAGGCAACAATCGCACAGGGCTTCAAGGCTGCTGGCGAAAACCAGAGTGCCGGTGGTGGCGCAACTGGTATGTTTGGCGTCGGTATGGCACTCAACCAAATGGGCGGTGCCGGTGGTCTAGTCACGCCTGTCGGTGGTGGCGCCGCTGCTGCTCCTGCTGCACCTGCTGCTACACCAGCTCCGGCCGCTCCTGCCGCTGAAACTCCAGCCGCACCAGCTCCTGAAGCTCCAGCAACTCCGGAGACCCCAGAGGCTCCAGCTGCTGATACTCCAGCAACACCAGAAACTCCAGCTGCACAATAATTGAGGGGAATTGGATCCTAATGGCTAAAAAGCTAAAGGATGGCATACATCGCTGCCCGCATTGCGGGTCCAGCGATGTATCGCTGGATGCGAAAGAAGGAAAACTTAAGTGTGCATACTGTAAGACGCTTTTTGAGGCAAAAAGTGCAAACGAGGCTGGTGGCGTCGAAGGCATGTATGGCGAAACGCGTGGGGAGGGGGCGAATGATATTATCCCAGGCGACGATATTGTAAAAACATTTAAGTGTTCTTCTTGTGGCGCAGAAGTCGTTATAAATACGGATGAAGCAACAGATGCAATGTGTCACTGGTGTCGTCATATTTTTACTATCAATGAAACCGTATCTAATGGTGCAGTGCCGGATTTAGTTCTACCGTTTAAGATTTCGAAAGAGGAAGCGTTAGAAAAAGCCCGGGAATGCATCAAGCAACGAACTGAAAAAATCGATGACGTATTCGTAAATGCTCTCGAAGAGCGTGGGATGGATGGCGTCTATTTCCCGTATTTTATTGTAGATGTGAATGCGCGCATGGAGATGAAGGGTAAGGCTGAGATAAATCTCGAGCCGAATAAGGATCATGCGCCTTGGTCGGTTGATTTATACGATATTGAGCGCGATTTTACGATTTTGGTGGACGATCTTACAGTCGAATCTTCTTCGGCGCGCTTGAATCAGGATACTTACGTTAATTCGAACAATATTATTAATGCAATTTTGCCGTTTGATACAGAAAATGCAGTTGCTTGGGATGCGAATTATTTGCGCGGTTTTTCGAGTGAAAAACGCTCGGTAAACGTTAATGATTTGAAGGAAATTGTAGCTTTACAGACTGGGGATATTGCCCGCCGTAAGGCAAAAGAAACTACTGCACAGTATGACCGCGGTGTCTGCTGGATAAAAGAACATCTTGGCATTAAGGGGACAAAATGGAAGGCGGCGTATCTTCCGGTATGGCTGTTTAGCTTCCGTCGCGAAACGAATATTGATGCAAGAATCTATTATATTGCCGTAAATGCGCGAACTGGTGAAACAGTAGGATGTTTGCCGACGATTATCGGTGGATTGCCGTCCGTAAAGTCTTCGCCGGAGGTAAAGACGTCCGAAGCGAATATGAAGAGGCGCTCGGCAACACCGATAGTTGTGTTTGGCGTAATGATGCTTTTGGCGTTGATCTTGCCATTCCCAATTATTAGCGTGCTGTTCTTCTTTATATCCTTGGTTGGTTTACCAATAGCGTTGCTGAATTATGTTACCGGTAAGGATAAGCCTCCGCGCGGGACTGGATTGGTGACTAGGGCGATAACGCATTACGTAAACACGGAGCCAGTATCGCGTCATCATCACGAAAATGAAACGCGTGCAAAGATTGAGAATGAGCATGCGATTGACAGAAAGATTTCCAATACAAGATCTTATAGTAGGGAAGTTTACGGCAGAAATGAGAATCGCGTAATTGGTTCGTTGTCTACTGGGCGTAGTGAAATGCTCGACGTCGAACGTAGCAGGTTCCAGAATGGCCGAAGTTATACTCATGCTGCACAGGGGCGTTCAACGCGCAGTGTGGGGAGCTCGTCTAATGGGTCGCAGATATTAGGTTTCGTTATCTTTATTATCTTTATATTCATGCTGTTATCATTGATTGCTGGCGGAGGAAGCGGTGGTAGCGGTGGCTCTAGTAGTTCTAGTTGGGATTATGATTCTGGCTCAAGCTGGGATTCTGGATCGAGTTGGGATTCTGGGTCCAGCTGGGACTCTGGTGGGTCAGACTGGGATTCTGGCGGCTTTGATTATAGTTACGATTATTAAAGGGAGGATTTATGGCAATTAAGAATGATAAAAATGGTGCAAACCGTTGTCCGAATTGTGGTGCAACTGATGTTACATTAAATCCTTCTACCGGCAAGTTGAGGTGTAATTTTTGCCGCACGGTTTTTGACGATACGAGCGCGAATGCGAATGGTGGCGTAGATAGTCTAACTAGTGATATTGTGGGTGATGGCGCTACGAATATTATTCCTGGTGAAGATTTAATTTTAACGCTAAAGTGTCCGTCTTGTGGTGCAGAGGTTGTCATTAATACTGAGGAAGTTACGAGTGCGCGTTGCCACTGGTGTCGTCATGTATTATCCGTGAATGAAAAAATGCCAAATGGTGCGGTGCCGGATCTTGTATTGCCATTTAAGACTGAAAAATCCGCTGCGGAGGCAAAGATTCGCGAGTTCGTAAATGAACGCCAATTCTTTGCGCATCCGAAATTTAAGGCAGAATTTAAGACTGATAATATTTCTGGCGTATATCTGCCGTATATGATTGTTGACGTGAACGCGTCAGCTTCGATGGCGGGTGAGGCGGAGCACTTGGTGCGACGATATACGGTTGGATCTGGTAATACTCGTAAGACTTTGTATGATGCAGATGCATATGATGTGACACGCGATTTTGATTTGTTGATAGATGATTTGACGGTTGAAGCGTCGAGCGATAAGTTGAACCAGGATTTGAAGAGCAATACTAATAACGTCATTAATGCAATTATGCCGTTCGATACAGAGAACTGCGTCAGTTGGAATCCGGCTTATCTTCGTGGCTTTTCGAGTGAAAAACGTGATACGAATATTGATGCGTTAAAGCCAGTTGTGCAAACTCAGGCTAGCGATGTGGCGAGATATCGTGTAAAAGAGAGTATGACTTTTTATGATCGCGGTGCACGCTGGACGAAGGAAGATGTAAAAATTAAAGGTACGAGCTGGAAAGCTGCCTATCTTCCAGTGTGGCTATATAGCTATTACCAAGAGGATAAAAAACTACTACATTATGTTGCAGTGAATGCTCGTACGGGCGAGACGATGGGTAGCGTACCAATCAATAAATCCAAGCTGATGGCTTTCTCGGTTTTGCTGGAGATTGTTGGTATTATTGCTGGCTATGCCTGGATACGAATTTGTTTTAGTGCCGATAGCGACAACGACGCCTGGATTTTGGGCTTGGCTGGTTTGACGCCTGGGTTCATCTTCTACTGGTTAAAGATGAGTAAATACCGCAATATGGACAAGCGCCACAAGCATGAGGCTGATACGAAATCTGACGTTAAGAACATGAAGAAATCCGATGTATTCCACGAGCATCGTAAAGGTCTTTCTGCGTCTAGGATTAAAGGTCAGAATGATAGTGAGATTCGTGGTGTGATTGCAAGAAATGGCAATGAAATGATGGGCGAAAAGATGGCTAATTATTTAGGTATTGATCGCATGATTAATACGAAGCCAGAAGATAGACCGATTGGACAAAAAGATGGCGGAAAGCAAAAGTAAAAACGTAGGAAAAATATTAAAATGTCCGCATTGCGGAAGCTCTGATGTTTCTTTTGATGTGACGATTGGCAAGCTAAAATGCCAGCACTGTAAGAGCGAGATTGAGCCCGAATTAGTACAGGATAATGAGAATCCGGCTTTCCTTAAGGGGAAGATTGTCGGTAGCGGTGCAGAGAAAATCATCGACAGTAATTCGATGATTACGATGAAGTGCACATCTTGTGGGGCGGCGATTACTCTTAATACGGACGAAGCGATGAGTGCACGTTGTCCATGGTGTAGGCATACGCTGTCGATTAATGATAAGTTGCCAAATGGTGCCGTGCCGGATATGATTTTGCCATTTAGAGTTACGCGTGAATATGCGTTTGCTGAGATGGCCGGATACATGAAAGAGCATAAGAGTCTAGCGAAGAAACAATTCGTGAATGATTTTAGGCCAGAAAACTTGATGGGCGTATTTTTACCATACATGGTGGTAGACATGAATGTGAGCGCCGAAATGTCTGGCGAGGGCGAACATCAAACGCGTAGATATACGGTTGGTTCTGGTGATAACGAGGAAACGCGTTATGATGCCGATTTGTATAGTGTCCACCGTAAGTTTGACTTAATTATTAATGATTTAACGATTGAGGCTTCCTCAGATAAATTGAATCAGAACGCTTTGATAAATACGAACAATATTGTTAATGCAATTATGCCGTTTGATACGCAAAATGCCGTGAAATGGGACGCACGTTTGGTGAAAGGGTATGCCTGCGAGAAACGCGACGTAAACATTAATGACTTGGATAAGAAAGTAAAGCTGCAAGTCGAAGACATTATGCGTTACCAGATGCAGGATTCGATTAGCTTGTTTGATCGTGGTGTGCGTTGGGATAAAATGCGCCTCGAACAAAAAGGCGTGAAGTGGAATACGGCGTATATGCCAGTCTGGCTTTATTGCTATCTCGATAAGAAGAGTAATGGCGAAAGCATTTTGCACTATATCGCAGTAAATGCGCGTACAGGCGAAATGGTCGGTAGTTCTCCAGTGGATGTAAAAAGAGTTTTGTCGATAATTTTCATTGTTCCACTGATATGTTTGGTGGTCGGCCACTTAATTGACGCTTTTAGAGTTTTCCTGAATAGTCATACGGATATATACATAACTCCTGGTGAACCTGGCTTGATTGCGTTTGGTCTTGGTTTTATGTGGATGTTGATTACAGGCATTGGGCTTGGCGTTACGGCGTTTGGTTATCGTAATAAACGAGCACGCCATCTACACGAGAAGGAGACAAGCGCGGCAATTAATAATCTTGAAGTTGACGATGTATTTAAAGAAGATCGACGTGGTCTTCGTAACTCGCAGATGACTAGTAGAAATGATAACCGTATCCGCGGAATTCAGCAGCAAAATGCCGGCATGTTTGTTTCGAATAAAATTGCGCCTGGAGACTCGCCGAAATATAAGGCGGTTAGACAATCCGTCGTCGCGCCTCAAAAGACAGTGAGTAATAATACTGATACGGCGAAAGCCGTTGCGATTGCCGCTTTTATCGTTGTGTGGATTTTAATGATCTTTGCGATGATTGCTTCGGCAATGTTATCACTGCTATTCTAATCTGTTATACTAAAGGGTATGAAACTATATAATACCCTGACGAGGAAAGTCGAAGAATTTACTCCTATCAATGATAAAAGAGTAAAGATTTATACTTGTGGTCCAACAGTATATAGCTTTGCGCACATTGGTAACTTCACTTGTTACGTTTACTGGGATTTATTAGTTAGAACTCTTCAGCTTGAGGGCTGGCCAGTTGATCGCGTTTTGAATATTACAGATGTTGGGCACTTGACGTCCGATGCCGATGACGGCGAAGACAAGATGGAAAAAGGTGCAAAACGCGAAGGTAAGACTGTTTGGGAAGTTGCCGAGATGTATATGGGCGACTTTCTGGAGAATTTTCATGCACTAAACATGGTTGAGCCGACTGACATTTGTCGTGCGACGGATTTTATTAAGGAGGACACGCAACTTGTTGATGCGCTATATGAAAAAGGCTATCTATACGACACGACAGATGGTTTGTATTTTGATACTTCGAAGTTTCCTAAGTATGCAGACTTTGCGCGCTTGGATTTGGAGCATCTGAAAGCCGGTGCGCGTATTGAATTTAGTGACGAAAAGCGCAATCCTTCGGACTTTGCAGTTTGGAAATGGATCCGTGACGGAGAGGATCACGCGATGCAGTGGGAGTATCGTGGCAGGATGGGGTATCCTGGATGGCATCTAGAATGCTCGACGATTATTCACGAAAAACTTGGCGAGCCGATTGATATTCACTGCGGTGGTATTGACCATATTCCGGTACATCACACGAATGAGATTGCGCAGACCGAATGTGCATACGGTAAGAAAATGGCGAACTTCTGGTTGCATAATAATTTTATTACGATTGAAGGGCAGAAGATCTCCAAGTCGCTAGGAAATGTTTATATGTTCTCCGATTTGGAAGAAAAAGGATACTCACATATGGATTACAAAATGTGGGTATTGCAGGGGCATTTTCAGAGCGAAAGGAATTTCTCATTTGAGGATATTGCGGCCGCGAAACAGCGTCTGCTGAATTACCGTAATTTTGCGGCATTGCGTTGGCAAAAAGAAGCTACTGACATGTCGGAAGTGCGCAAAGCAATGATGGTGCAGCTCGAGAATAATTTGAACTCTGCTGGCGCATTGGCAGAATTGGATAAATCTATGTCGACAAACGTTCCTGATGAAGAATTTGTAAAGTTTTTGGATGATGCGTTTGGTCTAAAAATTGCCGAGAGCACGCCAGATATTTCTGATGAATTGAAGACGAAAATCGAAAAACGCTTTAAGGCAAAGAAAGAAAAAGATTTTGCGACAGCCGATGTGTTACGTGATGAAATTTCCGATGAGGGGATTGCATTGCTGGACGGAGCCGATGGGTCAATTTGGCAATATGCTGAATAAAAAATATCTCCCGACTGGGAGATATTTTTTGTTGGTTATTTTGTTGCGATAAGTTTTTTGTCGTCGACTTTTTTCTTTGGCGTTTCGATATTGCTACCGTTAATTTTGCCGTCGTCCATGAGGTCTGCGCCGTATTCTTCGATGAGGACTTTGATACAGCCAGCAATCGGAATTGAAATGATTGCGCCGACTAGGCCGAAAGTATAAACGCCAATTGTGACAGCGGATAGAATCACGAGAGCAGGTAAGTTCATTCCTTTACCTTGGATTTTTGGCGATATGATATTGGATTCGATTTGGAGATAAATAATTGTATAGATAATAAAGACGATGCCGGCCCACATGACATTAAAACCAAGTAACAGCGCGACAATTGCGCCACCGATGAAGCTACCAAACATTGGGATTAAGCAGAATACACCAGTGATTAAGCCAAATGGGAAGGCTAGGCCTGGTGCAATGCCAAAGATTAGACAGATGATAAAGACAGAGATAGTGGTGCAGGCTGCGTTAATTAATGCAACGGTGACCGCGCTAGAAACATATGTAGATACTGTCTCAGCAAGGCGACTAACAACGCGTTGGGCGCGCTTGGTATTTTTGGTTTTGCCAAAGACATTCCAGAATTTTTTGACCAGCGCTGGACCTTCGGTGAGCATGAAAAAGGCGAGTACTAAGGCTAGGATTACTACTGCAAAGAAGCTGCCGATTGAGCTGATTGAATTGCTGAGTACTGTGCCAAAATCGCCGACCATGTTTTTAGAAAAACTTTCGACGATTTGATTAATCTGGTCTTGTAAGTTTGCAATGCCGAGATTGTTGCCAATTTTGTTAATAAGGCCAATATTGCCAGTGGCATCATCGACGAGGGACGGAAGACTACTGAAGAATTTGATCGATTCATTGGCGACGGTCGGAATGACGATGCTCGCGAAGGCAATAATAAAACCAACTACGAGAATGTAGGAAATTGCGATAGAAAAACCACGACTTTTGCTTGGGAAAATTCCGGCAATCTTTTTGATGAGCGGAGAAATCGCTAATGAAAAGAATAATGCTGAAAAGATAATTGATAGGCCAAAGCTAGCTTTGTAGAGAAGATAGCCGGCAATAATAAAACCAATAATGACGAGCCAAAAACGAATGAACGTCTTGGTGTCGATTTGGACTTTTGTCGTAGTACTCATGCTTTAATTGTACCACGGTTAAAATAGGTTTAAGCGTGATAATATCTGGACATGAATTCGGACATATATTCGTCGAAGGTGTCGTCTAGGATGCTCGCGCGGATTTTGTCACAAATACGAACGACGAAGCGCTCGTTGTGGATGCTGGCGAGAGTCTTGCCGGTGATTTCGTCGACCTTGTATAGATGATGGAGGTAGGCGGCGGTGAAATTTTTACAAAGATAACAATCGCAATCTGGATCGAGCGGAGCAAACATTTCGCGGTATTTTGCATTGCGGATATTGATGCGCCCGTCTGGAGTGTAGAGTGCACCATTGCGCGCTTGGCGGGTTGGAGCGACGCAGTCGAAAGTATCGCAACCGTATTTGGCGCCAATGAATAAGTCGCGTGGCTCAGAGCCCATGCCAAGTAGATGGCGCGGCTTGTCATTTGGAAGAATTTCGTTTGTGAGCTTGATGATGTTGGCGGTCTCATCGGTTTCGGTAGTATAGAGAGAACCAATTCCGTAGCCGTCGACCGGTTGTTTTGCCATGAGTTCGGCGGATTCGCGACGAAGATCTTCGAATAATCCACCTTGAACAACTGCATAAAGATATTGTTCTGGCTTGCCTTTGGCCTTGTATTCGGCGGCCATGCGTTGATGCTCGGCGATGTTGCGCGGGAGCCAATCGTGTGTGCGCTTCATGGCTTTGGCGACTTTGTCTTTGTCTGTAGAATCGATGGCCTGATCGAACGCCATGTGAATATCTGCGCCAATTTTCCACTGTGCCTGCATGGAAATCTCTGGGTTCATACGGATTTTGTCGCCGTTGATGTGGGATTTAAAAGTGACGCCGTCATGGTCGATTTTTGCATCCGTGAGTGATAGCATTTGGAAGCCGCCGGAGTCGGTGAAGCTTGGGCCGTGCCAACTAGTAAATTCGGCAAAACCGCCGGCTTTTTCGATGAGGTCTGGGCCTGGCGCAAGGATGAGGTGATAAGTGTTAGCAAGAATGCCCTGGGAGCCTAGTTCGCGCATTTGAGCATGCGTGATGGCTTTGACGGATGCGCGAGTTGCGGCGCCGATGAAGGCTGGGGTTTTGATATCGCCGTGAGGGGTATGGATGGTGCCAGCGCGCATGAGACCGTTTTGTTTTTCGATGTCAAACTTTAGCATATGAACATTGAATCTCCGTAGCTTAATAATTTGTAGCCGTTAGATACGGCGTGTTCGTAGGCTGGTTTAAGATTTTTCCAATCTGCAAATGCGGCGGTGAGCATAAGAACAGTGGATTTTGGTGCATGAAAGTTGGTAACGAGCGCATCGATAGCCTTGAATTCGAAACCTGGGTAAATGAAGATGTTGTCTTCGCCTTCGGTTTTGCCGGTTTTTGCCCAGAATTCGAGCGTACGCGTGACGGTGGTGCCGACTGCAATGACGCGATGGCCGGCTGCCTTAGTGGATTCGATGGCCTTGATGGTTTCGGCTGGAATATGAAACCACTCGGAATGCATATGATGATCTTCGACATTGTCGCTGCGGATTGGAAGGAAAGTGCCAAGGCCGACATGAAGAGTGAGATATTGAATCTGAACGCCTTTGTCGGTGAGTTTTTGCATTAATTCCTTAGTCATATTTAGGCTAGCGGTTGGTGCTGCGGCAGAACCGAGCTCTTTGGCCCAAACGGTTTGATAGCGTTTGATGTCGTCTTTGTCGGCGTCGCGATGTAGATATGGTGGAAGTGGGACGTTGCCGTAGTCTGCAACGATGTCGGTAAGTTCGCGATTGGCGGTGACGGTGGCGGTGCCATTGCCGAGGATTTCCTTGATGGTAATAATGTCTGAGGTCTTGGAATTGTCAGCAATGTTTTTGACGGCGAGCTGGTCGCCTTCGTGTAATTTACCGCGATACATGACGTGGTCGATTCCGCCATCGTGCTTTTCGAGTACGACTAGTTCGCGTGGGCGACCGTCAGGAAGTTCGGTAAAAACGCGAGAGCGCATGACGCGCGTGTCATTGAGAACAATTAAATCTCCTGGTTCAAGAAAGTCGGCCAAGTCGGCGTACTTAGAATCGGTAATTTGGCCATTTTTGCGATTTAATACGAGCAAGCGAGTAGTGCCGCGAACTTTTGGCGGACGTACTGCGATATTTTCCTCAGGGAGATTGTAATTAAAATCGGAAACTAACATTCTGCATATTATACAATATTTTTACAGATAGAAAAAGGCCCCAGACCTTGCGGTCCGGGGCGGGGTGTAAGATGGGCAGGATGGGCCCAGAGGAAGATCAGATCTTCCCGAGGACGTCATCCGCGATCATGCGGGTAACCGTGGCGTCGTTCTGATCCAGGCGGATGTCGTAGTAGTCAATGAGGGCCTTGAGAGCATCCACGATCTTCTGGTGGTTGCGCTGACCGGGCTTGTAAGCCTTCTGCTCGGACTCGAGCATCTTGATCAGGGCGGCTCTGTTCTTGGAGAACTCGGCGCTTTCTTTCTTGATCTCGGTGGCGCGGGTGACGACGTTTTCGGTAACGGTAATGTTCTTGTCTGCCATGAATAATTCCTCCTTAGGATAGGGCGCAGGCTCTTGATAGCCCGCTGTGGCGAATGACACTAAAATTCTAGGCCACGGTGAGTGACCAATTGTATTGTAGCATAAAAGTGCCAAATTGTCAATAGCTACTTAGTTAATTTAAGATTTTTAAGGTATTTTAAGGTTCGGCGAATAGACTGGTATTATAAGATAGGAGAATACCGAGATGAGAGTATTATACGTAGAAGATGAAAAGTTCTTGGCAGAAGCCGTAAAACATAATCTTGAAAAACAAGGGTTTAATGTTGATTTGGCTTTTGATGGTGAAGACGGTTTAAACTCTGCGGTAGAGAATATCTATGACTGCGTAGTGCTCGATGTGATGCTTCCGAAGTTATCCGGTATAGAAATCTTGGAACGTATGCGTGAGAAAAAAGTATCTACGCCGGTAATTATGCTTTCAGCTTTGTCCGAAGTAGAAGATAAGGTGCGCGGTTTGGATGCCGGTGCGGATGATTATTTGGCGAAGCCATTCAAGACGGCAGAGCTCGTGGCGCGCATTAATGCTTTGGTGCGTCGTCCAGCAAAAGTTCAGGATCGCAAGATTACTTATTTGAATTTGGAATTTAATATTGATGAAAAAGAACTGAATGGTGTTAGTTTGACGACGAAAGAAGCTGATATTATTCACGAGTTAATGAAGACGCCAGAGAAAATCGTAAAGAAAGATTATCTTCTTAGCAAAGTTTGGGGCGGGGAAGCTTATGGCGAAGATAATTATATTGAGGTTTATGTTTCGCGTTTGCGCAAATTGTTGAAGAGTATCCGTTCTGAGGCGAAAATTATGACAGTTCGCGGATTTGGGTATAAATTAGTAGAAGAATAAGATGTTTTCGAAACTCCGCAATAAATTTATCTTAACTAACGTCATCACTTCGGCGATTATTATCACAATGTCTTTTTCGTCGATTTATATTGGCACGATGATTGCGTATAACAACCGCAAGCCGCACGATGTGCCGACAGAGTTTGATGAGACGCAAGAAATGCAAAACGCGTTTCGACGCGAGTTGGACAAGATGCATGCCGAGCAATTAGCGCGTTTGGCTTTTGTCTTAATAATGGTTGGCGTTATTACGGAGATTTTTGTATTTATTGCTAGTTACTATTATGCAGAGAAGGCGATTGAGCCAGTAAAAAATGCGTATATAAAACAGCGAGAGTTTATTGCTAATGCATCTCATGAGTTAAAAACTCCGATTGCAGCGGCGCGTGCGAACTTTGAAGCACTTGGCACCGATGAGCAACCATGGACGGACAATGTAGATATGGAACTTGAGCGAGCGAGTCGTTTAGTAAATGATCTTTTAACGCTGGCGCGAACGGATGGAAGGAATGTTGAAGCAGTAAAGAAAGATGTCGATTTAGTGAAAATCGTGAGGAAACGTACGCAACTAATTGAAGCTAGACTTGGTGATAAAAAGTTGGAACTCGATTTGCCAGAAGAGTTAAATACGAAAATAGCGGATTCAGATTTTACGCAGGTAATAGATATTTTGCTAGACAATGCTGCGAAGTATTCAAAGTCTAAAATTGTTGTAAAACTTACAACAAATAATATATCGGTCGAGAACGATGGAAAAACGATTTCGGCAGAGAAATTGCCGCATGTATTCGAGCGTTTCTATCAGACAGACAAAACGGCGGAAGGTTCCGGTTTGGGGCTTGCAATTGCAAAGGCGGTTTGCGATCAAAACCACTGGAAAATCACTGCTGAATCAGAAAAAAAGAATACAAAATTTACTCTGAGTTTCTAAATAAGATATAATTAAGCTATAGTTTAATTATAATTTTATGGAAAACATAGCTCCAAGTGTAGATTCCGACGTTGAAGAAGAGGTCGTTGGCGAAGAAAAGAATCCTAGGATTGGAATGATCGTAGGGCTGATTGTGGGGGTAGCGCTTTTGATTGGTTGTATTTGTGGTGTTGGTTTGTTGCTTGGTGGAATTGTAAAATTCGGTAATTCGGTTGAAAAGATTATCGAAGAAGATGTTGAAATAGTTGAGGAAGAAGAGGACGAAGTTGCAAAACCTGCCGTAAGTGACAAGAATTATATCGGCGATTCGGACTCTGGCTATTTGGAGGTTGATGAAACCTGGTCTAATTATGAGGACGAAGAAGAAAGCGATATGCTTCGTTATAGCAGCGGGTTATATTTGATTTCTCTATACGCGGTGCCGAAACTACAGGCAAGTAGCGAGGATTATCAAACGAATGTACTGAAAGCCCTAGAAGAGGATGGGGTGGAAAATGCGACGAGTGAAGTGAGCAAGCTTGGTGATTATGATGCATACAAAATCAGTGGCTATTATGCTGATAGAAATATGCATCTGGTGATATGGATATTTGAAGCAGAAGACAACAAAACTCATTATGTTTCTGTGGAGGGGCCGGACGAGAGTAATGAAAAATTTGAGATTCCGGCAAAGTTTAGTTTGAAGAAAGAAGAATAATCAATCCCCCCATCTGGGGGATTTTTGATGTCCTGTGGAAAAATGGTATAATATCTGCTATGAGTTTACAGATAGGAATTGTTGGTTTAGCAAATGTTGGTAAGAGTACGCTTTTTAACGCTCTCACAAATGCTGGAGCGCTTGCAGCGAATTATCCTTTTGCAACAATAGAGCCAAATACTGGTATTGTTGGCGTTCCGGATGAGCGCCTTGATGTTCTTGCGAAGATGTATGATTCCGACAAGGTTGTTCCTGCGACCGTAGAATTTGTCGATATTGCTGGCTTGATTGCGGGTGCGTCCAAGGGTGAGGGTCTTGGCAATAAATTTCTAGCCAATATTCGCGAATGTAAAGTGATTTGCCATGTCGTACGCGCATTTGAAGATGCAAATGTAACGCATGTAGCTGGTGGTCCGGATCCAAAGCGTGATATTGAGACGGTAGAGACCGAACTTGCGCTTGCGGATATAGAAACATTGGAAAAAACTTTGCCAAAAATACAGAAAGAGGCACGCGGTGGCGATAAGGATGCGATCAAAAGAGCGGAGCAGGCTACCAAAGCACTAGAAGATTTGAAGAGTGGGAAGCTTCATATTGAGGCAGTGGATGGACTTGATTTATTGTCCGCGAAACCGGTCTTTTATATGTTCAATATGGATGAGAATGAATTGACCGATGATGCGAAACGCAAAGAATTGGCTGATCTTGTGGCGCCACAAAAGTGCGTATTTGTGAATGCGAAGTTGGAGTCCGAGATGGCGGATATGTCCAAAGAAGACAAGCAGGAATTCTTGGATAGCTATGGCATCAAGGAAGATGGCTTAACGCAATTGGTTCATGTCGCTTATGATACGCTAGGTCTTCAGAGCTATCTGACGGCGGGCAAGAAGGAGACGCGCGCTTGGACGATTAAGAAGGGCGCAACGGCGCCAGAGGCGGCGGGCGTAATTCATACAGATTTTCAGCGCGGTTTTATCGCGGCTACGATTTGTTCTTACGATGACCTCGTAAAATTGGGTTCAGAAAAAGCCGTACGCGAGGCGGGATTGATGCGCACAGAAGGCAAGGATTACGTGATGCGCGATGGCGATGTAGTTGAGTTTAAATTTAACGTTTAAGACAGAAAATTTGTTGCGTTTTAGAAGTCGCTTATGCTAAACTAGGTGTATGAGTCTAGGTTATGGTGTGGGCGACTTCTTCGCATTAGATATCGGAACAGACGCACTAAGGATGGTTCAGCTATCTGGAAATATTCAGCATGGCTTTGTTTTGGAGCGCTTCGCTTATGTTCCTGTAAGTCGTCAGATTTTACAAGATAGCAGTGATGCTGGTAAGCGTCGCTTGGGGGAAACTATTAAGAGTGCTGCCGACCAGGCAGGTATCAAGACGAAGAATATCGCGATGGGCATGCCATCGAATAAGACCTTTACTACGATTATTGAGATTCCGACTCAAGATAAAAGGTCAATGGAAAAGATTATTAAATACCACGCCGACCAATATATTCCAATGCCTATCGATGATGCGAAGGTAGACTATGTAATTTTGGGACCTAGCCCGAATGATCCACAAGTAACAGAGGTATTATTATCTTGTACTGCGATTGCTTATGCCGAAGAGAGAATGGAAAGCGTTGAATCCTTTGGATTTAATATGGTTGCGCAGGAACCAGATTCGCTTGCAATGTCTCGTTCGTTGACTCCTCCAGGGGTAACCGATGCAAGGTTGATTATTGACTACGGTGAAGATTCTACAGATTTGTCGATTGTTTATGGCGCACCTCGCCTAGTACGTATGCTTCCAGGCGGTCTATCCGTACTTGTACGCACGGTGGCGAATTCCCTAAACGTAAAAGAAAGCCAGGCTCGTCAGTTCATTCTAAAGTTTGGTCTAGCACAGGACAAGCTTGACGGTCAGGTCTTTAAAGCGCTTGATCAGACACTTGAGAACTTTGCTTCTGAGCTTACGAAGTCTATTCGCTTCTTCCAGACGAAGTATCCAACCGTAAAAGTTGGTGGTATTGTTTTGTCTGGTTTTGCAGGCGTAATTCCATTCTTGGCAGAATATCTGGAAGCGAAAACTGGCGTACAGACGATTCAGGGTAACCCATGGCAGATGGTTCGCGTAACCCAGCAACAGCAACAAGCTTTGTCTCAGGTTGCAGCAGAATTCTCTGTAGCAATTGGTTTAGCGGAAAGGACAAATAGTAGGTAGCAATATGTACGAAATTAGTCTAGTTCCAGATATTAAAGCAGAATTACTGAAGCAGCAGAAGCTTCGTAATTTGATTATTTTGATTTGTATTGTAGTAGCGATTGCTTGTGGCGCGGTATTGCTTATTCTTGGCGGCATCGTAGGTACGCAGGCAATTACGATTGAAACGCAGAAGGCGGAAATAAAATGCCGCTCTATTGGTGAAGGCAGCTGTAGGAATACCGGCACCGCTGTTAGCAATTTCCATAACTTGAATGAGCTTTTGACGATGCAGTCGCAGATGAAAGATTTAAGTGTGCTTAACGCAAACAAAATTAAACTATCTCGTTTGTTCCCAATCTTCGATGCGATTTTGCCTGATGATCCAGTAGAAGGTACGGTGAGCGTTACGGAAGCTTCGATGGACTTTAGCACGATGTCTTTCTATATGGAAGCAGTCTCTTATAACAGTATCGCCTTTACTGCGCAGGAGGCATTTAGAAAGAACCTTCCTGAGGTCTATTATGACTATGGCGATTATATGCGTAAGGATAAGGAAACCGACGAATATGTAACTATTCCATCCTTCTGTATTACTGAAGCTACTGAAGATGGTATTGTTTACGGCTATTATTATAAAGGTAAGCCTGGCTGTGAAGCTCCGATGGTTGAGGAAACCAAGAAAGAAGACGAAAGTAAAGAAAAAGACGAAAACGATACTACTGCCGAGGAAGCCGAGAAGGAAGAGGAAAACGCCGAGGTTGACGATAATCTTAATACGAATTATGAAATTATCAAGATTCGTCGCACTTATACTGATCAAGAAGATAAAACAACCTATATTAATGGCAATGATAAGCTTCGTAAGGATGGTGAGCCTAAAGTTAAGGATTACTATTTTGAAAGTCAGTGTATTAAATACGATTCAGAAGGTAAGTTTGACGAAGATTCCACTTTGGAGGCTTGTCCATTGGTCAACGAAGAGCCTGATGTATTTGATGGCTCCTACGGTAAGAATGATGAGGGGCAAAAGATTCTAACCTTTTCTGCGTCGTTTGTTTTGAATCGTGGACCGTTTATATCTGCTAACAAGCACATGATGATTATCGGGCCGTCTCGTAGAAACGTAACAGATAGCTACCAACAGGTTCGCCCAATCTTTTCCGAGAAGGATGAAGTGGTGGAGGAAACAAAATAATGGCAAATAGTAAAACGAGCTCCAATAAAAAAAGTGGCCCAGCGATTGGCAAAAGGGCAAAGATTGATAAGGCTCAGAGAAATATGCTCATCGTTGTGGCTATTGCCTCTGTAGTGCTGGGCATTACATTGGTTTTAGTTGTGTATTTTGCAAAGACCATGTCATTCAACGCTAAACTAATCGGCGTTAATGGTGAGGTGATTGATGTGTATAAACAAACTCAAACGAGTCTTGAAACGATTTCTAATGAGGTTACTGATCTAGCGTCTAATGAGTACTTCGAGTCTGTAGCAAGGCAGCGTAGTGAAGATTGTGCGGTATTTGACGAATCGGGAGAGGATGATACGAAGACGGAATTCTCTCTAGAGGAAATTGAAACTGCGCGTGAATGTTCTGCTCTACGTGTTATTACGGATGCTCTTCCTTCTGTAATGAACAGAGAGACTGCGATGACGAGTTTTATCATTCTTCTAGAGCTTCCTACGGACGGCAGTAGTGTAGATACCGCTTCGGGAGGTGAATTGGGTAGCGCGACTGTAGGTGACGTTACGCTGAACACTATCGATATGGCGGTTAGCTTCGATGATTCTGATGAAGGAAAGATTTTTAGGTCGCTAGAGTCGATTGAAAAGTCGATTAGAAATTTCGATATTAAAGCTGCAAGTCTCACCTTCCGTGGAAGCGATGGTCTAGAGTTGGGTACGACATACGCTACCTATTATTCTGGAGATTCTACCTTGCAATATATCAAACGTACTGTTTGTGCCGATAAAGAAAATGAAAAATGTATAAAAGCCGGAGGCGATGGTTCGATTGTCGATATGGCTGCGAGTGAGGAATAGAAAGGAGCAGATATGAAAAGCACCGACATAGCATTAATAGTCTTGATTGCAGTCATTTCTGTTATTGTTTCTTATTTTGCCTTTAATGCAATTCTAGGTGATCCATCTGAAAAAGTTGAGCAGATTACTTATATTAAAGGTATTGATACCAATATAGAACAACCAGATCTAGAGACCTTTAATGTTTATGGCTACAATCCAACCGTCGATGTTCACATTGGTCGTTGCGAAGTTGGTCAGGTTTATATAGCTGAGAC
This sequence comes from Candidatus Saccharibacteria bacterium UBA3723, assembly GCA_002371895.1. Classification (GTDB taxonomy): domain Bacteria; phylum Patescibacteriota; class Saccharimonadia; order Saccharimonadales; family Saccharimonadaceae; genus UBA2834. Next base: position 92,824 of record DFHM01000012.1, on the reverse strand, counting down.
CAAAGAGTGTCGCACGATTTCTGCCGACGATATTAAGGTCGACGTAACTAAGCCTGACGAAGAGGAATAAGACATGCTCCTAAATAAGGAGATGCAGGATAAGGTAGTAAGCCTTCTAGTTGAGAATGGCTTGGTTGATGCTGGTCTTGTAAAAAAGACCTATAACGAGGTCGCGAAGAGCGGTCAGCCTATTTTGGCTGTCATGAAGAGCAAGAACGTAGCGACTGATGACTGTATTCAGCACGCGACTGCGGTTGTACTTAACGTAGCTTATTATGATTTGCGCCGCATTAAGTTCGACAAGGAAATGTTGCGCAAGATTCCACAGGATGTAGCGCAGCGTTCTAAAGCGATTCCGCTTGGTATACAGAACAGTATGCTAGTGGTGGGTATGCTTGATACAACGAACGTTCAGCGTACGGATTACATCTCGACGCTAGTTCGTATGCCGATCAGAACTGTAATGATTTCTGAGGCTGGTATCGACAATGCGATGATGCAGTACATCTCCGACCTTAAGGATGTCGATAAGGCGGCTCAGGAAGAAGAGGCAGAGATGCGCTCGCAGTCTGGTGCGGTGGCGCAGACGATTACGCAGGACTCTCCAATTTCTAAAGCTCTCGCTTCGATTCTTGATTATGCGGCAAAGTCCAAGGCTTCGGATATTCACATCGAGCCACTAGAAAAGTCTCTCGTGATTCGCATGCGCATTGATGGCGTTTTGCGCCAGACGATGGAATTGCCGAAGTCGATTGAGGCAGCGCTCGTATCACGCATTAAGATTATGGCGAAGTTGAAGATTGATGAACATCGTATTCCGCAGGATGGTCAGTTCGCCGTTGTTGTGAATGGTAATGCTATCGACCTTCGTATTGCGACATCGCCAGTAGTTTGGGGCGAGCAAGTAGTTATTCGTCTTTTGGATAAATCCGGCACTTCGATGGAAGTAGAGAAGATGGGTATGACTGGACGTGCGCTCGCAGATGTTCTTGAAGGTATTGCAAAGCCGAACGGTATGATTTTGACATCTGGTCCTACTGGTTCCGGTAAGTCCACGACTCTCTATGCTTTGATCAAGAAGATTAAGGATGAGAAGATTAATATTGTTACACTCGAGGATCCGGTCGAGTATAAGATGGATGGTGTTAACCAGATTCAGATTAATACGGATGCGGGTTTGACCTTTGCGTCTGGTTTGCGTTCGATTTTGCGTCAGGACCCTGACGTAGTAATGGTAGGTGAGATTCGCGATGGCGAAACGGCGAACTTGGCGGTTCAGGCGGCTTTGACTGGTCACTTGGTATTTTCGACACTCCACACCAACTCGGCTGCAGGTATTATGCCTCGTCTTTTGGATATGGGCATTGAGCCATTCTTGATTGCTTCCACATTGAATACGGTTATTGGTCAGCGTCTTGTGCGCCGCGTGGCGGAGCGCCGCGAGAGTTATCAGAGCTCCGAGCTTGAAACGAATTCAATCAAGCAGATTGTGGGTAATTTGTTGCCTCAGTCGCAGGGTGATGTGGCAGCAGTAAGCGAGAAGCTCGGCTATGGTACTTTGCCAGTGGCGAATTCGAAGAGCTTTACGCTTGTTAAGGGTATTGAATCTGATGAAGCTCCTGGTGGTTATAAGGGTCGTGCTGGTCTTTATGAGACGATTTCCGTAGACGAGGATATTCAGAAGCTGATTGTGGCGCACGCTACATCTGGCGATATTATGCGTGTTGCAAAGATGAAGGGTGCGATTACGATGCGTCAGGACGGTACGCTGAAGGCGCTTACAGGCTTGACGACAATGGAAGAGGTGAACCGCGTGGCGTCCGACCTTGCATAAGGTTAAGCTGTATTGACTTTTGCCCCAATTTGTGCTATAATAAGTACATTGGGGTATTTTTGTTGCCCTTAGCACATTAGAAAGGGGGGATATGATTGTTTCCTATATATATCTGTTGGGACAAGCATGTCGCTGAAATAGAGAAAAATGCGATTATGGGAGCCATAGAGGAGGTTGAGTCGATATTCGACTGCAGAGTCTATTGCTATGGCAACACTGCCTGGTTGGAGGGAAAATATAGGTCTGCCGATGAAATAATGGCGACCATCCCGAGAAGACCAAATGGCAGAGTTGATGGCACAAGAACAATGGACCTGATGGTTGAGATAATGAAGACTTGGACTGAGCCAGGGGCGTTTATCCTGTTTACTGGCGAAGAGCTCACTATGGACGGATTGAATTGGTGCTTTGGCTGTGCGAGAACAGGCAAGAAAGTGGCGATTGAATCTACTGCATGGTATCGTTCGTTGCCAGAATGGCAAAGAAGAGCCTGTATCGCGCATACGCTTCGCCATGAGCTTGGGCACACGTTTCGTTGCGCAGCTAATCTAAAGAGGTCTAATACCGTCGACCATCTTGGACCGCATTGTACTAATAAAGGTTGTACAATGCGCCAGACTGGCACGATGGACGAGCTACTTGCGGCGATTGGCGAGGAGGATCCGAGGCATTATTTCTGCGATCAGTGCATGGATGACATGAGGGCGTTCAAGAAGGCGCAAGAAACGCCAAGCCCTATAAGACCCTACGGAAGAAGGAGAGCATAATTATCTGAGCCCCGGTGAAAGCCGGGGCGTTTTTTATTGCTATAATATAATTATGCTAAATTGTATGTTGGTTTTAGTAATTAATGCCATAATTATGATTTTTTGCGGGGTGACATTTTTACACACAAATGTGACCCTCATTTGGGTATATTTATTCTTATTAACTATTTTGTCTATTTTCGATATCATTTTATATAGGAAAAAATACATAAAATCAAACAAGAACATTAGGCGCAATTATAATTTGTGTTTTAGCGGAATATATTTGCTATTAAAGGTTTTTATTATTAATACTTTTTCCGACTTTGCGTCTGAATTGCCGTTGCTTGTTGGAGCCGAAGCGGTTAATAGCTTATTTATTAAGGTGATACTATTTGCTCTTGCTGATTACTGTATGATAAGAACGCTCAAGGAGTATAGCAAGAGATTGATTGTTGGGCATATGATATTACAGTTTGTAATTATGTGCGTCGTTCGTTTGATTATGGTAGCCGATGGATATGCGGCGACTGGTATAATTGCGGAAAACTTATTGCTAAGCATGATGCTGATGGTCGTGTTTGGATTGCTTAAGAGATAATATATCGAGGCCACTGGCAACTTTTATGAGTTGAGAGGGAGCGCTTTGCTGCATAAAAAAATATCCTGTTCGGACACTTTTTTATGCACTGGTGCGGGTTGAGAGAGTCGAACTCTCGTGTTGAGTTTGGAAAACTCACATAATAACCGTTATATGAAACCCGCAAAGATCTATACATGGGGTGGGTAAGAGGGTTCGAACCTCCGACCTTCGGTGCCACAAACCGACGCTCTAACCAGCTGAGCTATACCCACCATGTAAAAATAGACACGTCTTTTGGATTGACGTGTCTAGATTATATCAGATTTGAGGCTAGTTGGCAAAGACTAGGATGTATGCCAAGTATCCGAGACCACCGCCGGCGGCGATAACGCCAAGTACGATGAGGGTCCAGAGCCAGCCGGAATGCTTCTTTGGAGCTTCGGTGACCATGTGTTTTTTCTTGGTGGTGGAAGCTTTGCTTGGGCTCTTGGAGCTGTAAACATTCTTGGTGCTGCGAAGGGCAGCGGTGCTTGTTTCTGGAATATCGGTGCCGAGTGGGCGTTTTTCTACCTTTGTGTTGGTCAAGAATGGGGAGCGGACGCCAAGAGAATAGTTGTTGGCGTTTGGAGCTGCTGGCTTCTTTGCTGGTTCGACTTTCTTGACTGGGGCTGCCTTTGCGACAGGTTTTGCGACAGGCTTTGCGACTGGTTTTGCGATTGGTTTGGCAACTGGTCTTGCAACTGGAGTAGCGGCCTTTTGTTGGCGTTGCTGGATCTGCGCAGCTACGCTTGGGTGCGCCATGACAGGGCGTGCCATGACAGGGCGGGCAACAGGAGCGGCGGTCTTTGCGCTGCGTGGTGCAATAGCTGGACGTGGTGCGGTAGTGACCTTGTGTGCGGCTGGGCGCATAGCTGGATTAGCGATTGGGCGGACGGCCGGACGTGGAGCAGCTTTGGCGACTGGCTTTACAGCCGGATGCATAGCTGCGGCGGTCTTTGGGGTAGGGAGGGGCTGTGTGCGGACAAAATCCATGAATTGACCACGAGGACGCTGAACGGCTGGCCTTGCGACTGGTTTGGTCGCAGTTTTGGTAGTCGTGGAGCGGTTTTTGATTGCTTCATTAACGGCTTTATCTAGCTCTGCGTAGTCAATATTATCGCTCATTTATTTTTCCCTTTAGCTGTCTCAACAATAGCACAAAATGAATCTGCTATCAAACTGGCACCACCGATGAGGAGGCCATCGATACCTGGAATGTCTAGGTATCCGCCGGCAGTGTCGGCATTGACGGATCCACCGTAGAGAATGTAAATGTCTTCGGCAGTTTGTTTGTTGTATAGCTTGGCAATGTGCTCGCGAATGATTAGCTCTGCTTCGGCGATGTCGGATGGTTTGGCTGGTTTTGCGTTTTTGTTACTGGAAATTGCCCAAACTGGTTCGTAGGCAATGATTACTTTAGAAATGTCCTCTTTGCTTACTTCGTGCAAGCCGTTTGTGAGCTGGCTGTAGATAGCAGCTTTGGTCTCGCCGTCTTTGCGTTCTAGGGCGGTTTCGCCGATGCATAGAATTGGGGTTAAATTGTTACGGATAGCGGCGGCGACTTTTTGAGCGATGTCTTCTTCGCTTTCATTGAAAACATAGCGACGCTCGGAATGGCCGACGATAGCATAATCGACGAAGCCACGAATCTGAGCGACGGAAGTTTCGCCAGTGTAGGCGCCATAATCGCGCCAGTAGAAATTCTGGGCTGCCAATTTGAATTGGCGACGGTTAATTTGAAGGGAAAGTGGTTGCAATGCGACCGTTGACGGCGCAAGCACTACCTGTACATTTCGCGATGGGGAAATGCGGTTGCTTAACCGGTTGAGATACAAACTCGCTTCGCCAGGCGTGAAGTTCATCTTCCAGTTAGCAATAATATAAGTTTTGCGAGGACTAGTCATAATACCATTTTAGCATAAGCGACTAGTTTTTGAGAGAGTGATTAGAGGACGTAATCTTTGCAGCCGTAGCCAAGGCGAGCAAAGATGAAGAATAATTCGTTGAGGATGAGTGTGGTAATTGCTGGAATGGCGAAGAGCGGGGCATAGGAAACGGCAATATGCACAACGATGCCCCAAACTAGTGTGGTAGCAAGAAGCTCAACTTGGTGGATGCTAAGCTTACTAAGCTTAGAGATTTTGCCAATGATTTTGCGAATGTCGTCATTGTAGTGACGCATGACAAGTACAAAGATGATGATGATAGAAATTGCTAGTACGATGCCGAGCGCGGTTAGTGCGACATTGTTTGCTGGCGTGTCGGCGAAGGTAATTGTGTTGTTATTGATGATAGAATGGATGGTTTGATGCGAGAGACTCGTGCCTTCCGTGGATGAATTTTGCGATGGCTTTGGTAAGAAAAGTATAGCAAGAGAACTGATAAAAAAGACGGTTCCCAAGGTTAGCAGGAACCGTCCAATAACTCGACAGATTCGTGCAAAAAGATAATTCTTCATGCACTTATTTTAACATAGCTATTCCGTGACGCCGAGGATGCCACGGAGCGCATATGCAGTATCTTCGTGGTTGCGCACGGTTATAGTATCAACACCCATCTGTACGACTGGGTAATCATTGCCGCCTGGCTGAGTCATATCGCCAAAGTAGAGGATTTCTTCTTTTTCGACCTTGAGCTCTTCCATGAGATGGGTCATACCGAAGACTTTGTTCATACCAGGAGTGATAGCGTTGATGGATGTGGTGCCACCGATTTCGTAGTCATAAGCTGGGGCGAGCTCTTTGGCGCGCTTAACGATAGCTTCGCGCTTCTTGCAGTCTGGATCCCAGGCATACTTTGCCTCGGTGCCAGCTTTCTGGCCGAGGGCAGAGAAGGTGACTTGGCTGAGGCGGTTTTCGATGATTTCGTCGCCTTCGGCAAGCTTATCTTCCTCCCAATAACCGAGTTCTTTGGCTGCGGTTTCGATAGCCTCGGTAATTTCTGCGACTTGCTTGTCGGTGAGTGGGTAGCTATAAACTTGCTTCCATTCTTTGTCTGCTGCGCTATAGCGATAGTACTGGGTGCCCTGAGCTACAAATAAATGAAGATGCTCGAGCTGTTCTGGGGTGGCATCTTTTAATTGGTCAACGATCTGGAAAATGAATTGATCGTATTTCTGGCCGGAAATCGGGCAGATTTCGTAGTGGTCGAGACATTTTGTAAGTAGTTCTGCAATCTCTGGAGGGATTGGCGTTTTGGCAATATTTAGGGTTTGGTCGACGTCAAATGCTAATACTTTTTTCATTTAAAATACCTCCAAGTGTTATGGAGAATATTATATAAGATTTTTTGGTCTAGATAAAGAGAAAGCCACGCTCCTTTCAAAGCGTGGCTGTGGGATTTCTCAGAGAATGCACCTTACGGTGCGGGTTGACGGTTAATCTTCGGGCATATAGAAGTCCAGAATGGCGATGTCTTCAGCGGAGAGCTGGGGCACCTTGTAGGTAGGCTTCTTGTCCGCAGGCTTGTCGGCCGGCTTCTTGTCGCCAGGCTTCTTGTCGCCAGGCTTCTTGTCCGCGGGCTTCTTGTCCGCGGGCTTCTTGTCCGCAGGCTTGTCGCCAGGCTTCTTGTCGGCGGGTTTCTTGTCGGCGGGTTTCTTGTCCGCAGGCTTCACGGGCGGAACGGTACCCTTGTCGGAAGGCTTCTTGTCGGCAGGCTTGTCAGCCGGCTTCTTTTCGGCCTTCTTTCCGGTAGCCTCGAGCCAGGCCAGCAGCTTCTCGCTGATCGCGATGATCTGCTCGCTGCTCAGCTTGCCGTAGGGAACCTCGACGGTGATGCTGGGAATCTCCCAGATCTTGTCGGGATCATCTCCGTCCTTCTCCTTGCGAACTTCCGTCTTGATGCGGGCGTTTTCCTCGACGGTCTTGCCGAAGAGCTTGGTGCGCTTCTCGAGCCAGTTGGTCACCCAACGGTTGACAGCGTCGCGCTGCTTCTCGGTGCTGATCTCGCCGATGACGGGTGCGTCGATGGTCAGCTTGTCCATGTTGCGGCCGTCTCCGCGGCGATAGGGCTCGCTGGTGATGACCATGTCTGTGGCAGATGCCACGGTGCTGAGATCGATTGCGCTGGTTCCGTCGGTTGCGATGTAGATAACTGTTCTTTTCATGTTTATTTTCCTTTCTCCCCTCTTAGGGGCTATCCCTTTTCGGGACTGAATAGATTTTTACCAGACGCCGTATTGCGAACTGGTTGCCCATCTTACCGAGCATAAAACGCATTAATGGAGGAATTAGTGCGCTTAATGCTCGATAAGATATCGGGGATTGAGGAAAATATGATTTTTCTCTGAGAGTTAAGGTACTGTACTCGGTATTTCGCGAGTACGTATATATACTATCACACTTTTGCTAAAAAGTCAATAGTATTTCGTGATTTTATGGTTATGGTAATAAAAAGCCCCCGTTTGGTTATAACGGGGGCGGGAAGGGATTACTTCATGCGACTGATCGCATGGATTGCTTCGTAGAGCTGGTTTGACGCAGCGTTGTCGAGGCGCGTATGGAAGAAGACACGCTTGAGGTCGTCTCTGATGCGGGTACGGTCATATGCGGGGAAATCGTGGGCGCTCATGTTCATCTTGAGCGTCGCCATGGCATCGAGCAGCAAGCTGATGCTGATTTCGGCGTTGATGACGTCGTTGCAATATGCGTGAATGACGTCGGGGTCGCCTTTCTCGAGCTCGTGGATTTTGCGCGTTCTCGCGTAAATTTCCTGACTGCGGGCTTCAAGGTTGTGGTCGACGGTGATGCGAACGGTATCCTTGATATGCTGGCGCTCCTGCTGATACAGGAAGGCCGCATAAGACGGTGCGCCAACGGTTGCGGGTGTAAGATTCTGCATTGTCTGCATAGTTTTATCTCCCTTCGTAAAGGTGCTAAGTTTGAGCGGCTAGAAAATAACCGCCAGTTTCGTGATGGTTATTATACCACGTATGGCGGTTATTGTCAATATAAGCTTATGTTTTAAGCTACTTTACGAGGGCAAATTTGTTCTTGCCTTTCTTGATAAGGGAAAGGGTAGAAATAGTCTGATCCTCGGTGGCTTTGACGCCATTAATAGAGATGGCGTTGCCAGAGATAAGCTTGCGTGCTTCGCCCTTGCTGCTGGCGAGGCCGGTTTCGGCGAGGATATCGACGAGAGTTTTGCCCGTTTCGGCGGTTGGGAAGCTCTTTGCGAGGAGCTCGATGTCATCTTCGGATAAATCTTCGATTTTGCCGTCACCGAATAGAAAAGCAGTGAGCTTTTCGGCCTGTTTTGCGGCTTCTTCGCCATGAACGACCTTGGTAACTTCGTAGCCGAGGCGTTTTTGGCCGAGGCGAGCGCCTGGGTTTTCGCGATGCTCGGCGAGGATTTGGTCGAGTTCTTCTGGCATGATGAAGGTGAAGTATTTGAAGTAATCTTCGAGGGCGTCATCAGATTGGTTGAGCCAGAACTGGTAGAAGTCAAAGATGCTGGTTTTGTTGGCGTCGAGCCAGACAGCGTTGCCTTCGGACTTGCCAAACTTGCGGCCGGTTACCTTGTCGATAATTAATGGGCAAGAGTAGCAGTCTGCATTGGCGTCTTCGAGGCGCTTGATAAGATGGATACCAGAGGTGCAGTTGCCGAATTGGTCGGCACCGCAGAGCTGAAGATCAACATTGTAGGTGCGGAAAAGATGCAAGAAATCGTAGCCCTGGATGAGGGTGTAGCTAAATTCGGCGTAAGAAATACCGGAGCCGCCCTCGCCGATGCGTTTTTGGACGAATTGGCGGTCGAGAAGCTGGGTCATACTGAAAGCTTTGCCGATTTCGCGGAGGAATGGGAGGAATTTGACGTCCTTGAACCAATCGTTGTTATCGACAAGTTTTGTACCTTCTGGGGAATGAGTGACGCGGATAATCTGAGCGGCAAGAGCCTTTTTGTTCTTTTCGATTTCGTCGAGACCTTTAAGGTCACGCTCTACGGTGTCTTTTGGGTCGCCAATCTGACCAGTGGCACCGCCAACAAGATAGTAAGGAGTATAACCGTGGCGAACGAAGCAAGCGCACATCATTAGAGCAGCGAGGTGGCCGATATGGAGAGAATCGGCGCTTGGGTCGGTGCCCCAATAGAAATTACGCGGAGCTTTGTCTAAGTCTGATATCTGATCCAATGTGTGCTCGGCAACAAAACCGCGCCATTGGAGCTCTTCGGATAATTTCATGGAATACTCCTTTTAGTTAATAACTTTATTATTATAACATCTTTATAGAGGAAGAACAAAAAACCTCCCCCTTGGTGGGGGAGATTTTTTATTTTAGAAAGCACTGTTGGAAATAATAGATCCTGCGTGAGCGCAATCAGATGATTTTGCTCCGTAAATTGTGATCGTTTCATCGGACTTGGTTTTGAAAGACATGCATTTAATTGGATGCTCATCGTCTTTAGCGGTGACTAAATTATGGGTTTCAAGCTCTTTATAGAAATCTTCTTTGGTGCCTAGGGTTGGGTCATCTGCGGTTGCTGCCAAGATGAATGTTACGACAGCGAAGATGATTGGCAATAGGGCTATGAGCACTAAAATGCCGACTACGATAAGGATGATTTTTAGAGTACTGCTTTTCTTTTTTGGCTCTTCAGCTGGAGTAGCGGCTGGGGCTGGAGCAGAGGAGATAACTGGTGCTGGTGCTGGCTCGGTGTCTGGCGCCTCGGTTGAAGCTGGCTCAGCTATTGGGGCTGGTTCAGTTACTGGCTCGGCAACAGGTGCTGGTTCCGTCATTGACGTCGGTTCAGCAATAGGTGTTGGCTCTGGCGCTGGAGCTGGTGTTGGCTCAGTAGAGTCAAGTGGAGTTGGATTTATTGGCGTATCATTCATACTTATATCTTAGCACAAGCATTATTTTTTTCTAAAGCGCGAGAGGAAACCGCCGATAATCTATGTTATTATTAGAAGGTGTTGGGCCCGTCGTTCAACGGATAGGACATACCCCCTCTAAGGGTACAATGCTGGTTCGATTCCAGCCGGGCCTACCAAATTTGCATCAAAAATCCACCCTTTGCGGGGTGGATTTTGTTTTACTTAGCGATTATTTAGTCTTTTGGTTGGAATAATCGTAGCAATAATACATATTGCCGGACGATTTGAATATCGTGATGGCTTCTTTGCCGTCGTCGCCTTCGGCGATGCCGATTTCCATATCGGAGAGGCTGTTGGAGGCATCGATGGTTTGTTCTTCGCCTTCTATGACGCCTTCTTCGGTATCAAAGGAAACCATGTAATAGCTATATTCGCCACTGTTATTTTTCTTGTGCTCATCTTCGTAGGTGTAGGTGCCAGAGAAGTGGTTGTCTTTTAGGTCTCCGTAGAGGCCGTATTCGAAGGTCATATCTTTGTTGAGCTTGATTGTGGTGTAGAACTTTGTTGGGTCATTCGTGCCCGTCGCGCCGTTTACGCAGTTCCAGTCGCCGGCAACAACGTTTTTGACGTTATTGGTTGGCTTCTTGGTTCCTTCCTCGGTTTCTTCTTGGATTTCGTTGATGGTGTTTTCGATTTCTTGGATATCACCTTCGTCGAGCGTGCTGGCAAGGCCGACAATAAATACAGTAAAGATAATGAAGCCTAGAATTGGCAAGCCAAGTACGACAATGAGTACGATGGCGATGATTAAGCCGGTGTGGCTCTTTTTCTTTTCTGGAGCTGGCGCAGCGGTAGTGGCAGCGGTGGCTGGGTTTTGTACAGTTGCCATATCAATTGGTTGAGCAACTGGAGCCGGCGCTGGTTGTGGTTCTGGAGCTGGCTGCGGCTCCGCTGCTGGTTCCGGAGCTGGTTCAGCGACCGGTTCGGTTGCTGGCGCTTCGGCTGGGGTTGGCTCTGGAGCTTTTGGCTCTTCATCTGGTAGTGGTGTTGTTGGATTTGGGTCCATGTTCTTTTTCCTTTCTTTTAGAAATTAATATATTGATGTTTTATGTCCGGTTTCCCAATGAGCGTCTCACGATTGCTAAGTTCTAGCATAGCAATATTCACTGGAAAAGCTTTGTTGAGGAATGTGACAGGTTTTGCGCTGTCCTGAATCGTAGTAACTGGCGCGCAGATGATAGACTTGTGGTCGGGATTAGTGATATGGGTGCGTGCGTTGCGTGGAAAGAATAATTTGCCTGGGGCCATGAGGCCGCGGTCCGAGCGCCAGAAATCATTGACGACTGGTGGCACGACGCCATTATGCATGTGGCCAGAAACATAGAAATCGAATTCGGCTAGATAATTGGTAACTTCTGGGTCTTGCAGGAAAACAGGGGAGTGAATGATGGCGATTTTTGCTTTGTTTTTTGGCAATTTTTCGATCAAATTGTGGTCTAGGTGGCGAAGGTCGTAAAGCATGATGTTTTTGTCCTCGCTGCCCGGGTTGAAGATAGACGTAGTGTGGTTTTCGTCGCGGTCGAATTGGAAGTATTCCGGTGTCTGCGTGAAACCAAAAATGTAGACGGATTTGTCTTCGTAGGTTTCGTTATTTAGAACTTTGACATTGTCGAGTTCGTTGATCGCATTGATGAGTTCAGTTGGTTCTTTGGCATACCAGTGGCGCTTATCGGAAAAAATGTTGGTATGAGCGGGGTTTTTGCGATAGAAATCGTGATTGCCGAGCGCGATGAGGGTTGGCGCGATTTGGCCAAGTTGTTCTAGCCAGGAAGTGAGGCGTTTGAGGTCGGATTTATTCTGAACGGCATCAAGAGAGTCGACGAGATCGCCGGCGATGAGAATATAATTTGGCGCGAGAAGCTTGGCTTGTTTACGTACGGAATTTAGAGTAGATTGAGTTACTTTTGGACTAAAATGAATGTCACTTAGCAGGAAAAATTTCAGCTCTTTTTTGGTATTTGCCTTATAAAAACGATAACGGGAAAAATAAAAACAATTCATTTAAGGTTATTATACTACGCTTATGCTTTATAAATTGCAGTATCTGATAAAATAGAGATAGATATGGAGAATGAAAAACTAACATTGGCCCCTGAAAAAGCGGAGGCGCTGAAGAAACATTGTCTTGATATTTTGAATGAAAAGCATTTTATTAATGCGAACGTATTTTTTGAAGTGATGGAGCAGGTTGGCATTGAGCAGAAGGTAAAGTCTTTCGCGGAAAACAGTGCAGAATTTGCAGAAAAATATTTGTCTCCAGAAATTGTTTTCGTAAGCGATGTAATAGTCGATAGCAATGATAGCGGAAGCGTATTTACGCTATCGCAGTATGCGGATTCTTCTTATTTTGAATCGCGTCGTGAATGGATTAGGCCAGATAGAGCGAAGGCGCTAAAACAGCGTTGCTTAGAGCTTTTGGCGGAGAATGGTTTTATTCGCGTGACGGACTTTAATGCTGTACTTTTGAGCGCGGGGATTGCTGGTAGCATCAAGGATTATGCCAAGAATAGTGATTCGTTCGCAAAAAGGCTTTTGTCTCCAGAGATAGTTTTGCTAAAGAATGTAACGGTGGATTACGTCCCGGGAAATGCGGTGTTTGTGCTCGCAGAAAACTCTGATACGACTAATTTCTTGTCTGGTACCGCTGCATTTGATGACGAAAAAATAAAAGAATTGAAAGAGTCCTGTTTAAAGAGAATTGAAGAAAAAGGCTTTTTGACGCCGATTGATATTGACAGTATTTTGCTCGACATCGGTGCTGGCGGAAAGATGAAAGACTTTGCGAAAAACAGTACATCGTTTGCGAGGAATTATTTAATGCCAGAAATCGTTTGCTTGAAGGAAGTGATTGCTGGCGGTAAACAACAGACAGCTTGTTTTGTACTGGCGGATGATGTAGATAAATTCCCGGCTTACGGAGTTGCACAGGTGCCTATGGCGACAACGGCGGAAGCTGCGACTACGCAAGAATCTACAGTACAAGAAACAGCGGCGCAGGAGCCTACGGCAAAAGAATCCAAATATGGCATTAAACGATACGATATTAAAGAGTTGAACTTTAAGATTCGTAATTGGCTTCATGCGCACGAATGTTTTAACGTCGACACGATGAACAGGGTTTTGGACGAGATGTCGATTGAGGGGTTAAAACCGGAAGATTACGAAGGCTTTACTGAAGAATTTGTGACTAATTTGCTCGATGATGATTTGGAGTATGCGAAGGTTTATTATGTGCGCGGAGAAGAGCGCAACAATGTAATTGTTGAAAAATGTGAGAAGCTTGAACTGTCTGAGTTTACGGATTTGTTGTCCGATGAACAAAAAGATAAATTGTTAAAAATTAAAGAGAGTATAGCGAGTGTAATTAAGCACAACGATAACGAAGGTGTGCCACTTTATGTTGTGGATAGTTATTTGAGGCGATACAACGTAAAGTATGTAGATTATAATGCGAGATCGATTGGTGAATTCTTTTCAATTTATGCGCGTCCTGAATATATCTATGTTAAAAAGGCGACAATAAAAGGCAATAATTATATTAATGGCGCCTTGATCCCGGCAACTAAGGCAAAAGCTCCAGTAAAACTACGCAAGCTAAGTGCGAAAAAAGTTGAAAGTTTGTCGAAAGTCTTGAGGGCCAGAATTATGAATTATGGTCGCATCAAAATTCCAGATTTTAGAAAAGCATTGGTTCAAATTGGGATTGAGGATTTTTATAATTATTCGTATTCGATTATTGATTTTTGCGAAAGGTATTTGCGTCCGGAATTTGAGCTTTTAATCGATAAGAACAATCCGGGAAATCGCGCGATTACCTTGGCAAGCATGAAAGATGAAGTCTTTGACGATTTTATTAAATCTTTTGTGGCGCCAAAAACTAACACGATGCGTGCCGATGAGCTTGCCGAGAAGGCATTAAGTGAGGATGAAATTTCCGCAATCAGGAATACTATTGCGCCGGCGTTTTCGGATAAAGATTATATTACCGATGGTGAATACGAATTATTGCTAAAGCAGGCTGGAGTTGAAGATTGGCACAAGAATGGCATTGCGACGTTGCAAGAATTTACGATGACAAATATTCCGGAGTATTTCTTTGCGTATGACATTATTTTGCCGGGCGGAACAGTGCTTCGGGCGGCATTATGTAGCTCTAGCAAGCGATGTATTACGAAGACTGCGCTTGAGGGGTTGAGAGCGCATATTAGGCGTATTATTGACTCGAAGGAATACTACGTCGGTAGCTTTTTGGCGGAGGATATTCGTAAGTTTACTGGCGCGGATATGTACGACTACGCCAAGAGCGAAAAAGAGTTCGTTGAAAAATATCTGTCTGAGTATGGCTTGGGTCATTACGATTTCTTCTATGCGAATCGCGAAAAATATGTACAGCGTAACTGTATTGCTTTGGAGGCTGATCGCAAGAAGCAGGAAAAGTTGCACGAACGCTATGGTGAAAATTACTTGAAGAAATCTGCCGAAGAATTTGGTGAATTGTTCCGTAATGCCGACGACCAAAGTGTATATAGTGCGGTAATGATGAGTAAATGGCGCGACGAAGCAAAGCGCAATGAGTTTATTGGGCTTTATTCGAAAGAAGTGCAGAATAACTACGACAATAGCACGACTAACACGATAAATGTCGCCGGTGATGTGAATGTTATTCAGAATGTGATTTCGGCGATTTCGACGGACCAGTCGCCAGAAAAAATCATTGAAATGATTTCGAGTATTCCGAAGATTGCGGACTATGTTGAAGATAAAAAATTGCTAGAGGCCGAAATAATTGAAGGCGAGGCGGAAGAAGAAGTTACTAAGAGTACGGACAAAATTGCGCAAACCATCAAAGAGGGAATTAATCAGGCTGATGTAAATGATGATTTTGATCCATGCGTAGTACTTGGCATGAAGAAAGAAGATTATGATCTTTTGATGTCTAAGTTGGATATGTATTCGCGTGATGATTTATATTACGCAGCGAGATTTGAAGCGGCTTGTAGCTCGTTGATTAACGATGAGACCATTGCGGCGAATCGCAAAGATTTGAGTCCAGTAACGATGATGTATAGCAAGTTAGTTGAGCGTATTTTGAAGAATTATTTGTCTGTTTATTATGCGGAACATATTCCAAATGTCGATACGAGCATTAAGTTTCAGAAAGCGGGCGGAAAAACGGCCAAATTTGCAGACTTCTTAGGCCAGAATGCGACATATTTGCGTAACAGAAGTACGATTGGTACGTTCTTAACGCCAATTCGCCCGGGGTATAGAGTAAACTACGGCCGTTTGGCTGGTACGGATGATTATGTTGCTATTAATGAAACTTGGGGCGTATTTGCAAACGATTTGAGCGCCGTGAAAGGCATTCGCGATCAGTCTGCGCACGTTGGCGACGAAGAGCGTATTGGCGTAGCGGAACTTCATGAGCTTAAATATATCTTGTTCAAGAAAGAGTTACTGAAGAATATTCTTGTTTTGACGAAGAACATCTAGCGTTTGCTCGTGATTATACTACGCTAGATATAGCGTAGTTTTGCAAGTGTTAAGGCATAAAAAATAAAAAAGTCAGTTCTTGGCAAGCCGAAATTTTTAGCTTATGCTAAAAGTATATAAAAAGGTGGGCTAATTAAGGAGGTGCCCAATGAAAACAAACACGAAATACATTTTTGTTACAGGGGGCGTGATTTCCGGTGTCGGGAAGGGAATCATGGCAGCAAGTATCGGCGCTATTCTAAAAGCTAAGGGTCTCAAAGTCTCTATGCAGAAATGTGACCCTTATTTTAATGTTGACGCAGGGTTACTAAATCCACGTGAGCATGGTGAATGTTTTGTGACGCGCGATGGCGCAGAGACGGACCTTGACCTTGGTCACTATGAGCGTTTCCTAGATGAAGAGATGACTGGCAACTCCATCTGGACATCTGGAAAACTCTACAAGAAATTGATTGATGCGGAACGTAATGGTGAGTTTGGCGGTAAAACCGTGCAGCTCGTGCCGCATGTAACCGGTTTGGTGCAACAGACTTTTCTTGATAACGCGAAATACTTTGGTTCCGACGTCCATATTGTTGAGATTGGTGGTACGGTCGGTGACATGGAAGGTCAGCATTTTATTGAAGCGATTCGCGAATTTGGCACGAAGGTTGGCCGCGAGAATTGTCTATATGTGCATGTGTGCTATGTGCCTTGGCTTTCGACCTCTGAAGAGTTCAAGACAAAGCCGGCGCAGAATTCGCTACGCGATTTGCGCGAGTTTGGCATTATTCCGGATATGGTTGTAGCGCGTATGGATGTAGATAAGCTCGTGAAGGCACCGCATGTGGCTTCAAAGCTTGCGACATTCTGTGCAGTGTCTGAGGATGCGGTAGTGTTGATGCCGGATGCAAAGTCGGTTTATGAAGTACCGCTAAACGCTGTGAAAGGTGGTGTGCTTGCACCGCTTGAGAGATTTATTGATCATGGCGATCCGGACATGAGCCAGTGGGAAGAATTAGTAAAGAATATCGAGTCGAATCCAAAGAAAGACGTAAAGATTGGTCTCGTAGCAAAGTATATCGATAATACCGATACGTATTTGTCCGTAACGGAAGCTTTGAAGGCGGCGGCTTGGAAGGTCGGTGTAAAGCTGAACACGGTCTGGATCGATGCGGAAAAAGCTAGCGAAAAAGACTTTGCGGCGGTTGATGGAATTGTTGTGCCGGGCGGCTTTGGTGTGCGCGGTGTAGAAGGAAAAATTGCGGCAGCGAATTATTGTCTTGAAAATAACAAACCTTATCTTGGTCTTTGCCTTGGTCTGCAAACGGCGGTGATTGCGGCGGCACGTCGCGGCGGCGTAAAGAATGCGAATTCGGAAGAATTTGATGCGCCAGCAGATGCGAATGTTGTTTATATCATGGAAGGTCAGAAGGGCAAGGAAAGTACTGGCGGTACGATGCGCCTTGGTGATTATCCGGCCAAGCTCGTAAAAGGAAGCCGCGTTGCGAAGTTGTATGGCGCAGATGATGTTGTTGAGCGTCATCGTCATCGTTATGAGGTGAATCAGAAGTTCTTAAAGGAAATTGAAGCTGGTGGTTTGGTGGTTTCTGGTACTTCGCCGGACGGAAAGTTGGTAGAGTTTGTAGAAGCGCCAAAGTGCGATTTCTTTGTAGCTACGCAGGCTCATCCAGAATTTAGGAGTCGTCCATATCGTGCGCATCCATTGTTTGAAGGTTTGATTCGCGCAAGTATCAAATAATATTTGGCAAAAATTTGGCATTAAAAATGGGGTGGCCGACGGGAACGGCCACCCCTTGGCCTCCTAGAGACCATGGTGGTGGAAGATGGGTGATGATGAGGAATAATATTGCAAAAGGGAAGCCACTCCCTAGATGCAGGTAAAATTAGGCGGACACAACCTCAGCGATAGCATCGGCGTTGGCCTCGTCCTCTGCGGCGAGCTCGGCCTGAATAGCGGCTTCACGCGCATCGGCATCCCTGCGGGCCAGGCTGATGTTCTTCTTGGAAGTCTTTCTCCTTCCAATTTCCTTTGCGTTCTGCTTGAACTCAGCGAGCAGGCGCTCGAGGCGCTGCTTGTCCGGAGTGATCCCGAAGCTCTGAAGCTTGTGCATAGCTGCGGTGCGACGCTTGTCGCTGTCGTGCATGTTCACGAAGTTCTGAACGGCTGCCTTGTGAGCGAAGACGAGGGCGCGGTAATCGAGCCCGACGATGTGCTGTGGGTCGAGGCCACGGGCGGCCAGCTCACGGCGCAGGGACTTTGCCTGCTTAATGTCATCAGTGGAAAGCTTGCTTCCGCTTGCTTCCATGTTGGTAAGATCGATGTACTGTTTTGCCTTGTCGATGATATTCTTCATATCTACAACCTCCTAATGTACTTGCCGCCTTATTGCGGCACGATAAGACTGCGCACCTTCTGCTAGGAAGGGCGTAAAAATAACTTTAGCACAAAATTGTGCAAAGTTATAGCGATATTGTAGCATAGTTTTGGTAAAAAGTCAATAGTATTTATGCTTCTGGCAGTTTGAAACAGGGGTAAAATTATGGTAAAATATGCATATTATGGATAATCTAAGAGAACAAATCAAAGGACTTATCAACGATTTATATGGCGTTGATGACGTGACCGTTGATTTTGCGAGCGTGCCGAGCGAGATCGAGGGTGACTATTCAACGAACGTGGCGATGCGTCTTGCTCGTCAGGTTGGTAAGAATCCCCGTCAGATTGCTCAAGAGATTATCGATGGTCTAGCGGACAGTGGTTTTGGCTTTACGATTGCTGGGCCTGGCTTTATTAATGTTTCTGTATCTGGCAAAGCTTTGAAGGCACAGCTTGACGAAGCTTGGTCGGATAATTATGGCAATAACAACTCTGGCGAGGGGAAGCTTGCGATTTCGGAATTTCCAAGTACGAATATTGCAAAGCCGTATTCTGTTGGGCATTTGCGCCCTGGTACGCAGGGCTGGGCGGCAAAAAAGGTGCTTGAGGCGAATGGCTGGAAGGTGATTACCGATAACCATCTTGGTGACGTTGGTACGCCATTTGGCATCTGGGCAACTGGTTTTAAGCGTTCTGGAATTGCATTTGATGATGTTGCGATTTATGACCTTGGCAATATTTATATCCAGATGAAGGCCGACCTAAAGGAAGAAGAAAAAGCTGGTAAACATGCTCTGGCAGACGAGGTTCAGGATTGGTTATTGAAGCTTGAGGCCAAAGATGAAGAGGCCGTAAAGCTATCCGAGCACTTCAAGGACATTTCGATGAAGCATACGCATGAGGTGATGAATCGTCTTGGGATTTCGACTGACCTTGAGATGGGCGAGAGCTGCTTCGTGGAGCGCGGCAAACAAGCCGTGGCTGAATACCTAGAAAAAGGCTTATTTGAGAAAAATGAAGACGGTTCGGTGATTTGCCGCCTGGACGAATATGGTATTGATGTGCCAATGCTGATGCAAAAGAGTAATGGCGCGGCGTTGTATGCGACGACCGACCTTGGTTGCATGCTGTATCGGGCGGAGAATTTGCACCCAGATAAGATTGTTTATGCGGTGGGCGCGGAGCAGAAATTCTATTTTGAACAGCTGTTTGCGATGGCAAAGAAGATTGGTCTGAACATCGATAATTATCACCTATGGTTTGGCACGATTGACCAGATTTCGCCAGAGGGGAAGCGTGAAAAAATGTCATCTCGCAAGGGTGTTGTTTTGATGGAAGAGCTCCTTAATGACGCCGAGAAGCGCGTGCGTGAGAATTTTGGCGCGGAGCTTAGCGATGACGATATTAAGAAAATTGCAGTTGGTGCGATTAAATATTCGGATTTCATAGCTGACCGCAAGACCGGCATCTTGTACGATCCGGATAAAATCTTTGCTTTGACTGGTCAATCTGGGCCGTTCTGTCAGTATGCAGACGTGCGCTTGCGCCGTATTCTCGAGAAAAATGCCGATTTTGCGTGCGTGGATTTTGCAGATTATGATTGGGAAGCAGAGAAGAATGTGTTGCAGATTTTATTGCGATTCCCAGAGGTAGTAGCGAATGCGGCAGAGAACTTTGAAATGCACAAGATTGCAGGTTTTGCGTTTGAATTGGCGCAAGAGTTGAACCGCTATTATGAGAAGACGCCGATTTCTTCGGCGCCGGACATGGAGCGCTCGGCACGTCTAGAATTAATCCGCAAGGCCGACTATGTATTGGCGCGTGCGCTAGACTTGCTCGGTATCGAGATTCCAGCCCAGATGTAGGCGGGCATTATCTTGACTTTTTGGCAAAAGTGTGATACAATAAGGTTATGGCTTAGTATATATCTACTAGGCCATGACCTTTTAGTTTGCTGATGAGTTCTAAGTGTTCTGATGTACCAAGCCATTTTGGGGCTAGTTTTCTATGAGGGGATAGAAATCTAGTCCCAAGCGAAGCCACTCGCTGCCGGACTAAGATTATAGTTAGCCGGCTGTAGGAGCTGGCGGGAAGACGAGGTGCAATATGATTTTTAGAAACACAGACGTACGCCGTGAGATGACGGCAAGGAACAAGATGGGAGTATGCGGCATCACCGTGTATGACCCATGCGATGAGGAGAGTCAATCCATGTACGACAGAAAGATTCTCGGATTCGAGGACGAGAGTCCGAAGGCAAAGGCTTTGGCCGACATCGCTACGCGCATCATTGAGATGAGCAACAACGAGGAATACGACGTTGGTATGGTCGTCCCCGTGAAGAGCAGCGATGCCGCCGATTACGCCTCTATGCTGGAAGACATCACCAATGCCAAGACCATCGACGAGCTCTGCGAAATCGCAGAAATCTACCGTGGCCTGCCTGGTGCGCTGGAGCTGGCGAAAGCTTACGCCCTTGAGATGGGCTACGAGCTTAGCCTTTCGGCTTAGTTCTATAACCTTGCGCGCCTCACCTCGGGGCGTCGAATTCATCCACAATCAGCAGAATCCCCGGTCGATGTATGACCGGGGACTTCTTTTTTCATTTTTTGAAACAAGAAAAACCCCGAGGCGGACCTCGGGGTGTTCTTTATCTAGTTCATGACAACGTGCGGGCGACCATTCTCTTTTACAGCTCTCTGAGCTAACGTAGTAGTGAAGATGTCGCTGGCTTTTTCCGACTCGGCGAGACTGAAAGTACCCTCATAAGGCAGGTAATTATATACCGCCGTAAGTAGAGTTTTGTCCCACTTGTTGAGGGATCCGAGCGCATAAAGCATAAACTCGGCTAGCTTCATACCCTTCCTGATGGTGCGAGCGCTGTCGTACCATCCGCATCCGATGATTCCTCCGTCGCAGTTTACGAACACAAGGTTTGCGTAATCCTGGCGAAGTTCATAAATATTCGAGATGCTCCTGGTAATTGTCCTGCGTGCTTCTTCGGCGCGCAAATCAAGATTACTGGATAGGCTGAGCTGCGCCTGACGGATGACCTTGAGGTCGCATGCACTAGTTGGCACGCAACCACGCATGATTTCTTCTGACGTATGATCGGTTTGGCCTTTGTTGAAGGTATAGCGCTTGATGACGAAAGCGTCGGGGCCGACCCCGCGCATATACGCAAAAAACTGCGCTATCA
The DNA here is from genome assembly GCA_002371895.1 of Candidatus Saccharibacteria bacterium UBA3723. GTDB lineage: Bacteria > Patescibacteriota > Saccharimonadia > Saccharimonadales > Saccharimonadaceae > UBA2834. The sequence continues at coordinate 71,676 of DFHM01000012.1, read as the reverse complement.
TCTCCGGCAAAGGCAGGTTGTATCCGCAGCACCTCTCGAAAGAGAAGTGGGCGAAGTTGATATGAATGATCTTAGTATCCATGTTGCACACCTCCCCTGTGCTTTGTTTTGTATCATGAATGTTGATTTAATGATCAATTCTCTCCCAATAGAGTGAATCCGTACTATTTTAGCACAGATTGCGCGATTTGTCAATATTCTATAAATGTGGTATAGTTATGGCAATTAAAGAGGAAAAATTCTATGGCAAACGTCAAGGAAAAAGCAAAAAATCTTACTAAGGCTGGCGCCGAAAAGATGAAGGGTGGAGCTGGTGGCTTCATGACCTTCATTAAAGAACAGAACATTGTAGGTCTCGCAGTAGGCTTGGTACTTGGTACTCATGCTGGTAACCTTGTTAACTCTCTCGTAAATAACGTATTTATGCCACCAATTGGTCTATTGCTTGGCTCTACCGAAGGTTTGAAGGGCTGGACGGTTGCAATTGGCAACACTGGCGCATCTCTCGCACTCGGTGCATTCTTGAATGATTTGATTAACTTCATTATCTTGGCATTCGTTATTTATCTCGTAATTAAGCTTTTGAAGCTCGACGTAAAGAAATAATGGCGAAAAAAGCAGAAAAAGCCACGCTTTTGTGGATTGATCTTGAAATGACGGGACTATCGCCAGAGGACGATAGGATTCTTGAGGTTGCTGCGATAGCGACCGATTGGGATATGAACGAAATCGATACTTTTACCGCTGTGGTAAAAGTTGATGAAAAGCTCATCCGCGAGCGTATGGTTGGTGAATTCTGGGAGAAAAACAAAGAATCTTATGATGCTTTGGTTTCGCAGAATAAGGATGGGAAGCCGGCCGCAGAAGTCGAGAAAGAGCTTTTGAAGTTTGTAGAGAAGAATTTTGGCGACACTGTCTATTTGGCGGGGAATTCTATTCATCAGGATCAGAAATTTATTGAGCGCGAATGGCCAAAGCTAAACGCGAAGTTGCATTATCGTCAGTTGGATGTAAGCTCTTGGAAGATTTATTTTGAGAATGCTTTGCATCGCAAGTTTATGAAGCCAGAAAATCATCGCGCGCTTGATGATATTCGTGGCAGTATTGAGGAGTTGAAATGGTACTTGAAGATGGTATCCTAAAATACGCCTCTGAGCTCGAGAATGTTTCGATGCGCGAAGAAAAGGGGATGAGAATTTTCTCGCGCGGGGAAAGAATCTTTGCGTTATATGAGCCGGGTACTAATCCACTTCGCGTGCAAGTGCGCTGTGATCGCAAGCTTAGCAAGACTCTGCAAGAGCGATACGAAAGTGTAATGGAGAGTCGCGCTTTGGGTCGTAACGGTATTGAGATTATCTGCTCTGGGCAGCTTAGCGATGATGAGGTGATTGATTTGGTTCGTCACGGGTACGAAGAATCAAAGCCAGAAGAATAGAAATCGACATAAAAAATATCTCCCTTTGCGGGAGATATTTTTGTTTTAATGCGTATCGCTATAATCTTTGAATAGTTTTTGAAGTGCTTCAAGGTCGCGCATGGAGTTGTCTAATGTCTGAGCGTAATCGTCATTAGTAGACTTTGCGCGTGCTTGTTGTTCGAGAGAAATTAACATGGACAATTGATAGGCGGTTTCGCTAGCAAGGGTTTTGTCTAGCTGGCCGTTGAGCTTTGCGTCTTCGAAGGTTGTCATCAAAGCCGTCATGGTGCCGGAGTTTTCTTCGATTACCTTGTTACTAGCCTTTGAGGCATCTGGATAATACGAGTCGATAGCGGAAAGAGTTGTATCCATGGAAGACGTCATTTGGACAACGTATGTGCGAAGATCGGAAGATTTTAATCTCTCGGCGTATTCTTCGTATGGACTTTCATCTCCGACAATGCTGGAGATACGTGCGTATACGGTCTGATGAATTTCGGCGACCTCATTATTTTTTGCGCTAAGAATGCCACCAATTACGACCATTGCGATAACGGCGACTGCCGCTGCGGCGATGAGCTTAATCATGAGTGGAGTCAAGATTGGCCCAGCTGAAAATTTCTTTTTGCTTTTTACGGCGATTTCGTCAAGATAAGCTTTGTTGTCCATAAGCTCATTATAGCATAAACGCAAAGCGGAACACTATCTCCTTTTGAAACCGCGTCAAGACGGCCTGTCGTCACAGGCGTCTTGCGCTTGTTCTCGGCCGTGGCCTGCGAATGTTCCAAAAGGAGATAGTGTTCCGCCTAGCGATTGGCTGCGGATGTTCGAAAAGGAATATATGTCTCGCTATTCGTTGATAGTTGGGGGTGTTTTCTTATCTGTTGTATAGGTGGTATAATTTTTGTATGGAGGATGCGAAAGAGGAGATACGCGCGAGGTTGGCTGTAGAGGATGTAGTTGGGCAATACATCGAGCTGAAGCGTGCGGGTCGAAACTTTAAAGGGCATTCACCTTGGGGGACTGATCGGACGCCAAGTTTTATGGTTTCACCAGATAAGGGGATTTGGCATGATTTTTCGAGCAATAAAGGCGGCGACATTTTTACATTTGTAATGGAGATGGAAGGCTGTACTTTTCGTGAAGCGTTAGAGAAGCTTGCGCAGCAGGCTGGCGTCGAATTGAGGCGCTATTCTGGGGACGATAAAAAACAGGCGGCGCACAAAGCGCGTCTTTTTGAGGTGCTAGAGCTTGCGACGAAATATTTTCAGTATTGTCTGTCGAAAAACAAGTCTGTGATGCAGTATGTTTTCTACAAGCGCAACATGAACAAAAAGACGGTCGAGAATTTCCGGATTGGTTATGCGCCGCAATCTGGCGATGCGCTAAAGAAATTCTTAACCAAGCGCGGTTTTACGAAGCAAGAAATGGAAGACGCTGGTCTTTTGAACCAGTATGGCGGGGATTTGTTTAGGGGCCGCATGACGATTCCATTGATGGATGTCGGCGGGCGCGTAATTGGCTTTACGGCACGCATTTTGAATGACAAGGACAAGAATTCGCCAAAATATCTAAATACGCCAGAGACGATTTTGTATAACAAAGGTCGTCACATTTTTGGCCTAAGTCAGGCAAAAGACGCAATTAGGCGGACGGATTATGTGGTGGTGGTTGAGGGGAATATGGATGTGATTTCCTCGCATCAGGCAGGCGTAAACCAGGCGGTAGCAACGGCCGGAACGGCGATGACGGAAATGCATCTAAAGAGCTTTGCGCGCATGACGAAAGATATTCGTTTGGCATACGATGGCGATGAGGCCGGAATTAGAGCAGCGGAGCGAGCAATTTCGATGGCATCGAAGTTTGGCATATATCTTTCGGTGATTGATGACTACCATGGATGCAAGGATGCGGATGAATTAATCCAGAAGGACCCGAAGTTGTGGCAAGAAGCAGTGAATAGCTATCGTCCAGCGCTTGAATGGCTGCTTGAGAAATACGAATCAAAGTATAATTTGCGTACCGAGAAAGGCTTCCAGGAGTATGCGACCGAGACGAAGAAGCTTATTGACCAAATTGATCCAGAAGACACGGTGCTTAGAGAGAAATATGAGCGAATAGCGGCAGAGAGATTGGGAATTTCTTTGGAGGCGTACCGCGCAAAGAAAGTGGAAGCGCCGGAGAAGAAGAAACTAAAGAAGGTTAATGTTGTGAAAAATACAACATTTGAAAGTAAGGCCGAAAAAAGCTTGGCAGCGCTCGTGAAGATTGGAAAACTTGACGCCGAGGGCATAGAGGTACGCGATTATAACGAGGGTGAGCTTAGTTTAATCTTTGAGCAACAATATCAGAAATTTAGTCCGGACGAATTGAAGCGGGAGCTTAAAAGTATCATGCGGCGCGTGATGGAGGAGCGGGCAACCGAGGAGCGAAAAGAGCTCGAAGAAGAAATCCGCAAGGCCGAAGAGGCTGGCGACGATGCAAAAGTGGGGGAATTAATGCAAAAAATGAGCAAACTTTTGCGCAAAAAATAGACATGTTGTAAAAATTATGCTATATTTCACCTAAATGCTGGATATGCGGACTTATTTTGCTAGTCCATCCAGGAAGAAGTATAAATTGATCAAAACTATACAAAAACTTTTAAAACAAAATTTGCAAACGGGTGGGTGTTTTGTTGGTAAAAAATAATAGGGAAAGAAAATGGACGAAGACGACAAAGATTTGCGTTTAGATGACGATATGATGGATGAGCCTACGCTCGACGATATGGGCGATGAAGGCGATGAGGATTTGAACGTAGATTTAGATTCTGTAACTTATGATGAGGTGTCCGACGACTCGGTAAAACTTTATCTCCGCGAAATTGGTAAAATTCCACTCCTTTCTTCGGAAGAAGAGTATGAATTGGCTCAGAAAATTATCCACGGCACACCAAAAGAGCAAAAGAAAGCCAAAGATAAAATGGCCGAATCGAACATGCGCCTTGTTGTTTCTATTGCGAAGCGTTATTCTGGCCGTGGTTTGGATTTTCTAGATTTGATTCAGGAAGGTAATACTGGTTTGCTTCGTGCAGTTGAAAAGTTCGATCCAGATAAGGGTTTCAAGTTTTCTACTTATGCGACATGGTGGATTCGTCAGGCAATTACCCGTGCAATCGCAGATCAGGCTCGTACGATTCGTATTCCAGTCCACATGGTAGAGACGATTAATAAAGTTCTTCGCACTCAGCGCCGTTTGACTCAGGAGCTTAATCGTGAGCCATCTACGGAAGAAATTGCCGAAGCAATGGGCATGGAGCCAGAGAAGATTGAGTACGTAATGAAGATTAAGCAGGATATTGCCTCGCTTGATGCTTCTGTTGGCCGCGACGGCGATGATGACGATTCGTCACTTGGTGATTTTATTGAGGATGAAGACCGTGTTTCGCCGGAAGATTCTGCTGCAACGCAGCTTTTGAAAGAGCAGATTGCCGCGATTCTTTCCACTTTGACTGACCGTGAGCAAAAGATTATTAAGATGCGCTTTGGCATCGGTGGTGGCAAGAGCCACACACTTGAGGAAGTTGGCGCAGAGTTTTCCGTTACACGTGAACGTATTCGCCAGATAGAAGCAAAGGCATTAGCAAAGCTTCGCAAGAATAAGGAAACGAAGAAACTTCACGAATACTTGAAGTAATATTCTGGGAAGATTATGGAGGCCGCCTAGTCGTTATGGGCGGCTTTTTGTTTTAGTTTTTTATTTGCAATTTTACATAAACATAAGTACAATAAAGTATATGGAACAAAGTGGGCAGGTGAATATGGGTGCGGCTCCAATGCCACAAGCACCTACGGCAGCTCCAGTAGCAATGCCGCAACAGATGGATATGCAACAACCAATGGCGCAGCCGATTCCGGCTCCTCAGGCCATGCCTCCTGCTGTAGAAAATACCCCTGCGGCGGCTCCGATTGCGATGCCTCCTGCAGATCCAGTAGCGCAACAAGCTCCAGCCCCACAACAATCTTTTTCCATGCAGACAATTAATAATACTGTTCCAAATAGTGAAGTGCGCATCGAAAGCCTACTCGAGGAATGCGTACGTACGAAAGCATCCGACCTTCATATCCAGGTAGGTTTGCCTCCGATTTTGCGTATAGATGGCGCTTTGCAACCGGTTTCTGGCTATGGCGATCTCGATGAGGGGACAGTCGAGCGTCTAGTATTTGCAACGCTGGAAGAAGACCAGAAACAGATTTTGATTAAGGATAAGGAATTCGACTATTCCTTCTCGTTCGGCGATCTTGGCCGTTTCCGCGTTAACGCCTTCCATGAGAAGGGTAATATCGCTGGCGCATTCCGTTTGATTCCAAATGAGATTCAGTCCATTAATGAACTCGGCATGCCGTCCATTGTGACAAGCTTTGCTGATTTTCCACGTGGTTTGGTGCTTGTGACTGGCCCTACTGGCTCCGGTAAGTCCACCACACTTGCAGCGCTCGTAGATAAGATTAACCGCGAAAAGACCGCTCATATTATTACGATCGAGGATCCAATCGAGTTTACGCATAAGTCTATTCGTTCTGTAGTTGTACAGCGCGAAGTTCACTATGATACCTACTCCTTCTCGGCAGCGCTTCGTTCGGCGCTTCGTGAAGACCCTGATGTTGTACTTATTGGTGAGATGCGCGACCTTGAGACTATTTCTGCCGCAATTACGATTGCAGAAACTGGTCACTTAGTGTTTGCGACACTACACACCAACTCTGCCTCTCAGTCTATCGACCGTATGATTGACGTATTTCCACCACATCAGCAGCCACAGGTACGCTCGCAGCTATCCAACATCTTGCAGGCAATTTGTGCACAGCGTCTTGTGCCAGCAATTGGTGGTGGCCGTGTTGTAGCAGCAGAGATTTTGATTGCAAACCCAGCCGTTCGTTCGGTTATTCGTGAAGGCAAGACTCATCAGCTTGATACGATTATTCAGACTGGTGCAGATCAGGGTATGCAGACAATGGACCGTACGCTTGTTAAATTAATCCAAACCGGCGTGATTACCTACGATACCGCTAGGGAATTCGCAGTCGATTTGCAAGAGTTTGAAAGGTTAGCTCGCGGATGAAACGTTTCGCCTATAAAGCTAAGGAATCTAGCACTGGTAAAGTCATTAAAGGTACGATTCAGGCCGAGACTGAGCGTGTTGCTGGCAAGCTTTTGGTTGATCGTGGATATGTACCAGAATCCCTCAAGGAAGAGGGCAGTGGTTTTGGTGAAAAGCTAAATAAAGTTACTGCAAAAGACCGCATTAACTTTACGCGCCAGTTCGCAACGCTTGTTGGTGCGGGTCTTCCGATTGCACAGTCGCTTCGTACTGTTTCGGAGCAGACTAGTAACAAGGCAATGAAGTCCGTTATCGAAGAGATTTTGGCGGATGTTGAATCTGGCCGTGCTCTTGGTGATTCATTCGGTAAGCATCCTGATGTCTTTAATAACGTTTATCTTTCTTTGATTAAAGCTGGTGAAGTTTCTGGTACGCTTGATGAATCTCTTCGTCGTATTGCGACCCAGGAAGAAAAAGATGACAAGATGATGGGCAAGATTAAGAGTGCAATGGCGATGCCTTTGATTACTCTAGGCGTTATTATTGTAGTCTTTATTTACATGATGCTCGAAGTTGTTCCGCACGTTGAATCTTTGTATAACGACCTTGGTGAGGAATTGCCTGGCCTAACTTTGGCATTGGTGGCAATTAAGGACTTCATTATTGCCTTCTGGTGGCTAGCTTTGATTGTGATTGCATTCCTCGTGATGGGTGTAATGCAGTTCTTGAAGACAGAGCCTGGCATTAGGGCATCGGCTACCTTTAAGCTTAATGTGCCGATGTTTAATGGGCTTCTCAGGATGCTCTATATGGCTCGCTTCGCGAGGATTGCGCAGATTCTTCTTTCTACCGGTGTTGCCGTGCTTGATACGCTCGAAATTGCCGGTAACGCGGCGAACAACGTCGTAGTTGAAGATTCCGTAAAAGCGGCCGCGCAAGAGGTACAAGGTGGTAAGACACTTTCTGATGCGCTTCGCGATAAGCCTTATATAGATCCGATGGTTTACCAGATGGCTGCAATTGGTGAGCAGTCTGGTAAGATGGACGAAATGCTTGGTAAGGCAGCGCAGGTATTCGAAGATGAGCTTGATGAAAAGATTGCTACTTTGTCTGCAATGATTGAGCCAGTAATGATGATTTTGCTCGCTATTGTGGCGGGTCTCTTGGTTGGTGGCGTCCTATTCCCAATCTACGCTCTCGTTAATTCGATTGGCTAGTATTTGCTGTTTTGTTTCTCCTGTGGAAAAGTCTGTGGAAAAAATTAAGCTTGATTTTAGCATAAGAATTATGTATAGTTTAGTTAAATGCAGTTTTGCAATTGGTAATCACTCGGTGGGTATCTGAGTAGCCAAAAGGCAATTACTGGTTGCAAAAATAAAAAAGGAGCATAAAATGACAACAAAAAATAAAAAAGGCTTTACGATCATCGAGGTAGTCTTGGTTCTTGCTATCGCGGGTCTTATCTTCTTGATGGTCTTCATCGCTCTCCCAGCATTGCAGCGTACACAGCGCAATACTCAGCGTGAGGACGATATGGCACGTGTTATCAGTGCTATCAACGACTTCCAAACCAATAACAATGGTAAGACGCCATTCAACGTCACGATGGATACTTCGACGCTTAAAAACTTCGTTACTCGCTATCTAGATAGTGAATGTACTGGCAATCAGACTAGCTCAAGTTTAACTAACTTCACCTCTTGTGGTGCTCAGTTCCTCGATCCAGATGGTCAACCATACCAGATTAAGTATGTTGGTGAGGTTGGTACTGGTAGCGGTAAGATTGCGGCTGGTGATATTACGAGCCAACTAAAGAAGGATACTAATGGTACTGCTGCTACGTTCGACCATGTATTCTATGGCTTTACTAACGCAGGCTGTGGCGATGAAGGTGCCGTTGTAGCTGGTACTGGTGTACGCCAAGTTGCTATCTTCTTCGTAGAAGAAGGTGGTGCTATCGCTTGTAACGATAACCACTAATCTTTAGTGAACTAAAAAGAGCTCCGGAAGGGGCTCTTTTTGTATTGTATAATAATAGATATGGAAAGATTTTTTGCGATTTTATCGTTGTTCATCTTTGGCGCGGCATTTGGTTCGTTTGCTTGCTGTCAGGTCTGGAGAATTCGCAAAAATGACAAGTCTAAATGGTCGCACTGCATGAACTGTAAATATCAGTTGCAATGGTATGACAATATCCCGATTATTAGCTGGCTCGCTTTGGGCGGGAAGTGCCGCAAGTGTCGCAAAAAAATCGGTTATGCAGAAATCCTTGCAGAAGTTGGCGTAGCTCTGCTGTTTGCTCTTAGCTTTGTATTTTGGCCAGCACAGGATCAGTTGTTGCTATTAAATATTTCAGAAATTATAAAATTTGTACTCTTTTTGGCGCTAATTGTTATTGATACGATTTTGTTTATATATGATGCAAAGTGGCGAGAAATGCCGACTAAGCTGCTGATAGGTGCGTGTGCTGTAGCGGCAGTATTTTGTGGCGTGTCGGTTTGGCAATCCTATAATCTGCACGGTGACTATAATTGGTTGAGTTTTGTGCTTGGATTGCTATTCTTGCCGGGGATTTATTATCTGCTTTATAAAATCAGCAAAGAAACGTGGGTAGGCGGCGGTGATTGGATTTTATGTTTGTCGATTGCATTCGTGCTAGGCAATATGTGGCTATCGTTATTCTGTCTGTTTATTTCAAATATGATTGGCTGCATCGTAATGCTTCCAATAGTGAAGTCGAAAAAGAAAAAGCGCGTAATGATTCCATTTGGGCCGTTTTTGATTGCGGGGTTTTTGCTAGTCTTTTTCTTGCAGGATATTATTATTAATTTCATGGGCTTCTGATGTTCGTTGCGGATTTGATTAATGAGTTTTTGGAATCGCTCGAGGTTGAGAGTGGACGTAGTAGGTATACGACGCGTAATTATGAATTGTGTCTGTCACGTTTACTTGAATTCCAGAATGAATTTAATCCAGAAGATGATTTGAAGCCGACGGATATTACGCAAGAATGGTTACGTAAATATCGTTTGTGGTTAAATAGATATCAGACAGAGAAGGGAAAGGGTTTGTCTGTGACGACGCAGGCTTATCATTTGATTGCGCTACGCGGGTTTTTGAAGTATCTTGCGAAGAGAAATATAAAATCTCTTGATCCTGTGTTGGTGGAGCTTCCGCGTACGCACCGTCCACAGGTTACGTTTTTGCATGTAGATGAAATCGATAGGATTCTGGCAGAGATTCCGCTTGATACTGAAGATGGTTTGCGCGATCGTGCGATATTTGAATTATTATTCTCGACTGGTTTGCGTATCTCGGAGCTGACAGGATTAAATCGTGATGACGTAAATCTTACGCGGCGTGAATTTATGGTGCGTGGTAAAGGGCAAAAAGATCGTCCTGTGTTTATTTCGCAATCCGCGGCGGATGCGGTACAGGATTATCTTGATGAACGCAAAGACAAATTGCCTGCGTTGTTTTTGAATAATTCGCGTAATCAGCCAATGGTGGGTACGAGTGGGGATTATCGTCGCTTAACTCCGCGTAGTATCGAGCGCATTATTAATAAGTATGTGCGCGCGGCCGGGATTACGAAGCATGTGACGCCGCATACCTTGAGGCATTCATTTGCAACGGATTTACTAATGAATGGCGCAGATCTTCGTTCGGTTCAATCGCTACTTGGGCATTCGAATATTTCGACGACGCAAATATATACGCACGTGACGGATCCACATCTGAAAGACGTCCACGAAAAGTTCCATAGTGACGTAAAATAACAGATAAGCCCCTCAAATGGGGCTTTTTGGTATATAATGGCAAAAAGGGAGAAATGTATGGCAGACAAAAATGACGCCAAAGATAAGAAAATTGGTAAGGCTGCAGCAAAAGTTGCCGCAGAAGAAAAAGTTGTTAATGCATGGAATGTCGGTTTCAATAAGACCAATAATCCAGATGGTTTGATTCAGCGCACGCTGATTATTTTTAAACCTGATGCAGTACAGCGCGGTATTGTTGGTGAGATTTTGAGCCGCTTTGAACGTGTCGGTCTTAAGATTGTCGGCACAAAGATGGTAAACCCAGATAAGGATCGCTATTATCATCACTATGAAGGCATTTCCAAGATGGTTTCTCGCCGTGGTCAAAAAGCATTTGATCTCGTTGTCGACTTCATGACTTCTGGTCCAGTTATTATGATGGTACTAGAAGGCGTGGAGGCAATTCCAGTAGTACGTAAGATTGTTGGCTCTACCGAACCGATGGCCGCAGATATGGGTACTATTCGCGGTGACTATGCTCACGTAAGCTTTGGTTATGCTGACGCACGCAACGAAGGTGTTGCAAACTTGATTCATGCATCTGGTAACGCAGAAGAAGCAGAGCAGGAAGTTTCCTATTGGTTTGCTCCAGAAGAAATTCAAATTTATAAGACACTTGCAGAACGCTTTACGCGCTAATAAGAGATCATTTAAAAGAGCCTCTACGGGGGCTCTTTTTCTTGACAAAAGCTTAAAATTAGCGTAAGCTTTAACCAGTGGAAATACCCGGAGTTGAGTAACGGGATCAAAAATAAACAGATTAACATAAAAAAGAAGAGGTTATGTTTTATGCGCAGATTGCGTAAGCGTTTATTTTTACTCGCTGGGGTAATAATTACTGCCGTTTTTGGCGCAGTAATTGCGAGACACTTTATTCAAAATGAATCGGCATCGGCTGAGTCTGGTACGGTAACTAGCTACCAACAGCACACGAACGGCATTACAACGATTGGTCTGTTTCAGGTCAATGGCGGTGATGCTTGGTGCTTTGAGCATGATAGGACTTCGCCTCCGATGGGAACATCGATGGAAACTTTGGCCGGCTATCCAACACTGGTTACTTCCTCCTCTTCGGAACGTGATCAGTTGCTATTTAAGATTATGTATTATGGTCAAGCGGGCGGATATGGCCAGATTCCAATTGCGATGGCATCTTCTTATGTATTTACGGAGCATCGTAGTCCATCTTCCTTGTATAGTAGCTTGCATGATACAGGTAATCCTTTAACGGCGCAGAACTTGTTGGATTATGCTACAAGTGCGGCTTTGCCGGCTGGTATGAATTATTTGTATCTTTGGTATAGCCCGTCTAATTCAGCTTTACAGACTCTTGGTCAATATGCTCATGAAGATGGTCAGACAGTAACGGTAACAAAAATCTGGAAAGATAACTCAAATGCATATGGTACGCGTCCAGCTACGATTAGAGTTCATTTTTATGTTAATGGCTCTGATAGTGGTTATTATTATGATTTAACCGGTACGGGTGATACGTGGACACAGAATGTTTTGCTAAGTTTGTCTGGCACGGTATCGCTTGTAGAGGATGCAGTTGCGGGCTATAGGGCTTCGGTTAATGGAACGACTATTACGAATACTTTGACTGATACGACTTCGATTTCGGCTACAAAGATTTGGAAGGATAATTCGAATGCTTACGGCACGCGCCCATCAAGTTTGACGTTTAACGTTTTGCAGAATGGGAATAACTATTCGACGCTAACTCTAACGGGGTCTGGTGATACTTGGACTGGCACGAAGACTGGTTTGCCAATGTATGACGCAAACGGCGTAAGGTATGTATATACACTAATGGAGCCACTGGTGGGTTCTTATAGTAGTTCTAGGAGCGGAAATACATTTACGAATACATTGGGCGGCACGACTTCCGTGACCGTGACGAAAGTATGGAGTGATTATAACAACGCAGACAATACGCGCCCTGGTTCTATTACTGTTCGATTGCTACGCAATAATGCTACTTATGACGATCATACTTTGACTGGAACTGGTAATACATGGTCATATACCTGGAATAATTTGCCACTATATGACGCAAATGGTGTTCGCTATACGTATACGGTTGCGGAACCTACTGTTCCGAATGGTTATACGCGCTCGCAGAGTGGCAATACGATTACGAATACTTATCATGCTACGACCAGTGCTTCGGTGACGAAAAACTGGGTAGACTGGAGTAATAAGAATAATACGCGTCCAACGAATGTATCGATTGATTTGATGCGTAATAACGCGAAACTAAAAACGGTCACATTTACTGGCACTGGTAATAGCTGGTCGCATACAGAAAGTGGTCTTGAGAAATATGATGCCAATGGCAATTTATATACTTACACTTGGAAAGAGAACAATGTTCCGAGCGGATATTCGATGACTCAAAGCGGAAATACGATTACGAATACCGCATCAAATAGTACTTCTACGACCGTAATGAAGGCCTGGAAAGATAATTCTAATGCGTACAATACGCGCCCAACGAGTGTTTCGGTAGATTTGTTGCGAAACGGTACGAAAGTAAAGACGGTGACCATTAATGGCACTGGTAACAACTGGACGCATACAGAAAGCGGTCTCGAAAAATATGATGCCGACGGTAATTTGTATACCTATACTTGGAAGGAAAATAATATCCCGGCGAATTATTATATGACGCAGGAAGGTAATGTAATTACGAATCTCTTGATCGGTTTCACAGAACTTTCGATGAATAAAGTTTGGGTTGATAACAATAACAAATACAATACGCGTCCAACGAGTATAGAGTTTGAGATTTTGCGAAATGGAAGCGTGTTTAAGACCGTTACGTTAAGTGGGAGTACGAACAACTGGAATCATACGGAAGAGAATTTAGCTAAATATGATGGTGATGGCGTTGAGTATAAGTACGCCGTTCGCGAAAAGACCAACTTGAATGATTATACGAAAACACAAAGTGGCAACACGATTACGAATACTTTGTCGATGGCAACTGCCGTACGTGGGCAGAAGATCTGGGTAGACAATAGCAATGCCTACAGACTTCGTCCAAGCAGCGTAACGTTGAAGTTGTATAAGACTTTGGACGGCGAAACGAAGAAGACTGAGGTTAGCGCAACGCCGACATGGCAAAAGCAAGGTGATACTTGGAGCTATGAATTTGCCAACTTACCACTATATGAAAACGGTATAAAAGTTAGCTATTCAGTAAGTGAAGTTTTGCCGGAAAATTATAAGAACAAAATTAGCGGCTTTGACGTGACGAATACTTTGTATGGAAAAGTTGAAGTAAGCGGCACGAAGACCTGGAAATATAATGGTGCGCCAGATCGTGTTCGTCCTGCAAAGATTACGGTTGTATTGCTACAGAATGGAGTTAAATATCAAGAAAAAGTATTAACCGAAGACGACATGACGACTTCTGACGACGAAGAAGATAGCGCGGTTTGGGAATTTGTCTTTGAGGATTTGGATAAATACGATGAGAATGGTGTTCTTTACGAATACACGATTGAAGAGTTAGAAGTGGATCAATTCGAGACGGTGATTGAAGAAACCGATATTACGAATACCTATAAGCCAGATCTGATTAATATTCATGTAGATAAGGTATGGCTAAATGATTCCGAAGCGGATCGTCCGGGCAAGATTGATGTTGAACTTATTCGCGACGGAGAAGTGATTGAAACTGTTGAGTTGAATAACGAAACGGGCTGGAAATATGATTGGGAAGATCTGGATTCTAACTACGAATATACAGTACATGAATCATATCAGATTCCTGGTTATTATCCTGGCGTAACAAAGGGCGACGTAGAGCATGGCTTTACGATTGAGAATAAGAAAATACCAAAGAACCCTAAGACATTTGACGGCGTGGGCGTTGCTGGCGTTGTGCTTGCCGCTTCCACCGTCGCTGGAGCAGCGATAACTATCCGTAAACGTCGATAGTGTGGAGAAGGCCCCTCTTTATGAGGGGCTCTTTTTTTGTTAAAATAAATGTGTTGGCCCGGTAGCTCAATGGATAGAGCGGCTCCGTCCTAAGGAGAAGGTTGTGCGTTCGACTCGCACCCGGGTCACCAATTCGAGCTAGATTTGCCCATCTGGGCATTTTTTATTGGTATTTTGGTACATGGTATAATATGCTTATGGATTTTGAGGGTCAAAGAGCTGACGAAGAAGTAAAATATATCTTCCGCCGTCATCCAATTACTGCAATAAAAGGCGTATTTTTCTTGATTGTTATGGTCGCGGTGGGTTATCTGCCTACATTGATGTGGCCGGGAGATAGCCGGATGTTCTTGGTTTGGCTAGCGTTTTCCGTGGTGGGATTGCTCGGACTCGGTTATTGCTACATGCTTTGGTATTTTAGTTTTTATATGCTAACGAATCAGAGGCTACGCCAGGTACGTCAGAAGGGGATGTTTAAGAAGACCGTTGTGGATTTAGACCTAGAAAATATCCTAAGTGCATCATATGGGCAGCATGGGGTTTTCGCGACGATATTTAATTACGGTACGATTTTGGTTCAGACGAGTGCCGGGGATCTTACCATGAGCATGGTGAGTAAACCTGAAACCGTGTATAATGAATTAGGGGATGCGGCGCATATTGCACGCAAAGTTGAAGAAAAAGAAAATGAAGATTAGTGAAAAGATAAAAGCCAAGAAAGATAAGAAATCCGAGGCAATTACTCAGCAGAATATTGAGGAAAGCCGCGAGAAGATTATTTCTAAGGGCAAAAAGTTTAAGTATCCATTCCAGTACGCCAAGCACAGGCTAATGTTTAATGCGGTTTTGATTGGTGTAGTGGCTGTTGGTACTTTTGCTTTGGTTGGCTGGTATCAGCTATATAAGGCGCAGAATACCGGCGAAGTGATGTACCGTTTCACGCGCTCGATCGGTCTTTCTGTGGCAAATGTTGATGGCGTAAAGGTACGCTTCAGCGATTATTTGATGCTTTATAGGAGCTCGATTGCGTCTGTAGAACGTCAGCAGGGTGCTTTTGATGATTCTGATGCATCGAAACAACAAAAGGAATATTATAAGCGCCAGGCGCTAAATGCTGCAGAAGATTACAGTTTTGCGATGGCGAAGCTCGATGAGGCTGGAAAGTCTGTTACGGACGAAGAAATTGATGAAGTAATTGAAGAGCATAAGACGATCGATGGCGAAAAGCGTAGTGATGAGGCCTTTGAGGGGATTATTCGCGATAATTTTGGCCTTAGTGTAAAGGAATATCGCCGCTGGATTATGCTATCCTTGGCAAAGAAGAAGGCATCTGTAGAATTCGACCAGGATGCGAAGAAATTGCGCGACGAGATTGCGACTAGCCTGAAAGTTGTGACTGATTTTAATGAGTTAATGAAGGGCTATGAGGGTAACGATCAGGTCGGTTTTGAGATTGTAGAGGATGTAGATTATTCAAATCTGGATAGTGGCCGTGCAGCGGCGGCAGCAAAGTTGCAAAACGTTGGCGACATGACGGATTTCTTCGTATCGAAGAATGGTGATGGCTATTATATCGTGAAATTACTAAACAAGACCGACACTAAGGTGTCTTATGCGTCTATCTGGGTACGTTTTAAATGGGTAGATGATCAAATGGCGAAGCTGCGTCAAGATGGCAAAGTTGTAGAGAAAATTGATTTGACGGCCAAGGATTCAAGCGAAGAAGAAACGGCGGTGGAAGAGAATAATACTGAAGAAGAAAAATAACCCCCCATTATAGGGGGCTATTTTTTGTTGCGGAAAGTATAGAGCGCGATGCTTGTTGCGACGGATAAATTCAGGCTGTCGACATTACTGCTTTGTGGGATGAAGATTGGCTGGGCAATATGGGCAAAATCGCTCGGAAGGCCGGCGGCTTCGTTGCCGAAGATGAGGGCATAGTTGCTATCTTTTAAGTGTAATTCCGAAAGCTGTTTGGCCGTATCGTCTAGGATGAAGGCGTAGTATTTGCGGCCAGCGTTGAGCTTAGCATAGTCTTCAAAGGTTGCGAATTGCTGGATATTTAGATGAAAAACGGCGCCCATAGATGCGCGGATGACTTTTGGATCGTAAGGGTCTACGGCCGGCGTAATAATGGCAAGATTTTCGTAGCCGAAAGCGACTGCGCTGCGCATAATGGTGCCAAGATTGCCGGAATCGGATGGATTTACAAGGACGAGATGCGGGGCTTCTGGCGTGAATTGCAGTGGGGAATCTGGCTTTTTGAATTCGGCCGCGAGAAGGCAGTTATCTTTTGCGCCGAGGATATTAAAAGCTTTTGTGGTCTCAATAATATCGATATGCTTGGCTTGCAGGGTGGATAGGATTTTTTCGAGATCTTCGCCATGCTTGATGCCTGGGCGAATAAAAACACGCTTTATGAGGGCGGGATTGGTTTTTAGGAGCTCAAAAACGAGCGTGGCGCCAAGGGCATAAGAGTATTCAAAATCATGCTTATAGCGAGTAAGCTTCATATCTGTATATTATACCATACTTTGACTAATTTTTCAAGGCTTTGCCGCTTGGCTGCTGACGTTTAATTCCGAGTTCTTTTTTAAGCCCATTATGCGGTAATTAGTATGATCAGTGATACGAACGATTATCTCTGCATTATTTTGAAGGGCGTAGTCTTCATAGCATGTAGCACCGTCGGAATATTGCTTAAAATCCTTATCATTCCAGCAGTAGTTGAGAAAGTCCGAATATTTGGCATTTTCGACTAATTTCTGGGTATTTTTTGAGTTGAAATACTGCGCGTAATATACGCCGCAGATAAATGCGTCAGCATTAGTAATTTTATTGGCGTCGGCCTTGCAATTGATACTATCTATATCAAGGTCGGATTTTTCGGTGGTAGGGAGTTTTTCGTTGTACTTTTTCTGATTAGCGAAATAATATTTTAAGGCTAAGTTTAATCCGTTTGCCGTAACATACATTTGATAACTGTCGAAGTAGACGTAGAGGTTGTTTTTGCTGAGTTCGTCCTTCGTTTTGACAAGATAATCGCCGACGATGCGGAATTCGTCGCCAGATTCGAGCCTGATGTATTCGCCCGAAACGGTGAAGTTGCCGTGGTGTGTACTGGAAAGAATTTTACGATAATCCTCAGTCGGATCGCGGTAGTAGGTGAATTCGTATTCTTCGGAGCTTGTGAATTTAATGGTTTGGTCCGAGCTGGCATTAACGGTGAAGAGGCGGCCAGCAAGAGCTTGTGCCATGCGTTCGTCATGATTTTCGTCATCTGGAATGTCGAGACTCGAGAGAGAATTGAAGATTTCGGTTGTAATAGTCTCGGCAGTGTGATCCTCTGACGAGGTAAAAATAAGCTTATCGACGGCGATAAAAATAAGCAGGCCAAACGTAACCACGCCCAAAATAATCGTAACTGGTAGCAGTTTGTTGGCAGTTTTCTGGGGCTGGATGTTGGTGGATTGTTGGTATTGGTATTGCGGTGGATATTGCTGAGGTTGCTGAGGGGCTGGAGCCGGCTGTCCAGGGATGCCATTGTAATAATTCGGCTGCATAGATGTAATTATTTTAGCATAAGCGCCATGAGTTTGCGAGATGGCTATTCAGGCTATTTATCGAATTCTTTATCAAATAGGTCGAAGAGAATTTTGAATTCGTCGTAGTCGAGCATGAGGTCTGGCTGTTTGTCGGCAATCATCTGCTTGAATTTCTTATATGGTACGAATATTACTTCCGAGATTTCTTCTTTTTGGAAATCGATTTCTTCAGCGGTTTTGGTAGTTCTTAGGATATAGAGGTCGGCAAATTCGTTATTTTTGAAGGTATTGCCGCCATCGTCGGGGCGCACAAGGGTTTTGATGAATTGTAATTCTTTTGGCTTTACGTCGAGGCCGAGTTCTTCCTTGAGCTCGCGCAGGGCGGCGGAAAGTGGTTCATCGCCAGCCGAGAGGTGGCCAGCGCAGGAAATGTCTAGCATATTTGGAAAGAGGTCTTTGTTTGGCGCTCTTCTTTGAAGAAGTACGTCGCCGTGCTCATTGAGTACCCAGATATGGGCGGAGCGATGCCAGTCGCCGTCTTTGTGAACTTTGCTGCGAGCTTTGATCTTACCGGTTTTATTACCGTTTTCGTCTAGGACGTCAAAGAATTCTTCGGGCATAGATAAAATCATTATAGCCCCCCCACGGAATACCAACAAAAAATACCCTTCGGGCATTCTTCGTTGGTATTGGTGCGGGTGGAGGGAGTCGAACCCTCGTCTTATCCTTGGGAAGGATACATAATAGCCGTTATACGACACCCGCGGATAGGTATATTTTAGCACAGACTGGGCGACTCTGTTATATTAGAGATATGGATAAGCGTAATAAAGCGCCCAAGAAGACGAAAATTGGTTTCGGTGTTTTGGGCTTGGTAATACTAGCAATTGTAACCTTTGGAGGGATTATGATTAGTAAATCTATTACTACGAAAAGATACGATGGGGATATTATCTCGTTTTCTTTTCATTCTGGCAGTTATTTTGGTGGTTACGGCGAATATGAGATTAAGAATGAGGGCGGTGAGTTAAAGTTTAGTGCTAGGGGATACAACGGCAAAGATGTAAATGTCGATAAAACTATTAGCGGTGAATATCTAGATAGAATTGATGCTGTATTAAAGAAGTATGATGTGGCGAGCTGGGATGGCTTTAATGAATCTGATGATGATGTGATGGATGGGCATAGTTTTTCGCTGGACGTAGAGTATGATACCGGCGCTACGATTCATGCGTATGGATATATGAAATATCCGAGAAATTACAATCAAGTATCGGATGAATTGTACGAAATAATAGAAGAAATTTTGGATTAAAAAAGATCTCCGCAAGGAGATTTTTTCTTATAATGGCGGGCCCGACGCGACTCGAACGCGCGACCTCCTCCGTGACAGGGAGGCGCTCTAACCAGCTGAGCTACGAGCCCGCATTAGGGTTAGTATATACGAAAAATAATGAAAATGCAAGGGTATAATGCGTCCGGGTATTGACTTTTTGTTGCGTTTATGGTAAAATAAGAATTGTATCTAAAAAATACGATCCTTAAATCTACTTTGGAGGTGTAATTATGAAGAAGATTGGGTGGGGAATCCTCTGCATTATCCTGGTGGTCGCAGTTATTGCTGGTGTCATGCTGACTCCGGAACTGAGGGCCAAGGTTATCAAGTCCGAAGAACATGGAACGTCTGAAGCAAAGGAGGTGAAACTCGAGCTGGTCTATACGGGCCAGAAACCTGACGGTGTTGGATCCGTGCAAAGCTTCGCTATCACCGATGATTACTTTGTCATCGCGGGCAGGCCGAACGGAAGTGCCGAAGAAGGAGGCGAGACGAAAAATCAGCTGATGCTGATTACGCGCGACAAGCTGGTTGATGTTACCGCAAACCATATTCCTGCTGGGAAGACCTACGAGCTTGGGCATGCAAATGGCATGACCTTTAACCCAGATAAGGGAGAACTCGTGGTAGTCGGTATGCGTAACGACGAAGGCAAGCTTGAATTCGCGGCGAGAATCGACGCGAGAACCTTCGAGCCGATTGCGACAGTCAAGATGCCTTGCTATGGCGGCAGCATTGCGTACAATGACAAGTTTAACTACTACATGGTGTGCTCTGGCAGTACGCTTTACCGCATCACCGATGTGCCCGGCATCAAGAAGGAAACGTTCGAGACGAACGTGGAGTTTACTTCGCAAGACATTGGCTACTACAATGGCTACACCTATGTTTGCAACTGGGTGAGCGATGCGACGACGGACCGTGCGGTTCAACTTGGACTTAAGCAACACCAAAACCTGATTTACAAGGTGGATGCGCGTGGAATCATCGTGCAGACCTTCATTATCAGGGATCCGCTCCTGGAGCTCGAGAGTATCGATTTCGTTGACGGTAACGCGTATGTTCTGATGAACGGCGTAGGCGATCAGTCTGCGAACTATTTCATCTATCGAGTATCCTTTGACGGCGACGATCTGAAGTAAGAGAAACCCCGAGCCCGGCTACACGCTGGGCTCTTTCCATTTTTGTGATATAATACGAGTACGGACGCCGTTGTAGCTCAGCTGGCAGAGCAGCTCATTCGTAACGAGCAGGTCGCTGGTTCGATCCCAGTCAACGGCTCCATTTTTTGTTGTTTGGTATAATTAGCTTATGAAAAGAATCCCGAACGCTAACTATGATTATTATGATGTGCCGAAGCTCGGTAATCTGAAGGAGTTGATTGAGCTTCGCAAAGATTCGAATAAGACAGCGTTCATGTATCGCGTAGACGGGAAAATTGTAAAGAAATCTTTTAAAGATGCCTATAATGATGTGCGCTATTTGGCGCGCTATTTTAATGAATATTACAAGGGGAAGAATATCGCGATTGTGGGCGAGAATAGCTACGCGTGGCTAGTTTGTTCCCTAGGGATTGTCTTGTCTGGAAATGTTTGCGTCGCGCTAGATAAAGATGCAGATGCGGAAACCTGGAAAAAGCAGTTGCGTCAGACGGATGTTCGGGCGGTGTATTATTCGGATAACTATTGCGAGGGTGTACCAGAGATTTTTCGCAGGAGTTTTCCGTTAGAGGAATGGGAGAGCTACCGAAAGGAAGGCCACCGCTGTAGCAATAAGAGCAAAGTGGATGCGGATGCGGATGCGATGATATTCTTTACGTCTGGCACAACTGGGTATGGCAAGGCTGTGGTGCTTTCGCAGAAAAATATTATTACTGATATTTGGGCGGCATCTTCTATCTATACGACGAAGGGGCGTGCGTCTAGTTTTTTGCCGTATCATCATGCGTTTGGCTATGTGACGTCGCTTTTGATGCCGTATTATTATGGATGTTGCACATATATTAGCAGTAGCTTGAAGCATTTGACGGATGATTTTAAGGCGGGGAAGCCGGATACGATTTTTGCTGTGCCGATGGTAATGGAAACGATGTATAAGCAGATTTGGCGTACGGCAAGGCGTGAAAAGCGTGAGAAAAAGCTTGCTTTTGCGATTAAAGCCAGCGATGCAATGTTGAAAATCGGGATCGATATGCGTCCAAAATTGTTTAAGTCGATTTTGAGTGAATTTGGCGGCAAGTTGGATTATGTAATTTGTGGCGGCGCGCATCTAGATGTGAAATATGTGAAGTGGTTCCGCAGTGTTGGCGTGGAAGTATTGGTCGGTTATGGAATTACGGAATGTTCTCCGGTAGTGGCCGTGAACAGAAATCATTTTAAACGTGACGGCAGTGTCGGGCAATTGTGCCGTGATGTGGATGTGAAGATTGTTGATGGCGAGATTGCGATTGGCGGCGATATTGTAATGAAGGGCTATTATCATGACAAAAAAGCCACGAACGAAGTATTAAAAGACGGATATTTCTACACGGGCGATCTTGGCATGCTGGACGAAGACGGCTTCTTGTTTATTACTGGTAGAAAGAAGAATCTGATTATTCTAAGTAACGGCGAAAATGTGAGTCCGGAGGAAATTGAAAAAGAGCTTTCGCGCGATAAGGGCGTGACGGAGGTGGCCGTTTATGAATCAGGGAATAGAATTGTTGCGTCAGTTTATCCAAGTGAGGGGTATTTTGGCGACCAAGATTACTTCGATGAGTTAATTTACGGTTATAATAGTGATAAGCCGAAGAACCGTCAGATAGCGATGGTGCGAGTGCGCAGCAAGGCATTCCCGCGTAATAATAACGGAAAGGTTCTTCGAGATAAGTTAATAGAGGAAGATAATTATGAAAGATAAAGTAATCAATTTAATTGCTGAGACGCTAGATGTCGACAAAAAGAAAATTAACGAGAAGACGAATCTTGTAAAAGATCTCGAAGTTGAATCTTTGGATTTGGTTGATCTTGTTGGTGCTTTTGAGGAAGAATTTGGTGTAGAAATTGCCGACAAGGATATTAAGAATTTGCAGACTGTGGGCGATATTATTAAATACGCCGAGGAGCATGAAGCCTAAAATCTTCATAGCGCGGGGAATTAGTTCTAAAGAGCTATTAGATTCGGTTTTTGATAGATATAATATAAAAGACCGGACGCTTAAGTATGGAGAATATGGAAAGCCATATTTAGCGTCCGGCGATTTGTTTTTTAATCTTAGTCATTGCGGCGACATGGTAGTTTGTGCAGTTTGCAACAGAGAAGTTGGCGTAGATATTCAAAGAATTGATTATCGTAAAAATGTGATAAATAAAGTCTGTAGCCAAGAAGAGGCGGCGGAAATCCGGACGCCGGAAGATTTTACAAAAATGTGGGTACTAAAAGAAAGCTTTGCAAAGTGTGATGGACGGGGGTTATCGTATGGGCTCAAAAATATTAACACAAAAAACTTAAAAGATTCTGAAGTATTTCAGATAGGGGACTTTTTGGTGGCTACATGCTATAATACAAGGTAGCTCTAATGAATATTTTATATTGTGGCGACAGGAATATCCTGGACGGACTAATAATTTCTGTTTTATCTTTAGCAAAGCAAACTAAGGAAACGCTTAATATTTTTGTGCTCACGATGTATATGAAGGGCTATGAGCAGATACCTTTTGAGGTGATTGAAAAGCTTGATGAAATCCTAAAAGTAAAGAATCCGAAACATAATATTCAGCTGATTGATATTACGGAAGTATTTATGAACAACATGCCGAGGATGAATCTTTCGACATTTTTTACACCTTATTGCCTCTTGCGTCTCTATGCGGACTTGATTAAAGAATTACCAAAGAAGCTGCTTTATTTAGATACGGATGTAGTTGCGCTTGGTCCGCCAGAGAAGTTGTACCGTATGAACAATGATAAGTATGAATTAATTGGTGTAGCAGATTATTATGGCCAGCATTGGATTCATACTGATAGCATTTTTGAAGACAATTATATGAATTCTGGCGTATTATTAATGAATATGGACTTGATTCGCGAAACCGGTCTATTTGAGAAGGCTCGCAAGCGTGTAAAGTGGGCTAAGATGCTTTTGCCGGATCAGACGTCTTTGAATCTTTATGCGGAACACAAGCTTTTGGTTGATCGTAAATTTAACGAACAAAAGAAAGAAACCGAAGATACGATTTTTCGCCATTTTACGACCACATTTAAGTTCTGGCCATATTTCCATACGCAGAAAATCAAGCCTTGGAATATCGAGAAGTTGCATGATGTTTTAGATTGCCATGCATTTGACGATATCTTGGATGAATACATGGATGTAAGAAAGAAGGTGCTAGAATGAAACGCTTACTAGTTCCAGTATTCTTTACGGCCGACGAGAATTATGCACCGTATCTTTCTACGGCGTTGGCTTCTCTGATTGATCATGTGAGCAAAGAGAACGATTATGATATTAATGTTATTTATCATAATATGAAGCGCAGTACGATGCGCAAGCTCGAGAAGATAGGCAAAGATGTCGATAACGTAAAGATTATCCTGACCGAGATGCAGGAAACATTGACTGGTATTTCTGATCGCAAGGAAACACGTTTGAAGGCTGACTGCTTTACGCCGACGATTTATTATCGTTTGTTCTTGCCGGAGATGTTCCCGCAGTATGACAAGGGTATTTATCTGGACAGTGATATTATCGTACTTGGCGATGTAGCTGAGCTATTTAAGAAAGATCTTGGCGAGAAAAATATCTTGGCAGCATGTACTGACATGTCTACGCAGGCAAACGAGTTATTCTGCAAGTACTTTGAGGATGCAGTGGGTGTGCAGCATGATAAATATTTCAACTCTGGTGTACTTTTGATGAATTTCAAGAAATTCCGTGATGAAGAATTCTGCGAGCATTTCTTCTATATGCTAAATAAATATGATTTTGACACGGTTGCGCCTGACCAGGATTACTTAAATGCGCTCTGCAAGGATCGCGTGATGTATCTTGGATATGAGTGGAATACAATGCCTTCGGGTGGTTTTACGCATATTGATAATCCAATGATTGTGCATTACAACTTGTTCTTCAAGCCATGGCATTATGATGGTACTGAATATGAAGAATATTATTGGCCGTATGCAAATAAGTCTGCATTTATTCGCGAGATTATGCGCGAGAAGAAGTCCTTTACGCGTAAGAGTAAAAAGAGCGACGAAGAACGCTTGCGTCAGATGTCTGAACGCGTAGAAGAAATATTAAAAGGTGAAGTTACTTTCAAAAAGATTTTCGACGACGGTAAAGAAAAAAGAGGTTAAAAAATGATTATTGGCGGCGATAAAAGTGAAACAATCATTAATATTCAAAAGAATATTAGGGCTGAGGAATATAACAAAAAGGCCGAACCAGATGATCCAAAATTAACGGATGAAGAAGTTGAGCAATATTTAGCTGAATTTGAAAAAGGTCGCTCCAATAAGGTTTTACATGCTATCAAAAAGTGCGGCGCGTTTGCTATCGTAGATGTTGCATGGTTAATGCATAAAGGCGTAACGACTTTTGAGGGTTTGGAAAATTTGGATGAAATTAAGGCTGGAGCAATTGTAACTTGTAATCACTTTAATCCAATTGATAGTATCTTTGCGCGTGCGGTAATCAGAAAGAAATTTAAGAAAACGCCATATATTGTGATTCAGGAAACGAACCTTGCTATGCCGGGCGCAAAAGGTTTCTTGATGAATAATTTAAACATGGTTCCGCTCGTAAAAGCACCAAACTATATTTTGAAAAAATTCGTACCTAGGATCAAAGAGCTGATTGAAGCAGGGGAATTTGTACAAATTTATCCAGAGGAAGAGCTTTGGTTTAATTATCGTAAGCCTCGACCGTGCAAGCGCGGTACGTATTTATTTGCCGCGCAGGCAAATGCTCCGGTTGTTCCAATCTTTGTCGAAATGATCGATTTGGATAAAGATGATAATGAGCAGTTTAAGAAATTAAAATATGTTGTTCATGTTTTGAAACCAATTTATCCAGATAAGAAACTAAACAATAAGCAAAATAGCATTAAAATGGCCGAAAAAGACTATGCTGAACGCGTAGAATGTTACGAAAAGTGTTACGGCAAAAAGATTGATTACAAATATTCCAAGTGGGATATTGCTGGTCTGAAATAATTATTTCTTAGATTTTTTACGATAAGTAACGTATTCGAAAGTGCTGTGTTTCGCGCGGCGTTCCATAGTTTTTTGGACTTCGTATTTGAGGCGTTTTTGCGCATCTTTCTTTGAGAGATCTTCGGATGCTTTGAATGGTCCGTCGATATAAATTGTGATTTTTGGTTTTTTGAAGATGCGACTTTTTTGATAGGTTGTTGTTGCTACGTAGACTGGTTTTCGCACTTTAATCGGGAAGTGAAAAGCTGCGTCGGATAGTGGACGAATTTTTGTGTAATATGGCCACAAATGTTGTTCTGGGTAGATTACGATGCAATCGCCGATTTTGATGCGGCGCGAAATGGTTTGGTTGAATTTTTTGAAGTCGTCGATATTGTCTGGGATAGGAATTGCGCCAGCCATAGGAAGAAGCTTACCAACAACCGGAATGCCGAGATTTGATGGGCTGCAAATAATTGACGGGCGAGTTGGAAATGTCATTGCAAATGGATTTACGACGTCGCCAAAAGTCTGAGTATGATTCGAATAGAGATAGTAACCGCCAAATAAACGTGCCTTCAAAAGAAGGTGACGGTTTTTGACCGTGATGTGCGCAAAGAGTTTCATGTAGATTAAATCTAATACAACGACGACTGCATAGAGAACTAGCGACAATGCGTGATAGATTGGACTAATGTGCATCCATTTGTAATCGGATGGAATTTTGTAATCCTGATTTTTTGTTTCAGCAAAATCGTGATCAAAGGAATCGTAGTAATAAATTTTTTGGGTCTTTTCTTTGCTCATCTAAGCTTATTATATACCCAACAGATAATAAAGCAGATGAGATTTGCGCAGACGATTGAGGCGCCGCTTGGCAGATTGAAGGAGTAAGAAGCGGTTAGGCCGAAGATAAATGTAATTACAGATATTGCTACCGAAAAAATAACGATTGATTTAAAGCTTTTTGACATTAATCTAGCGGAAATGCACGGGAAGATGATAAGGCTGGAAATAAGCAGGGCGCCCATCATATGCATTCCGAGTACGATGATTACTGAGCAGATAGCCGCAAGGATGGCGTTATATAAGTCGGTCTTGATGCCAACTGATTTTGCGAATCGTTCGTCGATAGTTATGGCAAATATTTGGCGGTAAAAAGTGAAGTAAAGAAGAATAGATGCGATTGCGACTATGGCGATGATTATTATGTCGGTTTGGTTTATTGCGAGAATACTTCCGAATAAGTATGAGTTGATGTCGATATTGCTACCTGGCGAAAGGGCGTTTACGACGGCTCCAATTGCGAGGGCGGATGTGGATAGAATGGCAATGGCAGCATCGCCATTTATGTGTTTGTTATTGCTAATTCTGAGGATTAGAAAAGATGCGATTAGTACTGTAGGAATGGCGAAATATAAAGGCGTAAAACCGAGTGATAGTGCTATTACGGTAGCGCCAAAAGCGACGTGCGATAGACCATCACCGATCATTGATTGACGACGCAGAATTAAATTCGTGCCGAGAAGCGCGGCGCATACAGAGATTAGAATACCGGCGATAAATGCACGTACGATGAAATCGTATTGGAACATATTAATGAAATCAGTGAGCATGAATCCTCCTTACGTATTCGTCTGTGCTTCCGAAGAACGGAGAATCGTGATCGAGCGATAGTATTTTGTTGCCGAGTAGGTTCTTGTGGTCTAGGTCGTGCGTTACCATGATGATTGTTAGATTTTCGGTTTTGTTGATTTTCTTTAGCAGCGCATAGAAAGAAGATTTGGAATTGTAGTCTAAGTTGTTTGAAGCCTCATCGAGGATTAGTAGTTTTGATGTGGCGCAGAGTGCTCGCGCTAATAATACTTTTTGGCGTTGGCCGCCGGACAAGTTGGAATAACTGTCGTTTTTTAGTGATGAAATACCGAGAGTTTTTAATGCATCGTCGGCACGTTTTTTGTATTTGCTACTGACGAAATGGGTTTGGTTTAGCAATCCGGTGTATACAATTTCGTTGACGGTGGCGGGGAAATCTTCTGGGATGTTGTTATGCTGTGGTAGATAGCCGATAAAATTGCGTTTTAGCTCTTTGTCTAGAATGATATTTCCGGAATGTATTTTTGCTTCGCCAAGGATTGCTTTTAGGAGGGTGGATTTTCCGCTACCGTTTGGTCCAACAATGCAGAGAAAATCTCCTTCTTCTAGGGAAAAAGATAGGTTGTCTATGACTTTGTGTTTTCCGTACGTGACGGTGATATTTTTTACATTAATCAGTGGCATATAGCAAAGCCTCCAGCGTTTCGTAGTTGCGATTGTATAGTTCATATAATCCAACATTGCTATTATAATCTTCCAAAGTAACGGTTTCGCCGGAATATAGGGTTTTTATTTCTGCGCCAGCTGCATCTTTGATCGTGTTTGCGATTTTTTGATTAGAAAGTTCGAGCGTGTAGACAGTTTTTTGTTTTTGCGATTTTACAGTTTCGATAAGTTCTGATAGTTTCGCGGAAGATACTTCTGCATCATGTGAACAGCCCGAAAATGCGGCGATATATTTGAAACCATATTCGTGAATGAAGTATGCAAAAGGGAAACGGTCTGCTACTACGATTGTGTTTCCATTGTTGTGCTTTTGGAGCTCGGAAAAACGTTCATTGATTTCTTGCATTTTTGCGGTGTAATCTTTTGCGTTTTGGCTGATTTTTTGTTGTTTTGCTGGATATTTTTCTGATAGGACTGATGATACTTTTTCTACTATTTTTATGACGTTTTTTGGATTTGCCCAAATGTGTTCGTCATATTCATTGTGCTCGTGCTCGTGTTCTTCTTTGAGGTTTTCGACGAGATCCATAGTGCGTATGACGGTGGCGCCTTCTTTTGTGTCTTCAAGGATTTTTTCAATCCATTCTTCGGATTCGCCACCATTATATATAAGTATGTCGGCTTCTTTGATATTAATAATGTCTTCCGGCGTTGGCTCGTAATCGTGCAATTCTGTGCCCGGCTTGATAATGAGTTTTACGTCATCGTCGCCGTAGATTGACGACGTAATGTCGTAGAGCGGAAAAATAGTCGTGACGATTTTGTAGTCTTTCTTCCTGATTGATGGGGAAAGTAGTAGGGCAGCAATTCCTGCAACAATTGCTAGCGTAAAAATAATTTTTGCGATGAGTTTAGTTTTGTTTTTCATCTAGCCCCCTACAATTAGAGCAAAGTCCTTTTATGGTGAGGCTGCTCGTTATCAATTTGAAATCGTGTTCTTTGTTCAAATGTTTTGAGAGGCTATTAATTTGCTTGCAGTCGAGATGATGTATTTTGTGACACGAAATACATTCTAGGTAGCAGTGATTATCGGCTTCGCATGGCTCAATGTAGCGGTAATTAGCGGTATTGTTTTCGCCGAGGGATTTTTTCACTAATCCAATGGATTCATATTCATCCAAAATGCGGTATATTGTGCTGACGCCTAAATGCTTATTCTGGGCGTCTAGCTTTTCTTCTAAATCTTTGACGGTAAAGGGAGTGTCATAGCTTTTTGCAAGGGAAAGAATGGTGTCTCGATTTGCGGAATGATATTTAATAGTAGCCATGCCAAAATATTAGCACAGCTACTACAAAAATGAAAATGATTTTTATTTTTTAATTACTTCTTTTGGGGAATATGAATTAAAGCGAGAGAGGAGTAAGTAGGTGACGATTGCGCCCATGGCGAAGAATTCGGCACTAGCTAAAACGAAGTTGATTAATAATTTAGTGCTATCAGCAGATGACGCTGGTTCTTCACTATTTCGTTGTGTTGGCTGCTGTGCTGGTTGTTGTATTTCGTCCGTGGATGTTCCGTCTTGTAATGAATTGGAGTTGTTGTTCTGATTCATTTCTGGCGGGGCTCCCATGTTTCCATTCATTCGAGGCATATTGTTGCCCGGGGCAAAGTTGCTGGACGGGCTACTTACTTCGACTGAATTTAGGCCGTCATTGATCGTAAATGCGGCGGCGCAACCGAGCGCTACCAATGCGATGATCATTATTATGTTTGCGGTTAAACGTTTTGAATTATTCATGTCGTATTCTCCTTAAATGTATTCTCATGATACTTTGCGTAGTTTAATTAATCCTTAAAAACCTGAAAGAGCCGGAATAAGCGTAAGAACTATCATTTTAAGAGATATATGGTAGAATATATGTAAGCTATGAAAGAACTAGCGGAAGAAATAAAAACGATCTGGAAGAAGGATCGTGGCCTGTTTTGGTGGATTGCGGCTCAGTTTTTGATTGCCGTTGTTCTATTTGTTCTTCCGATTATTAATCTTAATCCTAACCACCCAAAGGTATATGCGCGCTACTCTGATATTAGTAATGGCTATTCCTCTAGCTATTGGTGGTATTTAGTTTCTTTTTCGGTGCTAGCGTTTGCGTTTGGGATTGGCCATAATTTACTAAGTATTAAGTTATATACGAAGCGAGGCAAAGATATTGCGCGCTTGTTCTTGGGTGTAAGTATTGCAATGGCGATAATTGCAATTAAGTTTTTGATGAGTATTATCGGAGAAGGATAAAATGTCGAAGGTACGCGAAATTCCTACGGGTAAACGCACGCCACTATATCGTTTCTTTGAGATGTTGCCGGCGATGATTAGCTATGGGATGATTATTTTGCTTTTTGTATTATCGGCAATTTCTCCAATTCTTGGTTCGGCATATATTTTGCTAATTGTGATTATTACGCTTGTAAAAGCAATTGGCGTCGCGTATAGGGTAGTACAGGGCTACAATACCGTGAAGAAAGGTATTGGCGTAAATTGGTCAAAACGTCTTGCGGAGCTTGAGAATCCGGAAGAAAGCTATGATAAGCTAGCTGGATCCAAAAAACATGAATATGATTATGATACGCATCTTCGTAATCTTTGTATGATGGCGGCGGCGGAAGAAGGATATTTCCCGAAACCAAGCCAAGTTTACCATGCCGTTATTGTGACGATGTATAACGAAACGTTGGACGTTTTGGCGCCGACTTTGGATAGCATCGTAAAAACTACCTATCCAAAAGATAGGATGATTGTTGTGATTGCATATGAGGAGCGTGGCGGTGAAAATGCGGAAAAAGTAGCCAAGACTTTGGAAAAAAATTATTCAAAGAAATTCGGTGGCTTTATTTTGGCAAAACATCCAGATGGCATTCCTGGAGAAGTCGTGGGCAAGGGTGGAAACATTACGAACGCTGGCAAGGTTCTGAAGAAATATGTGAGAGAGAAGGGCTTGCGCTATGGCGATGTAATCGTGACGACGCTCGATAGTGATAATAAGCCCCACGAATGCTATTTTGACCAGGTTGCGTATGAATTTATTGTTCACGAAGATAGGAAGCGCTTGAGCTATCAGCCAGTTTCGATTTTTACGAATAACATTTGGGATGCGCCGGCAGTAACTCGCGTTGTTGCATGTACGAACTCATTCTGGAATTTGATTTGTACGATGCGTCCACATACTTTGCGCAATTTTGCCTCGCATTCACAGCCGCTTGATGCTCTGGTTGAGATGAATTTCTGGAGTACGCGCACGATTGTGGAAGACGGCCATCAGTATTGGCGTTCGCTGTTTTACTTTGATGGAAATTACGATGTATTGGCGATTCGCGCGCCAATCTATCAGGATGCCGTATTGTCGGATACGTTACTCAAAACCTTGAAGGCGCAGTGGATTCAGTTACGCCGCTGGGATTATGGTGCATCGGATGTGGCATTTGTGGGCGAATATATGCTATCCAAGGATCGTACGGTGCGATACTTGTCTCTGATTCCTAAATTCATCCGTCTTTTGGATGGCCACGTTACGCTTGCGGCATTTGCGCCGATTGTAGCGTTTGGTGGTTGGGTGCCACTCTTGTTTAATATTGAGTCGCGCGATTTGTTGGCGCATAACTTGCCGGTAGTGGTGAGCTATATACAGACGGTCGCAATGATGAGCTTGTTTGCGTCGATTATTTTGTCGATCAAAATGCTGCCACCGAGGCCAAAAAAATATCGTAGTACCAAAAAGATTATCATGGTTTTGCAATGGATAATGTCGCCAGTAATTGCTATTGTCTATACATCGTTTTGCGCATTCTATTCGCAGACGAGGTTATTGATTGGTTCCTATATGGAAAAGTTTGACGTTACTGAGAAAGTCGTCAAAAAATAGATAGATTTCAAAAGTATTGTACTTGTGCTTTTTCGAAAGCACTTTTTTGATTAGAGTAGTCAAAAAGGAGGTAAAAAGACATGGTTACATGATATTAGCGCAAAAGTAATAACTTAAGGAGGAGAAATGAATAAGAAAATATTGGGTGGTTTTTTGTTGGCCGCAATTACGGCGTTCTGCGTACCTTTTGTCAATTTTGCATCAGCTGTAACGGTAAGCGAAAATGCGGATAGTCCGCAAAGCATGACAATACATAGGTATGTACACGGCGTAACGAATCCGGTTACAAATACATTTACATATAGCATTACGGAAGATCCGAATAATCCGGCCAAAGTAAGTAATCTTCCGGAAAGTGCAACGATTGAATTTGACGCAGTGCAGCCATCGAATGGGCTAGCTACGGGATCTACGGTATTGGATCTGTCTGGAGTTGGCTTTAGTGCTCTGGGAGATTATAAGTTCCATATTAAAGAGACTAGTAGTAGCAATTCTAATACATATCCGAAAAGCAATAAGGAATATATCGCCATGGTCTCTGTGCGTAATGAAGTTGACGAGAATGGCAAGCCGACGGGTAACTTTATCCCAACTTTAGTAGCTCAGGCGAGGGATGCCGAATCTGGAGACAAGACCGAAGTCGTCTTTGAATCTTCTGCGAAATTTACTTACATTGAAATTTCGAAGGAAGTTACTGGTAACTTAGGCGAGAGTGATAGGTATTTCTTGTTTTCGCTGTCCGTAAATGGTGCTAGTAAAGGCGATAAATTCGTAATTGAAGGTCAGGATGACGAGATCGTTGTTGACGGCCAAACTGTCCAACCATCGAAAGAATACGTTGTCGGTGAGAGCAACAAGATTTATCTAAAACATGGTCAGACTATTACGATTGGCAAAAGTGGTGATTTGGCTCAAATGCCTATCGGATTATCCTATGCTCTCGTAGAGGCCACGCCTGCTGGATATACGACATTTATAAATGGCGTAGAGAAAAGCTCTACTGGATGGTTGGCTACGGCCGCAATGGAGAATGGAGAGATAACCGAAGCGAATAAGATAAAGTTCGTGAATAATAGAGAATCCGCCGTACTAACCGGCATTACTTCGGCGATTGCTCCGATTGCTGTTTTGGCTGTATTGGGGGTTTGCGGTTTGGCAATTACTCGTAAGTTGCGAAAAAGCGGAAGATAATGAAAATTAAAAAAGCTAAAGGGCGCGAATGCTGGCGTCTTTTAGCTCGGGTGGGGTCCATTGGTGTTTTATTGATTGTATTCTTCTCATTCTTTTCGGTTGAGCGGATAGAAGGAGATGATTTATCGCCGAACTATAAGGATGGAGATTTAGTGCTAAGAAATAAAGTCGGGGATGAGACGTATTTGCTTTTGAGAATTAGGGGGTTTGATGATTAAAACTGTTAGCCGCTGCATTGATATATTGTTTGTCTTCGTCGTTTGTACGTTAGTTTTGATTTTAACCTATGTCCTTTATGACACTGTCGTGGTGGCTAATAGTTCTGAATTGGAGGAGGATATTGCAGTAATTGAACCCAAAAAAGATGATGATGACTTTAATTTTGATGAGCTAAAAAGACTAAACTCTAATATAGTCGGATGGATAAGAATAGACGATACAAATATCAATTATCCTGTTCTGCAGACGGATGATAACTCATATTATTTATCTCGGAACTATCGAGATGAATTTTCCGTAGCGGGGAGTATATTTTTGGATTATCGTGATGATATATTGCTGGATGATTTCTTGATTATTTATGGGCACAGAATGAGCTACGGCAAAATGTTTTCTGATGTTACAAAATATGCAGAGCAAGGATTTTTCAATGATCATCTTAATGGAGCGTTATATTCGGAAGATGCGGTTTTTGGATTGGAAGCGATTGGGTTTGCGAAAATAAGTTCTAATGAAAAGGATATTTATGGAATACATAGAAACACCGATAAAATAATCAGTATTTTAAAACAAAAATCATATTATTGAAGGACAAAAAACGCGAGTAGATATGTTTTGTTATCTACTTGTGACGGGAAAGATAAGTCGCTTAGGAATGTATTATTGTTGGTTGTTCGGTAAGTATTTAGGCGAAGATTCGCAATGTTTATAAAATTCGGATGGAGTGAGGTGCGGCTTAGGGGTAGGGTATTCATAGATGACGATGTAATCTTTATCGCATTTATTTTGTAGTTCGTCTTTGATGAATATCTTCTGTATCGTTGCAATAGCTTCGTCTGTTGAATTGAATACGTGTGTGCCGGCATGTTTTTCCCATGCGTGCTCATACCAGTAGACTTTATTGTTGTGGCTAAATAATAAAAAGGTATGGGTACGCATTTTTGGATTGGTATCCTCACTGTAGTGAATTATGTTGTATGTAGAAGCTTTTATTTTTGCCTCGGCGAGGATTTTTCTCTCCAATTCGACTTGATCCCAACAGACGCCATATTTGGTCTTTAATAATTCGTCTGGCGACTGCAGACGGTAATCTTTCGCGAAATCTCTAGATAAATCTGGATAAGTGTAGCCATGGGCGTCTGCCCAACCATATTTGATTTGATTCATGGTCTTGTCCAGCTCTTCTATGAAGTCCATAACCTTATTATAACCGAGATGCTAAGCATAAATGGTATAATGAATAAAACTAATAGAGGTTATTAATGGTGAATGGTGAGCTAGAACGCGACAAGAAAGATCGCATCACGGGTTGGGAAGGGATAGAAAAAGGCCCAGACGTGCTGGAGATGTCTGATGCTGAAGATGATGAATCCTCTATCTCGGAAAATGATATTGAATATTTCAAAAAGAACCCTAAAGAATTAAGCGATTTGGTTGCGGACCTAGTTAAACTTCGTGGTGGCGCAGATGCTATCAAAGAGGGGGCAACATGGGATAAGGATATGCGCGCTTATGTTGGTGCGGATGGTCTACCTCATGACTGGGCGCATCTTACTGGCTACCTAAAACGAAATCCTGACGCGATTGGTCAGGTCTTGAAAGAATATAACGAATTACAAGCAGCCGACGATGATGAAGGCGATGCCGAAGCGGCGTTGGGCGGTGCTGAGGCTGTTCCAGCTCCAGCGGTTGATGCTGCTGCAGAGGTTGCTCCGGCCGAGGCTGAAGTGGTGGAAGTAGTCGAAGACGCTAAAGGTGTTGAGAATAAGGTCACTACTGAGACTAATAATGAAGTGGCTAGCGAAGATCCCGTTGAGCGAAAAGAAAAAGTCATAGATTTCGTGAAAGCGAAAGAAAAAACTGGATCCGAAAAGCTGAGTAATTCTGAGGCCATATCCAGAATTGATGAGCTCGATGGCAGGATTGACGGGATAAAAGATTTTCACGATCAATCTTCGGTTTGGGAAGCTATGAAGAAGACACTGGATGGCTGCGATGATGGCGTAAAGGCGCAAGTAGAATATATGCGGGCCGAACAATCCTTGAAGAAGAGTCAAGACTTTTTGGCGCAGAAGAAGGCCGAGCTCAGAAAGATGCCATTATTTACTTTTCCATGGTCTAAGCGTCGCCGTGAAAAAGATAGTTTGAAATATATTGTTGCTTCCACAACGAAATCGCTAAGTTATCAGAGTGGCAAGTTGGACGAACTGGCAAAAAACCTACCGGAATCGATTTCGGATGATGATAAAGAACTGGTGTCTAAGTTTAGAGAGTTAGATGCGAGAATGGATCGTTCTAATTCTGATTTACATGTACGTGGTCTTAGTAGGGATATTAGGATGCGTCAAAACTGGATTCGCGACCAAGAAAATTCAATGCGAAGATCGTCACAGGCTGGCGAAAAGGCTATTAATGACCCTGGGGAGGCCGCTCGTCGTGAGGCGATTCAAAGATGGCAAGATGAAATTGCTGAATTACAGGCCCATATCGATGATTACTCAAGGGAGCATCCTGATTTCGTGATGGATCCAACTAAAAAGCCAAAAAGTGAGTCCTTAGATAAAGCGGCTTAGAGAAAATGTGCTATAATTTCTTAGAACGGACGGGGTGTTAGCTCAGTTGGTAGAGCGATTGGTTCGCAATCAATAGGTCAGGAGTTCGAATCTCCTACACTCCACCAAAGGTTTTGGAACCGTTCGCAATCGGTCGTATCTTTGGATGCTCTAGATACGACCTTTTTGCTGTCAGGAAAAAATATGCCGCTTATGCTATGATATTAACAAGGAATAATATATGGCAAAGAGACCTGAAGCAGTAAGCGGTTCTAAAACTGGTGGCAAAACTGGCTGGGAATCGGTAAGTGGCACTCCGTATGCCGGAAAAGCTCCGGAAAAGATGACGCGTCGCGAGGCGAATCGTGATTTTGAGCGGACTGAAGGCTATAAGGCTGTACAGAGATTAAAAGCGGCTGGGCTTTTGAAGGATTTTAATAGCGATGAAATGTACCATGGTCGCACCGCTAAAGCAGGCGAAACTGGATGGCATGTCGATAGGCATTATGATAATGCTGGAAATGCTACCGGGCATGCGAACATTAATAAAGTAGCCGCATTGAATGTTGCAGAATTAAGTGTGGCTAGAGATTATGCGAGATTGCGTAGCAACTCTGAAGGTGGCAGAGGGGAGTTACATAGGATTCAATCTTCGGACCCTGATGCTGTTGTGATTGATAGGCATTTTAGCTTTAAAACTGGACCGAATGGCGAAAAACGTACCGCTGCGGAGCAGGCCAAGATTCGAGAAGACTTAGTAAAGACGATGCCAGAATTGACAGACGCTGTTCCGCTAGATTTCGCCCAGAGGAAGGCTTTGGATAAGACTCCGCCAAGCGCATTCTACAAGATTGCCGGTAAGAAACCTATGACGGAGCAGTATTTTACTGCAGATGATGTTTCTAAGATATGCAAACAAACCGGTCTCGAATCTACTACCGTCCGTAAAATGTGTGAAGCCTTAAATACGCGTCAGATGCTGGTGCTTGATCCGGGTTATGCGGCAAGGAATTTCTTGATTGCGCGCAAAGAGAGTAAGCCTACCGAAAAGTATCCTGGTGCATTGATGAGCCAAGAATATTTTGCCAGTTGGTCTCAGAATACGCATACGATTGGTGTTAGTAGAAAGGTAAAGTCGCCAAATATTAGGAGATCGTTCAGAGCTTCGTATCTTTTTGAGCTTGGGAAAGTAGATTCAGCAGAAAATCTTGAGACGCAGAAAGAATCTCGTTGGCGCAGAACTGGGCGCGTTGCGCTTAGGATGGAAAGATTGATGGGGCGAGAGAAGAGTGATACGCCTTATTTTCAGAGAGTGTTAAGAAATCCAAACACTGACCCAAGAAAGCTCGTTGAAGAGGCAAAGAAAGTTGGGGATTATAAAAAGGTCTTTGAGGCCGACTCTGGCGTCAAAGAGAAATATACTTTGCAAGAGCACACGGAGACCGTGCTTAGGAATTTCGATGAGAATTATGCAGACAAGGTTCCGGCTAAATTAGTGCCATTAATGCATCTCGCGTTATTAGTACACGATATCGGTAAGCCTGAGGCGGCTAGGAATGGAGAGAGGAGCAACCAGAAGGTCTACAACGACAAAGAGGCGCGCAGGTTTATGCAGCAAATTGGCGTTGGTCCGCATACTAGCGAATTGGTCCGCGGCATGATTGGCCATGCTCAGGAGCTGACTACGAACGGTTATATTAAAGGCGACGCAAATGCGCGCGCCGAATTGGATAGGTATTGTAGCCAAATGCTTGTTAGGCTTGGTGTTCAGAATCCTACGAAGGACGACATCGGTGGCATGCGTGATCTATGCTTGATGATTCAGACTTGTGACTCGGCGGCCTATACGACGATGGCCCGTACGCGCGATGCGAAGACTAATATTACTTACCGTAACTTGGGCTCATTTAACCGAACGTTTATGAATCCAACTGGGCAGAACAAGCGCGATATTAGGATGAAGAATATTAGCAACTGGGTGTGGGATTAACTTAGTGATAATCGGTTATATAATATTGTTTCTGATTGGGTTAGTGGCTCTAGTCAAGGCTTCTGATGTATTTGTCGATGCGGCGTCTTCCTTGGCCATTAAACTAAAGATGCCGAAAATGCTAATCGCACTCACGATTGCCGCTTTTGGTACTTGCGCACCAGAGCTTGCAATTTCTTTTAATTCTATTTCGAGCGGCAATTATGATATGACGCTAGCGAACGTGATTGGTTCGTGTGTGGTTAATATTCTGCTAATTGTTGGCGTTGCGACACTTGTGAAACCAATAAAGGTAAAAGAGCAGACTGTAAAGAAAGAATTACCGATTCTCGTGCTGATAACGGGGATATTCTTCTTGGTTTTGAACGATTCGCTTTTTACCGGTAAAGAAAATGGGCTGTCCCGAATTGATGCTGGGATATTGATGGCTGCATTTGGGGTGTTTTTGGCCTATATTTTGGTTGTAATACATAATTCAAAGAAGAAACAAAAAGGCGCACGCAGAAAACGTGAGAGGGCTAAATATACGCTCTGGAAATCGATTATTTATTTATTGATTACGTTGGTTGTAATAATAATTGCGAGCGATATTGTAGTAGACAACGCTAGCTTAATTGCATCAGAGATTGGGATTAGTCAAAAGATCATTACAATGACGGCGATTGTGATTGG
Source organism: Candidatus Saccharibacteria bacterium UBA3723 (assembly GCA_002371895.1). Lineage (GTDB taxonomy): Bacteria > Patescibacteriota > Saccharimonadia > Saccharimonadales > Saccharimonadaceae > UBA2834. The sequence continues at coordinate 33,551 of DFHM01000012.1, read as the reverse complement.
CACTTCTTTGCCTGAACTCACAATGACGGTTGGAGCTTCACGAAAAGGCGAATTTGATTTGGCGGTGGGGAATATTATTGGTACTAATATCTTTAATATTTGTATTGTACTTGGGCTTCCAACGTTGATATATGGCGGCTTTACCTCTGCGGCGTTTAATTTTGTGGATACTACTGTCGTTTTACTAGCAGCATTAGTCTATTATTGGTTCGGCAAGAGTAGCAGGCGGCTGGAACGCTTTGAGGGGATGTTGATGGTGGCGATTTTTGCGGCGTATTATACTTATCTATTCTTGGTGTAGAATAGATATAGATGCAAGACGAAAAAATATCGCAAGTAAAAGCAGATTTATCAAAGAAATTGCATAAAAATTTCGAGAATTCCGAGCCACATTTCTATCTCGATGGGTGGACTGGCGCGGTAGTTTTTGATTTGGATCGAAAATATCTAATTAAGATTACAAATAGCGAGACAATTGAGACCTTGGTGGAGTTTTTGCGCGAGAATCCACGCAATATTTTTTCGAATGTGATTTGTTATGATTTGGAAGTTGGATATGTCTGTCTTGAATTTATTGAGGGGATGAAGTTTAGTGAGGCAAAGCTAAATGCCAAGGATGTGCTTTGGCAAGTAGCTAATATCGTGAAGAATTATCGAGAATATCCACATGCGGAAGGATATGGCTTTTTGAGGCATGAATTTCCAACCTGGAAAGAATTTTTGAAAGATGAGATTGATTATGCGCGTGGCTACATTCCGACAATTTCTACTGATAAGGTTATGGCGGCGCTTGATGTAATTGGAGATAAGCAGCCAAAACAGTATCTGATGCATGGGGATTTTGGTACGCATAACTTTTTGGTGGAGAAAAATGGGAGAATTCGCGTAATTGATCCGATGCCGGTGGTCGGTGATTATTTGTATGATTTTTATTTTGCAATTCTATCCAACACAAATATCTTTACGATAGTAGGCGCAGATTATATCTATAGCTTCTTTGAGCGGGATATGGAAGAGAAGAAAGCGCTTCTGACGATTGCTCTATATGTAAGGATGAGTCGTGCTTTTAAATATGATCGTGAGAACTTTGATGCGTATACGAGAGTATATGCGGAGATTTAGTAAAAAGAGTGACCACTTGCGATAAGCAGGGGGTTTATGGTATAATTCTGATGTTGGGTTGCTAGCTCAGTTGGCTAGAGCGCCTCGTTTACACCGAGGAGGTCGGGGGTTCGAGCCCCTCGCGACCCACCAGGTAGATAACAAAGAAAATCGCCCGGATTTGCGTCCGGGCGGTTTTTTATTTCCCAACGATGAATGAGACTGCGTCTTGGTTTGGGTAGGCGGGATGATTGAGATCGACGCCCGCCTGGACAAGAACCTGCAAGTCCACGATAGACATGCTGGAGAAATCTAGGTAGGAAGTTGGGACACATTGTGTGAGTGTATATCCGATGAAATACGCGAGGTCTTTAGTGTTGGCGAAGCGCGGCTTAGCGGTGTTGGTGCAGCCGCGGTATACACGACGCGTGACATTCCAGGCAAAATCCAAAGCTTGATCCGATGTAATGCCTGCGTTATGTTTGAGGCCATAGATTGTTTCCGCTACGGCTCCAAAATGGGCGTAGTTATCGCCACGCAAGGCTTGATTGATAGCGATGACGTAATACGGATGCGGCTTTGAGGTGTCGCCATTTGTAAAAACGTCTGCCATCTTGGCAACGCCCTCGTAGAGCTTTTCGTCGTCTGCTTTGGCAAGCAGATTTATGAGTGGTGATAGTGGTGAGCCATCGCCGAGAAGCTGCTTGAATAGCGCGCGGGAGTTTTCCGAACCGCGGACGTGTGATTCTATCTCGTGACTAATGAGGCTGCAGAGCTTGCGTCCGTCAGCGGTTTTTCTGGCCGGGATAACGAGCTGAGATTTGCCGGATTCGGTTTTGTCGCGAGCATCGACGGCGTTTTGAACGCGGCTATCGATGACGCATTCCCAGGTTTGGAAACCGTAGAATTTGAAGATTTCCACGAAGTGTTTACGCATGTCGGCGGCATTGAATTGAAGGCTTTGTAGAGTCTTCAGAGTGTCTGCGTCAAAGCGGCTCTTTTCGCCAGTGCGGTAGGTTGATGGATTTTCGATGATTTCGTAGGAGCGTAGGGATATTCCTGCGGATGGCCTTCCGTACTTTCTGAGAATGGCGCCCATTGTGTGGCGGTCGTCCTTATTAAGAATGCCGTAGGCCATTTCGGAAGTAAGGGTGGCATCGACGATGCGCGATCCAAGGATGCTTAGGATAGCAGAATCGATTTCGTTTTCTGGAGTGCAGTTGGTGCGTATGTACGTGTGGTACTCTTCGAGTTTATTTCCAAGTTGCGCGATGCGCTTTAGCTCGGCGGTATCATATTGAAATACCGGATCCGTGAAGTAGCCACGTTTTGCGCATGCTTTCCAGTCTTTTTCGATTTCGCTAAGGTTGGTAGGGACGCACATCGCGACAGGGTTCATAGTCATTGCGGCATCTGCTAGGTATGTCGCAACTTTGCGCATTTGCGCAGAATCTGTGTACAACAATGTTCATATTCCTCCTTTTAAAGTGCGATTTCTGGCGAAATTGCCAGATTTAATAATTATGACATTTATGCTTTGTTTTGTCAATTTCTATAAGAGTATTCTTGTCTAGCAAATATTGAGAATTATGGTAAAATAACAGATATATAAACTAAAAAGAAAGGGCAGCGATGTCAGATATACAAAATGTTGAAAAAATGCGTCATTCGCTCAGCCATATTATGGCCGCGGCGATTAAGAACTTGTATGCTGGCACAACAACAGTCCAATTCGGGATTGGCCCAGCAATTGATAATGGTTTCTACTACGATATCGACTTTGGTGGCGTAAAAGTTTCCGAAGACGATTTTAAGAAGATAGAAAAAGAAATGCGCAAAATTATTGCGCAGAAGCTTCCAATCGTACGTAGTGAAAAATCTCGTGAAGAGGCTTTGAAATGGGCGGAAGAAAATGGCCAGCATTTCAAGGCGGAGTTGATTAATGATCTTCCAGAAGATGAAGTCATTTCATTCTATACTTTAGGTGATTTTGAAGATCTTTGCCGTGGTCCTCACGTCGAGAATACGGGCGAGGTTGGTGTGTTTAAGCTAGACAAAGTAGCCGGCGCATATTGGCGTGGTGATGAAAAACGCGAAATGTTAACTCGTATTTACGGTTTAGCATTTGAAACGCAAGAAGAGCTCGATGCATATATTGCGCAGCAGGAGGAAGCAAAGAAGCGTGACCATCGCAAGATTGGTAAAGAACTTGGTTTGTTCTGTTTTTCGGATTTGGTTGGTGCTGGTTTGCCACTATTTACTCCTCGCGGTACGATTTTGCGCGACAAGGTTGCAGCTTTTGCGAATAGTTATCGTGAGCGTTGCGGATATCAGAAGGTTTGCATTCCGCACATTGCAAGTATTGACCTATATAAGACCTCCGGTCACTTTGAAAAGTTCCCAGAAATGCTTCGCTTTACGAGCTCTGAGAGCGGCGATGAGTTGGCATTAAAGCCAGTTAACTGTCCGCATCATAGTCAGATTTTTGCGAGCGTTCCACGTTCTTATAAGGAGCTTCCGGTGAAATTCCTCGAGACGACGATGGTTTATCGCGACGAGCGCAAGGGTGAACTCGGCGGTCTAAGCCGCGTGCGTGCAATTACTCAGGATGATTCTCACGTATTTTGTACGGAAGAGCAGATTGGTGATATCTTTGGTGAGTTGATTGAATCTGCAAAGGATCTTTATTCCCGCATCGATATGAAGCTAAAGTTACGTCTTTCATTCCGTGACGATAGCGATGGCTATATTGGTACGCCAGAAATGTGGGAGAAAGCTCAGAGCGCCATCAAAGACATGGCCGAAAAGTTTGAAATGGATTACTTCATTGGCGAGGGTGAAGCTGCAATGTATGGTCCAAAGATGGACTTTATGGCAGTCGATGCCTTGGGCCGCGAATGGCAGCTTGCTACGGTGCAGCTAGATTATGCAATGCCAACTCGTTTTGGCCTTGAATATGTCGACGCTGACGGCTCCAAGAAGACGCCGATTATGATTCACTGCGCATTAATTGGTTCGATTGAACGCTTCCTTAGTGTATTTATTGAGCATACGGCTGGTTGGTTCCCATTCTGGTGTGCGCCAGAGCAGATTCGTATTCTTACGGTTAATGATTCCGTAAATGATTACGTTTTGAAGATTCGCCAGATGCTAGAAGGTATTGAGCTCAATGATCCGATTGAGCATAATGCGATCCGCTTGACTGTAGACGATCGTAATGAGAGCCTTGGCAAGAAGATTCGCGAAGCAACCAAGATGAAGATTCCTTGCACGATTATTGTTGGTCCAAAGGATGTTGAGGCTGAACAGGTAAGTGTTCGCTTGAAAGATTCTGAAGAAAAGGTCGCACTAAAGGATTTGGTAGAATTCGTAAAGAATCTAAAGTAACTACCTCTGTAAAAATCCCCCTTGTGAGGGGGATTTTTTGTTGTATAATAGCATTTGTCGTAAAACTGGTTACGATGTATTTTTTCGGTTTGACTCGACGAAAATGTTGAGGAGGATAATTCGTATGTCGAACAATGAACGGTTGTTGCTGTTTGCAATATCGATGGGACTCGTCCTGTTGGTTGCAGTAATCCTGTGGCTGCAGCAGGAAATTAGTATGTATATCCTGCGCAAGACCATGACCCGGGAAGACGTAATGACGAAGTTTTGTTCTGGGCGACATTTTGACCTGGACGGACTGATGCGCGTCTTCCGCGTATCACCGCATCCGCACGATGTAGAGTGTGACGAAAACTCATATACCGGATGTCTCGGTAAGAGGATTCGACTCATAATGCACCGTGAGGGAGATTTCTACATTCTAGACGACATCCAGAGGTATCGGGATGCGAATTGGCAATTTACCGGATGGTATGATGAGTACGAAAGAAGACGTGCTCGCGACAAGACAGCCTATATCGTGGCTGGCGAGGCAAATTATCTGGAGGCGCAGAAGCACGACAGATTGCCTGGCTTTATTCTCTCGGCAGAGGCTGTAAAGAAGATTTTCGACGAATTTAGAGAGGGGGCAAACTGACTCCGGACCGGCGCACACGCGCCGGCTTTTTTATGGTAAAATATAGGTAATTAGCATAAGAGGTATGTAAAAATGGGCGAAAAAGGTGAATTTGAACAGAGGCCAGAGGTAAAACCGGCATCTTCGATTCCACTTCCAAAAGAAAAGGCAAGTCCAGCTATTAAAATACTTTGCGTGATATTCGCATTAGTAGCGTTAGGCTTGGGTGGCTTTATTGTTTACGATAAGCTCGTCGCTAAAGATGGTGACGTACAGGAATGCACCGAGGTTGCAGATGATCCTGGCGAAATAGCAGAGGACGAAGATGAAGGCGACGAAGATGACGATGACGATGACGGTGACGGTGACGTGAAGGACACTTCCGCTAAAGGTTTTGCTAAATATGTGGAGTACGGCACCTATTATGTGACTAAGAACGGTGATGTTTATTTAGAGCCAATGGAAGGGACGATACATGTTGGCTCGTTGACTATTAATAATATTGCTTTTGATAAAAATGAAAAATTCGGAAAGTATGGAACATATACGATAACGAACAAAGACTTAGTCGGATACGGTTTTGCTTATGACTCTTTTGAATCGAGTGATAGTTCAATTACAATAAAAGGCTTTAAGCTTGATTTAACAAACGTGGTTTCAATGTATGAGCCAGTGTTTGGTCAGAGTTGGAATGGGTGGGACATGGCCTTTATCGATAAAAGCGGTAAGCTTAGTTGGCTTTACATAATGCCTGATTTCTGGACCAATACAAGTGCCGTTAAGACGAAGCTGACGAAGAATGTTAAAGGTTATGCTGACGCTGTATCGATTATGGAGGCTTGGCAGCCTGACGGGAGAACAGTGATGGTTGTGACGAAAGATGGCGGACATATTGAGATGTCAGTTGATGAATTAGTGGAGCTAGAGACAATCAAATAAAATAAAAGCACCCTACGGGGTGCTTTTTGATGGGGCGGTTTTGGGGTAGAATAGACTTATGACAAAAATTTTGGCTGGTTTGAATGATGCGCAGCGCGACGCTGTAGAGACATTGGAAGGTCCAGTGTTAATTTTGGCGGGTGCTGGTTCCGGTAAGACAAAAACTTTGACCCATAGAATTGCGAATTTAATTGCAAATGGCGTGCAGCCATACGAGATTTTGGCGCTAACTTTCACAAATAAGGCGGCGCGTGAGATGCGTGAGCGTCTGGCGGGTCTGCTAGAGATGGAGAACACTTTTAGCTTTATGCCGTGGATGGGCACTTTCCATGCAATTTGTGTGAAGATTTTGCGTATCGAAGCGGACAGTGTTGGTCTATCGAAGAACTTTGTGATTTATGATACGGATGATCGCCTAGCGTTAATTAAACGTGCGATGAAAGAGCTGCATATTAATGATAAGAACGTGAAGCCAAAGGCGTGCGAAGCGGCGATATCCAAGGCGAAAAATGACGGCGAAGATCCGGACGAAATGTTAGAGAAGGCATTTTATCCGAACCAGAAACAGATTGCGGAAGTTTATGAACGCTATGAAGATTTGCGCCAAAAAGCTGATGCGGTAGATTTTGACGATTTGTTGGTATATGTCGCAAAGCTATTTCGCACGAGAACGGATATTCGTGCAAAATGGCAACGTAAGTTTGCGCATATTTTGATTGACGAGTATCAGGATACGAACCATATCCAGTACCAGATTGTGAAATTGCTCGTGAACGACAAAAGAAATATTTGCTGCGTCGGTGATGACTGGCAGTCAATTTATTCTTGGCGCGGCGCAGATTTCACAAATATCTTGAACTTTGAACGTGATTTTCCGGGCGCCAAAGTAATTAAGCTCGAGCAGAACTATCGTTCGACGCAAAACATTCTGGATGCGGCGCAAAAGGTGATTACAAAAAATACTCAGCGCAGCGATAAGGTGCTATTTACAGAGGCGGGAAAGGGCGCGCCGGTCGAGATTCACGGTGCGCGCGACGAGCAGGATGAAGCACGTTATGTCGCCGGAATTATCAAGAAGAGCGCAAGGCCACTCAGTGATTTTGCAGTACTTTATCGTACAAATGCGCAATCGCAGGCTTTTGAAAAAGCCTTTATGGAATATAGGATTCCGTACAAGCTAGTCGGCGGGGTTCGTTTCTATGATCGTAAAGAAATCAAAGATATCGTGGCGTATTTGCATTTAATCGTGAATCCGCAGGATATTGTAGCCCTGGAACGCGTTATAAACGTGCCAACGCGCGGAATTGGCGCTGTTTCCATGCAGAGGATATTGGCGGGCGAAATTAACCTCCTGACGACCAAGACAATGCATGCGTATGAAAAGTTCAATAATGTGCTCGAAGAGCTTCGCAAGAAGAATGCAGCGGGTGTTGGCCCGGCAGATATCATTGAGGAACTTTTGCAGAAGATTAATTATCGCGGATTTATTAATGATGGCGATAAGTTGAAAGCGGAAGAGCGCAATGAGAACTTGACGGCTTTGATTGGTGAGGCTGGGGCGTACTCTACGCTTGATGAGTTTTTGGCGGATGCAGCTTTGATATCCTCGGCGGACGAAAATGCTGGCGATCATGCCGTGACGCTCATGACTTTGCACGCGGCAAAGGGTTTGGAATTTCCGATTGTATTCTTGGTTGGTATGGAAGAGGGGTTGTTGCCGCATACACGTTCGATGGATGAATCACTAGAAGATGTTGAGGAAGAGCGCAGATTGGCCTACGTTGGCATGACGCGCGCGATGCAAGAATTGTTCTTGACCTATGCGCAGTCTAGATTTGCATATGGTGGGCGGAATTATAATTTTCCATCGAGGTTCTTGAATGATCTTGGTTTTAATCCTTACGGAAGCCACGATATGGATGGCGATGGTTTTACGGATGATGATGATTTTGGTGAGGATGATTATAGCGATAGTTCGGATGGGTTATGGACGCGAAAACCAGGAAAGCATAGCTTTGAGCCTGACCGCGACGAGTATGATCCATTTCCGCCAGACTTGCCAATTTACGAATAATGTTGTAAAATATTGAAAGTCGTTTGGAGCTTTTTATACTCTAGACATGAACTTTAACTTTTTGATTGCGATATGGATAAGGAGGAATTCATATGGATGATGCTATGGATGTAAAGGTCTTTTTGGACGAATGTAATCACGAGATAGTCGACCCGGCTCTGGAAACGGGGCTGAGTCCCGATTTCTACTTCGAATACCTTGTGGCGATATGCTCTGTCACTCCGGCGAGCAGAACTGCAAGGGTCGAGTACGACAAGAAGCGCAACCTGGCCTTCGAGAAGACTATCGAGATGTTCGATTCGGATCCGACGAATGTGCATTGGCTGGATAATTGTCTGGAGCAGTATGAGCTGCAGTGGACGGTGATGAATGGCCTGATGGATAAAATCGAGCGCTATGCGCGCCATGACGCTCGCACGACAGCCATGGCCTTAATCGACTTCATGATTATTCAGCTCGAACATCAGAACAGGTTCTTGCATTCTTTCCTTTATTTCTCTCCGTCGAAGGCGCTTTTTGCTGGGAGGACTGAGGTAACGGATCGATATGCGGCCGCTATGACCAGTAGAGAAACGGTATCAGAGAGAGTGAGATCTCTCAGGGATAAACTCGCAATCAGAAAGTGAAACTTTGCGGCCTCGAGGAGCGTTTGCCTCGGGGCCATTTTTATGTTATAATTCGTTCTGTTCGGCGAAAAATGCCGGAAGTAAGCTTTGTTTTTCAAAGTAGAAATGGGGTGGTGTTATGAAAAACAAAACGTTTTTAAACGGTGCTAACTTCATCAATACCGTCATGGCGAGGATGACTACTGGGCAAGAAGTGAGCTTGCCGGGATACGACAAGGTTTTGACCGAAATTGTTGATCCCGGGCTTGATCTGCTGTCGAGTTCTGCAACTGTTGTGAATGTGCAGGGAAATGACGTCGACATCTTTTCTGTATATTTGTTTGATGAGAAGTTCGAGGTTCATCCATTTGCTGCGCAAGCTGCCGTAATCCAGATTCGTCAGTATAATCGTCTCGTAGAGAGACGTAATCAGATGATGACTGGATATGCTCAACGGCCTACTATTCGCATGGTCGGTACGGAAGGTTTGTCGACTGGAAGACCGGCCAAAAAAGGTGGTCGTCGCGCCAGTGGTATCAACGGTGGCGTGAACGAAGAAGTAGTTGTAGCTGAAAGGTTCTTGAGGATTTTTGAGGACTACGAAGACGTGGACCTGGGGTGGTTGAATTTCCTCAAGTATCGCATGTTGCTGATGGCGCGCGATGCGCTTGAGGCGAAGTATGGCGACAACTGCAACGAAGCTACTGAAGAGAAGGATGTATTGCTTTACGGTACCATTATGGACAATATTCAGAATATCCGCGAGGAGCATCCTGAGTACATGCATGATCCGCGTTGTGATGGGGATTGCATGAATTGTCCGCACTTCGTGATCGACTGCGACGAGGATGATGACGAAGGCCGCGATGGCAGTGATGACGGTGATGACGATACTGGCGAAACTGTGTAGTGTGATGAAGTAGTAGCAACTGTGTTGCCTCGGTAATGGAAGGATACCGAGGCTTTTTCTTGACAAAAATAATTATATATTGTATAATGCCAAAGCTAGACAGATTTGAACTTGTCTAAGTACGTATCAATTGTCTTTCGTTTCTCAGAGAAAGGTGGTTAAAGCTAATGAAAGACGTACATTTTAACAACATGGCAGCTTTTGTGGAAGAGATGATTCGTGCAACCGAGGAAGTCCATGTGGATGACGGAGCGTTTGTGCATATCTTTTCCGAGGTGTTTGAGCCGATGTTCAAGCGCCTGGAGTACCATCGCGACAGTATCGATCGTGAGGTTGATGGAGAGGTGAAGACGATCGACCTGCTCTATGACGGAGTGGACGATCCTGCGTTCGAGATTCTTCCTGGCGAGGCGGATTGCGTTATTCGCCGCATCCGTGAAGTGAAGCGTTTACGCAAGTTGGTTGACGCGCAGCTTAAACCCCGCAATGAGTCGGCACATGAGCAGATACACGATATGCTTTTCGGCGAGAATGGCCTGATTGCCGCTTTGCTCGGTAAAAAACCGGAATTGGCTGAGCCCCCGATGGAGAACCGCGTGGAGATTTCGGAGAGATTTCTGAAAATCTATGAGACGCATGCTGATGTCCAGTTTGGTGAGCTCAACGACAGCCGTCTGATTCCGTTGGCGATAAGCTATGGTCTCTGCTCCGAGGAGAGAGATCGCCTGGAGCACAAGGCTGAGGTTATGGGAACCGAGCTGGAAGGAAGCGATGCGGAGAGATATGCCAATTTGCTCACGCTGCTCGATGAACTGCGCAGCAAAGCTTCTGATTACCTGAGCAAGAATCCCGATTTCGACCTGTTTGACACGGGCGTGTTTGAATTCCCGGAAGAAAGCTGATTGCCTATTGTTTTAAAATGAGTACCTTGCGCCCCCGGGAGACCGGGGGCTTTTTCATGTTTGATATTAGGGGTAAAGTGTGGTATAATTACGAGTAATATTAGCTCAGCAAGAGACTAGTTAGTAAACATTGTGCTCTTGCTTTAACCAAAGGAGTGTTCATGCGAGAATACGAACTAACCGTGCTCGTTCATCCTGATTTAGAGATGAATCTTGAGCCGGCTACCGACAAGATCAAGGCTTTGATCGAAGGCAACGGCGGTAAAATCACCAAAGAAGCCAACGAAGGCAAGAAAAAACTTGCTTACCAGATTAAGGGACAAGATTTTGCGGTTTATTATTACTACGAATTGGAACTTCCTGCAGCGGCACCAGCAAAGATTTCTTCAGTGCTCAACATTACTGATGAAGTTATTCGCTACTTGCTAGTTGCAAAAGATCCACGTCGTGAAAAGTTGGCAGCAAAACGCCAAGAACGCAAAGCGCAAGAAGAAACAAAAGAGGAGGAATAGTATATGGCGCGGGGTTTTAGTAAAGCAATCATTGTAGGTAACATTACGCGTGATCCAGAATTACGCAGCACGCCAAGTGGAGCACAGGTTTGTAGCTTCTCGGTAGCAGTTAACCGCAATTACAAAGACAGTTCTGGTGCAAACCAAGAATCAGTCTCGTTCATTGATTGTACAGCGTGGGGACGCGCTGGTGAAATCATCGCGCAATATGCAAAGAAAGGTAGTGGCATTCTAGTTTCCGGTCGTCTAGAACAGCGTAGCTGGGAAGACAAGGAAGGCCAGAAGCGCTCCCGTGTCGAAATCGTCGTAGAAGACTTCAACTTTGTTGGCGGTAACGCTGGCGAAGGCGGTGGCAATTATTCTAGTAGCAAGAGCAGCTCTGCTGCAGATTCTCAGGATGTTGCACCAGATGATATCTCTGACGAACCAATCGATTTAAGTGAAATTCCGTTTTAGAAAGGATAATAATGAAGAGATACAAGAATGATCCAAATATGTATTTCGATTATCGCGATGTAAAAACTCTACAGCGCTATGTCGATGCATATGGTCGCATTGAGCCAATCGCAAAGACTGGTCTTTCTGCAAAACAACAACGCCAGCTCGCTGTCGCTGTTAAGCGCGCACGTCATCTAGCATTAATGCCATTTGTAGCAAGCGCATAAATTCGGAGGTTCCTAGAAAATGTACGGACCAACGGATTTAAAGAAAAATACCTTGATTACCCTCGATGGGCAACCATATAAGGTAGTTGAGTATTCACAGAAAGTTATGGGTCGCGGTGGTAGCATCGTGAACGTAAAGGTAAAGAACCTTGTGACTGGCGCACTTTTGCCAAAGACCTTTAAGGGTCAGGAAAAGATCGAGCCGGCAGAGGTTACGAACCAAACTGTGCAATATCTCTATAATGATGGTGAAAAGTTCTATTTTATGAACCCAGAAACCTTCATGCAGTACGAATTGCAGGCTGATATGGTCGGTGATTCCAAAGATTTCATGAAGGAAGGTGAGAACTTTGATATTCAGTTCTATAACGATAGCCCAATTAACTTGGTACTTCCTAAGAACGTTTGGCTTGAAGTTACTTATACTGAAAGCGTAGTAAAGGGCGATACGACTTCTTCTGTACAGAAGGATGCAAAGCTCGAAACTGGCGTCGAGATCAAGGTTCCAGCATTCATTAAGACTGGCGATGTGGTTTCTGTTGATACTGAAACTTACGCTTATCGTGAGCGCCAGAAATAATCATCATGAATAGTAAAAATAGCAGCTACGACGCTAATAGTTGGGCTGCTATTTTTGATGGTGGCGGCAAATGCGAGTGGGGGAGTGAGCCTATATTGGTGATTGTGGGGCCAACTGCGTCCGGAAAGACGGGTTTAGCGATTGATGTAGCCTTGGAACTAGAAAAGAATGGCCACGAATGTGAAATTATTTCAGCGGATTCGCGTGCGATTTATAAAGGAATGGATATCGGTACAGCGAAGCCAACAAAAGAAGAGATGCGGGGCGTGCAACATTGGGGCATAGACTTGGTGGAGCCGGATGAACGTTTTACGGTCGTAGATTTTGTTCAATATGCCAAGCAAAAAATAGCAGAAATACGCGAACGTGGGCATTTTCCGATCATCGCGGGCGGCACCGGATTGTATGTAGACGCATTGGTGTACGATTATCAATTCAATAACGTTGTGAAAAAAACTTATTCAGACCGCGAGGCTATGAATGATGAGTATTTGGTGGTCGGAATAGACTGGCCGAGAGGTGTTTTAAGAGAAAGATTGCTGCAAAGGTCGTATAAATTATTTGAACAGCCGATTGAAAAAGAAACTCTGAAAATGGTAGAGAAATATGGCTGGGATGAGCAGGCGATGAAGTCCGACATCTATCCAATTTGTTGGGAAATGATGCGCGGAAATATAAGTTTGGACGAGGCGATTAAATTAAATGCAGTTGATGACTGGCATTTAGCTAAAAGGCAACTTACGTGGTTCAAGCGTAATAAAAATATTGTATGGTTACCGCTCGACGGGGCAAAAGAACGTATAAGTAATTTTTACTTAAGTAGATAATTCTTGCGGTTTTGTGTTAAAATTAAGACAAGATGAGCAAAGAAAATAACATGCCACTAGAAAAATTATTCGGCTCGAAGACTAGGGCTAAATTACTAGCGTTATTCTTTGAAAATCCGGATAAGTCTTATTATGTGCGCGAGATTACTCGTGTAATTGAAGAACAAATTAACTCGGTCCGTCGTGAGCTTACGAACTTAAATGCACTCGGCCTTGTTAAAATTGAGAACTACGAGAATAAAGTTTATTACTCAGCTAATATGAAACATCCATTTGCGCGTCCAATGACGGAAATCTTTTCGCGTAAATTTGATAGCTCTGCGGTTGCGGATGCTTCTGCGCCAAAGTCTGTTTGGGAAGAGTATGTACGCCCAGTAGAGAATATACTTAATGCTTTGCTTGTCACTAATCGTTTGCCGGGACAGGAAGGCCTTGACCTTCTGATTATCGGTAATGATTACCAGAGAAAACTTACTCGTTGGGCGGAGCTAGTTGAAAAGAAGCAGGGCAAGCCGCTTAACTATGCAATTATGACGCGTGAGGACTATCTTTATCGCAAGAGCGTGCGTGATAAGTTCCTTGCGGATGTTTTCTCGTTAAGAATTAGTGATAAATACGATCCAGAAAAGATACTATAAGTCAGAAAAGGAGGAGTAATGTTTGAGATCGAGCTAAAAAACTCGGACGAAATGGTAATCCGAGCTAAGGACAACAACGTAAGTATCAATGTCGTACAATCTACGATTGATGCCGGTTTGAAGGTTGGTACGATTCGTGGTGCAGGTGAATTTGAAATTGGCGATATTGCAATTATTGCAAAGAGCCTTAAGGGCGGTGGAGTAATGTATCGTATCGATGTAGAGGGGATCAAGATCGGTATCGTAGGTAATTCTGCGGTTATCGAGGATCTTGATGAACTTGGCCCAATTGATATCTTGGGTTGTTCTGATGCGAAGTATGTTCCGGTCGTTGAGCCAAAGATTGTAATTCCAATGGTGAATATGGATTTTGCCGAAATTAAGGCGTCCGTAAAGAACGAAAAGAAGCTAAAGATCAAGAATGCCAACTCCTTGCCAGCCGTAATGGAAGTTTGGAACCTAGACTAACGGCTAACCCTTGCAAAATAGGGAAAGATAAGATATAATAGAGCATAGTTTTAAGAAATAATAGAGAATAATAATATGGCAGTATGTGAAATTACCGGCAAAGGCAAGATGTATGGCCACAATGTGAGCTTTTCTCAGCATAAGACTCGCAAAGTTTTTAAGCCGAATGTACAAAAGCGTACTTTCATCGTAGACGGTCAGAAGGTTAAGCTTAACGTTTCTACTTCCGCTCTTCGTACGCTTCGCAAAAAGGGCTTGATTAAGTAATTATTATCAAAGTCTGATAAAATAAGGGTTATGGATATCGCCATAACCCTTATTTTCTTGTTGCTCGTGCTGGTCTTTTCGACTGTTTTGCATGAGCTGGCACATGGTTATACGGCATATTGGCTTGGTGACGAAACGGCAAAGCTTAACGGCCGTTTGTCTCTGAATCCGTTGAGGCATATTGATCCGTATATGTCGATCATATTGCCGGTGCTTTTGTATTTGATGGGTGGACCTATATTTGGCGGCGCAAAGCCGGTGCCGATTAATACGCGCAACCTTAGAGGTAGAGAATGGGGTTTTGCGCTAGTTGCGATTGCTGGCCCGCTTATGAATATACTTTTGGCATTCATATTCTTCTTGCTGTGGTTTTTTATTGGTCATGGCAGTGATCTTTGGGGTGGGATCTTGATTAATAGTATGTATATGAATATGGGCTTTGCGTTGTTTAATATGATTCCGATTCCGCCACTAGACGGAAGCCGCGTACTCTATGCTTTGGCACCGGATTTCGTGAAGAGGTTTATGGAATCGATTGAGCATGTTGGGATTATTTTCGTATATATTATGATCTCGCTCCTCAGTGGCCTTATAGCCAATTATATGAATACGGCGCAGTCCGCGATCTTGAAGCTCTTCCTCTGGATAGTTGGTGCAAGTTAAGCCATATGCTATAATTAAAGTATCCCGAGTAGCGCATGATTTTCCTGAATAATCATGTTTATGGGAGCTCAACGCATCAAGACCGTGGTCTTGGAGTGAGAGAGCTTACCCACCGTGTTCTTATCACGGGAAAACTTGTTACTCGGGATTTTTTGATGTCTCAATATCTGGTAGAATATGCTTATGGAAAGCGACGATTGGCAGAGTCCGTTTCTCGATAAATGGTCTGAACTTGCGGCTTCTGAGGTGCCCGAAGGAGAGATTGGCGATGCTATCGATGAGGCTGAGTCTGATGATGTATTGCAGCAGAATATGCAGGGGCTCGGGAAGACGGCACAGCGGATAGCAGGAAAGCTCCGCTACAATGCACTGGAGACGCAATCTTATATTCCGCAAAGGGCGGATTTTGAAGCCGAACGAGATAGTTATATGAATCGCGATTATAGCGCGGAAGTGCTGGCGAATGAGGACATCGCAGATAATGTGAAAGAAACTTATAAGGATATTATTAATCAGTATCCGCAATTAAAGATGGTGCAGGTGGTCTCTAAAGTTGGCGAAGAGAGCGGCGGTTTTATATACTGGGCGACGGCGGAAGGGGAAGAAGATGCGCAACCACATATGCTGATAGAGGGGGATTTTAGCGAGACTGGTCGTACGAGTGACTACGAGGAAGCGGAATATTTTGCGTCGAAAATTACGGCAGATAGAATAGCAATGGAGCTAGGCTGTGATCCGATGGATATTATGGGGAACCCTGGATTGCAGCGTGATTTGCTTTTGCTGCACGAGCTTGGACATGCGAACAGTTTTTTGAATCGATACCTTAAACCGATGATGCGCAACGTAGACAAAAAGGTAGACGGGGATAAAGATTTTAACTTTTCTGTGGCGTTGTCTCGAGTGGCAGAAGAATGGGGCAGACGTACGGATGTTGCTGAAGATGCAAGACTCCTAACTCCAGGGAGTATTATTAGCCCAGACGAGCTGGGGCTTTGCGAGCGAAAGTCTGATATATATCGTAATACGATAGAAAAACGCATGGCGGTGAGGTTCCAGGATAATGAGATGCGCGATCTCGAAGATGTGAGAATAGAAGATGCTAGAAGGTATCGTCAGCGAACAGAAGAACGTATTGCTGATGACTTTGCGATAAAATATGTGCTCGACCATCAAGATAAATATTTCAGCGATGTTGAAACTGGTGTTCCGGTGGATGTTTCTGAGACTTTTGAAGTTGATCTTGGTATGCAGTCGGGTAAATATTTGATGCTGAAAAAGCGCGGCGAAGGCGATGTGAAAGGTGGATTTTTGCTTCATACGCCACATCTTGGCGAAGAGCTGATTTTGACCGGTTCGTCAGATCCAGATAATAAAGATGACATTCGCAACTATGGCACAGTTGAACGAGTAGTGAGCGATAAAAAGCGCGGTCTTACCGTAACGACGGATAGTGGCGAGTATTTAATGACGATGCCGCGAGATATAAAGAGAAAACCAATTGAGCGAAGCGTCGAAGAGTTGAATCAGAAGTTCGGTCTTGAAGCGGGGCAGGAATTGCAGTTGATGAGCCTATATATGCCTTATCGTGACGAGGATATGTATGATGGCGAAGAAAAATATGACGATGCGGTGGGGCGTGGCGGTATTGTATACGGTAGATTGTTAGATGACGTAGCCCAGGGTGAGCCGCTACATATGGCAGTACAGACGGAGCTGAAGGGTGAGCTTGAGGAGTGGACGAGCTGGCCAGTAGATAGCGTAGAACAAGATTGGCGTACTTGGCGAATTAATACGAAGGTTGGCGATAATGTGGCGACGTATGAAGTTTTACCTTTGCCAAAGATACATAAGAAAATTGATTATGGTAAAATAAAATCATGAAACAACGCATTCGGGTGACGGCGATATGCAAAAAAGGCGATGAAATCTTGCTACTAAAGAGAGCAGGTGGGCGCGTTGAGGGTATTTTGAATAATTTTGAACTTCCGACAGGAAAGATCATTTTTGGTGAGCAACCGGAAGAGGCGATGTCTCGCGCGATTTATGAGAATCTTGGCGTGCAGGCGCAAAGTTTGCAGTTGTCCGACGTGGTGACGTTTACGGATTTGGGTAATTCTTCCGAGCAGGGCAATTTGTTTATCGTGTTTGAGGTGCAGCTTCAAGACGAAAGCCTAAAGATTACATCCGACCGCTATTCTGCGTATAAGTGGGTGAAGCCAACGGAGGCGGGCGCGTTGACGCTATCCGAGGAGAGCCTGATGGTGCTCCAAATTACGGCAACAAAAACTGGTACGCTTGCGGCGAAAATTATTTCGGTTGGCGAAGAGTCAAAGCAGGTCTTGCCGGCAAGCGATTTTGCGACGATTTATACCGATGGTGGGTCGCGCGGAAACCCTG
The DNA here is from genome assembly GCA_002371895.1 of Candidatus Saccharibacteria bacterium UBA3723. Taxonomy (GTDB): domain Bacteria; phylum Patescibacteriota; class Saccharimonadia; order Saccharimonadales; family Saccharimonadaceae; genus UBA2834. Next base: position 15,997 of record DFHM01000012.1, on the reverse strand, counting down.
GTCCGAGTGCTCTTGGTTACTACATCATTGGTCCGGATGGCAAGGAGTTGAAGAGGGGTGGAGAATTCTTGGGCTTTTCGACTTCGCGTTTGGCAGAATATTACGGTCTTAAAGAGGGCTTGGAACAGGCGTTGGAGCTTGGGCTAAAGCGCGTACACTTTAAGAGCGATAGTTTGATGATGGTAAACCAGATGAATGGCGTATACAAAGTGAAGAATCCGGATTTGATGCAAGTACATACGGACGTATTGAAGTTGCTCGGTAATCTTGAAGCATATAGCTTTACGCATGTTCCGCGCGAATTAAACGCGGAGGCGGATGCGGAAGTGAACAAGGCGATAGACGCAAATATGCGCCGAACAGAGGCGGAATATTAAAAAAGGCTCCGGAAACGGAGCTATATTTTATATTATATCAAATATTGAAGTTTTTGTCAAGTTCTGCTAAGATAAAAGTGAGCTCGTTGATGTAGTCGCTGGCCTTTTGGCGAGAGGAAAGTCCGGGCAGCATAGGATACGGTAGTTGCTAACGGCAACCGCGCGCAAGCGTAGGAATAGTGCCACAGAAACAATACCGCCATGGCTCATTAGCTGTGGTAAGGGTGAAAAGAGTGGGGTAAGAGCCCACAGATTACGATGGCGACATTGTAATGGGGTAAACTCTACTGGCTGCAAGGAGACCTATATACTTTGATCCGAGGATGGTCGCTCACCGCTAGATCCTGCAAGCAATTGTGGGGCTAGATAGATGACTACAGGCTGACTTGTCAGTTACAGAACCCGGCTTACAAAACGGGCTCACCTAAAATACTCACTATGTGAGTATTTTTGATGGTAAAATGGGCTTATGGATATATCGATTGAAAACTTTACGATAAAGATTCCGGTGGACTATCAACAGGTCAATTCTTTACCTGGCGACCCAGCAGGCTCGATGTCGTTCATGAAGAAAACACCAGAGGCGGCCTGTTTGGTTATGTACAGTGGTATTCCATCTGAACAATCCATGCCGTTTAATTCTAAAGAAGAAGTTGTGCGCGGTATTCATAGCGCACTCGCCGAGGACCAAGGTCTAATCGAGGTGGAATCTGGCATTACGCCAGCAGGAAAGAAATATATATACTCGATTGTGAAGACAGTTAATCGCGGTACGGTTGGTGTGCAGTATAGTTTGGTGCTACATATTGGCTATTTTGCTGAGCATGTTTTTCAGGCGCAGGCTTTCTTTGATGAGACCGGTTATACTGGTGGACGCGATGCATCCGTATTTGCGATTTTGCAGAACGAAGGCAAAGTTACCGTCGATGGTCAGAATATTTCTGGTTGGGCGGTGGACCCTTATGACCCACAATACACGCGTGGTATTTTGATGAATATGAGTGAAAAGACGGATTATGATGAAGTCTTTCCGGATCATCCGCTGACGCAGGCGCGTATTTTGGCGAAGAATTTGATAGAAATGAATTAAAAAAATCTCCCCGGGTGGGGAGATTTTTTGTTGTAATCTCTAGGATTATTTTACGCTTTCGCAGATAGCAGTGAAGGCTTTTGGATCGTTGACTGCGAGTTCGGCGAGAACTTTGCGGTCGAGTTCGATGTTCTTGCTCTTCATGCCGTTGATCAACTTGCTATAGCTGATACCGTTTTCGCGGGCAGCGTTGTTGATGCGGGTGATCCAGAGTGCGCGCAAATCGCGTTTGCGGTTGCGGCGATCACGGTAAGAATAACGAAGGGATTTGATAACACCTTGCTTCGCGAGGCGGAAGCTACGGGTGCGATAATGCTGCATACCTTTAGCAGCTTCAAGAATCTTTTTGTGCTTTGCGCGTGCAGCGACTCCACGTTTAACTCTCATGATTAAGCTCCTAATGCAGTTTTTACGTTTTTCTTGATGCGGCCGCGGATAGTAGCAGCGGTCTTCATGTTGCGTTTGCGGGCCTTGGACTTCTTGGCCAAGATGTGGTTACCGAACGCACGTTCGCGCATAACTTTACCAGTCTTGGTAAGGCGGACGCGTTTTGCAGTACCCTTATGGGTCTTCATTTTTGGCATTGTATTACCTTTCCTACTTTAGTTAGTATATGAACGCTTTGGGGTGTAGGGAACCGGTGGGCGTTGTAGTGCGGCTTGATTACTTATGGCGAACCATAAAGGTCAAGTTGCGGCCGCTCATCTGAGCTTTGCCATCGACGACAACTTGGTCGCCGAGTTTCTCGAGCATGCGATTCATGAGTTCGGTGCCGATTTCTTTGTGAGCCATTTCGCGGCCACGGAAGATAATCATAACTTTGACACGATCGCCATCGTCGAGAAGTTCGATGATTTTGCGGCATTTAATATTGAGGTCGTTCTCCCCAATTTTCAAACCAAGTCTGATTTGCTTGAGCTCGGAGCTTTTGGCGTTTTTCTTGGCGCGAGATTGCTCCTTCATCTTCTGGTACTGATATTTGCCCCAGTCGATAATCTTAACAACAGGTGGGTTGGCGTTTGGTGAAATTTCGACCAAATCTAGACCAGCATCACGAGCCATTAATTGAGCGTCGCGACTAGACATAATGCCTAGCTGTGCACCATCAGCGCTGATTACACGCACCTCCGGATAACGAATTTCTCCATTTAGACGGGTGTGCTGCGAATTGTAGTTACTGATGGTATAACTCCTTCAAAAATTAGACTTGTTATGGGGAACATTATACTAAAAAAGCAGAATAATTACAAGGGGTTAGCTCTCTGTTGAAGCATAAAGACTACGATCGCGATAGAGAAGGGCTTCCAGAATGTGCGCTTTGCTTAGGATTTCATGGTTTTCTTCGTCCAAATCCGCAATCGTGCGGGCGACTTTGATGGTCTTGAAATAGGCGCGGGCGGAAAGGTTGTATTTCTCGGCGGCAGAATCTAAATAATGCTTGGCGGGATTGCTGAGCTTGATGTACTTTACGATTTCCGTAGAAGACAAAGAAGCATTGTGTTTGGTGATATATTTGTAACGCTCGAATTGGCGCTTTCTAGCGCGTGTGATTTGGATTTTAGCATTAGCATGTTCGTGAGTGCTAATTGTTGTGTTTTTTAATAAAACGGATTTATTCGGGCGCGAGACGGGAATGGTCATATCTATACGGTCGAGTAATGGTCCGGAAAGTTTTTTCCGATAGTTCATTACTTGGTGTAGGTTGCAATTGCACTTGCGATTGGGCGATCCGTAATACCCGCAGGGGCATGGATTCATCGCAGCGATTAACATGATATCGGCAGGATAGATAATTTTATTATTCGCGCGGCTGAGTGCGATTTTGCGTTCTTCAAGCGGCTGGCGTAAAGCTTCGATAATATCGCGGCGAAATTCCGGAAGCTCGTCCATGAATAGAATGCCGCGATGTGCAAGAGTGATTTCGCCGGGGCTTAGATTTGGGCCGCCACCAATAATCGCAGAATAGCTAGCGCTATGATGCGGAGCACGGAAAGGTCGTCTAGAAATGACGTGCGTAATAGGTTGCGAAATAGAATGAAGTTTGGTGACTTCGATGCATTCTTGAAGGCTCATTTCTGGCAGGAGTGACTGGGCGGTGCGGGCAAGCATAGTTTTGCCGGCTCCGGGTTCGCCATGGAATAAAATGTTGTGATGACCGGCGACTGCAACGACGAGTGCGCGTTTGGCGAACGGTTGGTCGATGATGGCGTCCAAATGCTGCTCATGCTTATCTTTTTCTGTTATTTTTACATTTTGCCTTAGGGGTAAAATATCGCGCTTTTGCTTTAATAATAGTCACAATTCGCGCAGGTTTTTGACTGGGAAAACATTAATTTTTGTGTTCACGGCAATGGCTGCCTGGGCAGAGTTTTGATAGGGGATATAGAGATCTTTTATCTGGTTTTTCTGAGCCGCTTCGACGATGTTTATGATGCCCTTGATGGGTTTTATTTCGCCACTGAGGGATAATTCGCCGACAAACATGCGTCCTACTAGGTCTTGTTGTAACAGTTGCTGTGAGAGCGTAAGGATAGATAATGCTATCGGTAAATCTAGGCCGGTACTATCTTTGCTCATATCTGCCGGGGCGAGGTTGATGGTGATTTTACTTTTGGCAGGGAAACTGAAACCGGAGTTCCGGATGGCGGAACGGATACGGTCGCGGCTCTCGGCGATAGGTCTACTAGCCATACCGATAATATTGAAAGCTGGTAGTCCATGATTGGCGTCCGCCTCGACAGTAATGGTTTTATAATCGATGCCGTTTGGTACGGCAGTAAATACTTTGCTAGTCATGGGCGAATTATAGGGGTGATACACTTTACAATAAAGCATGAGAATGATAAAATGTTTGACAGTTGGGGCTGACAAAGCTTAGACGGATAATTAACAGTATGCATGCGAGTCGATTTGTACCGTAAGTACTTCTCATAAATGCAGAAAAAACTGCTAGTAAGCGCGTGGCTTTCATGCCAGCTTACGCTTGGGCCTAGTTTAATATTTTAGGTCTGTTATCGTTTGTGAGATACCATAACACTCGGTAATATCATATTCATGGTATTAAGGTTGATCTCTTGGCAGGGGTCGGCACGAAAATTTAGCCATGGCTTTCGCGAAGTTTTGTTGATTCCAGCTCCGTGATATTTGCCAAGATAAAAGAATTAACTATGCTCGTAGATTGCGTAACATGAGATTGTTCGGACCCGGAGGCAGTATCCGGCAGCTCCACCAATTGTTTGATAGTAGAATCCACCCAAAACGGGTGGATTTTTTATAGATAAGGCTAAAGTGTTTATGTTTTTCTTACAACATGTAAGCATAGCTTGCGCGGTGTGGTTTTTGATCCTGCGTCGCAAAAAATGGGGCAGAGATTTGGCAATAAAAAATGGCCGATGCGGCCGGGAAATGTATAGAAAATCATAGAAAAATGAAGAACCGGTAACTGCGAGGAAAACCGGTTCTTCTGTGTGTGGAGTGTGGAGTTATATTTTGGAATCGATGTTTGTTTTTGGCTTTTGTATAAGAATTTTATTCAAAAGCTATCTCTATAATAAGGCAGTAAAATGCTAGTGTCAATAGAAAATATTCAAAAAATGTTGTAATTTTTGCAACAATTTTTAACAGGGGTGTTGTTTAAAAAATGTACGAAATCGATCACGTTTATAGTTAAAATTTTTAATTATTAGCATTATGCAAAAATGGACGATTTTTGAATAATTGCAGCAAAATATGCATTTTTTGGCAAAATAGGGCAGAATAGGTATTAAATAGCATATGTTGTAAAAACTACAACGTTAAAATATGTGCTTGGTATATCTGTTTTTCGAAGCTATGTTGTAAAAACTACAACGGAAATTGAACAAAAGAATTATTGACTTTTGTGCTTATGTTTGCTATATTGAGAATGTGCTTGAACAAAAATAAAAACGCACAAAACAAAAATAAAAAGGAGTAGAGTGTTGGAACCATAGAATGTGTATTTGGCGCAGCGAAAGCTTACTACTAGCCATAAATTACACCTAGGAGTAAGCTAAGCTCCGCCAAAACTGATCGCGAGATCAGGAGCGTAGAGCGCGTAAGATCACAAATCATTACTAGTACATTGATACCCAAAAAGAAGAGAAATGTGAAAGATCTTGCAAGGACTATGCCTCTCTATACGAGAGGCGGTCAATCAAAGCTAGAGTAGAGAATAAGCTTGTGGCTATAAGTAATGTATATATTTGCCAGATAAGCCCCTCTACTTTAGCTCCTGGACATCTCTTGTGGGGAAAAAGAATCGGTATTATTTTCTGTGTTTCGGTCGTAGCTGGACGACGTATTAGCTTTGGTTTTCTGTAAGCGGGAAGAGCGTAGAGCACGCGCATGTGTTATAATTCGCTTATGGATAAGTTGTTGCTGATTTTTAGCGCGATATCGTTTGTTTTTCTGGTTGCAATGATGTTTTTGTTTTCGCCTAGCGATGTGGGGCCGCTCGGTGTTCTAGTATTTTTTACAATGTGCTATGTTCTTTTTCTTGGGCTTGCAGTCTTGGGCTGCAGGCTATTTTTCACGTTGAGAAGCAAGCTCGACAAAACAAAGATGGGCAATATTAAAAAGAAGAGTTATTACTATGGACTAGTGATAGCGCTAGCGCCGATCTTACTTTTAGTAAGTGCGTCATTTGGCGGCATTTCTATCCTCGAAATTGGCTTAGTTTTGGGCCTAGAAATACTGCTTTGCTTCTTGGTTTCGCGCAATATTGTGTGATACAATAATGCTTATGGATAATATGGGCTCTGGTGGGGGTAGTTCTGAGAAAGCTCCGGTTTTTGGCGCGCCAGAAAATGCCGCTCCAACGGGGGAAGTTGTTGATTTTGAAGAGTTCGTAAAACAACGTGAAGACCTAAAGCCGCAGATGGAATTGCCGCCAGAATTAGCGGAATCCGCAGAGGCAAGTGTTGGCGAAAAAGCGCCAGAGATGCAATCGCAGGCAATGCCAACTCCAGTACCGGCAGCACCGCCAAAAGATGGGCCCAAGACTATAGAAGAAGAGGTGAAAGCCGAGCTTTCGCCGATTGATATTAAGCGTGATGCTGAGGTGTTGCCAAAGGCATACATGCAGGCTGTAACGAAGATTGTGAATCGCGACAAAAAAGATCCGCATAAATTATTGGCGGAGCTTGATGTTGCGCGCTGGGATATGATGAGCAAAGCATTTGGCCGCAACCGCGGGGATGGGTTAAACGGTAAACTTTAATATGGAAAGTTGGCAGTATACATTAATCGGGGTATTGCTAGCGATAGGCTTTATTATCTTGGCTTGGAAGATTTTTGCTGGCGTCAAGCGTGAGCGTAAGAACTACGAGCGCGCCCTAAAGATGGTGCCGATGTTGATTCATCTACCGCCGAGCACCGACGATATCCAGACGGGCGGACGCGATGAGCGTGATGTTATTAATGAGCAGATTTCTGAAGCGCAGGTAATGTATAGTATTATTTCTTCTACTTTGAAGAAGGGGTTGAAGGGTAGGCTATATGGTCAGCGCCATATCAGCTTCGAAATTGTGGCGCATGATGGCCTTATTAATTACTATGCGACGGTGCCTGCAGTGTTGACGGAGACGGTAAAACAGGCAATAACAGCCGCATATCCAACTGCGCGTATGGAAGAAGTCGCCGATCCGAACTTCTTCAGTGAGGTTGGTAAGATTGATGCGGTAGTTGGCGGTGAGCTCCGTCTAAAGGAAGATTACTGGTATCCGATTGCGACCTATGAAGACACGAAGCGTGATGCGAGCCTTGGTTTGATTAATGCAATGTCCGTTGCGAAGCCTGGCGATGGTTTGGGTATTCAAATTATGTTCCGTCCAACAGACGGTGGTTGGACAAGAAAATCGCTCGAGCGAGTACAAAATATAAAAGACGGGAAGAAATCTCGTGTTGCGTCAAACTTTTTGGGTAAAATATTTTACGGTGCAACAAACCTCATAGGTGATGTCGCAGAGGCATTATGGAAACCGCCGGAGGAACACGAAAAATATAAAGAAGAAGAAAAAATCTTGACCAATCTTCAGCAGGAAGAAATCACGAAGATTGAAGAGAAGACGAAGAGCCCTGGTTTTGAAGTATTTATTCGTGTTGTGTCGAGCTGTGCGACGAAGGCGCGCTCGGAAGCTTTGCTTGGCGGTGTTGTCTCGGTATTCTCACAATTTGATTTGCAGAATTATAACGGTTTCCGCTACGACATTCAAAAGAGTAGTGAGAGCTTGGCGAAAGATTATATATTACGCATCTTCCCACAAGATCGTAGGGACATGATTTTGAATAGCGTCGAGATGGCGTCTATCTTCCACTTGCCGGCGCAGAATGCAATCCCGACTAGCCAGGTTGAGCGCCAGGCGACTAAGCAGGTGGATGGTCCTGCGAAGCTGCCAGAAGATGGTGTTATCCTTGGTGTAAACAAGTTCCGTGGCGAAGAAAAGATAATTCGCTTGCGCGATAAGGATCGCCGTCGCCATACGTACGTAATTGGTTCTACTGGTATGGGTAAGTCTATCTTGCTCACTAATATTGCGTACCAGGATATGTGCGATGGCCGTGGCTTTGCATTTATTGATCCGCATGGTGATGCCGTAGAATTGCTCCTAAGTAAAGTTCCGCCAGAGAGGATGGACGATGTTATCTTGTTCGAGCCGGGTAACCTCGATAATCCGGTCGGTATGAACATGTTCGAATTCCAGAACGAGGACCAGAAGGACTTTATCGTACAGGAAGGTATTAATATGCTTACCTCCTTGTACGACCCGGGCAACCAAGGTATCTTTGGTCCACGTGCTCAGCACATGTTCCGCAACGCAGCACTTCTTCTTATGAGCGATCCTGAAGGTGGTACGTTTATTGATATTCCACGTTGTTTCATCGATCCAGAATTCGTAAAGTCTAAGCTGAAATATGTAACCGATAAGACCGTATATGATTATTGGACGAAAGAGTTCCCAGCATCGCAGAAGTCCAACGATGCAGGTGAGGTAACGAGCTGGTTCGTCTCGAAGTGGGGTCCATTCCTATCGAACAAGATGATGCGCAATATTCTTGGCCAAACCAAGTCTGGCTTTAATATTCGCGAAATCATGGATAATAAGAAGATTTTGCTCGTGAACCTCTCGAAGGGCAAAACTGGTGAGCTCAACGCAAAACTTCTTGGTATGATTTTCGTCATGAAGTTCCAGGCGGCAGCAATGAGCCGTGCGGATATACCGGAAGATGAACGCCAGGACTTCTGTCTATTCGTAGATGAGTTTCAGAACTTCGCAACAGAGAGCTTTGAGTCTATCCTTTCGGAGGCTCGTAAATATCGCTTGAACCTTGTTTTGGCAAACCAGTTTATGACGCAGCTGACCGATAAGATTCGCGAGGCTTTGCTTGGTAACGTTGGCACGTTGATGTCTGGTCGTCTTGGTGTGACGGATGCGGAATTGATGGAGAAGGCATTCTCGCCAGTATTTACAGCGGAGGATTTGCACAAGCAGGCAAACTTCTCGGCGATTGCGACCGTAATGATGTTTGATATGCCGACATCGCCATTTACGATGAGTCTCTTGCCGCCAATGGGCGAGTCGAGCGAAGAATTAATGAAGCGCATGCGCGAGTATGCATTGTCGCGCTTCGGCCGTCCACGTGCGGAGGTTGAGGCGGAAATTGATAGACGCCTTGCAGCGACGGATGAAGAAGAACCAGAACCAGAACCGGCACCGGCTCCAGCGCCAGCACCAGCAGCAGCGGTGGCTGCACCTGTGGCGGCGGCAACTGCGGCGGCTGCACCAAAACCAGCAGCGAAACCGGCAGCAAAGCCAAAGAAGAACTTCCTGGATTCCTGGTTGGAAAAGAAAGCGAAGCTTGAACAACAAGCGCGCGAGGAAGTGAAAGCAGCAGCAATTCAGCAAGCGGCACAGCCACAAGTTGTGAAGCCGACAGCGTCGGCTCCAGTGGAAAATGCCCATCCTGGCGTAGCGGCAATTCCAACAGTTGTGCAGAAAGCCCCAGCGGCTCCGAAAGGCCCTACGATTAAGCCAAAGAATGCAACGATGATTGGTAACAATAAACCAGTCGGTCAGCCTTCTGTTCCGGTCATTTCGCCGACTGCGGCGCCGAAGGTGACGGCAGCAGAGAAGATGCTAGAAAATCCGAACGGTTCGATTTGGGCGGCGGCAGCAGCACAGAATGCGGCGCGTGCTCAGGCGAATCTTGCGCCAGCAGCACCAAAAGTTGTAGAAGACCCAACGACAATTAAGATTCACCACGATCCAAATCGTCGTGCAGTATTTGATGGTGGCGCAAAAGCGCAGGTAACCACTCCGACTGCGGCTCAAGCGGTCGGCTCACATGGTAAGACCATTGCGGCACAGCCAGCAGCGCAGCCAGTTCAACAAGCGCCAGTGATGGCACAAGAACAAGTAATGACTTCGATTAGAATTCCTCATACCCAGGTACAGGCTCCGCGTGCAGCGGCAGTACCAGTTGCGGCACAACAGCCGGTTGCCACGCGTCCGGTTGCAGCCCAGCCAGTGGCTCAAGCGCAAACGACCGCGTCAGGCGGCATTAGAGCCACGAAAGACGATGAAGATGGCGTTGTACTGCGCTGGCGCTAAACAAAGGCCTTAGAAGCGATTTTAGGGGGCAATTCCTTGTATTTTTAGATACGATATAGTAATATATTATATGTATTAAAAATATCAAGTTGAGGTAAGTATTCATGGCTGAAGAGTATAACTCGTCTGAAATTCAGGTTCTCGAAGGACTTGAGCCAGTTCGCAAGCGTCCTGGTATGTATATTGGCTCGACTGGGTACGATGGCTTACATCACTTAATTAAGGAAATCGCCGATAACTCTATCGATGAGGCGATTGCTGGCTATGCTACTACGGTAACAGTTACATTGTTGTCCGATGGTGGCTGCCGTGTTGACGATAACGGCCGTGGTATTCCGGTTGATATCCACCCAAAAACAAAAATGTCATCTCTTGAAACAGTATTAACTGTTCTTCATGCTGGTGGTAAGTTTGGTGGCGGCGGCTATAAGGTTTCATCTGGTCTTCACGGTGTGGGTTCTTCCGTTGTTAACGCATTATCTACGCATATGGTTGCGGAAGTATATCGTGACGGAAAGATTCATCACATCGAATTTGATACCGGTAAAACCGTAAAGCCACTCGAAGTGATTGGTAAGACTGACAAGGTTGGTACAAGTATCACTTTCTATCCAGATCCTGCAATCTTTAAAGAAACAACAACTTTTGACTATGACTGGGTAGTTAATTATCTACGTCACCAGGCATATCTAACTAAAGGTATCCTCGCAACCGTACATGACGAGCGTACGGGTAAGAGCGACTCCTTCTACTTTGAAGGTGGTATCAAGAGTTATGTTCGCCGTCTTAATGATGGCAAGGAAGTGCTTGGCGGTGGCGATATCTTCTATGTAGAAAAAGCAATTGAAGATAGCGTCGTAGAAATCGCAGTGCAATATAATGATGGTCTCGCAGAAACAATGCGCCCATTCGCAAACAACGTTCTTACGCCAGATGGCGGTATGCACGTAGTTGGTTTTCGCACCGCACTAAACCGTACGATTAATGATTACGCACGCAAGAATGGTCTTCTAAAAGAGAAGGATGAAAACCTTACTGGTGATGATATTAAGGAAGGTCTTGCGGCGGTTATTCTCGTAAAACTTCCAGATCCACAGTTTGAAGGTCAGACCAAGAACAAACTTGGCAATCCAGAAGTACGTGGTTATGTAGACAAGGTAATGAGCGAATACTTCTCATACTACCTCGAGGAGCATCCAGATATTGCAAAGGCAATCGTACAAAAAGCCACCTTGGCGGCACGTGCACGCAAAGCTGCGCGCGCAGCACGCGATAATGTACTTCGCAAAGGTGCATTTGAAGGCCTTAACCTTCCATCGAAGCTTGCAGACTGTTCTTCGCGCGATCGTACCGAATGTGAGCTATTTATCGTAGAGGGTAACTCTGCGGCGGGTTCTGCAAAGGAGGGTCGTGATAGTAAGATTCAGGCGATTTTGCCACTTCGCGGTAAAGTTCTAAATACTGAACGCGCGCATCTAGACAAGATGTTTGCAAATGCTGAGATCGTTTCTTTGATTAAGGCGCTTGGCGTCGGTATTGGTGAATCTTTTGATATTAATGGTCTTCGTTATTACAAAATCGTATTCATGACGGATGCGGATGTTGATGGTGCGCATATCTCAACTTTGCTTTTGACATTCTTCTTCCGTTATATGCCAGAAGTTATTAAGGCTGGTCACGTCTATCTAGCAAAACCACCGCTATTTGGCTTGATTAAGGGTACTGGCAACACGCGCAAGATTGAATATATTTATAACGAAGAAGCTCTCGAGCATACCTTGGCGAAGCGCATCGAAGAACGCAAGGCTGCTGGAACGAAAATTAATCCAGAAGATGAGCGTTTCAAACAGGCTGGCTATACTGCGCAGCAGCGCTTTAAGGGTCTAGGTGAGATGGATGCATCTCAGCTCTGGGAAACTACCATGAATCCAAAGAACCGTACTCTTATTCGCGTAAATATTGAGGATGCCGAAAAAGCTGATGCAATCTTTACTAAGTTGATGGGTAACGAAGCAGAATTACGTAAAAACTTTATTCAATCTCGTGCCGCGACGGTCGATTTGGATGATTTGGACTTCTAGGGAGGATAGATTATGGCAGATAAGAAGAAACTAAACGAAACTCCAGAAGAGAACGAAAAAGATACCAGCAAAGTTGGCGGCGTGCCAGATGCAGCTGACAACAAAGGCGTAGATGAGACGCTTGGCGATTACAATACTGAAGCTGAAGAGGCGGAAGAGGAAGTTGTAAAAGTTGGTGGCTTGCAGGCGCACCGTGGTGAAGACGGCGTAGAAGAGCTTACCGTTGAGAACGTGATGGAAGATAGCTTCTTGCGTTACTCGATGTCGGTTTTGATTGATCGCGCTTTGCCTGATGTACGCGATGGTTTGAAGCCGGTTAACCGCCGTATTCTATACGCGATGAACAAGAACGGCTGGAAGGCTCCACATGCAACTGTAAAATCCGCACGTATCGTCGGTGAAGTAATGGGTAAATACCACCCACACGGTGATTCGTCGATTTATGAATCTATGGTTAACCTTGCTCAGCCTTGGAAGATGCGTTATACGCTCGTAGAAGGCCAGGGTAACTTTGGTTCGATGGACGGCGATGAAGCGGCTGCTTCACGTTATACCGAGGCTCGCATGGATAAGGTTGGCGCAGAGCTCCTATCCGATATCGAGAAGAACACAGTTGATTTCCGCGACAACTTTGATGGTACCGAACAAGAACCAGTCGTACTTCCAGCAGCAGTGCCAAACATTCTTTTGAATGGTCAGATGGGTATTGCGGTCGGTATGGCAACAAACATTCCGCCGCACAACCTTGGCGAAGTTGTTGATGCAACGGTTGCTCAGATTGATAACCCAGACATTACGCTTGAAGAGTTGATGAAGCATGTAAAGGGTCCAGATTTTCCAACTGGCGCAGAGGTCTACGGTGGTGCGCCAATGAAGCAGGCTTATGCGACTGGTCGTGGTTCGGTAACGATTCGCGCTGTTGCAAATATTGAAGAGCGCAAGAATGGTCGCTTTAATATCGTAATTACAGAAGTTCCTTACGGTATGAGTAAGGAAGGCTTCGTAGAGAAGGTGCGCGACCTTGTACTTGCAAAGAAGCTTGATCATATCGCTGATGCACGTGATGAGTCCGCTCGTGGTAAGATTCGTGTCGTCGTAGAGCTAAAGAAGGATGCTTTCCCGAAGAAGATTTTGAACCAGCTATATAAGCTAACTGGTTTGCAGACGACTTTCCACTACAACGTGCTTGCACTCGTTGATGGCATTCAGCCAAAGGTTATGGGTCTTAAGGAAATTCTCGCCGAGTTTATTAAGCACCGTCAGAAAGTGATTCGTCGTCGTACGGAGTTTGACCTTAATAAGGCAAAAGAACGTGCACATATCTTGGAAGGTTTGAAGATTGCGCTTGATCATATTGATGAAGTTATCAAGACAATTCGTGAATCTTATGATGATGCAGATAAGCGCTTGATGGAACGCTTTGGTCTATCTGAAGTTCAGGCAGCGGCCATCTTGGCGATGCAGCTTCGCCGTCTCCAAGGTCTAGAACGCGACAAGATTGAGAACGAGTTGAAGGAACTCCATGAGCTCATTGCAAAACTCGAAGGTATCTTGGCGTCCGAAGAGGCTATTCTTAACGTCGTAAAGGAAGAACTCCTTGCGATGAAAGAGAAGTATGGCGACAAGCGCCGCAGCAAGATTATTAATCACGAACTTGGTAAGTTTGCCGAAGAGGATCTCATTCCGGATGAAGATAGTGTCGTATTGCTAACCGCACAGGGTTATGTAAAACGCGTTCTCCAGAACGACTTCAAGAAGCAGAATCGTGGCGGCAAGGGTCGTCGTGGTATGACTACGAAGGAAGAAGATGTAATTGATACTATTATTACGGCTTCCTCGCACGATTACTTGTTGTTCTTCACGAACCAAGGCCGCATCTTCCGCATTAAGGCTTACGAAATTCCACAATCCTCGCTCGTAGCAAAGGGTACGGCATCTGTAAACTTGCTTAACTTGCACCCGGAAGAAAAAATCACTTCTGTAATTAAGCAGGGCGATGAAGCTGGAAAAGACGGTTATCTATTTATGGCGACCGCAAAGGGCACCATCAAGAAGACCTCTTTGAAGGATTACGAAAATATCCGCACGAATGGTTTGATTACGATCAAGCTTGATGACGGTGATGAGCTTCGCTGGGTCCGTGGTACGACTGGTGATAATGATATTATTATCTCCACTTCCGCAGGTCAGGCCGTACGCTTCAACGAAAAGGATGTCCGCCCAATGGGTCGCGCAGCACGTGGCGTACGCGGCGTACGTCTACGTCCAAATGACACTGTTGTAGGTATGGATGTGGTATCTGATCCGAAGAGCCAGAAATTGATTGTAATTTCGACGAAGGGTTATGGTAAGATGACTGCTGCTACAAACTTCCCACCACACAAGCGTGGCGGTGTAGGCGTAAAGGTAGCGGCTGTAACAGCTAAGACTGGTCCTATTGCGGCAGTACATACGCTCGATCCAGAAGCATTAGAGATTATCATGATGTCTACTGGTGGTCAGGCGATTCGCGTAGCAGTGAAGGATATTCCAACACTTGGTCGCGCAACGCAGGGTGTACGCGTAATGCGTCTAAATGAAGGCGATACCGTGGCTTCGATTGGCATTATTCCAAAGGAAGAGCCTGAGGAAGATGACGAAGAAGAAGCTAAGGCTACCGACAAGAAGCCGGCTGCAAAGAAAGCTTCGAAGTAAGTAATCTTATTCAGTAAAAAATATCCTCCAGCAAATGGGGGATATTTTTTGCGCAAAGGCGCTACCTCTATTGTAGAAAAAACATAAACGGATTGAGCAGTATTTTTTACACGATGCTGGTTTGAGTGTGAGCAAAAATACATGCTATATTATATATATGGAAGATATTAGTGGATTAGGAGGTTTGCTATCGTTTGTCCTTGGTTGGCTTTTGGCGCAAACCGGAAAATTGATGGGCGACATGGTGTCGCAAAAACGCCCTTTGACTTTTCGTGAGGTGGTTGACTGCTTTGTGAGGAGTGGCGGCATGCCTAGTGGCCACACGGCTAGCTTTGTGGCTCTTACGACTTTCTTTGCGGTCCAGAATGGCTTATTTGCAAACATAACGGTGCTTTCGATGGCGATGACGATTATTGTTGTCTACGATGCGGTAAACGTGCGTTATGCGGTTGGAGAGCAGGGAAAGATGCTAAATGTGATCGCAAGCAATACCAATGTGAAGAAGAAAAAGATTCGCGTGGTGGAAGGACATACGATTCCGCAGGCGATTGTAGGCGGCATAATTGGCCTTATGATCGGCCTAATAACAGGTTTTGCCCTCTAGAAAAGCGCCCGAAAGGGCGTTTTTTAGCTAAAAAACAAAAAATGTCCAAAAATCTTCAAAAAAGTGCTTGACACTTTTGTTCAGGTAATATAAGATAAGAACAGTTCAACTGCGAGAGGGACTTATTATTTAAGCACTCTGCTAGTTGAGCCTTTAAATTTTCTGCAATTTAACAATTTAGTTGTGCAATTAAAGAACGTCAATTAGATGTTCAATCATCGTCAGTCTTTTATAATTGAGTACGAAGTACGAGATTATCTCGAGTTTCGAGATATTTGTATACTTTAAGTTCAAATTTTCAATTTTATGGAGAGTTTGATCCTGGCTCAGGATGAATGCTGGCGGCATGCCTAATACATGCAAGTCGAGCGGCAGCGAGGATCTCATCCTATTCTGGATTCATTCGAGAATAGAATGAGATCTGTCGGCGAGCGGCGGACGGCTGAGTAACGCATGGGAACGCACCCCAAACTGAGGGATAACTAGTCGAAAGATTAGCTAATACCGCATGTGATCTTCGG
>DFHM01000002.1:52023-78044 GCA_002371895.1 Candidatus Saccharibacteria bacterium UBA3723 | reverse complement strand
CCGCATTCATCGTGACCAACGTGGCGCTTTATGGACCATGGGGTCTACTTAGTGCGCTTCTCGTTGGTTATATTTTCTTATTCCAATTTACTTGCGAATACGTCGAAACATTACTAAGCTCACTATTCTTAACCTATTTCGCTTTTATTTACCACTACCAGCCAGACGCGAAGTTATTCATCGCCTACCTATGTTGTTTAGCGATGTCTAATATTTACGCATTCTACAAGCAAGAAAAACGCAAACATGAGTAAAGTTTCCGAGATTTTTCGCGATATCTGCGAAAATAATTCGCGCAAAACTGCGATTTATTCTTATGAAGACGGCAAAATGATTCGCCGCAATTATTACGAACTTGCTCGCGACGTAAATTCTTGCGTAAATTATCTCGTTAAGAACGATATTAAAATCGGCGATCGTATTTTCATTTTTACGCCAACTTCGTATCGATTAACCGTATTCATGCTCGCCGCATTTCAGCTCGGTATACAAGTGATGTTTATCGATATTCATGCGCGCCAAGAAACCTTCAAGAAATTGTTCGCAAAATTCGAGCCAGATTATGTTTTGGTTTCAAATCGCACAGTATTATTCCGCCCATTTTTCAAAAGCATCGCAAAGATCAAGCGTGTCATAAACGTTGACAAGATCCAAGGCGACGAATCCAAGGTGGAGCTACCGGAGATTCCAGACGATGCGCCGGCCCTACTTACGACGACGACCGGATCCACTGGCATGCCAAAGATTGTCGTGCGCAGCCATCAAGATTTATATAACCAACTAGACTTGCTGCAAAAGAATCTGCCAAAGAGTGGCTCTCCGGTTATTATGTCTACTTCGTATATTTATCTTTTTGCTGTTCTCGCAAGTGGCGACACCGCCGTGCTGCCGCGCATCCAGCTCGACAAGCCAGCCAAGAAAATCAATAAGCAGCTCGCGCACTATGCGCGCATACCAATTACAATAATAATCACCTCGCCGGTTTTTGGTATCAAGGCCAACAATGTCTTTCCGAAACTAGAGCGTATGTATATTGGTGGCGCTTCAATTAATCTCGATCAGGCTATGACAATTGCTGGGAAGTTCCCGAAGTCCCAAAACTATATCGTTTACGGCGCCACTGAGTGCAACATTATGACACATTGCGGCCTAAAGACTTATATCAAGAATCTCACCACACAGTATCGCTCGACGCTCGGCAAACCATTTAATGGCGTGACGCTCAAAATTGACGAAGATGACAATATCCTAGTTAGCTGTACTGCGCTAATTAAGGGCTTCATCAACGACGAACGCAAATATGATCGCCGCAAGATTGATTGGTACAATACGAACGACAAGGGCTTCATCGAAGACGGCGTTCTATATTACCGCGGAAAATATAACTATTTTATTACCTACAAGGGTGAACGCTATTACAACCACGAGATTGAACAATACATCACTGTAAGTTGCCCAGAAATTAAAAAGTGCGCCATCGTACAAAAGCGCAATCGCATCACTCTGTTCCTAACAGAAAAGGTCGACGAGGCAAAAGTTTCAACAATTTTGTCCAAAAAATACGATTTTAAGGTTAAATATAGATATATACCCGCGATACCGCATGACACGCGACATCATACGAAAACAGATTACAAACAATTACTAAAGATCGCCTAGGAGGAAGATGAATATTCGCGACATTATCGAGGATGATTTGACTCGTCTCAACAACAAAGATTATATTTTTGAAAAAGTTAACGGCGAATATAAGCCTATTAAATTCAACGACTTTGTCGCAAAGTCAAAGGCATTCGCAACTTTCCTAGTCGAAAACGGATTCAAAAATGAGACTGTCATTCTAATTGGCAAGAATTCAATTAATCTCATGATTGCCGACGTTGCGGTTACTTTCTATACGGGCGTCTGCGCGAGTATGGCCTTTGGCGTTACGGCCGACGACATCAAAGACGCAGCCGAATCGCTCGGCGCCAAAGCAATCTTGTTTACGTCCGACCAAGAAGAAAAAGTTTCCAGTATCGAAACCGAAGCTCAGAAAATTAATCTTGATGAAATTTTGCCAAAGCTTAGTGAAATACGCGAGGACTGGAAAGAATATAACATCGATGAGCCTGCAAAGATTATCTTTACTGGCGGTTCGACTTCCAAACCAAAGGGCGTTAAGTTATCCCTAAAGAATATTTTCTTTGGTTGGGAGCCACTTAAGCGTCGTGCCGAATTCGTCGAAAACGACGTCATGTATTTCTTCTTACCGTTAAGTCATACTTATGCGGACATCTATATCTTTTATTATTCATTTATTTCTGGACTTTCGCTTTATATTTGTAGCGATACCGCAAAGATTGGCGAAGAATTACGTGAAGTGCGTCCAACTATCTTCTGTGCTGTGCCACTAATCTACGAGCGCATCGCGGAAGCCTACAATGGCGACGTTTCGCAGGCGTTTGGCGATAGGATTCGCTTCCTATTTGCTGGGGGCGCGCCAATAAAAGACGAACTAAAGGCTACCTACAAGAAAGCTGGACTCGAAATCCTTAACGCATATGCGCTCACAGAAACCGCTTCTTCGTTCGCGATTGATTATCCCGGCCAGACCGATACTGACGCAGTCGGTACCGTATTTGAAGAGCTGGACGTTAAAACTATCGACACCGACGAGAATGGTGTCGGCGAGGTCTGTGTCAAAGGCGACTGCGTATTTTGCGGCTATACTACGGAGACCGTCAATCCATTTACAGAAGATGGATACTTCAAAACTGGCGACCTTGGTTACGTAAAAGACGGCAAATTATTTATTACTGGCCGCAAAAAGAAAGTATTGATTGGCAGCAACGGTGAGAACATTTACGTCACGGATATCCAGGCAAAACTTCGCAAGATGGATTCCAATATCAACTTCGTGCGCCTAAGCCTAAAAGACGACAAACTCGATGCACTCTTCTTCTTGCAGAACCCGGACAATACTGATCTAGATAAATTAGTGGCAGAATATAACGATAATTGCGACCATAAAGACATCATTTATAGCTATTCCCTATCCGAAAAACGCAACAACGATAAGCTTGTAGACTAGATTTTAGATTTTCAATAAGAACTTTTGCATTTAAGTTGAGCTTTTTCGACGAGCTGAACTATCGTCAACTTCCTCGTCGTCGTCGCCCTCATCTTCGTCCAACATATCGGAATCATCCTTACTGTTTGGGCTATCGACTTCGCCAGTGTCAACCATCGGGAATGTTTTCATTTCTACATTCGTGCAAGTGTGGTTTACGAAACGATAGTAATCCAATGTGCCTTCCATTAAATCAATATTGTATGAAGCGCAACTTGCGCCATCGCTGATATATAGCCAATTTTCAAATTCACCATCATCATACTCTACAGTTTCGGCGCCAACCTGAATTGATGCGCCAGAACAGAAAGTAGAATCAAACCATTTGCCATTACCAAGTTCTGCGACATAGCTCATGTTGCGGCAATCCTTTTGCGAAACGCTAGCGCTCGTAATTAGCGGATTTGTGCCAAGAACCCAAAGATTGCTGGCCGAAAGGCGCTGACCAATCTCCATCTGGTCTCCATTGGCCTCCTCTGAGTAGCTATATTCCCAATCGTCAAAATCGATATTGTCAATAACGCCATCGGCAAAACGAAATGCCATTGAAAGTAAGAAAATAATGCCGATAATTGGCAAGCCAATAATTAGGCCAACAACGACCAGTACGACAATTAACGCTGTGTTATCTTTTTTAGGCTCCGTCATAGTTGGCTGAGAACTATTTGGGGCAGTTGATGTAGTGTTCTTATTGCTCATGTTTTTAGTATAGCATTTTTGCGCAAAGTGCTTGCGTTTTTGATAATATGCGCTTATGATAATAGTGAGTGTTGAGTTGAGAGACAAAAAATTAAACTAAAAAACAAGGTGTAAAAATGAAAATCAACATCGTCGAAAAGCGTGACGATAATTCCCGCGTATTAATTAAGCGCGACGGTTTCACGCTATAGTCGAAAAATAGATCGGGTCGGAGTTGTGGACGCGGTCTATTTTTTATTCCGCTTATGTTCTTGACTTTTGGGCAAATCTATGATAAAATAATATTATTGGCGTTTTGTCAAAGCACTTTCTGAGAGGAGGTCGAATATGGGTACTTATAATTACGAGGACTTTGTATTCACCGCGCTGGCAAATTTTAGGGCAAACAAAGACCCGGAAGCACAGCTTGATAGCGCCAAGGAATTTGGGATACGTATTGTCTACAACAATGGAATCAAAGAATCAGATTACAATGTTGTGGAGGGTCCGTATTGGAGGTTCCGACGCAAAGCGCGCTGGCTTCTAATGGGAGTTGATGATGATTGTAGCTTTTTTATTCGAAAGGTGGAAGCCACCAAAGATTCGAGTACGAAGCTGTATTATTATGACCTTAAAACTGGCCGCGATGCGATTATTGAGATCTTCCGTCGTCCAGGACTGCATCTTACTTTTCGCTCTGGTCAATCAGGTGACATACATCTTGACGTCGACATGATGTGCACTCAGGATTATCATCTTTGCTTCCTGTCATGTGGGGACAGGTTCGATGTGGAATAGCCTTATGTTCAGCGTAAAAACTGAGGCCGCACTTGTTGCGGCCTCCAACTATTTCTTGTAATAAATTTTTATATGCGCTGCGGCGTATTTTTTGTCGCTTATTAACTCTAGATAATTAAACGTCGGCGGCTCCGGATGTCCTGGGTGCGACAATACCAAATATCCGCCAGGCACCAAATGCGAAATAAGTACGCTAACGATATCGTATTGAGGATTGTCGTAAGGTGGATCAGCAAAAATAATACCGTATTCTCCATCTGGTGCGCGCATAATGCCAGCTTTGTCGGCGCATTGGAGCTTGATTAAGTTCTTTTTGATTGCCTTGATGGCTTTTGGATGAATCTCCATGAAATCTACGTGGGCCGCGCCAAGCGACAATGCCTCGATGCCGATTGCACCACTTCCTGCAAATGCGTCTAGGATTCTGCGCCCAGGGATTTCGTCGCGGAGACGATTAAAGATTGCCATACGCTCACGCTCACCCATCGGGTGCGTGGCGCTAGTTTTTGGAGCCTCAATATATTGTCCGCCATACATGCCGGAAACAATGCGTAGTTTATTATTCGCCATCTTTATTTGCCTCCAAAACTGCAGACGCCCAAGCTAAAGAAATAGCTCGGATTATCTCTGGAATTAATATTTCGCGGGTCTCTACAATCAATTCCGTATTCCACCCCTTCTCGAGAAAACGATCATACATTTTTAATGCAGCTACGCGATCAAGCGCGGTATAAAATGCTTTTTCGTAATCTGGATTCTTGTATTCTTCATTCTTGATGTTCTTCGGCGCGAGGCGTTTCATTGGAATTTGCGAAATTGTATAAGCCACGCCGTATTCGAAGGCGATATGTTTCGTCATGACGCCGCCTGCACCCCAATATAGCCAGTTATTGCGCGCTGCCTGGGTAAGGTTATCTCCGCGCATAATGCCCTTCACTTCTACGCCAAAGAGCTTCTTGTAATCTTTGTCACTCATCAATTCGTCTACGACCTTGCGGTACGGATAATGATGAGCCGGCGTTAAGCCGTCTGTAATAGCATGCGCCATCCAAGCTGCCTCAAAAGCTGCGCGCTCTGGATTTTTATTCTTTAGCGCTTGAACTAGATTGTAATAATGATCGCGAATATAACCAATTAGCACACCATCGTCTTTGCCAGGCTGGATAAAGTGCTCCGGCTCATCGACGCCTGGCGATTTGCGCTTGAGTCCATCCGGTCCGCGAATGCCTTCAAAATGCAGAATCTCATCAATTGATGGGAATTTTTTCTGAGCAATTGGGAGATGCTTGTTCAAGAGCCAACGCGCGGTCTTGTCTAATTTTTGGTGCGTACCAATAAGCTCTCCGGAATGCTTTGAGTTTGGATTTACGCCAAGGGTTGAATACATTAATTTAGTGTGGTTAATCTTTGATATTTGCGAACAGAGTCGCTTAACTCTTTATATTCTACCATATCGTAGTTTTTCTTGCGGAAGTCCTTCACAAGCATATCGGCTTTGTGGACTAGTTTCGTGTCTGTAATTGTGGCAATTCTAAGATCTAACGCGCCGTGCTGCAAAGAGCCATATAGTTCGCCTGGGCCACGCAATTTTAAGTCAACCTCAGCCAAATAAAAGCCGTCCTGAGAGCGCTCAATTTCGCGCAAACGACGAGTTGGCGCGTCAGAGTTAGAGTTTATCAAATAGCAATACGAAGCATCACTGCCGCGCCCTACACGCCCGCGAAGCTGGTGTAGCTGAGACAAGCCATATTGGTCCGCATCGGCGATTACCATCACGGTTGCATTAGGAACGTTTACGCCAACTTCGACTACGGTCGTACTGACCAAAATATCTATTTCGCCATTCGCGAATAATGTCATAATTTCGTCTTTTTCGGCAGGCTTCATCTTGCCATGCAGATACGCGACGTTATAGTTTTCGAACTGATGTGTGATTTTTTGCACTTCTTTCTTTACGCTGGAAAGCTCACTGACACCTTTGTCGTCAATCTTTTTACAGATGTAATAGACCTGATGTTTTGCTTCGAGCTCTTTTTCGATAGCTCCCCACATTTGTTTAGTAGAATTTGGCGAGACAATCTTCGTTGTAATCGGCTGGCGGCCGGCTGGTAATTCGTCCAAAATCGAAACCGCCAAATCGCCAAAGATAGTAAGCTGAAGCGAGCGCGGAATTGGCGTAGCCGTCATGGACAATAAATGCGGCATCGTGTGCGCCTTGGATAATAGTTTTTGACGTTGCATCACGCCAAAGCGATGTTGCTCATCAATAATCGCAAGACCAAGCTTTGAGAATTCGGTATCGTCGGTAATTAAAGCATGCGTACCAATTACAAGATCCACATCGCCGTTCTTGATATGCTTTTTTAATTCATCTTTATGCTTCGTAGAACCGGTTAATAGGGCTACGGAAAGTTTGTCACCGAATAGTTTTGCGAGCGATTCCGCATGCTGTGTTGCGAGCACTTCCGTTGGCGCCATTAAGGCAGTCTGGAATCCGGCATTTGCCGCCATAAACGCGCTGAGCGCAGCCACCATCGTCTTGCCCGAGCCAACATCGCCCTGAAGCAAGCGGTTCATCGGAATGTCTTCCGCCATGTCCTGGATAATTTCCCAGGTGGCACGACGTTGCGCATTCGTGAGTTTGAACGGAAGCGTACCAATGAATGCCTTGAATGCCTCCATATCACCCTTGATTGGCTCTGTATGGAGTTTTTGGTTCTCCTCGCGATTAAGCCTGGCTGCTAGCAATAAACTAAATAATTCCTCCGTAGCGAGATATTCGCGGCCGCTTCTGGCCTGCTCCAAAGTCTCCGGAAAATGCACATCAAAAAGTGCTTCCGCGCGCCCTTCAAAGTTCGGTATCATATCAGGTATTAGCGCTATATTATTTTCGATAGTCTTCATGAATTTTTTGAAATCTTGAGACTTCACAGAACCGCGTGCCGGATAAACTGGTTGAATCTTTGCCGTGAGAGCCTTATCGTAATCGCTCGCAAGCGTAGCAGAAGGGTTGCTAATTTGATAGTGGCCATAGCTTAGCGCCATGGTTCCGGAAAAATAGTATTCTTTGTCCTGATCAAACTGTTTTGCGCGGTATGGCTGATTGAACCAAATCACTTTAATCGCGCCAGTTTTGTCACGAAGGGTTGCCTCGGTAAGGGCGAGATTCCTGCGCATGCGGCGAGTAGTGATAGATTCTACTTTAGCCTTTACCGTCACCTTGCCTGGCTTCAGGCTTGCGATATCTTGCGCTTGCTGAAAATCCTCATAGTCGCGCGGAAGGTGATAGACCAAGTCACGAAGTGTAAAAATTCCTGCCTTATGCAAAACATCGGCAGTTTTTGGGCCAATGCCCTTTACCTCTTCAATTGGCGCAGCCAAATCCATATCTATATTTTACTATTCTTGAGGGGCTTTTGGGGCGTTTTCGGCGCGCCATTTGGCGATTTCGGCATGGTTGCCATTTAGTAGAACCTCTGGAACTTTCATGCCGCGGAATTCTGCTGGGCGCGTATATTGCGGATATTCATAGTTATCGCCATCGGAAAAACTTTCGATTTCCGCAGAGGTCTCACCACCTAATACGCCAGGAATCAAGCGCACGATAGAATCCACAATTGCCATAGTAGGAATTTCGCCGCCGGTCATAATAAACTTGCCGAGGCATACCTGATAATCCACGATAGATAAGACGCGCTCGTCGTAACCTTCATAATGCGGACAGATAAAAATGTAGTTCTCGCCAGAATTTGCAAATTTTTCGGCACGCTGCTGATTCCAAATCGCGCCTTTTGGCGTCATTAGAACAACCTTCGCGTCAGGATTGCGTGTTTTTGCATCTTCTACGGCCGCAAAAAGTGGCTCTGGTTTTAGTAACATACCGTCACCGCCACCATAAGGCGTGTCGTCAACCTGATGGCGCGGACCAAGGCCAAATTGTCGTAAATCAATCAGCTCAAATTCTACCAGTCCACGATCTTGCGCCTTCCAGAGCATCGACTGATTGAAGACCTTGTCGAACATATCTGGAAAGAGCGTAATTATTGAGATTTTCATTGTTTGGAAACTTTTACCATAGTTGGACGAAGCACTTCGTTTTCGTAGTAATAGCCAGTGCGAAGAGTTTCGCCGATTAATTCGTTATCGCCATCGCCTTCTACCATGACAGCGTCATGCAAATCTGGATTGAACTCCGTACCTGCATCGGATGGGATTTTGGTGAGGCCAAGTTCCTTGACGGTCTTTTCTAGGCTCTTAGTTAGTGGCGCAAGCGTATCTGGATTGGCGGCAATTGCGCGTTCGATGTCGTCCAGGAGTGGAAGTACTTTCTTTACCGTTGCAAATTTTACAACATTACCGTATTGAGTTTTCTGGATTTCAGTCTGGCGGCGGAAATTCTCAAAATCCGCACGCGTACGTTGCAAATCATTAACGAGCTCATTAATTTTATCGTTTTGCTCGTCATCGACGCTCTTCTTCTGCTTTTTCTTGAAGATTTTTGCGGCCTTTGCAGACGCTTCTGCGGCGCCAATTACAGCCTCGCCGAAACCTTCATGGTTTTTCTCTGAGGTTTTTCCCTCATTTGCATTCGAGCCATTCTGTTCCATACCTTCGAGGTTCGAGCGTTCACTATCTAAGCTTTCGTTAAAATCTTGATCTTCGTTCATAGAATAATATCCTCCAGCATTATACCTGCATGACGCACGAGCGACATGACGCGTTTATATGATTGACGGGTTGGCCCCAATACGCCAATATAGCTACGATCGGAATATGGCGAACGGAAGCGCGAAATAATTAAAGAAACATTTGAGGCTTTGCCGATTGGGTTTTCTGTACCGATATATACATTGATAGCCTGGTTTGGCTGAACCTCATTTAGCCACGGTTTAATATTGTCGAGTAGCTTGCCAACTGCCTGCACCTGAGCAGCTTGCAGAAATTCTGGCTGCGCAAAGAGATTACCAAAACCGGAAATATAAATCTGGTCGCCAATAGTAGCAAGGCCAAGGTTCCCAGTTAGATTTACGAGGCTATCTACTGCGGCGCGAATTGCATAATCCGCACGAGTCTGTGCCTGAATACGGGTAGCTAGCGCACGCGTAGGGCGATCAGCCGGTTCTGCATGGGCATGTTCTGGAAGTAGATCACTTTCCTGGTCGATTTTTTCCTGCAATGAATTAACATATAGGCGATAGCCAGCATCAGTCGGAACACGCCCGGCAGATGTATGTGGCTGCGTAATGTAACCCATTGATTCAAGTTTTACCATTTCGGCACGAATGGTGGCCGAAGAGCAATCAAAAAGTTTTGCAAGCGTCACACTACCTACTGGAGTGGCTAGCTCCGCATATTCTTCTATGATTGCAAAAAGTATTTCTCTTTGACGGTCAGTCATAGTTCTATTTTAACGCAAATTAGCACTCGCGGTCAAGGTCTGCTAATTACTTTGTTGATACTTTGTAATAGTTTTTATCAAGATATTTTATAAGGACTTCTTGGTCGATGTCGCGGAGTGTGTCGTACTCTGCTGTATCGCTTGTTTCTTCGCCACTAGCAAGGAATAGCTCGAAGTCTTCGTACTCTACTTCGACATAAACAGCACTGCTGCCCTTGATATAGATAAGGTCACCATTTGGCACAACTTTGAACTGCTTGCCCTCAAGCGTGTAAAGCCTGCGTTCGCCGCCCTGTTCGTAACTTACGCAGAACTTGTCATGGACAAAGACGCGAGTCGCACCACGGATAATCTCTTTGCCATCATACATACGAATCAAACGGTAGGAACCACCAAGTTTAGCGATAATATACTGCCCCTCAATCCAAGTCTGCTCGCGGTAGTTATCGTCTTTGATGTCTGTATAGAAGGTATCATAATTGAAGCCGATAACCTGGCGGTTGTCTGTGATGGAGTAGATGCCGCTCTTTTCGGATTCTGGGTCGAGTTCAACGAGAATTTGGTTGCCCCACTTGAATGGTTTAATGGCATGATATTCCTGATTTTCGATATTGGTCATGACAGACTCTTCGGTCTCTGTGTTATAGATAAAGAAGTTTGTATCACGGATAATCAGACGACCATCTGGAAGATCGGCAGCCTTGTAACACTTTGAGGTCTCACACTTGTAGCCATCAACTGTATCGAGTTTTTCTGGGTCGACAGGAGTTGGATCAGTGCCAGGACCAGCCGGGCTCTGCATAGCGATAATAGCATTGATGAGCATCCAAACAAGTACGATGATGACGATAGCGCCAAAGATACCAAGGATAACGTAAATAATAGTGCGTTTAGCCTTATTCTTGTTTTCCTGAGCTTTCTCTTGCCTGAGAATTGCGTCATTATAAGCTTTGATTTGCGCCAATTCTTCGTTGGCGGTCTCACGTGCAGATTCTACCATGCTCTGGCTTTGCACGTTTTCGAAGTTATTTGGATGGACAACGACGTCTTCGCTCATCTGGCCGCTTGCATCGGTCATCTTTTTCACTTCTTCATCTGGGCCAATTTTTCCTTCAAGGATATTCTTAGAAATATTAACTAACCCACCTTTATTATTATTCTGGTTATCCATATATGATATTATTATATCAAATGGATCAAAGAATAGAAGTTATTAAGCAATGGCTTGGGACCGGAAGCATCAACATCTTCGGTCTGCCCTTTTCAGGAAAAGATACAATTGGCATTCATCTTGCAGAATTACTCGGTGCGAAGTTTCTAAGCTCCGGCTTGATTCTTAGAGCCGCCGAGAATGAGGATAAAGAACTCCTACACGAGATGAGCGCCGGCAATCTTGCTCCAACCGACAAATTTAGAGGCATTGTATTGCCATATCTTACTCGCCCAGATCTAGAAAATTTCCCTCTAGTTCTTAGCAGCGTAGGCCGCTGGGAAGGCGAGGAATATGACGTAATCGCCGCAGCAGCTAGTGGTGGCCACCCAATTCAGGCAGTCGTTTTACTTAACGTCTCAGAAGCAGAGGTAAAGAATCGCTGGGAGGCCTCAAAGGTTCTCCAAGATCGTGGTGAACGCAAAGACGATGAGAGTGAAAGAATCCTCGATACTCGCATTAAGGAATTCATCGAAAAGACAATGCCAGTTATTGAAACCTACCGTAAACGCGAGTTGTTAGTGCCAGTCAGCGCAAACACCGACAAAGATAGCGTCTTTAATAACGTCGTTGAGGGCCTCTACGAGATGGCAATGCGCGATCAGGGTCGCGAAATCCCACTAAATCAATAGACTAACAAAAATATCCCCGCGGAGGGGATATTTTTTTAATCTCTTTTGAGCATTACAGTGAAGGCTTCGCTTGGAATATCCACCTTACCAAAGCGCTTCATGCGGGCTTTACCGCGTTTCTGTTTTTCGACAAGTTTTGCCTTGCGATCACGGTCGCCGGTATGGATTTTTACCGTAACATCCTTGCGGTAAGCGCCGATGGTCTCGCGAGAAATAATACGTGCGCCAATTGCCGCCTGTAATGCGACTTCAAAGTTTTGACGCGGAATGACTTCTTTTAGCTTCTTGGTAACAACACGGCCAATACCATCAGCCTCACTGCGATGCGCCATTACACTAAGAGCATCAATGCGCTCACCTGCAACTAGGAAATCTATGCGCACCAAATCCTCCGCTTTGTATCCGCCAAGTTCATAGTTGAATGAAGCATAGCCAGAAGTTGCAGACTTTAGTTGGTCATAAAAATCGGTAAGGAGGTTTGCCATTGGCGCCTCGAAGTCGATAACTGCACGGGTATCGATATATGAGATATTTTTCTGTACGCCACGCTTACTCACGATGAGCTCCAAAATTGAACCAATGTATTCCTTTGGCGTGATGATTTCGCCTTTTGCCCATGGCTCACGAATCTCGGCGACACGGCTTACGTCTGGCAAATCCGAAGCAGATCGAATGTCTAATTCTTCGCCATCAGTAAGCAATACATGATAATCCGTCGACGGATTAGTTACGAT
This sequence comes from Candidatus Saccharibacteria bacterium UBA3723, assembly GCA_002371895.1. Classification (GTDB taxonomy): domain Bacteria; phylum Patescibacteriota; class Saccharimonadia; order Saccharimonadales; family Saccharimonadaceae; genus UBA2834. The sequence continues at coordinate 65,482 of DFHM01000002.1, read as the reverse complement.
TAAATCAAGTTTAAATTCGCGCTCTAGGCGTTCGCGAATAATATCCATATGCAATAGACCTAAGAAGCCGATACGTAAGCCAAAACCAAGCACTGGAGAGTTTTCTGGCTCGAATTGCAGTGCGGAATCGCTTAGGGATAATTTCTCGAGAGCTTCTTTTAGGTCTTTGTATTGATCATTTGATACCGGGAAGAAACCTGCATAAACAAACGGACGGACATTCTTATAGCCGGGGAGTGCCTCATGAGCTGGCGCCTTTGTTAGCGTGACAGTATCGCCGACTTTTGCCTCGCGTGTAGCCTTTAGATTAGTGACAATGTAGCCAATTTCGCCATCCTGAAGCTTGTCGCGCGGAGACATTTTTGGATTCAATACGCCAACTTCCAACGCAATATCATTTGAGCCAGTCGCCATCATACGGATATTTGCATTCTTTGGTAACTCGCCATCAAACATACGAACGTAAAGAATAACGCCGCGATAATCATCAAAGTAAGAATCAAAAATCAATGCGCGCGTTTCGTTGCTAGTAGATTTTCTTGGGGCCGGCACGCGTTCAATAATGGCGTCTAGGACTTTATCGACGTTTTCACCAGTTTTTGCGGAGACTTTGATAATCTCGGACTCGTCACAACCAAGTAAGTTAACAATTTCTGCCGTAACGCGCGGCACATCACTTGCTGGTAAATCAATCTTATTAATAACAGGAATTATATGAAGATCTTGCTCTAGCGCCAGATAAACATTTGCCAAAGTCTGCGCCTGAATACCCTGCGTAGCATCGACTACCAAAATAGCGCCCTCTACCGCTTGCAAGCTACGAGAGACTTCATAAGAAAAATCCACGTGTCCAGGCGTATCGATGAGATTTAGCGCATAGCCTTTATATTGCATACGAACCGGCGTCAGCTTGATTGTGATGCCTTTTTCGCGCTCGAGCTCCATAGAATCTAGCAACTGTGATTTCATCTCGCGTTTTGCGACAGTATCGGTAATTTCAAGCATACGGTCAGCCAAAGTAGACTTGCCGTGGTCAATATGCGCGATGATGCAAAAATTTCGGATCTTCTCTATATCCATAGGTAATATTATAATATTTTTTCGCCGATTCCGCCAGTGAAGAAGTGCCCCCACTTGGCGCGTTCCTCAAACTGCGGTTTCTGCAAATTTAGTTCCTTGATGATATTTTTTGGCGATAAGTCGTATTCTGTTATTTCGTGCGGTTTTCCGTCGATAAAAGCCGTAGCATCAACGGGTTCTACGCGGCCGAGCGCATACGATATATAGACATACACTTCATGCGCATCAAAATTCTGCAGATAATCTACCGCGATTTTTCTTGCATAATATGCAGCAGAACGATCTACCTTTGTGCCATCTTTGCCGGAGAAAGCGCCGCCGCCAATCGACACGCGCGGGCCGTAATTATCTACAACAAGCTTGCGTCCAGTTAGACCAGAATCCGCATCAAAACCATTCGTATCCCAGTCGCCGGCCGGATTGATGCTAACGCCGGTCTGCTTATCTACAATGATATTCTTTGGAAGCTGGTTAATCCAGAACGTGAGATCTGCGCAGAGTTGCTTCGTTGGAACTTTCGACCAACTAACTACAATATGTTTTATGTGCGCAGAAATAAAGTTCCCTTTTGTGCCGTATTTAATCTCTGCCGTAATTTGCGTCTTGCCATCAAATGGATGGAAGTTGAATAAGAATTTATTTAAGTCTCTCGCAAAAACATATTCAAGTGGTAAATATTCTGGAGTTTCATCACATGCATAACCGACCATAATACCCTGGTCGCCAGCGCCGCCCTCATCAACGCCGCGCGCGATCTCTGGACTTTGTTTTACGATGCGCTCGATCACTTCGTACTCGTCACCCGCGATGCGATGCGCAATCTTTGCCACGTCAACCTTCGCACTACTCGTTACTTCGCCGGTTATGAAAATCGCGCCGTGACCACCAGCCACGTCTACTGCTACGCGCGCAGTCGGATCTTTAATTAGATGCGCATCCAAAATAGCATCAGAAATTTGATCGCAGATTTTGTCCGGATGTTTTGGAGACACGAATTCTGCCGTGCGAGTGATTATTTTAGTATTAGAGCGACGCGCGCTCGAAGATAGAGTCTTTGTCATATCTTTCCTTTCTGGGCGGAATTAGCACCTTGCAAAAGCAGGTTGCTGGCAGGTCAACGGGCCGATCCCTAGCTGCGCTCTTGATATTAAATTGTTAACTCTTAGATTATACCAAAACTATTTGAGGAGCTCAAATATGATCACAATAGCGGCGATAATAACGCGATACCAACCAAATGTCTGGAGAGAGCCTTTTTTCTGCAAATACTTCATTACGAAGTAAATCGCAATGAGACCGGAAACAAATGCAACAGCGTTTGATAACGTGAGCATCTGCCAGTTAGCTGCAATATATTCGCGCGATGTGCTAGAAAGTAAGCTCTTGCACATAACGCCAGCCATAACAACGATACTAACTATGAAAGAATAGTCTGCTGCGGATTTGTTATCGAGACCAGCAATACGACCAGCGACAATTGTGGAACCAGAGCGCGATGTGCCCGGAATTAGCGCCAAACATTGAGCACAACCAATGCCCAAAGCCTGCTTCCATGTCAGATGTTTTTCGTCTTTGACGTGTTTCATCTTTGGCAGTTTTTCGATGAAGATCATCAAGACGCCAATGAATGCCATAGCACAAGCAATTGTAACCATATTCGAGAAGAACCAGTTTGACTCAATGAAGTCAGACAACAATAATCCTGCGATAACGACTGGAATACAAGTGATGATAATGTTTAGTGCAAACTTGAAGTTTTTATTAACGAATACATCTTTGATGATTTCAATGATGCGCTTGCGATAATAAATCAATAACGCCAAGAAAGTTCCGAGATTGATAAACTCTAAGAACAAGTGAAAATCGCCGCTTCTGCCGCCAAGCAATTCTTGGACAATTTCCAAATGACCAGAACTTGATACTGGAATAAATTCCGTGATGCCCTGCGTTAGGCCGAGCCAAAATGCTTCATAAGCTTCCATTATTCTTCCCACCTCCCTGTGTGTTTTTTACCATCGTATATCATTGTTGGAATACCTTTTGCATGCACGGTATTCACGACAATATCATTATTATGTTTAATAACTTCTTCGTATTCTTCCGAGTGCGCATAATTTGAGACATTCTCTACGCCCTCATCGCCATAGCCGAATTCTACGAGCCACTCTTTTAGCTTTGCCTCGGCTTCTTCTGCAGAATAGTAATCATTAAAGAGGTCCTGATAAGAGCGATGCTCTTCGTCTTTTTCGGTATAGATGCGCTTCATGATTTCAAAGGAAATCTGCGTACCTTCTGCGGTCTTGCCTTGTTTTTCGGCGCCGAAGATATATCCTACGATTAGCTTGGAATTCTTAAATTTATACTTGCCTTCCGTATCCTGAATTGGGAACGGCACCAGCAAAACTTTTCCATCTTCGAAGTATTCTGCATTTAGCTGATTTTTGAACGACTGCAAACACACTACGCAACCCGGGTCAAAGATATCAATTGCTTTCAAATCACCATCGCCAACCGCAACGCCCTTGAAGTCGAATTCTTCAACATTCCAGCTACGGAATTTGTCTGGCATCGCGCCAAAGATTTCGCCCCAATCTTCGAACCAGCGTCCAACGTATTCTACCGGGTTGCTTGGTTCCGAACCGGCATCAATACTACATACTTCTGCGCCAAGCGAGCAAGCTTCAGCATGCTGAACATTGCAAGTACCGAGCGACCACAATGCGAGACCGGCTTTTACGCCCTCGACGAGCGACCAAATAGTAACAATTACTAGCAAAATCGACAACGCTTCTATAGCAATAGAAAGCGGCTTTACGAGCTTTGGTTTCTTGATTAAGACGCGACTTAAAATAGAGTTTTTTACTTCGTCACCGAAGCCAGTTTCGCATTTTTGGAGCGTAACGCGTTTGCCAACGCAGCCCCAGGATTTCTTAAGGATTTTTAGATAACGTTTGCCGACTTTTGGTTTAAAAATCGAAATAAATGCAACGAAAATGCCGACGATAATTAAGATAATAAACGCAGCAATACAAACCATTATTTAGTCATCCTCTCTAATACATCGATCGTCTTGTCGATATCTTCTGGGCGGATATAATAACCGAGCGAGAAGCGAATTAATGGCGGGTAATGCATGACGTGATCCAAATAATAATGAACGCAGAAGTAACCAGTACGTGCCATAATGCCGCGGCTAGACAATGCGCCGCCAGCAAGATGCGAATCTACACCCTCAATATAGAAAGACATCGTTGGATTTGCTTCCTTGTTGATGAGATGAATCTTTGGATTATTCTCGAGATATTCAAATAGACGCGTATAGCATTCTACGAAATTCTTTTTATCCTTCTTGGAGACCTTGTTTAGCCACTTTAAAGCTTGGCCAAATGCAACAATTTCACCCCAGGCCTGAAGACCAGATTCAAACTTTGTATAAGCGTGGTTTTCGGACTCGGCAGAAAGCTTATATGTTTCTTTGTCTACATCATCGACCATGCCACCACCGATGAAGCTTGTATCGATTTTGCTGAATAAATCGCGACGAACAATCATAATGCCAAGCGATGGGCCGTACATTTTGTGCGCGGAACTACAAATAGCGTCAGCTTCGGTCTTATATAGAAGCTCTGGACTGTGCGCCAAAGCCTGCGCTGCATCGATGATAATTATGCCCTTTTGCTGGTGGACTTTTTTGATAAGATCTTTGACATTTAATAGCTTGCGACCGTCAATATTGGATGCGCAGTTTACGACAACGAGCGCCTTAGTGAAGTCATATTTCGAGAGGTCGATTGAACCATCTTCTTCGCGCACGATTACTTCGCGCGGGATATCGTTTTTGCGCGCAAAAGACATCGTAGATAAGAATGGAGAATTATGTTCGATGTCAGACGTAACGACTTTTTTGAATAGGCCTGGCTTGAATTGGCTTAGAAGTAAGTTGATGCCGTAAGTCGTATTCAACGTGAACGATACAGAATAATCTCTTGATTTAAGTTTGAGATATTTTAACATCGCCTCGCGAGTGTCTTCGACGAGTTCATCCGTCTCGCGACCCCATGCGTATTTTACGCGCTCACCACAGGAATTATGTTCGGTATAATAACGGTTTAAAGCGTCAATAACTGGGCGCGGGCGTAGCGATTGGCACGCCGAGTCAAGATATACATCTCCCTCGCGCAAATAATCAAAATCCTCCATATTGATTAATATTATACCACCTATACACCCCTTATACGAGCATATGTTTAATTGATTTTTTCCACTTTTGTGCTATAATTTATTTAGTTGGACAACCAACGCGCACATTAAAACTCTCGACTATCTGGAGGTGATTTCTATGAAGCGTTTGTTAGTCATTCTCATTATGCTCGGTCTGATACTGACCGGATGCGCAGGCATCAAAGAGACTACTAAGGGCGAGGAATCGCCTGAGGAAGTCATTACTCAACAGGAAACCAAGGAACCCGTCGAATCCGAAACCGCGGAAACCGAAGAGCCCTCTAAACCAGAGGAAAGTACTAGTCCGGATGGCTGGGACGTAAGCATCGGATCCAAAGTTTGGGGAGATAAAACTCCTCTTAACGAGGCCGATGTTCCAGAGGTCTGCAGGGGTACGATTATCGACTGGATGTACACGGATTTTGGACTTGTCATCATCAGTTCCGACAAATACGTCGGTTTCATCAAAGATGGCAAGCTCGTAAAAACCTGGGATACCGAAGTCGACCCCGACAACTTCTTGTTCGACGCCAGCCTTTTCAACGAACATGCGAAGTATAGATATTATGGGTATGTTGGCAACTCTATTGTGAGAATTTTGGATGAGCTCGTAGAATACGAAACTCGTTCGCTTGCACAATACGAGTTTACCGGTATCAACTGGTATAGCTACTATATCCTAGCCGACAATCTCTACTTCTGGTCGCCTAGCTGCAATGCGCTAGTAGACACAATGGTCGTTGAAACCTACACCAAGAACGGCTATACATTCTACCGCAAGATAAACAATGATATCTATGTGGTGGACGCAAATCCGTTCACAATTGGAAGGCAGACGCAAGAATACGTCAACGCACATCCACTTACACCAGTCTATCTCGGCAGTGGATCTTTGCACGACTATTACACGCAGCTAAATCCTAGGGCCGGAGAAAGCAATTCGCTGAACGCCTGCAAAGAATTCGAAGAGCGCTATGGTCTCGATACTCTCATCTATGGTAATCCTACAGACACCATTGACGTGAGAGACTTCATTGATTATGCGACGGAGAGCAGAAATCACATTTTCGATCATTACAACATTCCGACCGAAAACACGGACGAGATGTTCAAGTTCGACAATATCTATCTCCACGGCCATCTTGGCCATCTTCGCGTTTTCTATAAGAACGGCGCCATCGATTATCTGAGCTGGACCTGCTACGATCATTCGTGGGATATCTACGATGATCTGCACGACTACTTCTTGACCTACGGTCCCGTGGGAGAAGCACGCACACCTCGTGATGGACAAATCGAAGAAAGCGCCATCGTTGATGGCTATAATATCTTCGCCGGATACGAGGACAGCGACCACGGACAATACACCTACGCGTTTATCCTGTATCAGTGAGTAAATGAGAACTCTCGAGAGTAAAAACGCTCGTCTTCGGACGGGCGTTTTTCATGGGTTATTTTTCTTCTTTTTGGAGCGTTCTTCTAATAACTAGCACCGCTAAACTAATACCGATCATCGAGGCAATAAAGATGCCAACAAATTTAAAGATTTCGTCCAGTGTCTTTGCGTTATTTGGATTTGGAAGCGGTTTTGGTTCGCCACTTGGCTCGTCTGGCGTTACCGGAGTGTCTGGGTTATCCGGCTCAACGATTTCTTCGTTAACATAACATTCTGCCATAAAAATCCAGTCTACCTCGCCAACACGGTGCATATATTTGTTGCCAAGCTCAATTGGGATATTTAGCGTCACATTAAGCGTACTAGAATCGCCAGGATTATATGTGCCGAGCAATACATAATTTGCAAGGCCATCGAGTTGATCCGGCGAAGCCTCATAGATTACTTCCCCATTGCTAGTCACTTTCATACTAAGCTGCGATAAGAAATCCTCCATCGATGCGATGTTCTCTTTTTCTAGGACAGATTCTTGTACCTCACTGTGATTTTCGTGCTTTGCGGCTTTGAGATAGATTTTTACATAGTCGCAATCATTGGAAGCATTGCGGATATTAATTTCTTCTGTGAGACTGTCGCCCGGCATGGCACCCTCGAAGCCGTCGAATAAATCCGTATCAGACCAGCTAGTGCCAGGATGGAATACGAATTGATCCGCCTGCCCCAGGAAGTATACCGACGAGCGAAGTGCGCTAGTTGGAGTGCTCAAAATTAGACTCAAGAGTAAAGCTGCGGTGATTTTTGCAAAATGCTTCATTTTACTCCTTAGGCCAACCTTTAGCTTCCATTACATTACTACCATTATTTGCGACCTGGACGGCCTCGGCATAGACGTCAAGTGAGAACGTTGCGCCCTGATACTGATCCGAAAGACTGTCCGGAATTGTAACAGTCGTAAATAGTGGCGTAGTAATCTGGTTCTTACTTAATTCTTGATTGTAGTAATAATACCCGTTGCTACTCTGCCAATTTGTGACATCGATGTCTAAGTTAAACATATCTGGCGAAATACGATTTGATTCTCCATCCGGATAGTTTACGTTTGCAGTTACGCGCATGCGTATATATGCATCACCGTCATCAATGTTTTTGACTTTTGGGATTTTACTAATGACATCGCCCGGCATAGCGTCGGTTATATTAGTAAACGGAATCGCGCGCCCATCAACACCAACTTGGTTAGTATCCTCAATCAATTCAATTGCGATACCGCTAGTCGTAATAACGTTGTGGGCGCGATCTGAAAAGGTGAAATAAGCGGAAGTGCCACCAACAATCAACGCACACATAAATGCGATAATTGCTAGGGCTAAAATCTTCCGCTTATTCATTTCAATTTAACCTTGTCTTATTGCCAGTTAGCAGCTTCACCACCCCATGGGTTGAAGTTTTCACCAAATGAAGCTTTGACTGCGTCATCTGCGCTAGCAAAACCTTCAGCTTGTACAGCTACGGCGAATACTGGGCACTTAATTTCTGCATCTGCACTAACACCAAGGTCGGTTCCAGCAAGCTCTAGGTTGCCGGCTGCATTTACGGATACACCCTTGTCTAGATAGACGCCGGAAATTAGCTGAGTAGAAGTAGTATTGCCAGCAAGTTTTTCTGCATAATCTGCGAAGTAGACATTGTACTTTACGCCATCAATTTCGGTTTCGTAGTAGTTCCACTTGCCATCATGCTTCCACATCCAGGATGTCTGATAAGTCGTACGACCATTTTCGTCGTTACCGAAGTTGAAGTGAAGAACGTTCTTACCTGCATTGAAGGTCTCATAGCCATCGTCTAATTTGGATGGAATTGCAAAGTATGCACGAACCCAAGCTTCGGAATCTTTTTTGTTTTCAACGGTAACCATCTTATCGACATAATTTTCGGCAGTTGGCATGTTGATAGCATCATGCTCGCCCTGAGCAGAACCTACGATTGGATAAATAGTTTGGCCCTGTTTGAAATCTTCTAGTTCAGTCGTCTTTTTGCCATCGTCGCCAACTTTGCGTTGTTGCTCGACGAGATCGATTTTTACATTACCAACAGTAAATGTGTTAGTCACGTTTTTAGTATCAGTGAAATATGCCAAAGTGCCAGCACTGAGAACTAATGCTGCGATGCCGAGTACGGCTGAAACTGCTAGAATTTGTTTCTTCATTTTTATTCCTTTCTTTTATTAATTATCTATGTAGCTAAATGCTGCTTGTGGCGTGCTGAAGCCATAGGCTTGCACTGCGTCCGCCGTAACTTTTACGCGAAGTTTTCCGTTCTCGTCGGTAAAGTCACTGATATCAATCTCTGGATGTTTTAGAACTTGCGAGCTTAGTCCAACATACTGATAGACTGGCTGCACGGTTTTTTGTCCAGCTTTCAGAGCTTCACGACGCGTAAATGTTAACCGTTTATAGCGCTTTCCATCGATAGTGACGTTTGCGAATGTGCGAATGAATTCTGAGTTTTCAGGATCTTCATCCGGCAACTTCGAACTACCACCGTAGCTATAGATGATATAATCTTTGTCGAACAATTCTAATGGGAAATAAACCCGAATTCGAACATATTCGTCAATGTTACCAGCGTTAACGGCGTACGGCATCATGCTAATTTGCTTACCTGCCTCTACGATGTTTTCTGACCTTCCGAGCCATTCATCATAGACTGTGTTTAATCGTTGTGCGCTCTCTTTCGAATATGACGTATATTCGACTGGATCATGCCACCTAAATACTTCGACATCTGCGTTACCAACGGTGAAGTTGTTAATTACTGTAGATGTGTCAGAAAAGTAAGAAAGCGTCAGTGAAGAGTTTGCAGCGATAAACATGAAAGCAACTAGCGAAACTAGAAGAATTTTCTTCTTCATTCTTCCTCCTTTCTCCCTATTAATGTACAAAAAGTTTTATTTTTCCTTTTTGCTCGCAGTTTTCTCCTTTCCTCTGTTAAATGTTGGCGCAATAACCGCGGCCAGTAGGAGAGTGCCCACTACAAGCGCGATATATAAGCCTGGCGGTCGTTGAATATAAAATGCCAGATAACCAAGTAATGGAATTTGGAGGACCGGCACGCCTAGCACGTTTTTATTGTGCACTAGCACAGCATCCTCTACTTCGTTTGCGTCACCCTTTGTGCGGAACTTGAGCGCACCATTGTCGTACTCGATTCCCGCGATGCGGTGGGTAACTACAGTATTATTTTCATCTGCAACAAAAGTAATAACGTCGCCCTGATTGAGCGTGGCCGGGTCGACGGTTTTTACATATATCAAAGAACCGACATGATACTCTGGTTCCATCGAACCAGACATGACGGTATATAGTTCATAACCGAATAGGCGCATGCCTACTAAGAAGACTGCGAACACGAAGATTATTCCAACCATGATGGTTGAAAATACTCCCCAATACCTCCTCGCAGTTCGCTTTTTATCCACAATTTAATTATAGTTAAGTTTATTTTTTAGCGCAAGCAAAATCCCGCCATGTTTCGGGCGGGATGTTGTTTTTTCTGGAGGCTTAGTCGCGGTCGCGATTTCCCATGATAGAGAGCAGTCTGAGGAACAAGTTGACAATGTCGAGATAGAGCCCGACACAGGCGTCAATGGCGTTATCCGCCGTCGGTTCTTCATCCTGAGCGACCGCCCAGTCGAAGCCGATGTATCCGCAGAAAATCAGCGCCACGATAACGTCCCAGAAGGTCGGCATGATTATCTTGAGCAGTAGTCCGCAGATAAGCTCAATAATAATCACTGCAAGCAGCGCGATGCCAAGCGCTCCACCGATGGACTTGAATACGTTCGGAAAAAGCGTGCCGGCAACCAGCATTACAGCGGTAACCCCGGCCGTCACAAGGACAACGTTCTTGACCAGATCAGGGGCCACGCCAGCTAAGCATACACTTAGTACGGCGCCAATCGGCACAACAACGAAGTTATAGCCGATGAAGCTTACGACCGGATTGTCACTAGCCTTGCTCATGAAGATGCCGATAAGGCACAGCACAAAGTATCCGATCAGAAGAACCCAGAGGTTCATCGTCAGGAAGAACTCAGTGCAATGCTTCACCATCAGATAGTTGAGCACGAAGCCATAAAGCAGAACGATGCCGATGAGGCCGTTGTACATAGACGGGCTCAGAACTTCGCTCTGACGCCCATAGGGATTGTGGCCGTAGTTGTGACTGCGAGGGTTGTAGCCGTTATTAAAGTCGTCGCGGTATCCGCCGCTCTGACCATAGCTACCACTAGGTCTATTTGTTCTCATATCAATACCTCCTCGTAAAGAACATTTATGTGAATTAGCGAATAGTCGCATTATTCACCCAACTATATTATTATATCACATTTTGGCCGTTTTTTCAATAGGCGCACAAAAATCCCCCTGTTTTGGAGGGGGATTTTGCCTGACTTATTGCGGAGATTAGATGTTTTCTAATTCTTCAGCAGCTGGTTCAGTAGACGTCTCAGCTTTGGATTCTTCGGCTTCGGTCTCCTCTTCTGCGCCAGTGTATTCGGCGAGAGATTCAATACCGGTACCTACAGGAATCTTGCGGCCAATGATGACGTTTTCCTTCAAACCGCGGAGGTGATCTACGCGACCGGAAATGGCGCTAGAGATCAAGACGCGGGTTGTATCCTGGAAGGATGCAGCAGATAGGAAGGAATCGGAGTAGATAGATACCTTGGAAATACCGAGAAGCATCTGGGTATATTCTGCAGGTTCTTTACCTTCAGCGAGAACCCTTGCGTTTTCTTCTGCTACAGCAGCCTTACTGACGATATCGCCAGTAACGAAGCTAGTGTCACCAGGCTCATCAATCATGACGCGAGAGAACATCTGGCGAATGATAACCTCAAGATGCTTTGCAGAGATTTCGTGACCCTGTGCAGCATAGATGGTAAGAATATCATTCAAGATGTAGCGCTCGGTTTCTTCGATGCCCTTGTACTTCATCAAATCTTGCAAGTTGAGGGAACCTTCGGATAGACGGTCGCCTGGTTCTACATGGTCGCCTTCCTTTACGGTAAGAGCGAAGTCCATTGGTACGGATACCTTGAGTGGAGAGCCTGCGTTTGCAACGAGAACGATTTCGTTGTCAGTTAGCTCTGCGACGCCATCAAATGGAGCGATGATTGGATCTGCACCCTTTGCTTTGCTTGCGATAACAGCACCAGTCTTTATGGTTGCACCATCTTTGACCTTAGCCTTGCGGCCATCGAGTGCAAAGTGCTCGGTCTTGCCTGCGTCTGGGGTAACCTGGACTACATTGTAGCGGCCCTCTTCCCAGGTAGATACAATACCAGCAATGGTGGAAATGTAAGCCTGACCCTTTGGAGTACGGGCTTCGAGAAGCTCCTCAACGCGTGGAAGACCACGGGAGATAGCACCGGAACCTGCAACACCGGAGGAGTGCTTAGTATCGAGCGTAAGCTGAGTACCTGGCTCACCGACGGACTGAGCGGCGATAACGCCAACTGGTTCGTGATAAGCAACTGGCTGACGAGTAGACATATCAATACCGTAAGCCTTGCGTGGAACACCATCATTACAGGTGGTAGTAAGAACGCTTTGAATCTTGAGGCTTTCGATTTCGTCATCAGCAGCGAGCTGGTCTGCCATCTCGCGGGAGATGAGCTGGTCAGCTTCGAGACCATATTTCTCAACAGCTTCAGCGGAGTAGCGACCATAGATACGATCAGCAAAGCCGATGCCAGTGATTTCGGATTCATACTTATGAATGCGGAAGCCTGGATCTTCTGCTTCGGTCTCTACAGTAAATACATCCTGAGATACATCAACGAGACGGCGAGTGAGGTAACCAGAGTCTGCCGTACGAAGTGCGGTAGAAACCTGACCCTGACGTGCACCGCGGGTTGCGATGAAGGATTCGAGGGTGTTAAGGCCCTTCTTGTAACTGGACTTAACTGGAAGCTCGATCTCACGGTTGAAAACATCGACCATGATACCGATGGTTGCGGATGCAAGCTTGATGTTACCTGCGGAACCACGAGCACCGGAGTTCGTCATGATGGAAATGTTCGTATCGAGGTGAGATAGGTTATCCTTAACAATCTTGGAGATTTCGTCATCGACCTTGCGCCATGCAGCGACGGTAAGGCGATAACGCTCATCTTCGGTGATAAGACCATCCTCAAACTGTTGGCTAATCTGTGCAGCAACACCTTCACCTTCGGCGATGAGTGGTTCAACCTCTGGGTAGTATGGATAGTCGTCCTTGGAAGTAGAGACACCAGCGATGGTTTCGTACTTGAAGGAGAGATCCTTGATTGCGTCAGCTGCTTCGACAGCGGCGTCTGCACCGAATTGGTCGAGGATATTTGCCATGACCTTCTTGAGGTGCTTGCTGTTTTGAACTTCGTTATCGTATGGATATTCCTTTGGAAGGACTTCGTTGAAGAATACGCGACCAAGGGTAGTATCACGCTTCTGGCCCTTCGTGTGAACACGGATTGGGGTTTGAAGTTGGATGAGACCCATATCATAAGCGAGTTCTGCCTCGTATACGCTAGTGTAAGCCTTACGTTCGGTCTGAGCGGATGGCTTTTCGTAGGTTAGGTAGTAGCTACCAAGTACGACGTCCTGCGTAATAGAAAGAACTGGAGCGCCATCAGCTGGCTTCAAGAGGTTCTTGCCGGCAGCCATAAGTTCGCGTGCTTCAGCCTGAGCTTCAGCGGAAAGTGGAAGGTGAACAGCCATC
>DFHM01000002.1:0-51972 GCA_002371895.1 Candidatus Saccharibacteria bacterium UBA3723 | reverse complement strand
TGAACAGCCATCTGGTCACCATCATAGTCGGCGTTGAAGCCGTTTGCTACGAGTGGGTGGAGCTGAATTGCCTTGCCATCAACGAGCTTTGGCTGGAATGCCTGTACAGATAGACGGTGTAGAGATGGAGCACGGTTCAAGAGAACATACTTACCTTCAATCACCTCATCAAGAGCATCCCAAATTACGGTTTCGCCCTGCTCGATCATACGAGAAGCGGAGCGGATGTTGTTTGCATATTCATTCTTGATCAACCAGGAAATGACGAATGGCTTAAAGAGCTCAAGTGCCATTTGCTTTGGAAGACCACACTGATTGATGCGGAGTTCTGGGCCTACAACAATTACGGAACGGCCAGAGTAGTCTACGCGCTTACCAAGAAGGTTCTGGCGGAAGCGACCCTGCTTACCTTTAAGAAGGTCGGACAAGCTCTTGAGTTTGCGACGACCGTTCTGAGAGTTAGCGGTGCGGCCACCACGAGAAGCGTTGTTATCGATAAGAGCATCAACGGCTTCCTGGAGCATGCGCTTTTCGTTGCGCTGAATAACTTCTGGAGCGTTAAGGTCGATAAGCTTCTTGAGACGGTTATTACGGTTAATAACACGGCGATAAAGGTCATTAAGGTCGGAAGTTGCAAAGCGGCCACCCGCCAAGGAAATCATAGGACGTAGATCTGGTGGAATAACTGGAATTACGTTCAAGATAAGATCGGTTGGCTTAATGCCAGCAGACTGCATACCTTCGAGCACCTTGAGGCGCTTCATGATGCGTTTCTGCTTTTGACCCTTGCTATTCTCTGCTTCTTCGTGAAGTTCTTCTACCATCTTGTCGAGGTCGATTTCTTCAAGAAGTTTCTTGATACCGCTAGCACCCATTTCAACAGTGATGAGGTCTTCGTAACCTTCGTCCATGTCTTCGAGATTGCGGTAATCTACTTCGTTAATAACTGCGCCCTTTACAAAGCCAGTAAGGATAGCTTTCTTGTTGCGATAGCTTTCTTCGAGTTCTTCGAGTTCCTTAGTCTGATCTTCGGCGAGTTTCTTGACTGCGTCACCATCTTTATCTTTAGCTTCTGCTTCGTAGCGAGCTTGGATAGCCTGACGAGCAACATCGGTTTGTGTTTCGAGATCTTCGAGGCGCTTGTCGATTTCTTCCTGCTCGGTATCAATAATGATATAGGAAGCAAAGTAAACGACTTTCTCGATGTTCTTGACGGTAATGTCAAGCAAGAGGCTAAGTGCGGATGGAGTACCACGCATGAACCAGATATGTGCTACTGGTGCAGCGAGGCTGATGTGACCCATGCGCTCACGACGAGTAATACTCTTGGTTACGAGGTTGCCTTCCTTATCGACGGCAGCTTCGCGAGAGCGTACACCCTTGAGCTTTGGATCGTTTGGATTAATATCTTTGACTGGACCAAAGATGCGTTCACAGAAGAGACCATCACGTTCTGGCTTCTGAGTACGGTAGTTGATAGTTTCTGGTTTTAGAACTTCGCCGTAGCTCCAGTTGAGGATATCTTCCTCGCTAGCGACGCAAAGGCGAATCGAATCGAAATCGTTCGCGCTAATGAAATTGTCTTGCCAAGCCATATTATAGATCCTCCCCTAAATCAGTTGTTATATCGTCATCGATGAATTCGTCGGCTTCGCTATCTGCATCGATTGATTCATATTCTTCATCTTCGGATTCGTCATCGTCGGAAGCATCTTCTTCGAATGCCTCCTCCTCTACATATTCCTCCGGTGGTATTTCCTCTTTTTGAGCATAAATTACGGAGTCATCACGCTGACGTTCAACTTCTTCGGTGGTCTTTTCGATTACGCGGTCTGCATCTTTTGCATCACCATTATCAAGAAGGTCAACCTTGAGGCCAAGACCCTGAAGTTCCTTAACCAAGACGTTAAAGCCTTCTGGAAGCTTTGGACCTTCAATTGGGGCGTCCTTAATAATGGATTCGTATGCCTTTGCACGACCGTAGACATCATCGGACTTGATTGTGAGCATTTCCTGAAGAGTAGATGCTGCACCGTAAGCCTCGAGTGTCCAAACCTCCATCTCACCAAAGCGCTGACCACCATTCTGTGCTTTACCACCAAGTGGCTGCTGGGTGACCATCGTGTATGGACCAGTGGAGCGGGCGTGAATCTTGTCTGCGACCATGTGATGAAGCTTAAGCATGTACATTACACCAACGGTAATGCGTTCTTCAAATGGTTCACCAGTTAGACCATCGTAGAGTTTTACGCGACCATCAGGTTCGAAGCCAGCCTTCTGAAGCTCACTGGAGATAGTTTCATCAGATACGGAGTTGAAGGATGGGGTAGTTACATGATAGCCAAGTGCGCGTGCTGCCATGCCAAGGTGAGTCTCAAAGAGCTGACCGAGGTTCATACGGGAAGGTACACCCATTGGGTTAAGTATTACATCGATTGGAGTACCATCTTCCATGAATGGCATATCTTCTACTGGAAGAATGCGAGCAACAACACCCTTGTTACCGTGGCGGCCGGAAAGCTTATCGCCAACGGAGATCTTGCGCATTTCTGCTACGTAAATCTTAATCTGCATGAGTACGCCGGACTTGAGGTCGTTACCCTGTTCGCGTGTAAAGATCTTTACGCCGACGACCTTGCCGCCATCAGAACCATTCATACGGACGGAAGTATCGCGGACATCTTTTGCCTTTTCGCCGAAGATTGCGCGAAGGAGGCGTTCCTCAGAGCTGAGTTCCTGTTCACCCTTTGGCGTAATCTTGCCAACGAGAACATCGCCGTTCTTGACTTCGGAACCAACGGTTACGATACCGTCTTCGCCAAGGTGGCGTAGAGCAGCTTCGGATACGTTTGGAATATCGCGGGTAACCTGTTCTGGACCAAGCTTAGTCTCACGAACTTCTACGTCGAAGTCGCGGATGTTAATGCTGGTTAATTCGTCGTCCTGGACGAGGCGCTTGGAGATGACGATAGCATCATCCATGTTGTAACCGCGCCATGGCATGAAGGCTACGAGCATGTTCTTACCAAGTGCGAGCTCGCCGTTATCGATGGAAGCACCTTCAATAAGGACATCGCCCTTCTTTACCTTGTCGCCACGCTTTACGACGGTGCGTTCATCATAACAGCGGTCGTCGTTGGTCTTCATGAAGTGAATTAGATTGTAAGTCTTAGTTTCTTTCTGGCCAGTATATTTAACTTCAACAGAGTTGGAATCGGCCTTTACGACCTCACCATTTGCTTCTGCGTAAACAATCTGGGAAAGATTCTTTGCAACTTCAGCATCGATACCGGTGGAGACGATTGCAGCTTCTGGCTTAATTAGTGGAACTGCCTGTTTCTGCATTGCGCAGGCCATCAAAGAACGGTCAACGCGGTTCTTTTCTACGAATGGAATCATAGAAGCAGCCACACCAAGAATTTCCTTGTGAGCAGCATCCATGTGGGTAACTTCAGATGCGGCAACCTGAGTTGGCTGGAGAGCCTTGCGGGCAGATACGTATTCATCTACGAACTTGCCATCTTTATCAAGCTTTGCGCTAGTATCCGCAATTACCATGTTTTCTTCTGCTGCAGCATCGACATAGACTACTTCGTCAGTAACTTTACCGTCTTTTACGACACGGTATGGAGCTTCGATGAAGCCATAGTCATTGATGCGAGCATAGGTTGCAAGGTTAAGTACGAGACCGACGTTACCACCTTCTGGGGTCTCTACGGTACAAATACGACCGTAGTGGGTTGGGTGCGTATCGCGTACTTCAAAGCCTGCACGTTCACGAGTAAGACCGCCAGGACCCATGCTGGATAGACGGCGCTTATGTGAGAGTTCGCTGAATGGGTTAGTTTCGTCCATGAGCTGGCTGAGCTGAGAGCTGCTGAAGAACTCTTTGACTGCTGCCGTGACTGGGCGAGAGTTTACTAACTGAGATGGGGTAACCGTTTGTGGGTCGCTCATCGACATGCGGTCGAGGATGTTGCGCTGCAAGCGAAGCATACCAAGACGGAATTGACGTTGAACGAGCTCGCCGACGAGTTTGACGCGGCGGTTTGCAAGAGAGTCGATATCATCGACTGGGTCCTGCGTATTGTTCAAACGGATGATTTCGCGAATAATTGCGATTAAATCTTGCATTTGTAGCGTACGGTGAACTTCGTCGTTTGGAGTATCGAAGCCAAGGCGCTGATTAATCTTGTAGCGGCCAACACGAGAATAATCATAGCGGCGGTAATCATTGAAGGTACGCTCAATCATATTCTTTGCGTTTTCAACGGTTGCCAAGTCACCTGGACGGAGACGGCGATAGATTTCAAGAAGTGCACTACCCTGGTTGTCGGATGGATCCTTCTCGAAGGTGTTCTCAATATAGCGAACATCGCCAGTGTCGATATCCTTGAAGTCTGCAACGATTTCGGTCTTCTTGCGGCCAAGGGCGCGTAGAAGGGTTGTTACAGGGACTTTCTTGCGGCGGTCAATCTTTACATAGATGACGCCTTTCGTGTCGGTCTCGAATTCGAGCCATGCACCGCGGCCTGGAATAATCTTTGCACCATAATAATTATGGCCTGCAACCGTATCTGCCTGGAAGAATACACCAGCAGAACGGATAAGCTGAGATACAATTACGCGCTCGGTACCATTAATAATAAAGCTAGCGCGGTCAGTCATCCAAGGATAATCACCAAAATAGATATCCTGCTCTTTGACTTCGCCGGTAACCTTGTTGGTAAGCTCTACATTTACATGTAGTGGAGCTTCGTAAGTTGTAAGATTTTCCTTCGCAGTACGATCGTCTTCTACTGGATCCTTGAAATAGTAATCCTTGAAGCGCAAGCTCATCTTTTGACCGGTGTAGTCATCGATTGGGTTGAGCTCATTGAAGACTTCTTGAAGACCGTAATCTACGAATTCTTTCCAAGATTTGGTTTGATGCTCGGTTAAATTTGGTATTGGAAGAACTTGGTCGCCCTCGGTAAAAGATACCCGGCTACCACTCTTTGCGGTATTTGTAGATTTTGCCACATTCCCTCGCTGTTTGTTAGTGTTGATACTTTGGCCGGAAGATCACCGCTTTGACCCCCTCTCTGTTTTGCCAGAACAGAGATACAAAATAATCAAAGCACACTACTTCTTAACTACAAATTGTAGCGCTTTTTTGCAACTTCCGCAAGGGTTTTTCACGGCTTTTTTGGGTTTAAAACGTGTTGATATTTTTAACACGAGCATTTAAAATTTAAATCAGTATAGGAGGTTATAAATGTATTCAGCTCTAGTTGGGTTGTTCGGTGGGCTAATGAGCATTATGATTTTGCTCGCCCCTGTCGTTGTCATAATATATTTATTGGTCAGCGATAATAAAAAGAGAAAAGCAAACGCTAACACTGCCGCGATAGCTGCGCAAAATGCAGATGGCTCACTAAAGCCAGTCGCCGAGCCAGTACCAGTTAATGCGGCACCGCCGACTCCGCCAAAACCGGTAGATCCATACAAAAAATGGAATATATTACTATATTTAGGTAGCTTCCTATTAGTAATGGCAATGATTATCTTTATTAATAGCGCGGATGACTCTCTTGTTGCTCCGACCGCCATTACACTTACATTGTTATTCTATGCCGGCGGCATTGCCTTATTTAAGGCTGTCCCATATCTAAAGAGTGTGGGCAAGAGCTTCGCTTATACCGCATCGGCCGTCTTCCCATTCTGGGTTATTTCATTCATGTCGCTAGGCATGGGCACACAACTATCCTGGATTGTAGCCTCCGTCATTTCTTTAGCTGTATTCATTCTGGATACTTTAATCTTCAATTCAAAGGTTACGGCGACACTTTCTTATATATGGTTATTCGTATTGGCGTGGTCATGCACGCCTGGCAATGATAGGACTATCGGAACATATTGGGCAATGTTAGCACCGATGACACTAACGCTAGTTCCTACATTGCTCTGGCTCGGCAAGCCAAGTTGGCTTCCAGTTGCATTCCGCAAGCCAACACAAGTATTTGGCCTCATACTGACGCCAATTTTATCGTTGGCTCTAGCGTCGACATTCCTTGCCGAAGATTTTGCTATGGAATATCCATTCCTCCGCACCCTAGTCGGCGTGTTGCTACTTGCGTACGCCTTACTACACTGGCTTAAGGGTCATAAGTACGGATTCTTTATATTTACACGTATCGTGGCACAATTGCTTGTATTTACGATTGTGGCAGATATTCTCAACTACTCGTTCTTTGAATATTATTCATATTATTCCTTCTATGCAGGACCAACCAACGAAACTACCGTAATCTCAGTAACCGTAGTCTGGCTCGTCGGCTGGCTAGCGCAATCACTAATAGCGCTCTTCATTCCAAAGAAAGATGCCGCCGCAGTCAAGGCAGAGCACGTCGTAGAAGTTATCTCTCTAGCCGGAATCTTAGTTGCGCCAGTATTGGCATACGGCCTAGACAATAACTCTTTGATTGGGACATTGATATTCACCTTCGTAGCAATCCTTGGCGTTGTTTATTCGTTCGTACATAAGAATGTTCTTTGGACTATCGCTACGCTTATCAGCTTGCTATTAATTCCTACAACGCTCAGCGATCTCTTTAACTTTAATTCAATGAACTGGTTCCTAGTAGCATACTTTGCAATTTACGGTTTGCTCGCCCTACTCGGCTATGCAGCCTTCAGGAAGAAGCAGTCGGTTCCTAGCTTCGTGCTAGCATTAATTGCGACAATTATTGCCGGCTTCATCGTAGTAGTAGCTAGCGCCGACGAAAACTTTGTCGAAATCGGCTGGTTGACCCTAGCAGTATTGCTAACAATCTTCGGCTACCTATCCAACAAGAATTGGTTATACGAGCTCGCCATTTATTCTGGTGCCCTATGTATATTCTCGCTCGTCGGTACGGTTGGTGGTGCCATCGCAAAGGCCAATGCGCCAGTTGACACTCGTATTTGTGATACAGATTCATATAGCTATAGCTATAGCAGCAGTAGATGTGTTACGCCTTATGCAACCTTTACGGATAATGCAGAGCTCGCAATCAGTACAGTGCGCGCCTTCGTAATGCCAATTGCACTACTCGCCGTCAGCTTCTGGAAAGAGCGCGAGGAAAACCATGTCTTCAAGAAATGGCGTTTCCTACTTGGCTATGTCTTATTGTCACTCAGCCTCCTCATTATAGGTTGGAACGGCGAAGGCTACTGGATGCTCCCGAGCCTCATCGCGCAAGTAGTATTCTTGATATACTCCGTCTTTAAGGATAAAACCTGGCTTGTTTGGACCACGATTGCGGCTCTCGCAATCAGCATGATTTCATTGTCCGGCGGATATATCTATATCTGGTTCGGCGTGATTGGCATCGTATTGATCTTGATCGTTGTCTGGCGCCTTACGAAGCTTAATGCTCAGAAACAGCGCGAGGACGCAAAGCAGGCAGTCGCTGAGGTTGCCGAAGTCAAGCACGAAGATGCGCCAAAGCAAGAAGATGCACCAAAGCACGAAGATATGCCAAAGCAAGAAGCCCCGAAGAAAGATGAGCCTAAAGAAGAAGCCGTAAAGGCAGAATCTTCCGAGGAAGAAGAATAAAAATAGCGCCCCAACCCGGGGCGCTTTTTGATACCATCGTTTTTATGCGGAACCTAAAAACCACCCATACCCGGGGTGGTTTTTAAGCATATAAGCTCTCAACTTTTTATGTTTTAAAGCTGACTCGCAGTTAGCTTAATGCCTGAACAAAGCATTAGAATAATTATATATCCAAGTCGTCCAAATCCGCAAGTTCTGCGCGGGTCTTTTTTGCAAGTTCGCTGCCTTCTTCTGTCGAAGTATCTTCTTCAGCCTCTTCTGCTACGTCTTCCTTTATATCTTCGACAGCTTCTTCCGCATCATCGTCGGCAGCCTCTGGAGCTTCAGCCTTCTTTTCTGCTGGCTCATAATCGTCGTTATTTACAATCTTTAGGTTGTAGCGAGCATCGTTCTTTGTGCCAAGAGCGCGAAGAAGAGTGCGGATGCTTTGTGCGGTTGCGCCACGGCGGCCAATAATGCGGCCGACATCTTCTGGATCAACTTCAAGACTTAAGAGTACACCTTTTTCGTCGATAGTGCGGTCGATAGTAACTTTGTCTGGGTTATTTACGAGGGTCTTTACAATGTATTCTACGAATTGCTGGTCTATAGTAGCCATAGGTTCTCCATATTGTTAAGTATTATGTACTAATTTTAGCATAAAAATATTCCGCACAATGGCGGAAAATGGCACGTCCCCCAGCCGAAGCCGGGGGACGCCGCACAAAAATACCAGCTCTGGGCTGGTATTTTTTAGCTTTAGGCTTCTGCTGGAGCTTCGGTTGCTTCCTCTGCTGGAGCTTCTTCCTTTGGCTGGTTTTTGCGAAGCTTGTCTGCATGTTTTGCAGTTGCATGCTTCTCTGGGGTTACCTTAACCCACTTTGGCATCTTGATACCTTCTTTGGTAAGGATGCGGACTACGCGGGAACTTGGTTGAGCACCATTGCCGAGATATTTCTCAACTTCTTTTTTGTCCAAAACAGTAGCTTTGGTGTGTGGGTTGTAGCTGCCGACCTGAGCGACGATACGACCCGAAAGAGGGTGACGTTGCGCTTCTTGGACGACTATCCTATAAAGGGGTAAACCTTTACGGCCATTACGCTGTAAGCGAATCGCAAGCATATTTCTCCTTAAATTAGTTAATCTTGATTATTATATCAGATTACTTTGAATTCTTCAACTTCTTTTGGATGTTCACGCTTGTACTGGCGAATAGCTTCGGAAGCGGCTTTTACTTGAGCCTCCTGTTTGCTGTGCCCTACGCCCGTCGCCTTGAGGTGATCATTAATGAATACACCTAATGTAAACGTCTTATCGTGATCCGGGCCTTCTTCCTTGATGACGCGATATACCGGAGTAACGTTGTCGATATGCTGAGATAGCACCTGCAAGAATGATTTAGCATCACGCCATGATTCACTCTCGATGATTTCATCAATACGAACTAGGCTATTCTCTTGGATAAATTTCTCTGCCGTCGCGTATCCTTGGTCGAGATAAATCGCACCAATAATCGCTTCGTAGCAGTCCGCGAGGATTACATGCATCGCGCGCTCGGATCCGTTTTTCTCACCACGGCTAAGGCGGACCAAACTCTGATAGCCAAGCCTTTCGCCAGCAGCGGCGTTCGCCTCGGTATTAACCAAAGCGGCACGCCATGCCGTCATGATACCTTCTGGCTGGTTGTACTTATGGAAAAGAAAGTCGGAAGATACTAATTCTAGTACTGCATCACCGAGAAATTCGAGGCGCTCGTTGTGCTCCGTCGAATCCTTGTGCTCGTTGACATACGAGCGATGTGTCAAAGCAGTGATTAACAGGTTAATATCGTGGAACTCAATGCCTAATTTTTCTTTTGCGAATGCAACATAGGCATCATATTGAGCTTTATTCATTAATTGAATTCTCCACTACGTATTTTCTTTTTTGCAATAAGCATCAATTTTTCAATGTCAGCATATTCGATTGCGTCGAGCGCATCCGAAAAACTAAACCACTTGATGCCGTTCATCCATTTTTCTTTGGTTGGATGTTCTTTTTTGTTCATCGACTGGACGAGATAAACCTGAGTAGTCATCAAGACTAACTTGTCGAGTCGGCGATACTTGAAATGGATTTTTCCGAGCCAAGTCAGAACGTCAACATCCTTTAGGCCTGATTCCTCACCAATCTCGCGCACTGCAGTTTGTTTTGCAGTTTCGCCTGGTTCGATATGGCCTTTTGGAATTGTCCAACGATTCTTACTATCTTGAATCAAAAGAATCTCAATATCACGGTTATCCGGAGTCATGCGAAATACGATACCGCCAGCGGTTGGCTCACGTACGATTTCTTTGATCTCTGGTTTTTTGCGGAAGACAACCTGACGCACTTTTTCGAGACGCGGCTCTCTATACTCTTCCGTAGGAAAAGCTTCAGGAATCTTGTAAGTGCCACGCTTGTTTTTTGCGCTAGTTTTCTTCTTTGGTCTTGGCTGAGAAGTTCGCGGCATCCTAGATGTCGCGCCCTTACTTCTAGGCTTCACCGCCTTGCTTGTTGTCTGCGACTTCGCCTGCAGCTTCGGACTTTTCTGATTCTGCATGCTGTTTCTGTTCCTCTCCCCCAATATTACGATAAGCAGTGCCCAACACGCCATTGATAAACTTTGAAGAGTTATCGGAACCGAAAGCCTTTGCTAATTCGACGGCTTCGTTGATGGCGACCTTTGGTGGAACAGTGCCTTTTCGGCGCGTAAGCTCAAAAAGACCAATCCTTAAGACGTTGCGATCGATTGAGGAAATACTAGAAATTGGCCATTCTGGTGCCATTGGCTGAAGCTCTTCGTCGAGCTTATCCATTTCATCAAAAACGCCATGAGTTAAATCGTGTACGAAGTCAACGTCCCCTAAGGCTTTTGCGTAGGGCTCTATATTTTTTGCGACGATACTATCGATGTCGGCCGAGGCGTCGCCCGCCTTGCTTCTGAATTCATACTCATACAGACTCTGAAGCGCGATAATTCTGCCGAGATGTCGATTGCTTGCCACGTTAATTTGCCTCCCTATTTATTTTGTCTTTTTGTCACAAGTGCATGGCTTGCTGCCGCACTTTTTGCAAGCTTTGAGCTTGAGATTTGGGGTCTTCTTTGCTGTTTCGAAAGCTTTTACTGGTGAATGTGCATTCACGCTACGAGCAAGCTTCAAACGCAAATGGCTGCGGCGAAGGCCGGTCTTGCGAGGGCTGCTCTGTTTTTTTGGTTCAGGCATGTAAAAATGCTCCTTTTCTGATATATTACTTTGTCCTAGTTTACTATATTTTCAGCACTTTCGCAAGGGGGACGGCGCGTCGTATATGATAGCTTTTATGCTATAATGAACACATGAAGATTAAGAGGACAAAATCCCGAATCAAAATCGGCGTTAGTTGTATCATCGCGTTGGTTTGCGTTGTCGGCATTTGTTACTCTGGCTACAAGATTTACGAGTGGACTACGGATTCTATTAGTACAGGAGACCAGACCGAAATAATTAATGATGCCGCCACGACGCGCGAGATTGACGATAGCGCTAATACGCAGATTATTTCCTCCGGCGAGGCAGATGATGCGCCTTACTGGAAATACCTACACACAAAATTAATTGATGTGAATTTCGATGAGCTTCGAAAAATTAATAGCGAAACTGCTGGCTGGATTCAGCTCGGCGGCACGAACATCAATTATCCATACGTTCAAACTTCTAATAACGATTTCTATTTGAAACACTCTTTTGATCGCAGCTACAATACAGCCGGTTGGGTGTTTGAGGATTTTCGCAACAAGAATGACGGCAGCGACAAAAACATGATTCTTTATGCGCACGGCCGCAATGATGGCTCGATGTTTGGCACGCTTCGCACGATCCTTACAAATGGTTGGCGCAATAATTCCAATAATTATATTGTGCGCACCGCTACGGATTCCGATAGCTCGCTTTGGCAAGTCTTTAGCGTTTATCGCATAGAAGTAACCACCGATTATATCCAGACCAGCTTCTCGAGCGATGCCGAATTTCAAAAGTTCGTCGACACACTAAAAGGCCGAAGCGTTCAAGATTTCGGCGCAACCGTATCCGGCTCAGACAAAATCCTGACGCTATCGACCTGCTACAACAGCAAAGAGCGCGTAGTATTACACGCAAAATTAATTAAGCGCCAAGCTAAATAATTTCGATTTCTGCCGACACAGCTTTGTGGTCTGATACTAACTGATCATGGACCTGGTAGTTTTTTGCGGCAACCTTATCGTTGATTAGAATATGATCGCAAGCTACGTCTTTGACGAATTTGAGATTCTGGAGAGTCTGCTTAATATTGTTTTCTGCGGTCAAATTGCGCATAAAATCTAATTCACGCATGGCTGGCGATTCTGCGACAACATTCAAATCGCCGCACATAACAGTCGGGCGCTTTTCATCGCGAATCATATCGGCAACTTTGCGCATGCATTCTACGGTCGTCTCGTTGCCGATTGGATTGCTCTGCCAATAGCCATGATAGTTCACAACTACGAAACCGTTTTCTAGCACAACTTTCTGAGCACTATAGTCATGATTATTATTGTTAAATACATCATTAATACGCGTATATTCACCAAGAAGATGTTTTGATTCCGATTCTATAATTGGGTATCGACTTAGAATTACAATGCCTTGTTCAATACGACCGCCCATCGCTTCGATGTAATATGCTGAGGAACGAAAATCATACTGTAACCCAGACGCCTTTTTTATTTGCTCTACGGATGTACAAAAATGCTCTAGTAGCTCAGGAACATCTTCCGACCAAACGGCCTCCTGCATACAAATTACGTCAAAATCATTTTCTTTTAGGAATCGTTCGATGGCGCCTTTGATGCGGCCCGTCCATACATTCATTTGCAAAATCTTCATGCTATCCATTGTACCACTTTGCGCTATTGCTTGACTTTTAGCGTTTTGTGTGATATAATAAAAATATACCCTCATTTCGAGGGCATATTTTGTTTCTGACGCAAATATCTTATTTTACGACGATATTTACAAGATGCGTCTTCGCAATTGCGATGACTTTTACGACTTCTTTACCGTCAGTATAAGTCTTCACTTTCTCGTCAGCCAAGGCAATCTCTTCCATCTTCTTCGCATCTTCTGCGTCTTCGGCTGCGACCTGAATCTTTGCGCGAAGCTTGCCGTTAACCTGAACGACCATTTCTACTTCGTCGGCGACAAGAAGTTTCTCATCCCACTTTGGCCAGATATCGTCAGCGCCCAATTCCTCGAGCATTTCGGAAGCAAGATGTGGAGCAAATGGCTTGAGCAACTTTGCTAAGACCACGAGATCTTCTTTGTTTGCACCATTCTTGAATAATTCGTTAACAAATTCCATCAAAGCCGCAACCGCGGTATTGAAGTTGTTGCGATGCATGTCTTCGGTGACTTTTTTGGCAGTTTTATGACGATAGACGATGTTCTTGTCTTCAGTGATTTGCTTCTTGTCAAATACGAGCGTCCAGCAGCGATTTAGGAAGCGATAAACGCCGCCGATAGCCTCGGTGCTCCATGCTGCATCAAGATTGTATGGGCCAATGAATAATTCGTAGGTGCGGAGCGTATCTGCGCCATAGCCCTGATTAATAACATCGAGCGGATCAATAACGTTACCCTTGGACTTCGACATTTTCTTTCCGTCCGGAGCGTTAATGTAGCCGTTATATAGAAGTTTCTTAATTGGCTCGCGGAAGTTCAAGTAACCTTCATCAGCAAAGAACTTGCACCAAAAGCGAACATAAAGCAAGTGCGCAACAGCATGGTCGCCACCACAATAGATATCGGTTGGAGCCCAGAAGTTCGCCTTCTTTGGATCCCAGGCCATCTTATCATTGTGCGGATCAGTATAGCGCCAGAGATACCAGCTAGAACATGCGTAGCCATCAAGTGTATCGGTCTCACGAGTCATCTCTTCGCCATCGATTGTGACTTTCATAAATTCTTCGGACTTCGCGAGCGCAGAACGACCAGAAGCGTCTGGCTTGTAGTCATCAATCTTTGGAAGCATAACTGGAAGTTGGTCTTCTGGAATTGCGTGAGGATTGCCGTCTTTGTCGTAAGCAATCGGAATTGGACAGCCCCAGTAACGCTGGCGAGAAATTAGCCAATCGCGCATGCGATAAGTGACCTTCTTGCGACCAATACCTTGCTGCTCGAGCCAGTCATTAATCTCTTCGCGCATTTCGCTGCTCTGCTTACCATTGAATGGGCCGGAATTAATTACTTCGCCCTCGCCGGCATAGCATTTAGAATCATCGGTGGAATTTTCTGGCTTTTCGATAACTTTTACGATTGGGAGGTTGAACTTGGTAGCGAATTCATTATCGCGCTCATCATGCGCAGGAACGCCCATGACGGCACCGGTACCATAGCCAGCCAATACATAATCTGCTACCCAGACTGGAATCTCTTTGCCGGTAGCTGGATTGATTACGTAAGAGCCAGTGAATACGCCTGTCTTTTCTTTGTTTTCCTGACGTTCGATTTCGGATTTTTTGAGCGCATCTTTACAATAAGCCTCTACGGCTTCGCGCGTATCGTCAGTGACGAGATCTTTGATCATTTCGTTTTCTGGGGCCAATACCATAAAGGTCGAGCCAAACAAGGTGTCTGGACGGGTAGTAAATACTGTAATCTTGCCACCACTACCAGCAATCTGAAATTCTACCTCAGCACCTTCGCTACGGCCAATCCAGTTTTTCTGCATGGTTTTAATTTTTTCTGGCCAATCAAGCGAATCGATTTCATCGAGGAGTTCATCAGCATAGGCGGTGATTTTGAAGAACCACTGCTTCATCTTTTTCTTTTCGACTTCGTGACCACAGCGCCAGCAGCAACCGTTTTCTACTTGCTCATTTGCGAGAACGGTCTGGTCGACTGGGCACCACCATTGGTAATTTTCTGCCTGATAAGCTAGGCCTTTTTTGAAGAGTTGAAGGAAGCACCATTGAGTCCATTTATAGTATTCAGGGTCGGAGGTATTAATTTCGCGAGACCAGTCAATTGCATAGCCAAGGCGTTTTGCCTGCTTGCGGAAGTTGTCGATGTTGGTTTTTGTGACTTCTTGTGGAGAGATGCCGGTTTTGATGGCGTAGTTCTCTGCCGGAAGACCAAATGTATCATAGCCAAACGGACGAAGAACGTTCATTTCTTGCTGCGCATAAAAGCGCGCAAGGCAGTCTACGATGGAGAAGTTGCGGACGTGGCCGACGTGAAGACCAGCGCCGGACGGATATGGAAACATCTCCGCAAGATACATCTTTGGACGTTTATCGTTGTCTTTGGCGGCAAAAGGCTTCTCTTCTTCCCAGCGCTTTTGCCATTTTTCTTCGATTTTTAATGGCTCATAGTGACTCATAATTAAATATTTTACCCTAAATAACAGATATAGTAAAATGCTTATGTTTTGTCCCAAAAGTGTTTTGCGATAGTGTATAATATAGTAATGGCGAAAGATAAAACTGCGAGTAAAAATAAAGCCGCCAAGATCAAAAAGCCTACTCTAAAGAAAAAACAGAGTAAGACTTCTAAGTCTTCTGGCATGAGCTTATATTCAAACTTGGCATACAAGCGTCGCGTTCGCGAGGATGCGCGTGCCCGCAAAAAAGCGGAAGAATTAGCCAAGTTACCTAAAAACCCAATTTTGCGTTTCTTCGCAAGATTACGTCCTGACCGCGTTCTAAGAGCGTGGTTTTCCAAGGAAGGACAATTATTCATCCTTAAATGTCTAGCCGCATTGGTTCTGATTGTAATTATCGGCATCGGTGGCCTATTCCTCTACTTCAAGAAAGACCTTTCCGAAATCGACCCAGAAGAACTAGCAAATCGCGTCCAAAATACCGTAAATACCTATTTGGACCGCAACGGCGAAGTGCTCTGGGAAGATAAAGGTAGTGGCGATTATCGCCTAGTTGTTGATGGTAGCGATATTTCTACTTATATGCGCCAGGCAACAGTCGCGATTGAGGATAAGAACTTCTACAACCATATCGGCGTAGACTTCACAGCAATTGGTCGTGCTATGTATGTCACCCTCGTTAAGAAAGGTGCCGTACAGGGTGGTTCTACTCTAACTCAGCAGCTAATCAAACAGGTGTATTTCTCCGATGAGGCCGGAAACCGCGATATGTCCGGTGTTCCACGCAAAATCAAGGAGATGATTCTCGCAATTGAAATCGAAAAAATGTACGACAAAGAGCAGATTATTACTCTTTATCTAAACGAATCTCCATATGGCGGTCGCCGTAACGGTGTAGAATCTGCTGCGCAAACATATTTCAATAAGAGCGCCAAGGATCTCGATCTCGCAGAATCCGCCCTTCTTGCCGCTATCCCAAACAACCCAGCAGTTTTGAACCCATATAATACCGCAGGTAACAAAGCTCTAATCTCTCGTCAGCACAAGACTTTGGATGCGATGGTAGAACTAGGCTATATCTCCGAAAAAGAAGCCGAAGAAGCCAAAGCCGTCGATATTATGGCTCGCGTCCAGCCAGAAGAAGATCAATACAAGGATATGCTTGCGCCTTGGTTCGTACTCGAAGTTAAGTCTCAGCTCGAAGCAAAATACGGCATCAAGACCATGCGCGAAGGTGGTTTCACGATTAAGACTACCGTCGATATGCGCGCGCAGCGCCTAGCAGAAGCTGCTGTATACGAAGGTTCCAAGCTCTTCTATATTAACGGCTCCGATAACGCAACGCTCGTCTCCATCGACGTAGAAACTGGTCAGGTTATCGCAATGGTCGGTAGCGTAGACTGGAATCGCGAAGGCTACGGACAGGTGAATGCGGCTACATCGTTACTAGAGCCAGCGTCTACGATTAAGCCTATCCTCGATTACACACCATTGTTCGTAGAACGCGACGGTGTTAACTATGCGCCAGGTTCAATTATTTCCGATACTAATATCGATGCAATTTATTGTAAGGGTACTACCGGTAAGTGCTCGCTGCGTAACGCGAACGGTCGCTTCAATGGCAACATTACTCTCCGCCAGGCCTTGGCTGGTTCTTTGAACGTTCCTGCCGTTAAGGCGCTATACATTAATGGCATCGACAAGAGTCTCGAAGTTGCTCACGGATTGGGCGATAAATCCTACTGCGCCAACGGTGAAACTGCCGGCCTATCCATGGCAATCGGTGGTGGTTGTGCAGTGCGCCCTGTCGAGCACGCAAATGCTTATGCGTCGCTCGCACGTGGTGGTGTTTATAAAGACATTACTTACTGGTTAGAAATTAAGAATTCTTCTGGTGACGTAATTGATTCCTGGACTGACAGCGAAGGTACGCGTGTCGTAGACGAACAGACCGCCTATATGACCACTAGCATCCTTTCTGACGTTGAAGCCCGCCGTTGGATTTGGGGTAGCTCATCCTACGCAGCCGGTTTCTATAGCAGACATGTATGGACGGCCGCAAAGACTGGTACCACAGAAAACGGTGCCGGCAAAGCAAAGGATTCATGGGTACTCAATTATTCGCCAGTCCTCGCTACGGCGATTTGGAACGGTAACCACGACGGTCGCGTCCTCCGTAATGATAGCCACAATGTCGCATGGCGTATTAGTGCAGCCTATCTGGACGCCGTCCACGATCAGGTTTATGCCGCAGACGGAAAATGGAAGAGTGGTGATTCCATTCCAATGCCATCTAGCATGAAGCGTCAAACCATCAATGGCAAGAATGACGTTTGGCCAAGTTGGTACTCACAAAAGAGTAGTGGTATCTCTACCGAAAAGATTACGTTCGACTCGATTTCTCGCAAGAAAGCAACGGATTGTACTCCTGCAGAAACCCGCATCGACGTAAATGTCAGCAAGATGATTGACCCAATGACAAACAAAGAAATCTTCTACGCTAGTGACTACGATGCCGAAAACGAAGATAACGTCCACAGCTGTAGCGACAAGCGCCCAACTGCATCGATTCAGATTACGGGCGGCCCAACTGGTGAAGATGACGAATCTGGTAGCTGGGAGATTAAGGCTTCTGCATCATTCGGCACTTACGAATTGTCTACCTATGAGCTACGCGTAAACGGCGTACTCGTAAAGAGTGGCTCACTGGATAAAAAGACCGAAACAATCGTATACCCAACATCCACAAAGCCTACAAGTGTAAGCTTCCGCGTAGTGGACTCCGCCGGTTATACGACTACGGCTACAAGATAAAAAAAATAAATCCCTCCTTCGCGGAGGGATTTTTGATTATTTCTTTTTGCGACCGTATCTGCGGTTTGCGACTTTCTGCTTTTGCTGGTTGTTTTTCTTTGGAGCAAGTTTCGCAAACATCATCTTGCCAGCATTAGTCTGGAGATAGCGGACGAATTCAATTTCGACCGTTGCGTTCTTCCCTGCAAACTTTTCCGCATCGTCTACAACTACCATGGTTCCATCTGGAAGATAAGCTACGCCCTGATGAGGGTTACTGCCTACGCTGATGATTTTTACATAGAGATGATCGCCCGGTAGATATTCACTGCGAAGACTCTGCGCCAATTCATTAATATTAATTGCATCGATGTGCTCCGTAGCGGCGACTTTGATTAAATTGAAGTCATTAGTTAGAATAATGCCGCGATTCTCCTTTGCGAGCTCTAATAGCCTCTCGTCGACTTTGACGCGTTTAGTGTCGTCCGGGAAGATTTCAACCTGAGCTAACTCTACACGCTCGAGTTCATTCACAACATCGAGGCCAAAGCGCGCACGAGCACGCTTCTCTGCATCGTTGCCATCTGCTAATAGCTGCATCTCGCGAATAACTGAACGTGGAATCAGCAATTCGTCACCGAGAAAGCCAGTCTTGGCAACGGCAAGAATTCTACCGTCCATTAAAGTTGACGTATCGACAAAAACCTTGCGACGAGGTTTTTGTCCGTTAAGTCGGTTTCTACCAGAGAATGTTTTTGCGCACAATGCAGTCGTCTCCACAAAAACCAACAGAATAATAATTGTTATAAATAATTTCATGCCATATATTATATAATAATTTTATGATAATGCACCAAATGAGATTACATCCGGAGCCTTTCGAGAAGATTAAGAACGGCACCAAAATTATAGAAATGCGCCTCAATGACGAGAAACGCCAAAAGATTCAGATTGGAGACAAGATTGAATTCGAGAATCGCGCTAACGGCGAAAAGCTCTCCGCTATTGTTATGGCGCTGTATCGTTTCTCTAATTTTGAAGAACTTTATCGCTCGCTAAGCAAACGCGATTTAGGCTACGCGGACGACGAAGAGGCGAATCCGGAAGATATGTCTCAATACTATTCAGAAGATGACATTCGCAAATTTGGTGTAGTTGGCATAGAAATACACAAACTATAAAAAATACCCCCTTGCCGGGGGTATTTTGTTTGCCAGAAATTATTCGCTCTCCACGTCTTTAATTGCGGCTTTTAGTGCAGCAATGCTGACGTTGAGCTTTTCCTGCTCTTCTGGACTTAGATCGAGGCCAATGCGGCGAACCACGCCAGCGCGACCAACTACTGCCGGATAGCCAAAGTAGGTACCACTCATTTCGTCATAAGAGCTGACTGGCAAAATGCGCATTTCATCATTGAGGATGCAGTTGGTAATGGATGCCATACAGCTACCGATACCATAATAGGTTGCACCTTTCTTCTCGATAATCGTGTAAGCTTCCTTGCGGGCATAATCTTCAATCTGCAAGAGCTCGTCTTTTGGAATGAGGTCCATAATTGGCTGACAGCCAACATTGGCGCTGTGCCAAATCGCAAACTCGGTATCGCCATGTTCGCCAACCTGATATGCATGGACGTTCTTTGGATGAACGTGTAGGCGCTGACTGAGGCGGAAGCGAAGGCGTGCGGAATCTAGAACCGTGCCAGAACCGATTACGCGCTCTGCTGGAAGGCCAGAATAACGCCAGGTGAGGTAAGTTAATACATCCATTGGATTACTTACGACGAGGAAGATACCATCAAAACCTGCAGCCATGATTTGGCCAATCATATCTTTAAAAATAGCAGCATTCTTCTTGAGAAGATCCATGCGACTTTCGCCTGGCTTCTGAGGAACGCCCGCCGTAATAACGATGAGGTCGCAATCACCTGCGTCAGCGTATGAGCCACTGCGAATCTTGAGGTAGCTTGGAGATACGGCAAGCGTATCGCGAAGATCGATTGCTTCACCTTCTGCGTCGTCAGTGTTGATATCTACGAGAATTAGTTCGTTAACATTTGTACGTTGGTGGACTAGAGCATAACCGTAGCTCATACCTACGTTGCCAGTGCCAACAATCATAACTTTATTTGCCATGTAGTTTTGATGCCCTTTTTGACCTTATTATCTGTTTATATTTTATCATAAGCGTTATTCTACGCAAGAGTCCAACGGTTATTTCCTGAACTTTTTATGGCGCCTTTTAATTCTAGCTCCATCAAAATCTGCATTAGCTCAACTGAGGAGTACTTCGTCTGTTTTATAATATCCAGCATTTCATTTGCTCCACCTTTGATAGCTTCGACTACAAGCTTCTCGGAGGCGTCTAGGCCGGCAATTTTGTTGCCACTGCCTTTGTTATATACACCAATCGCAGCCATCACATCCAAAACATCTAGACATGGACAGACGCCATCATATATCAGCTGATTGCACCCGGCCGACATCGGACGCGTAATATCGCCAGGCACAGCAAACACTTTTCTGTTTTGCCTATCGCCCATAAGGGCGGTATATTTTGTGCCAGACTTTTGCGACGCTTCAACTACCACTACCGCATCAGAAAGCCCCGTCACGATGCGATTACGCTGAAGAAAACAATAATTTTTCGTCTCAAAATTCGGCTCATATTCTGAAATAATTGCACCTTTTTCCAGTATGCGCTTTGCTAGTCCTATATTGCTACGTGGATATATCTGGTCGATTGGCGTGCCGAGTACGGCAATTGTAATGCCGCCCGCATCAAGGCAGCCGCGGTGCGCACAAGAATCAATACCGTACGCCATTCCGCTAACTATCACGACGCCGCATCTCGCCAAATCGAATGCTAACTTGTATGCAATGCCTTCTCCGTAACCAGTAGAGCGCCTCGCGCCGACAATCGCAACCGTCTTTGGTCTATCTTTTTCTCCTTTATGTTCTGGTAATTTACCGCGAATCCATAATTCTTTTGGTGGGTCCGGAAAATTTGTTTCGCCTACTATTTTCTGCAAGTATGGGTGGCTTAAATCTGCTTTACGATAATCATTCATGCGCGAATTTTAGTAAGAATTCGCAAATAGAAAAAGCATGAGTGCAATAAAAAATACGCCCCTTTTTGGAGCGTATTTTTGTTTGTTTATTCCTCGCGGCGCATTGGTGGAAATGGTACGCCTTCGCGCGCGGAGACGCCTTCAAATAGCCAGAAGTTGCGCTCAGAATTGCCCCAGCCGCATGTTGGTGGCATGCCGTATTCGAGCATTTCAACAAAGTCCATATCGAGCATCTGTGCTTCATCGTCGCCAGCATCGCGCATGGCTTGCTGCTCTTGGAAGCGAGCCAACTGATCAAGCGGATCGTTCAACTCTGAATAGCCATTACCCATCTCGGTGCCAAAGATAACTGGATGGAAACGCTCAGTAACGCGCGGATCTGCTTCGTGTTTCTTTGCGAGTGGAGATAGTTCTACCGGTTCATGAATTAGCCAGAATGGTCCAGCGGATTCCTTGCGGATAATCTTCCAGAGATAATCTAATAAACGCCCAGTGCCCATAGAATCATCGAATTTAACCTTGTTTTCGCGCAGGATGGATTTAATCTTTTCAATATCAGGATTAAATACGTCGATATCGAATTTTTCTTTAATAATGTCCGCATAAGCAATACGTGGCCATTTACAATCCAAATCAACCTTCATACCTTCATGTTCAAATTGAAGCGTACCCCAAGTTTCTTTGCAGACATATTTAATCATCTCTTCGTAGAGATCCATGCCGTCTTCGTAATCTTGGTAGGCTGCATAGGATTCCATTGCAATGTGTTCTGGAAGATGCTCTTCGTCCATGCCTTCGTTGCGGAAACGGACGCCAATATCATAAACACGTTCGTAGCCGCCACCAATCAAACGTTTGAGCGGAAGCTCGTGCGAAATGCGAAGATAAAAGTCTTGGTCTAGCGCATCCATATGCGTTACAAACGGGTTTGCATCAGCACCACCAGTGGTAGTTTCTAGCACCGGGATGTTAATCTCGACAAAACCGTGATTGTTCAAGAATTCACGAGTCGCAGTCCAGAATTTGGAGCGGCGAATAAAACGCTCGCGAACTTCTGGATTTACTGCCATGTCTACATAGCGACGGCGCAAGCGCTCTTCCTTGTTAGTAAAGCCATCGCGGCCTGGAAGTGGGCGTAGAGCTTTTGTGAGCAGGCGTGGCATATCGCAGAAAACGGATATTTCTTCGGTCTTGGTCTTGCCAACTTTACCGGCTGCTTCTAGGAAGTCACCAGTGTCTAGTTTTTTTGTAAACTTAGCAGCGTCGTCCTTCAAGAAAATCTGAATCGAACCGGAATCATCAGCGATAACAACAAAAGCTAGCTTACCAAAGCTACGTATGCTCGCAATTCGGCCGGCAACACAAACGTCCTTGTCGGCATACTTATCGTAACTCTTAAGGATATCCCCGATTTTAGTATTACGGTTGGAATGTGCTGGATACGGATTAATACCCTCCGCCCGGAGTTCGTTTAGTTTGCGAATTCTTTCATCGCGAAAATCTTTAAGAGTTGCCATAAAATATATAATAACATTTTTCCGGCATTTCGTCGAGGTAAAAAGCAGACCTCAAAGAGAGGTCTGCTTTTATTATTCTCGCATTATTTTTCGTCGAGAAATGCGCCAGATTGGCGAGACCAGAGCTTGTCGTATGCTCCGCCTTTTTTGATGAGCTGGCGATGTGTGCCCTGCTCTATGATTTTGCCGCCTTCTAGAACAACAATGTTGTCCATACTGGCGATTGTGGATAGACGGTGCGCAACAACGATGCTTGTGCGGCCTTTCATGAGCTTTTCGAGCGCGTCTTGGATGAGTGCTTCGGACTCGGAGTCGAGTGCAGAAGTCGCCTCATCTAGCACGAGAATTGGTGCGTCCTTCAAAATTGCGCGAGCGATTGCGACGCGTTGGCGCTGACCGCCAGACAATTTGATGCCACGCTCGCCGACTAGGGTTTCGTAACCATCAGGCAAACTCATGATAAAATCGTGCGCATTTGCGAGTTTTGCGGCGCGGACGATTTCTTTGCGTGATGCGTCTGGTTTTGCATATGCAATGTTCTCTGCGATTGTGCGATGGAATAATGATGTTTCCTGTGGCACATATGCGATGTTTTCGCGAAGTGAGATTTGCTGAACTTCACTAATGTTTTGCCCATCGATCTTAATTTCGCCTTCATCAACGTCCGCAAAGCGTAATAGAAGCTTGGTTAGGGTTGTTTTGCCCGAACCTGAAATACCTACAAGACCAACTCTCTCACCAGGCTTAATGGAAAGTGAGAAATTGTTAAAAATTGCTTCTTTTGCGTCTGCGTGTTTGAAGTGAATGTTTTCAAAGTCAATTTCACCTTTTTCGACTTTGAGTGCTTTGGCGTCAGCGATGTCTTTTACATCATCTTTTGTGTCGAGAATTTGCGTCATTTCATACGCGTCGCCGAATACGCGATTGATGTGCTTGAAAATGTTGTTAACATTCCATAGCTCGCCCATAATGCTCATCGAGTAGTTAACGATGAGAATCAAGGTTGCGACAGAAAGACCAAAGATTGGACCGCCAGCCATCATGAATACTACAAGCACTGCGATGATACCAATGTTTACAA
The DNA here is from genome assembly GCA_002371895.1 of Candidatus Saccharibacteria bacterium UBA3723. Taxonomy (GTDB): domain Bacteria; phylum Patescibacteriota; class Saccharimonadia; order Saccharimonadales; family Saccharimonadaceae; genus UBA2834. The sequence continues at coordinate 28,552 of DFHM01000002.1, read as the reverse complement.
AGTTGAAGGCTAAGTCGCGCTTCATTGTGGCATTCATTTGTGCAATGCCGGCATTGTAGCTAGCGCGGTTGAAGTTGGCATAGCGATGGCGCTCGTGCGATTCGCGGCCGTAAGATTTTACGGATAAAATGTTTGACACGGAATCTGCGAGCTGACCAGTCTGCTTGTTTTCCGCCTCTGCACGCTCCTTACTAAGATGCGAAATCTTTTTGAAGGTTAGTGCCGAGCACATTATGTAAAGTGCAATTAGCGCAAGAAGCGCAATTGCAAATAATGGCGAGCGCGGGAATAGGATCACCATGATGAAAACAACCATCGATATCAAGTAAAGAATGTCAAAGATTATTAAATCAAAGAAGCGTTCAAATGATCCGATGAATTTGTTTGTTTGGGATACTAATGATCCGGAAAAACGATCACTGTGGAACTGCATGGATTGTGCGCTAATTGCATTAAAACATACAGTGCCCAAATCGTAGAGCGCTAGCAATTCGTATTTCCAGCACCAATAAACACGTAGCCATCCAAGAATTGCGCTACCGAGCAGATAAAGTGCAATTAATGTGATGCCTTTTGGTAGCAAAACTGGGATAATTTGATCTTCCGTTAGGCCGCCAGAGATTGCATCAATCATCTCGGCGAAAATTAATGGAATTAATGATGTGCGAATTAATACGACGATTGGCGTCGAAATGATGGTGCCAATTGCGTACCATTTGTATTTTTTGGAACTTTGCCAATAGTAGTACAGCGTGCGCTTCGCAACAGACGCGCGCTGCTTGCTATCATGTTTCTTCATTTTAAATTTCCTTTTATGCTTTTATTTTAGCGCATATAAAAACGCGCCGGTTATTTTATAATTCGACGCGTTTTTAGAAAATTCTTTAGTTGATTTCGGCAACTTTGAAGGTTTTACCGTTTGGAAGCGTAACTTCCTCGCCAACCTTTTTGCCAAAGATTGCTTTGCCGATTGGGGATTCGTTGCTGATCTTGCCTTCGAGTGGATTTGCCTCTACGGCGCCTACGAGTGTGTAGGTGCTAGTCTTTCCACTTGTTTCAAGCGTAACGACACTTCCCATGTCGACTTTTTGTTTCTTGCCACCTTTAATAATCTTGGCATGCAACAAAATATCTTGAATTTCTAAAATGCGTCCTTCGACAACTTTCTGTTCGCCGCGAGCAGCGGAATAATCTTCATTCTCACTTAAATCACCATAGGAGCGCGCTAATGCGATCTTTTCAGCGATTTCTGGGCGACGGGCAATAAGCTGTTCAAGTTCTTTTTCGAGGTCCTTGCGGCCCTCAGCTGTAATACTGACTGTCTTAGCCATATTGTTCCTCCTTCCCATTAAAAAATACGGGTTGGTTGTAGTTATTTCTAAGCAAGTTTACTAGTAAACTCGTCTAAGGTCAAGAGTTTTGTCTCGTCAGTTTTACGATTTTTAAGTTCTACTTTATTATCTGCTAAAGTCTTATCACTAATTACGACGCGATATGGAATTCCCATAAGTTCTGCGTCAGCGAATTTCTCGCCAGTACGTGCATTTTTGCGATCATCCAGAATAATATCTTCTGGCGCCATATCGTGAAGTTTGGCGGCCATTTCTTCGCCTTTTTCGCCAATACCGACAATGTAATACTTGTATGGAGCGATTTCTTCTGGCCAAACTAGACCTTTATCGTCGCTAAGTTTTTCCGCAATAACACCCATAACGCGACTTGGGCCAATGCCGTAACTTCCCATAAAGACTTTTTGGCGTTTGCCATCTTCGTCGTTATAGCAAAGATCGAGAGCGTCTGAGAAGCGATAGCCTAAAGTAAAGATATTTCCAACTTCGGCTGCCTTACATTGTTCGAGTTTAGATTTATCTAGACCGAGATCTGCAAGAACTTCGTCGGTATAGACTTCTTCGTTTACGGCGATACCTTTTTCGCGGTCGAGATAGATAATATCTTCACCGACTTCACATAGTGTCTGGAATTCATCAGAATACTTACTAAATGCGCCACCACTTGCAAAAGTACGGAAGGTGTCATTGCCAATACCGAGGCGGTTAAAGATCTTTTTGTAGCTATCTGCACATTTTTCATAGAAAACATCATGCTCTTCGCGGTTTTTGCTAAAGCTGTACAAATCTTTCATCATGAATTCGCGCGTACGCATAATGCCGGATTTAGCACGAAGCTCGTTGCGGAATTTGGTTTGGAATTGATATGCGTAGACTGGCAAGTCTTTATAACTAGAGATATAAGACTTCATGACGTGCGTAAGTGGCTCTTCGTGCGTTGGAGCAAGGCCAAGTTCGCCGCCAGCATTAAGTTTAGTCTTGAACCAGACGTCCATAACGTCGTCGCTCCAGCGACCGGTAGCTTCCCAAACATCTTTTGGCTGCAATGCGGTAAGACGAAGCTCTTCACCGCCAATAGCGTTCATTTCTTCGCGGATAATTTGGATAATCTTTTCCAATGTGCGCATACCAAGAGGCAAGTAATCATATACTCCGGCCATTTCTTTGTAAATATAACCGGCACGCAAAAGGTATTTCGCACTGCGGCTAGCTTCGTCGGCCGGTGCGGTTTTGGTGGTTTTAGTAAATGATTGACTTAGTTTCATAATTATTATCCTATCATAAAAATTCTACTTTATACAATAAAGTTTGAATTTTTTAAAGTTTATGTTCAAATCTAGTCTGGATATTCATCCATGGAGGAGATAAGGACTTCACGACCGCGGTTTCCACCGCCAGAATCGCCAACTACGCCCTTCTCTACTAGTTCATCAATGATTGCAGCTGCACGGCCATAGCCAACATGCAGACGGCGTTGGAGCAATGATGTGGAGATTTTACCATCACGAAGTGCAATTTCGGCAGCTTGGCGCGTAATATCACCGCCACCAGCACCACTAAAGTCCATACCGACACTAGAAGAGCCTTTGCCGCCGATTGCGACCGTCTGAGACGTAACTTCTGGGTTGTAATCCGCTGGCGCCTGATGACGCAAGAAATCTGTAACGTTTGCGATTTCTTCGTCGCTGACAAATGCACCCTGAACACGGATTGGCTTACCCATCATTTCTGTGGTAAGGAATAGCATATCGCCAGAACCAAGCAACTTCTCTGCGCCACCCATATCGAGCATAACGCGAGAATCCGTGTTGTTGTTTACGGCAAAAGCGATACGACCTGGAATGTTTGCCTTAATCAAACCAGTAACGACCTTAACTTCTGGACGCTGAGTTGCAAGCACAAGGTGAATACCTGCGGCGCGACCTTTCTGCGCAATGCGAACAATGCGATTTTCAAGCTCTTTGCCCGCCATCATCATTAAGTCCGCCATCTCATCTACGATGATTACAATATACGGCATCTTGCCATTATCGTGCTTTTGCTCGTTGCCATCTTCGTCTGGGACGGCGATAGTTTCACCCTGGCGAGCCTTCTTTGCGTTAAAGTCTGCAATATTCTTGACGCGCTCATCCTTCATGAGCGAGTAGCGACTTTCCATTTCTTTTACGGCCCATTCCATTGCACTGAGAGCTTCGTTCACATTCGTAATAATTGGCGAAAGTAGATGAGGAATTGCATCATACGCCGCCATTTCGACCTGCTTTGGGTCGATAATAATTAACTTTAGGTCGGATGGAGAGTTATGATATAGCATCGACATGATAAGCGTGTTAGTCATAACGGACTTACCGGAACCAGTAGTACCCGCGATAAGCAAGTGCGGCATCTTTGCAAGGTTGCCCAAGATTACGTGGCCAGAGATATCTTTACCTACGGCAAATGCGAGAGGCTTCTCGGCGATGGTGCGGCTCCAATCACTAGATTTTAAAAGTTCGTGCAAGCCTACACTTGCGGCTTTCTTGTTTGGAATTTCTACACCTACGGAACGCGTACCTGGAATTGGCGCCTCGATACGTACCTTGTCTGCAGCGAGACGTGCGCTAAGGTCGCGGTCCAACTGAGCAATTTTACTAACCTTCACCCCTGCGGGCGGAATAAGTGTGTACTGAGTAATACGCGGGCCAACGTTTGCGCCTTCGACTTCGACATTGATGCCAAAATCTTCGAGCGTATTCTTGATAATCTCTGCATTATTGCGTGTATCGCCAGGATCGGCCGGAGAGCGGCGCTTATTCAAAAGCTCCATTGGAGGCATTTTCCAGTTTGGATCATTCACCGCCAACATTGCCATTGGTTCTTCAACTTTTTCGACTTTGTCGTTATTGTCCTTAACGAGAAGACCTTTCTTTTCTTTCTTACTGTCGACGATTTCGACGTTTGAATTTACCTTGAAGTTGCGCATCGTGCCATGCTCTTCTTCGCCATCCTCGATAGCGTTAGCCTTGGCGCGACGAATAACGCGCGCATTCTCGGAATCTTCGCCTTCCTTGGTCTTGAATATAGAACCGATTTTGCGAAAGAGCGCAGCTGGAGTTTCGGCATACATAAATAATGCGGTAATAATAATCAAAACTACATACAAGAATATGGATACGCCTTGGTCGAGATTCTTCACGACGACGCTGTTTAACCCGTCGCCAATAATGCCACCAGTAGATGTGCCACTAGTATAGCTTGGAACGCCAAAAACACCAGAGAACCAGAAAATAATTAAACAGGAGGCAATCCAAACGCTAGCATCGAGGCGATTATCTGGCGCGCGGAAGATTAATACGGCGAGGTATACCAAAATTATTGGCATAAGATATGTAGTATAGCCGAATACTTTTAAGAAGAAACTATTTACAGCCTGAAGGGCGACACCGCCGCTACCGAGCCATGCAACAATAAATAAGACTGCACAAACAATCATCAAAAACGCCATGATTTGGCGCCAAAAACCACCTGGAAGTTCGTGAGTTTTTACGACTTCTTGGGATTTTTTCTTTCTACCTCGCTTTTTATTTGCCATATGCAATATATTATACCATAAAAAAATCTAGCCATCTTTCAGGCTAGATTTTTATCCCTATTAACGGCGGAAACCGTACTTAAGTGTATCGATAATATAAGTTACGACGATACTTTCAGTGAAGGTAAGGAATACGCTTACGCCAGCTACGCACACTGCTACGATAGCCATGGTCTTAATAAGGCTTGGCTTCGTATGAACAATTGTCTTTGCAATAAAATGCATACCGACAGATGCGCCAAGCATGATGAGAGTTGGCAAGAAGTTGCTTAGCCAGAGATCGCCCTGGATGGTTGGTCTGCCAATCATCATGATGGAATAGAAAATGATACCAGCGAGATTAATAATATAAATTACGGAAATGCCGAGGAATAGGTTGGCGACCTTATGCCAAGATTCTCTCTGCGTTTCCCTGTCGGTAACTTTCTTTAGTGTAGCAATGCCAAAAATTGCTGCGGCAAGAGCGATGAATGATGCCATGAATTCAGATGGCACGCTACCAACATTAGAGCCGAAGAAAGCCGAGAATACCGGAATGCGGAATACCCAACCATCAGAAAAACCTGCGATTGCAGAAAAGATACACGCAAAACCGATAAAGCAGGACATCGCAATTGTCCAGGTGTTTAGTTTTGCCATCATCGGCGCGGAAATTTTACCACGCTCATACTTTGCGGCAGCCTTCGCATGGCTTGCCGAAGAAGCTTGTGTTGTCATATAGACTCCGTTTATGTTAATTAACTTTATTATATATCAAAAAATATCTCCCGCGCGGGGAGATATTTTGGTTTGCCGTTAATTATTAGGCTTTTTGGTCTACACCTTTCATAGATAGGCTGAGGCGACCTTTTTCGTCGATTGCGTCGAGACGGACGTTGATTTCGTCACCAACCTGAAGGGCATCCGTAACCTTTGCGAGGCGCTTGTCGCTAATCTGCGAAATATGAAGCATACCATCGATGCCTGGAAGGATATTTACAAATGCACCGAAGTCTTTAATGGAAACGACTTTGCCTTTGTAAATTTTGCCTGGTTCTGGTTCCTCGACGAGGGACTTAATCCAGTTTAGGGCCTTCTCGATCTTTTCAGGATTAGCACCAGCTACGGTGATGAGACCGTTTTCCTCGATATTGATCTCTGCGCCAGTCTCGGTAGTAATCTTATTGATGGTTTCGCCACCCTTGCCAATGACCGTACCAATCTTGTCTGGGTTGATCATGAGTTTTTCGATGCGTGGAGCATATGGGCTGAGATGATCGCGTGGGCCATCAAGTACGGAAAGCATGTGCTTCATGATGAACATACGGCCATCATGAGCTTTCTTGATTGCTTCGGATAGGACGCTTACTGGAAGGCCATGGACCTTCATATCCATCTGAAGTGCAGTAATACCTTCGGTGGTACCAGTAACTTTGAAGTCCATATCGCCGGCGAAATCTTCTGCATCCATAAGGTCAGTTAGGACATATGGCTTGTCACCATCCATCATAAGACCCATTGCCACACCTGCTACTGGGCGCTTAAGTGGAACACCTGCATCCATCAAAGCGAGACAGGAGCTACAAGTTGCAGCCATGGAAGTAGAACCGTTCTGGGACATAATCTCGGTAACACTACGGATAGCGTATGGGAACTCTTCTTCGCTAGGCAAAACTGGAGTCAATGCGCGTTCTGCAAGATAGCCGTGGCCAATTTCGCGACGGCCCGGGCTACCGAGGCGGCTTACTTCACCAACTGTATAGCCAGGCGCATTGTAGTGGTGCATGTAGCGACGAGTGCCGTCAGTGACTTCCATCGTATCTACGAGCTGAGCGTAGCTGAGTGGAGCCAAGGTGACGATATTCATAGCCTGAGTAACACCACGAGTAAAGAGGCTGGAGCCATGAGTACGTGGCAAGATACCAACCTGAGAGCTAAGTGGGCGAACTTCGTCGAGCTTGCGACCATCTGGGCGGATGCCATCTTCGATAATATGCTTGCGAACATCATGCTTGACGGCGAGTTCAAATGCTTCAGAATAATCCGCTTTGCCATTTGCTTCATAATAAGCAGTCTTAGCGGCGAGCTTTGCTTCGTCGTCCATATCGTCAGTAACACCAGCAGCTTCATCGCTGATTTCGGCAATAAAGTCTGCGTGCATCTGCTCTTTGAGATCCTTGATCATCTGATCGCGGAGGATAGTATTTTGTGTACGGAATTCTTCGGTAAGCTTACCGTCAATCCAAGCATCAACCTTTGCCTGAGCTTCTTCGTTTGGAAGAATTAGAGTGTATTCCTTTTCTTCTACACCGATAGCTTCACGGAGTTCGTTCTGAAGCTTGATTGCTGGCTGAATCATCTTGAGGCCCCATTCGAGACCGCCAATGATAACGTCTTCCGGAACTTCATTTGCGCCAGCTTCTACCATCGTAATGCCAGAATCCTTACCGGCAACGACGAGGTCGAGATCGGATGCTTCGCGTTCTTCTGGGGTTAGGAATGCTTTATACTCGCCATTAACGCGACCAATGCGGAGACCGGCGATTGGACCATCGAATGGAACGCCAGCATTCATTAATGCGCTAGATGCCGCGATCATCGCAATAACATCTGGGCGGAAGTTTGGATCCATAGATAGAACAGTTGCGACTACCTGGATTTCTTGGCGATATCCCTTCGGGAACAATGGGCGAATTGGGCGGTCGATGAGACGGCCAATCAATACGGCGTTATCGGAAGGCTTGCCTTCGCGCTTAATAAATTTGCTGCTGCTGATTTTACCTGCAGCATAGTATTTCTCTTCGTAATCGATAGAGAGTGGGAAGAAATCTTGCATCACTGGCTTTTGGCCAACAACTACGGAACCGAGTACTACCGTATCGCCATAAGTGACGAGTACGGAGGAAGTAGTGCGGAATCCGACGCGGTTGACTTCAAGTGTGAGTGGACGACCACAAAAATCAGTCTCCACCTTGAAAGTTTTCTTTCCGCTGGGATTGATAATTTCCATTTTTTCCTTTCTTCGAGAAAATAATAAGCATCCTAATCGGAGGTAGATCTTCCGCTAAGGATGTCTATCATTTTCTCGATTGTTTTACTCTCATATTTTACCATACATTGACATTTTATGCATTTTGTGATACAATTTGCTCTAGTGTCGGCAAGAGTCGGCATGTTTTTCCCATATGGAAAGGGGTGTGATTTAATATGGGTGATTATTCTATTAAAAAAGTGGACAGAACTGTACTGAAGCTGAAAGGTGAGTTCCCGGAAAAGAAGGCACGTCAGGCCTTCGAACGCGTGGTTGGAGACCGTATGGTTTCCATGAAGTGTCTCTATGACAAAAAGGGGGATGAGACCACTATATTGCTTTACCCTTGCCGCGCTTACAACATGAGCGGTGAGTGTGACGGCAAAAATGCCGACAAAAAGCACATTCGCGCGATTCGTGTACTCGGCGCGCTTCCCGACTACGTCGATATCGCGAAGACGTACTGGGAACCTATTCGAGATCGCGCCAAGGCGGCAAGGGACCCAATGCGCTGGGTGACCATGTATCCGGTTAGATCTATCGATGACGTCACTAGGACCGTCTACACTGAGCTTTGCTTTATCGCAGATAGCCGTTGTAAGAGGGGTTACGAAGACGAGGCTCTCGATAAGGCCGTCGATCAGATTTGCGAAAGTCTTCGCTTGATTGCGAGCGATATCAAAGGAGACTTGATGGCTTCCGCTAGGCTGACCGAAGAAGTGTCTATGGATCTCGTCGATGAGTTGCACAAGCTCGAAGATGACGAAGTTCAGAAGAAGTACAGTGAGCACGGACTCCGCTACGTCAACACTGACGAGCTCGTTACGCAGGAGTAATAGCGTCCACTACGCACCTTGGAATGACCCGGCAGCAATGTCGGGTCTTCTTTATTGTTTTTGGCAATAAAAAACTGGCCCCGTTTGTGGAGCCAGATTTTTATTATTTGCGAAGACCAAGTTTTGCAACGGTTGCTTTGTAAGTTTCGAAATCTGTGCGTTCGAGATACTTCAAAAGCTTCTTGCGCTGGCCAACCATCTGGATAAGACCGCGCTTAGCCATAAAATCGTGCTTGTTAGCCTTGACATGCTCAGTAACTTCTTTGATACGATCAGTCAAAATGGCAACCTGCACCTCTGGAGAGCCGACATCCTTATCACTGCGGGCGAGCTTCTTGATCGCCTTAGCTTTGTTATCTTTTGTAATCATATTGAGCAAATTTTATCACAAAATTAGATAAGATGCAACAGTATGCTTATCAGTTTTCCCTAGTATACGCCCTAGACACGGCGTTCCGTCGGCCCGTCTTCACGGGCGCCGGCCACCTCCTGCTCGGCAGCGGCCTGCGCAACGGTCTATTGCATATGCCAGGAAAAACTTATTACTTATTATTCATGTATTTTACGAGAGCGGAGCGGAGGTCTTTGACTGGCAAAACGAATTTATCCTTGATAGTAGCCGGGGCAATTGCGTGATCAAAACCGAGCTTTTTTGCCTCCGCAATGCGGCGGTCTGGCGCGATAACACTACGAATTTCCCCGCCGAGACCAACCTCGCCAAATACAACAATTTTGTCGTTCAACTTACGGCCAGCCGCAGCACTAGCAATTGCCATACAGATTGCCAAATCCGCAGCGGAATCATTAAGGCGCATACCGCCAACTACGTTTATGAAGATATCTTTATCCTGAAGGCTGAGCTTCGTGCGTTTTTCTAGGACCGCAATCAAGAGATTAAGGCGATTCAAATCGAAGCCAGAAGCGGTGCGCTTTGGATAACCGAAATTGGTCGGATTTACGAGCGCCTGAATCTCCACCAAAAGCGGGCGCGTGCCCTCAATCGTAGCCATAATAATGCTACCATCTGTGTTTTGGCGCTCGGCAAGAAGGGCTTCGGATGGATTCTTGACTTCAACCAAACCTTTTGTGGCCATCTCAAAAATCGCAACTTCCGTTGTGGAGCCAAAGCGGTTCTTCACTGCGCGAATAGTCTTGAAGCCGCCATAACGATCACCTTCGAAATTCAAAACAACATCCACGAGATGTTCGAGCACCTTTGGGCCGGCCAAAGTTCCCTCTTTTGTAACGTGGCCCACAATAATTACCGCTGTGCCACTAGATTTTGCAGCACGAATGATTAGATTGCCACAGTTGCTGACCTGGCTAACCGTACCAGGAGCGGAGCTAATCTCTGCCATACTAAGAGTCTGAATCGAATCTACGATTACTAAGTCATAGCCGCCTTCCTCGATGGTCTTTGCAATATCATTGCCAGAGGCAGAGCTAGCAAAATGAAGCTTATCCGAGCTAGCACCAAGACGTACCGCGCGGAGTTTTACCTGCCCTGCTGACTCCTCGCCAGAAACATACAAAACTTTATGCCCACCGTTAGCGACATTGGAACAAACCTGCATTAAAATCGTGGATTTGCCCATGCCTGGCTGGCCTGCCAAGAGGCTAACAGAGCCAAGCAAGATACCGCCGCCAAGCACCATATCGAGATCAGGAAAACCAGTAGGAAGGCGCGAGCCGGCATCGGAAGGTTCTATCGTGTTAATCGAAACTGCTTCGAGCTTTTTTCCAGAGACTGCACCCTTTGCGAGGGCGGATTTTACCTCTGTTTCTGTTGTTGCAACTTGCTCCAACAGGGTGTTCCATTCGCCACAATTCTCGCAACGGCCAGCCCATTTAGAGTAGCTAGCGCCACAATTTTGACAGACATATTTCGACTTTACCTTCACCATATTTCTAGTTTAACACGTCGCTACCTCGAGAAAAGCATAAGCGTACTATTGACTTTTTAAAGCGTTTATGCTATAATGTATATATCGCTTGAAAAAGAGCGAGAAAAGCACCTTACAAGCTAAGAAATGGTACGCATTTGGACTAGCGTCTAGAGTCGGGAGGGCTTGACGCTAGCCCAAATTTGAGGTTAGCCGGCAACAGAAGTCTCAATATGTACAAAGATTAGGAGGTACACATGAGCAAAGTTATCACTTACAACAACGGAGCCGGAACCAAACTAGCTGAGTTCTTCAGCGATGTGCGCAGCAACATCAGCAGTGGAAGGAACGATTACCTGGACCTTCGCGAAGCGGCGGTCACGACCAAGCGCCTGAAGTTCGCAGTAGAAGACCTCGCAAGAGGCGATCTGTATCAGTGCGATGCGGAAGACCTGGTCAAAAAGGCAGACGAAGCCATCGGGAACTACGAATACAGCAGTGACATCAACGATGCGTGGAGAGTTATCCCCTCCTTCGCAAGATGGCTCATGCTCCTGGCATTCATCGCTCTCGAGCTCCTGGCTGCCTGCTTCGCCCTGGACAAAGTCTGGACTTCGTTCTGGATCGAGAATGACGCACTGAACATCCTGTTCAGTATCGGAGTATTCCTCATTGTGGCGATTCCGCTCGATCTGCTCGGGTTCTACGCCGTCATGAAGGGTTCTGTTTTCTTCATCGAGATGCGCAAGGCGCGCCTCGGAGGATACAGGGATACCCTGAAGAACTTCATCGATCACAACTGACAAGTAACACCTCAACGCAACCATTGACTAGCACCAGACCCGGTCATCACGACCGGGTCTTTCCATTGACTTTTTTAAGCATATGTGGTATAATTTAAGTATTGCGAGTTTGCAAAGTTCCTTAAGATTCTATCCGGAGAATATGATGGAATTTTGTGGCTCTGAAGGAGGTGTTGCTTATGGAAAGAAGAATTCCATATTTTATCCTTATTGCCGTAGCTTGTTTTATAGTTTGTGGCTGCGCAAGAAAGGAGAATTCAGCGTCTGCTATCACAGTGACCGCTGAATACGATACACCAGTGAGTACCACAGAAGACAAAACTGACGAGTTGAAGAACATTAGTTTCAATAATTTCGAAGGTAAGACGATGGAAGACATCGCTACCGATGACGCCAAAGCGATTAGCTTTGACGAATTCTTCAATTTGGCAGGCCTTGACTATGCCATCATCGAGAAAGACATAGTCGTTACTCCAATCAACTACAACAAGGAGTCAGATTTCGCCATTCAAATCCATGTGCAATCTAATGGCATTATTAGCGGTTATAACCTTAGCAAAGGACGTGCCGCAGATAATACCTGGAAAGAAAGCAGGGACTTTGAGTCTGCTACTGATTTCATTTTCGACATGGTGCTTGGGGACGAAAAGTATCTGATTGGCGCAGACGCAATGGATGCGCTTTGGCGCGATGTGCGCGTCTTGACAGCTCCCGAAGATAAGGTTGAGGTCGTAAATGCAGCCGTAGATGCCGAATTGGCATCATATTACGAACTCCCTGAGAATTTTATTTTTCCGGAAGAATAAAAAATACCCCCGAGGGACCGGACCCGCGGGGGTTTTCCTATGTCTTTTATTTTTCGATTACTTCGTCGATAATGCCGTAATCTTTGGCTTCCTGGGCAGACATCCAGTTATCACGATCCATATCTTTTTCGACCTGGGAAAGCGATTTGCCAGTATTCTTCGCAAACATTTCTGCGAGGCGTTTCTTGAGATAAATGCCTTCTTTGAGGGCGATTTCCTGGTCGGTGATTTTGCCTTCCGTACCAGAGCTTGGCTGGTGAATCATAATGCGCGCATTTGGCAAAGCGTAGCGCTTCCCCTTTGTGCCAGAAGACAAAAGCATGGCACCCATTGAGGCCTGCAAGCCTATACCAATAGTCTGAACATCTGGCTCGATATAATTCATCGTATCGATAATCGCGAGGCCGTCATAAACGGAGCCGCCAGGCGAATTAATATAAAGCTTGATGTCTTTCTTTGGGTCTTCGTAAGCCAAATGCAATAGCTGTGCGATGACGATATTTGCCGTTTCTGGCGTTACTTGATCGCCAAGAAAGACGACGCGCTCCTTCAAGAGGCGCGAATAAATATCATAGGCACGCTCGCCACGATTGGTTTCTTCAACAACTGTAGGAACTAAATAATTCTTCATTTTCCTCCTTGAAGTTATTATATTTGTCTGGCACTCGCAAGTCAAGAGTGCTAAGTCTTATTGTCGGACTCGGTCTTTTCGGTAGTAGTCTCAAAGCGGCTGTCCAGCTTACCAAAGAGCTGGCGCTCTTCTTCGAGTAGGGCGTTATATTTCTCTACTTCGACGTTATATTCATCAATATAGGCATTAAGGGCGTCACGCTCCTCGTCAATTCGTTTGCCTTGCGAGACTAAATAATCGTAACGAGATTGGCTCCAGTTCCCGAGTTCGGTCTGACGGTTATGATAATCAACCTGTTTATTATAGCTATCGAGGTTCGAGCGATAAGTATTGCGCTTATTTTCCAAAATACCATGCATAGCGTCGAGAGCATCTTTGGCCTTCTCGATCTTCTCTTCTTCCGCGTTTAGGACAGCGGTGTATTTCTTGTAGAATTCAACCGTCGCGTCATGATTTTTGAAATATTTTGCGTAGTGATTTTTGAGCGAATCCGACAAATCATTGTCATAGACGCGCTGACCAATAATCGAATGAAGCTCGGTATAATACTGCTCTTCTGAATAGGCGTCCATATAATCGCCAAAGACATCTTTGTGATTGTCGTAGTAGTTTTTAAGGTCCGAGTTTAGGGCTTCTTTTCTGCCGTCGCTTAGACGATCATAAATCGCATGCAAAACTTCATGCATCAAGACTGCTTCCTTGACGCCGTCAAGCTCTTTGCCCTTTACGTCATAGATATAAATGCGGTTGTCCGCTGAGGAATAGCAGCCAAGTGCGGAATTTACATCTTCATCATCAACACAGTGATCATTAAAAACGTCCGCCTGCTCTAGCTCTGGCTTTGTGGAGCGCATAATATAATCGGAACGCCAAGTAAAACCAACATTTTCAATAATGCTTTCCATCTCGCTGGTAGGCTGATAAAAACGCCCGCCAACAAAATCATGGATTTGTTGCGAAAAGAATATGTAGACAAGATTACAAACAATCACCAAAATGCAAATCGCAGTAACAAGCGGGGATGACTTTTTCTTTTGCGCTTTTTGCGGTTTCTGTTGCGTTTCAGTAGTCACGTTCTAATTATAGTATTTATTCTTTTACTTTTGTTAAAACGAATTCATCTTTCTTGAAGTCAACCTTCGCGATATCACCCTTGTCGAGTTTGTTAGACAAGATATTATCCGCGAGGAGGCTTTCAAGCTCGTCTTCGATTTCGCGACGAAGCGGACGAGCACCATTCTTTGTATCGTAGCCTTTTTCGATTAGGCGCTTCTTTGCGGCATCAGTGAGTTGAAGGCCGATAGATTTTTCAGCGAGACGCTTCTTGAGGTCTTCGATCATATTATCAAAGATGCGGTTGACGTCTTTTTCGCTGAGTGCATTAAAGGTAATAATCGAATCGAAACGGTTTACGAGTTCTGGGCGCATAATTTTGCGAAGTGCTTTCATGGCGGAAGCTTCGTTTGCGGCATGCTCCGCCTCGAGCGCCTTGGCGTCTTGCTTCGTTTTGACCGAGAAGCCCATTTCGGACTCACGATACATATCTTCTGCACCGAGGTTACTAGTAAGGATAACAATAGAGTTATTGAATTTTACTTTCGTGCCCTGACCGTCAGTCAAAGTGCCATCTTCGAGAATCTGCAAAAGAATATTGAAGACTTCCGGGTCGGCCTTTTCGATTTCGTCGAACAAGACAACTGAATATGGTTTTCGGCGAACCTGCTCGGTCAACTTGCCGCCATCATCATAGCCAACATAACCAGCCGGCGCGCCAACGAGACGTGCAACGTTGTGCTTTTCGGCAAACTCGGACATATCGATTTTGATGAGCGAATCTTCGCCACCAAATACCTCGCGCGCAATAACTTTTGCGAGCTCGGTTTTACCAACGCCGGTTGGACCCATAAAGATGAAGGAGCCAATTGGTCGACGTGGGTCCGCGATACCGGAACGACCGCGACGAATTGCCTTGCTGACGGCTTTGATGGCATCGTCCTGACCGATAATGTCTTTGCTGAGATGCTTTTCGAGGTTAACAAGAATTTCCTGCTCGGAACCATGTACGCGATTTACCGGAATGCCAGTCTTGAGACTAATGGCCGTTGCAAGATTCTCAGAAGTAACCGCAGGAGCTTTATCGACATCCTTGTGGGCTTTTTCGAGCTTTTTGATTTCTTCCTCGACCTGCGCGGCGCGAGTCTTATACATTGCAGCTTTTTCGTAATCTTCTTTTTCGGCAGAAGCTTCGATTTTTGACTGCAAATCGGAAAGTTCGATTTTGTATTTCTTGTATTCGCTACCGCCTTTTTTGTCGAGCGAAACGCGTGCGATTGCGCTAGCTTCATCGATTACGTCAATGACTTTGTCTGGCATGAAACGATCGGAAATATAACGCTGCGACAAAGTGATGGCCTCTTCGAGAATCTCATCGGAGATTACGACTTGATGATATTTTTCGTAATGACCCTTGATGCCCTTGAGAATGCGAAGTGTAATGGTTGGATTTGGCTCGTTTACAATTACAGTCTGGAAGCGACGGGCGAGCGCTTTGTCTTTTTCGATATTTTTGCGATATTCATCGAGCGTGGTTGCACCAATAAGTTTCATAGAGTTGCGCGCGAGTGCTGGCTTTAGAATGTTTGCCGCATCCATGCTACCCTCTGCAGAGCCAGCACCGGAAAGAAGATGGAGCTCATCAATAAATAGAATCACAGAATCGTCACCAACAGCTTCATCAATAATGCCTTTGATGCGTTCCTCGAATTCGCCGCGGAATTTTGTGCCTGCTACGACGGAGCTGAGATCCACTTGGAAGATGCGCTTACCAATCAAGGCGCCAGGAACATCGTTTTTGGCAATGCGCATAGCAAGACCTTCTACGATAGCGGTCTTACCGACGCCGGCTTCACCAATTAATACTGGGTTGGACTTTGTGCGGCGGCAAAGAATGGTAATCGTGCGTTCGATTTCTTGTTCGCGACCGATTACGGTATCTAGCTTGCCCTCTTTTGCGAGCGCGGTTAAGTCTGTGCCGAATTTGGATAAGAAACGATAGCTTTGGCGCTTGCCGGCTTTACGTTTTTGCTCTTCGATTTTGGCTTCGCTGGCTTGTTTTTCTACAAGATCTTCGATATTGTTTGCAATCTGGTCTAGGTCGACATGAAGCTTTGCGAGGAGTGCGCCGGCGCGGGAATTTGGTTGGCGCACGATTGCGTACATCATATGCTCGGTGCCAATTACGCTAAGACCATTTTCCTGAGCAAAATTCATCGCCATGCGCAAAGTAAGAACTGTCGCTTCAGAAAGAGACATCATGGCCATTGGCGCAGCAGGAACATCTACGGCAACTTTGCCTTGGGCGCGCTCGAGCTGATCAAGATCAATACCCTCATCGCGGAGGAGTTTAGCACCAGTGGAAGTATCCTGAGCCATAATACCCATCAAAAGATGCTCGGTACCCATATAACCCTGGTTATAGCGTTTACTAAATAAATCAGCCTTCTGCAGGGCGAACCGTGCATTCTCGCTGAGATGATTCATAACTTCACTAAATTCGTCCATCATATGTATTTACATTGTATGTATTTAGCACTCGCAAGTCAAGAGTGCTAATACAAAAAATGTTGTAATTTTTACAGGATTTCTGTATTTTTTACAACACTTTTGTGGAAAAATTACTCGCCTAGGATTTCGAGGAACTTTTGCTCGTCAATTACCTCTGTTCCGTACTTGGCGGCCTTTTCTAATTTAGATTTTCCGGTATTGTGACCGGCTACTAAATATTTAGTATTTTTTACAACACTACTGTGGAATTCCCCGCCAAGTGCGCGGATTTTCTCTGCGGCGGCATCTCGCCCCATAGAATCGAGCGTGCCAGTAACAACAAACGATAAACCATTTAGGCGGCCACCAGAAGTATCTTGATATACCGGTTCTACGCCGTGAGATTTTAGATCATCGAGAAGCTTTAGGTTATCTTCGTCCGAGAAGAATGCCAAGATAGATTCTGCAACAATCTTGCCGATGCCAGGAAGTTCGAGTAGCTCCGACTCTGTCGTTTCACGCAAAGCATCGAGTGTCTTGTAGTGCGCAGCTAAATCGATTGCGGTCTGACTGCCAATATGACGAATACCAATTGCCGTAATGAAACGCGCGAGTGGTGGGTTCTTGCTGGCCTGAATATTATCTACAAGCTTACCTGCGGATATCTCAGCAAAACGATCAAGCGACTGTACTTGACCCGTCGTGAGTGTATACAAATCTGCGATAGAGCCGACAAGCCCAGCGTCGACAAGCGCATCTACGTTCTTTTCGCCAAGGCCTTCGATATTTAGTGCAGGCTTGCTAGCATAATATTCGATTGCGCGCTTTAGCATCTGATCCGCACTACTTCCCTTTACGCGATAAACAACTTCACCGGCTGGGCGCTCGAATTCGAGCTCTGGATATTGTTCGTGGAGTGCTTTTTCGTAATCGTAAGGCTCCGATACATCTGGGCGAAGCTCCGTAAGGACGCGATTAATCTGCGGGATAATGTCTCCAGCCTTATAAATAACAACTGTATCTCCGATGCGGACATCAAGACGTGCGATTTCGTCGGCATTATGAAGAGATGCATGCTTTACGGTGGTACCAGCTACCTGAACTGGGTCAAAAACCGCCACTGGAGTTGCGGCGCCAGTGCGACCGATAGAAATCACAATATCTTTTACGACAGTAGTCGCCTCCTCGGCAGGATACTTAAACGCAATTGCGGCACGTGGAGTTTTGCCAACAATGCCAAGCGCTTGATAGACTTTGCGGTCGTTGACTTTGATAACAGCGCCATCGGTGCCGAACGGCAAATCTTGACGAGTTTCATTAAGCTCATTAATAAAATCCATCGCTTCGCGGAGCGAATGATAAATATGTTGCTGTCCAGAAATACGAAAACCAAGCTCTTTTAGACGTTCGTAAACATGAGAATTTGTATCGAGATTTGGCGAAACCATATCGTAGCCCATGAATTTGAGCGGGCGTGATGCGGCAACTTTCGGATCAAGCTGACGAATAGAGCCGGCAGCCAAATTGCGCGGGTTCGCATATTCCGGCTTGCCCTTGGCGCGCTGTTTTGCGTTTAATTCATCAAAATCTTTCTTAAAAATCACAACTTCGCCGCGAACTTCGGTGTGCTCTTTTTGCGGAATAGAAAGCGGGACATTCTCGATTGTGCGAACATTCATCGTGACATCCTCACCGACTTTACCATCGCCGCGCGTAACGGCTTGTTTTAATAGGCCATCCTCGTAAATAAGCGCCATCGCAAGGCCGTCCATCTTGATGTCGACAAAAAGCTCCGGATCAATAGCGCCAAGTTTTGCGATGCGATCCAGCCAATCACGTACTTCCGCCTCAGAAAAGACATCCGCGAGCGAAATCATGCGCTCGGCATGAGTAACTTTTTGGAACTTATCCAAGGCTTGTCCCGCAACGCGCTGCGTTGGCGAGTCTGGCGTAATTAATTCTGGATATCGCTCTTCGAGCTGGGAAAGTTCGTGCTTAAGACTGTCCGCAGCTGCCTCAGACATGATAGATTCGTCGAGGACATGATAATGATAGCGATATTCGTTGATTAATTTGCGAAGTTTTTCTACACGTTCAGTAACACTAGTTGGTATCATCGAGCATCCTTCGATAGAAGAGATAAATATATGCAGTAATATAGATTCCCGTAAAGGTCGTCATAATTTGGAGACAGAGCGATGCGAATGGAATCTCGGCAAGAAATTCGACGTTTTCCTTTAGGATAAGGTCGAGCCACATGAGCGGCACCATTACGATTACCCAAATTACGGCCAAGAATAATAGACCAAATAGTATGCGGATGATGAATTTTGTGCGGCGACCTTGGAGCAGGTCAGTTGCAGCATGTACGGCCGTCATTGGATACATACCAGGAACAGAAGTCGCGACGAGCGCCGTAATAGAAACTGGTAGCAAGTATAACGATAGTAAGCCTAGGAGACCGCAGAATAGCCAGAACAAGAAGGCATAGAGTGGCTGCTCAAGGAAGCCGGTCGATACAGCGGAAGAATAAACGATTACACAGAATAGGATTGGTAATGCGTGCACAAAGATTAGCGCGACGATACAGAAGCTAGACATAAGTGGCGTCAATGCATTAAATAGGCCATCGCGGAATTTCGGCTTGTTGCCAGCCAAAAGATGGCGCAGATAATAGATTGTTACGAGCCAGGTAATCGTGAAGAAGAAAATTAGGAATACTTGCTGGACTTCAGACATGCCACTAGTAAGACCACCGGTAGTAATTGTCGAGATAAGCAAGAGACCAGACTTTGCAACACGGCCAAGCTCGCCACCATTTTGAAGCATCTCATAGCTCTCATCAAGGCTGCTCTGGACGGTTTCATAAGTTTCCTGATTCATGATACCAACGAAGGCAATGTTACAAACCACAATCAAAACAAGTAGTCCGCCAAACAACTTCCAGTTTTTGAATAGGATTTTGAGCGTAGATGTTGCATGTGAAACTAGGCCGGGTACAGTGAGCGGGCGGTCATAATCTTCATGGTACGAACGGCGGAAAGAATGATGAAGTTTGACGCGCGCGCGTTTCTTTTCCCAAACCTTGTCACGTGTGTCAGTATAGGCTTCTTTAAAACTTTTGCGTGGCTTTTTCTCTTTCGGTTTTTTCGTTTTTTCGGTTTTTAGCTTTTTCATATCCTTCTCTTCTTTTACGGTTTTTATTGCGGTTTTCGACGGTCTACTTCTTGGCATTTTCTAGCCTTTCTATACGAGATTCTATCGGCGGATGTGTCGAGAAGAGTTTACTTATCATGGATTTCGAAAGCGGATTTGCAATATACATAGATTCCGAAGCGATATTTTGTTGATGCATCGGACGCGCATGAGTTTCAAGCTTTCGCAGGGCGTTTATCATGCTTTCCGGATTACCAGTAAGTGTTGCGGAAGATGCGTCCGCGAGATATTCGCGTTGCCTCGAAATGCCCATCTGTACAAGACTTGCGACAATCGGCGAAAGGACTAATGTAATTAATGCAAATAGCGCACCAATTGGTGAATGATCATCTTCGTCGCGTTTGCTGTAAAGTAGGACGCGCATGCCAAAATCGGACATCAGACCAACTAGCGCAACGAGACCGAAAGTAATCATACTAACGCGAATATCGTAATTCTTTACGTGGGACATTTCGTGCCCCATAACGGCGCGAAGTTCATCGTCGTCCATTACCTCGAGGAGACCAGTTGTAGCTGCAACACAGGCATGCTTTGGATCGCGACCAGTCGCAAAGGCGTTTGGCGCATCGTCATTAACTAGGAACACGCGTGGCATTGGTAATTTTGCGTCCCCCGCAAGTTTTTCGACGATTTTATAGTAGCGAGGGTTTTCGTTTTGCTGAATCTCGCGAGCGCCGGCGGACATAATGGCGATTTTGTCGGCAAAGAAATATTGAATCAAGGCATATCCGGCACTGACGACCATAAATGCAACCATAATCATGTAATTATTATTCAGCCATGCAAAAAGCCAGCCGATAACCGTAATAAAAGCCACAAAAATAATCATTAGCATAATAGTGTTGCGTTTATTCTGCGCGATCTGTTTGCGCATGGAAACTGCCATATATCTTTATTATAACTATTTTTTGAGATAATTGCACCCAAAACGATAGTTGGAGCAATAATAAAAATCTCCATGCTTGCCGTGTTTACGGATTAATTCCCCAGTTCCGCATTTTGGGCACAGTTTTCCATAGGCAGTTTTTATTTCTTCCGATATTTCAAATATAAATGGCGAGGGATTTTTGCGATTTGCAATTAGATAGGTCTCTTCCCTGGCGCGCGTAATGGCAACATAGAATAATCTGCGCTCTTCCGCAAAGGCGAAGTTGTCTTCCTTAGCAAGCAAAGCGTCCAAAATCGGATCAGCTTCGCGCGTGGCGGGCATTCCCATGAGATCCGCGTTCATATTTAGTACAATTACGATGTCGCGCGTAATTCCCTTTGATTTGTGCATGGAGCAATATTCTAAATTTAGGACCTGCGATGAATCGCGCGGATTATGCCAAATGACTTTTGCGGTTCCGGCAGTTTGACCAATTTCGATTTTGATATTGTCTACGCCCTGAATGCGTTTGATGTCGTGATTGTAGCGAGAAATTATTTGTAGCTCTTTATGTTTTAGCTCGTCATAGCTACGCGTTTTTATTAATTCCGTCAAAATAATACTCAGCGACTCCGCATCATTATCGCGCACCGATGGCGCATTTAATACGACTTTGATTGGTGTCGGTTTCGTCTTTTTATTGGAAACATTTTTATGCGACTGCGCTGGATTCTTTTGTATAAAATCGCAACTTATATTAATAGTCGGCTGACCAAAACGATGCGTGGTTTCAATAAGGCTGCGCCTAGTTTTTAAACCGAAAGTTTTCTCGAATTCTTGAATTAGGGTGAGGTCGCTACCCGTAAAACGATAAATCGATTGCCAATCGTCGCCAACTGCAAACAATTTGCAGCCTGGATTCTTGCGCAAAATTTCGCGCACTAATAAAAAACGATTGCGCGACAAATCCTGCACCTCGTCGAGCAAGATATAACGATAGCCGCGCGCACATTCTGGCACTTCGCGCACAATTCGCGCCGCCAAATTTATCATGTCGGCAAAATCATATTGGCGGTTTTCTTCTAAAAATTGCTCGTATGCTAGTTTGATCCTAAAATAAATACGCAAAAATAAGTCCGCACGTTTCTTCGCGTAATTATCGCCACGACTCATGACACGTTTTATAACTTCCTGGTTGGAATATTGGGCATTTTTATGTAGCGACAAGAAAGTCTGCAGCTTTGCGAATAAATCCTGCTCATCATTAATATATGTTTGATCGTGATGAATGATTGCGGATATTTCTTGCTCTGGAAGCCTTCTTGGCGAAGCACCAGAATCTTGCAGTTTTTGCTGCAGGCTAGAAAATAGCGTGTCGTCATTTCATTGATAAGAATAAAGTTCAATGTATTTTGTTTGATATCTCTCGTGGATTTTGCGGCGCCATTTTAGTTCGCGCAGATATTCTTTGCCCTGCGGTGACGACCCGTCGCGATTTATTTGCAATAAATCTATGTAAATATCACCTACCGTAAACGAAGGACGGTATCTTGCCTCCGTAAATGGATATTGGATTTGATGTCGATACTCTAGTTGATGAATTCGTAACCAATTTGCAATTAATTGCTCTTCCTTGGAACGAGTGAATCCTTTTTCGTCTCCCAAAGAGCGACGTAAATATAGGCGATTAAAACTAATCCGCGCAGCAAAATTCACAAATTCCCCAGGGCTGGCCGGAGCGGAATAATAAAATAATATATAGTCATTCAGCAGGCGATGGAATTTTTCATCCGCACAAAACTCCGAGATTTTTTGCCGAATGAATTTTGCGATAACCGCCTCGTCAATTAGTTTGCGTGTGCCAAGTTCTGGACTGGCAGACATCTTGATGATTTCATTACCAAGCCCATGAAAGGTGCAGATATTTACATTTTTTACTGCACAACGTTCGATTAATTCCAAAACTGTTTTCTTTGTAAAGGAAATTGCCAAAATTTGCTCTGCTGGGATACCGAGTTCGCGATGAATGTATTCGATTTTTGCGAGCAAACTCATAGTCTTGCCGGAGCCAGCAGAAGCCAATACCAATTGTGCATCTTCGCAGGCAACGACGGATTCTATTTGCTGCGCGTCTAGCTGATTTCCAGCACACGTAATGCCGCGGCGCTTTGCTAGAAAAATAAAAAGTCAGTTGTAAGCAGCGCGAATAATTTCTGATAGCCAAGTATGGTGCCGCGCCTCATTGTATGAAATATATTTTTGCAGCATATTTTTATTATTTATTTTCCGCAGACAATTAAAAGCATCAGCATTTTGGATGCTATATAATCTAGTTATGTCTCTTTACTAGTCTACAAAAGAAACGGAGGTGGAGTTTATGCTAGACTACATTGTTATTGGAGCAGTCAGAGACAGTGTTGCCGAGGCAAAGGAGCTCATGGCTCAGTACTATCTTCCGGAAGGAGCCATCTTTGCCGAAGTGAGGAACATTACAAGGCAGACGAGTCTGTTGCCAAAATATGACGGGTTCGAGTTCAGCGAGCTGGCGACCGTCGGGGCAACTACGGACGAGCGATACTGCGCGTTCGTGCGTGCCAATGTCCATCAGGACCACGACAAAATACTCGACAATAAGCCGTTTGCTCAGTCCGGGTACGGCGGTAGCTGGCTGTCGGTTGAGCATTGCGAGCTTAGCTTCGATGACGAACCGTGCAATTACTCTGTTATCGTCGGAGTAATCGGTGGCAATGATGAACAGAATGAGACCGTCCTGCGTAAGGCGATGGATAGCATTAAGGCTTGCCAGCCGCAATAAGTCCATGCCTTCAAGCTTTGGCCGGCGTCCACGCGACGCCGGTATTTTTTATGCACAAAAAAATACCCCGACCATCGTGCGGTCGGGGCGCTGTAGAACATCAAAGAAACTTAGTTGTTAGAGATTACTCCTCGTCGAAGTCGGTGTCGTAGCAGACGCTGGGATCCGTCAGCGAACCATACATCGTAAAGACATCAGGCTCGGATTCCTGCATGTAATCCGCGGCGGGAGTATTGTCCTCGATATAGTCGATGATCTCTTGCAGCAGCGCGGTCTCGTCGACCTCGACATCCTGGTCGATGTCTACGGTAATTGCGACAACAGCATAATAGTCGCAATCGCTCTCGATTGTGAAGACCAGCACGGGGAGAGTCTCGCTGTCGAAGTTCCAGTCATCATCGTCAATGAACTGGTCGAGGGCGCTATGGATGCGCTCTTCCAGATGGACCACGATGATAGCGAGCGGCTCCTCGTCTCCAGCGGCCACGGTTTCGTACTCGATCGTGTCGGCATATTCGATTTCATCGATGCCGACGTTGTACGTCATCGGGAGAATCGCAGCCGTCACAACGGAGCCCGCGGGCAGCTTGTCGGCTACGATTTTGGCGAGGCCTTTCAATCCATCGCCGGTCAAAGTTCCTTTTCTGTCTTGGTAAAGATCACTCATTGCACGTCCTCCTATTCAGTGCACGTCTAGCCCAGAGCTAGGCTGGTTCTAGCGAAGACCTATCGCTTCGCTCGGGACTCTATAATATAATATTTTCTCCACATTTTCAATACTCATACGGCGCCAGAATAAGCATTGACTTTTTGGGCCATTCGTGATATAATGGGCTTATGCACAGTAATATTTCTGCATACTGGTTTATGGTCACAGAGGCCGTCCTCGTCAACGGTCTACTTTGCATGCCAAAGACCAATAGCGCAGAAACTGTCTAATTCTTGTAAATCTAGATAAGTTTCAAAGCGAAAGAAGCACCTTATCTAGATAAAAAATCCAAACAATAGTCTCTCCTTTGAAATTTATCTAGCCGTATAAAAATTACGGCTAGCAACTTAAAACTTTTTCGCAACAAAAAGGAGGGATGTTTTTATGCGAAAAAATAATCCAAATCGCAACATGCGTCTGGTGATTTTGGAGTCGGCGGCAACGGCGGGCATCCTTGCAGTGCCGATCATGACTCCGTTCTACCTCAGTATCGGGCTGAATCAGGAGCAAATCGCTATGTCGCAAATGGCATTCACGGTGGTAGCTATGCTACTCAACTTGCCGCTCGGATGGGTGGCCGACCGTTTTAGCCGTAAGTGGGCAAACGTAATCGGAGATGCAATGGTCGCACTCGCACTCTTGCTCTACTCTACGGCGCAGACTTTCTGGTTTGTCGTACTTTGCGAAATTATCTGCGGCGTAGGTTGCGCCCTTTCGCAGGGTGTAGATTCGACGCTTTTGAAACACTTCGCAGAAAAAGAGGACAAATCTGGAAAGCTCTTCAAAGACAAGTTTGGAAAGATGACTTCGATTAACCAAATCGCGTCGCTCGTAGTGATGTTGCTGGGTGGGCCGATTGGCGCAATTGATTTTCGTTTGGCGATTGCAATTTCCGCAATTCCGCACCTGTTTGGCGCAGCAGTTAGCTGTTTTATTCAGGACGATAGCGAAAAATTGGCCGCCGAAAGTAGCCCCGTACGCGACATCTATAACCTTGTAAAACGCAATTTCAAGAACAGCAAACTCCGCATTCGCATCATTGCATTTGCGGTTGCGCGTGAAGTTACGCATGGCATCATCTGGGTTTTTACGCCTTTGATGCTTGCCGTTGGGATTCCGATGGCCATCGTTTCGATGGGTTGGGTCATCAACTACGTAGCGGCATACTTCGGCACGAAGCTCGCACGTCATTTTGCCAAGAAATTAGCAGACTGGCAACTCTTCGTAGTGCCGATTGCTCTCGTAGCCATTGCAAGCATGATTATGTTCGTAAATTTGAATATATTTACGATCTGCCTCTATGCCTGCTTTGGGATTGCGCAGGGTTGGAGTGCTACTACGATGATGCCGCTCATCAAAGAACACGTCCGCGCAGCCGAGCAAAGCTCTATAGAATCTTTGGCAAGAGTTGTAGCACAGCTGCTCTATATCGGAGCAGTCTGGGTCATCAACCGCGCTGCGGATATCGAAACGAGCTACGCTCTGCTTGCAACCGTAGTAATCTTTGTCCCGCTTGCCATTCCGATTGCCTTAAAGTTGCGCAAAGATTAAGAATTCGCCCCGACCGTTGCGGTTGGGGCGTTTTTCTGTGCTATAATACTCTCATGGCGCGTTGGCGGAGCAGTTACGCAGAGGTCTGCAAAACCTTTTAGACCAGTGCAACTCTGGTACGCGCCTCCATTTACATGTTGGGCGAGTGGCGGAATTGGTATACGCGGCAGACTTAAAATCTGCTTCCTTTACCGGATTATGGGTTCGAGTCCCATCTCGCCCACCAAAAATGGTTTTTCATGAGAACGCCGAGAGGCGCTTTTTTGTGGTACTTAATAAAGAGTTAGATTGATAGCTAGAATAAATGTACGCCAGTAACGGGGACGTCACCGTTTTCGCCTTTCACGTATGTTCGTGGCGTGATTACATAGCCTTCTTTATTATATTTCCATGCATACGTTCCGCTTCCATCGTCTTCTATGCCGATAGCGGCCGTATACTTTCCCCATTTCTTAATTACATCATTCACGTCAAGATCTGACGTAACTCTAATTCCTCCCGGCAGCTTTACTTCTATCCTATCGTCGTTAGATACCTCTACCTTTATAGAATCTATCACTCTGCCTCTTACAGTTTCATCGTCATTTAAGTAATCCATGGTCTCTAGGCGGAAATATATGGCTCCATTGCATTTAACTTTGTAAATAGTATTAGTAAAATGCATGCCAAAATCATTAAACGGCTCCAATACCCGCTTTTCATAGTCATCGCAAAGATTCTCGAAGAAAGATTCATCCATATTGTCCGCACGCGCGTTTAGCTGGATTATCTTTCCATTTATCGAGATAGCCAAATCATACCAAGTATAGTCGTCGATAGTTTTCTTGGTTTTAGTCGCATTATCGTTCGTCTTTTTCTTCGTCGTGCCAGACTCGTCTAGCACGCTCTGAGGTTCTTCGATGCTTGATTGTTCCTGCGCATTCTTGATGCCAAAATATACAGCAGTAGCTATAGCGCCAGCAATTAAAGTCACTCCTAATATAATTGCCATTATTAGAAGTGGGCTAAGTTTCTTTTTCGGAGGGATGGCTGAACCGAATTGAATGTTAGTTCCGTTTTCCGTATCGTTCATGCTTATATTATAACAACACAGAGTAAAGCTATATAATATATAGGATGGACGAGATGATTCGCTGATGCCTGTAGCGCTAATCTTAATTCTGGTTCTAATGATTATTCTGCTAGTATTTTTACTACCTGGCGTCATCGGCGCCCCGTATGTGCCCAGCGAACAAAAAGACCTCGAGAGGGCCTTTACGAAACTATACAAAATATCTGAGAAAGATTATTTGGTAGATTTGGGTGCGGGCGACGGAATCGTATTAAAGGCCGCCGCCGCACATGGCGCAAAAGCGATTGGCGTCGAAATTAATCCGCTACTGGCGATATACACCAGTCTAAAGTTGCGCCGCGTTAAGGGCGCCAAGATTAAGTGCGGAGATATGTACACCTTTGAGCTGCCGTCAGAAACCACCGTAGTCTATGCCTATGCGAATAATTTTACGATTCCCCGCCTTTACAAACGCGTACAAAAGGAAGCAAAGCGCCTGAATAAGACTATCTATCTTATCTCGAATGCTTTTGATTTTAAAACAATAAAGGCGCAGAAACATCTTGCGCCTTATTATCTTTACAAAATAGAGCCTTGATTACTTTTTGACGTTACCAAAGCGGCGATCACGAGAGGTGTACTCGATAAGAGCCTGGTCAAAGTCTGCTTCATGGAAATCTGGGAATTTCGTCTTTGGGAAATAGAATTCCGCATAAGAGTTCTGCCAGAGTAAAAAGTTGCTGAGGCGAAGCTCACCGCTAGTGCGAATCATGAGGTCTACATCTGGTAGGTCTTGATAGAGGTATTTGCGAATATCTTCTTCGGTAAGACTATCTACATCTACGCCAGATTTGGCGATTTTTTTGATAGCATCGAGAATCTCCGCGCGGCCACCATAGTTCATACAGAAATTAACCGTGCCGCCGGTGTTATTCTTGGTTAGTTCAACTAATTCATCGCGCGCTTTAATGACCTTTTTCGGCAACGGTTCGTCGCGTCCAGAGAAAACTACCTTGATATTGTTCTTTGCAAAATCGTCACGATAGCGTTTGTACATAATAACGAAGAGATCCATTAAATGATCAACTTCCTCTTTTGGGCGCTTGAAGTTTTCCGTAGAAAATACGTACAAACTCAAGTATTTGACGCCACGTTTATGAATATACTTTACGAGCTCACGGAGGTTATCAAAACCAGCATCGTGGCCTTTTAGACGGCTGAGGCCGCGCTCTTTTGCCCAACGGCCATTGCCATCAACAATGATGCCGACGTGGGTTGGGATTTTTAGTTTAGAGTAATCTACTGCTTCCATTTGTCTTAATTCTATCATTTACAAGTGTATGACGACGGAAAATAATCTGCTTTGACCCATTTGTCTTGATCTTTGAGAGTGGCGTTTTTGCCATAATAAGGCTCGCATACAGTGTAGTCGTACCATTTTGCCCTAGTTTCGAGATCTATCTTCATGATTACCGGGCAGCAGACGTTGGCAAGAATAATTAACACTATCGAAGATATGAATGCTATTCGTATTTTCCCACGGACTTTTCCGGCAATTGCCGCTATGATGCCGACGATATCAGCGACGAAGGCCGCCAGTATTGCAATGTTAATCATTACTGAGCCATAGTCAGGATTTAAGTCGCTTGTATGTTCAAAATTGTATTGTTCCCATGGATGAGCCTCATAGAGCGTATTTATCCGCACCTGCTCTATTGAACTATAAACAAAATAGACAAACAATAAGAGGTTAATTATGGTAATTACAATAAAGAAATAGCGCCATTTTTTCTTGGCAGTAGCCGTTTGCGCGCTCGGTGATTTTTGCTTATCTTTAGGCGCTCGCTTTTCTGCCACAGAGCTCGCTAAATTTACCTTCATATATCAATATATTAGCATAAAAAGAAATA
>DFHM01000007.1 GCA_002371895.1 Candidatus Saccharibacteria bacterium UBA3723 | reverse complement strand
TCTAGGTACTGCGAGATTTTATCACCTTTGCCAGAGTCGGCGATATACATCTCGCCCGCCTCGTCCGGAAGATAAATATTACTCATACGATAATAATCTTCGGAGATAAATAAGGTTGGATACATAAAAGTACTTTGATGATAGCCGATAGGTACAGCACTATCCGAGATTGCTGTAATTTCAATTTCTTCGACTTTCTTTTCTATTTCCGGAACTGTAATATATCTTGTATTTATGATTTCTTCTATTTCTTCCTCGGTAGTTTCAACATCGTCGTTATAGAAATCTTCAATATTATATTCACCTTCTTCTATTGCGTCTTTGACGCGTTTTTTTACTTCTTTTATTCGCGAAGATACTAATTTGTGTTTATCTCCGACTTTCAGATTGGTTGCCCTGCCAATACTTGGGCTGCCGTCGGAATGATACGTTGTTAGTGTATCAAATAGAATTGCGGTTCGAGACAAATCCACGTTCCTTAGGCCGGCGTTTTTCGCAAATCGCTCAAATTCATCGCGCGAAACAATCACCGTCTGCACAGTTTCCGATGGTTTCTTTGGCGCTTCGCCGTCTTCGGTTATAATCGGCATAGTTTTATATATGGCGTAGTTTTTGAGCTCGAATTTCTTTATTACGTCCTCATATAATCCTTTTTCGCCGCCCCCAATAATGAAGTTTGCACCCGTAAAGCTGACGATGGCATCAATGATTTTGTGGTTGTAATCCATGAACGAAACAACGCTAATTAGCGCTACTACGCTTAAGACGATCGATATTACCGTTGTGCGATATTTCTGACGACTGCGCTTGAGATTCTTGCGCGCGATTACACCACCCATGCCCCAAATCATACGTGTAAGCTTTGACGTACGAACCTTGCGCGCCTTAATCTTTACGTCCTGATTGCTGCGGAGCGCGTAAATTGGACTATAGCGGCTAGCAACAATTGCAGGCGAAGCGGCGGATAGAAATACGATAATTAGGCCGACAACAAAACAAATAACGATAGCTTGCCACGGAATGAAGAATAGCATTTCTGAACCGATAATCGTCATGATATCAACAAGAAGATTATTGACGATTAATACTACGCCTAAGGTCAATAATGTGCCAAGGAGTAAGCCAAACGGGAGCGCGGCTAGACCGATTAATAGTGCTTCCTGGTAGACCATACGACGGATTTGGCGCGGACGAGCACCGACGCTCGAAAGCATACCAAATTGGCGTACGCGCTCCGTGATCGAAATGCTGAATGAGTTCCTGATAATGAATGCCGCAATGACAGCCATGGTGCCGATAGCTAACGTACTAAGAGACATAAATAAAATTCTTCCGGTCTTGCCAAGATCACCTTCAAACATTTGCAAATTTATATTTACGCGAACGGTTACTGTGTCGCAGCCGGCATCACCCAGGGCACGAGTCTGCATTCTCAGGTCGTTTTCCGTACTATCAAAATCTTTATATTTTAGGAACACGTTATATACATGTTCTTCGTCACGAACAATTTCCTTTTGTTCTATAACCTTATAACTTTCTTTTGGATATGGGCCGATCCAATATAGATGCTTTACGCCCTCTTCATCAATAATTTCGCTGACATGCTCGGAATAATACATTACGTTGTAGTACTTTGATTGTTCGAGTAATTCAATTTTGTCGCCCGGAACATCCTCGTACATTACATGATAATCGCCATATCTACTACGCGCATCTTCGACAATCGAATACCAAATACTCGTAGCGACACCAATGACCGTCAAAATTAAAGTAATAGAAAGCGCAACGCCTACAATTGTTACGGCGGTACGGACACGGTTTTGTTTGAAATTGACGAGGTTAAGCCGCGTTAGAACTTTCATTCTCGGCCTCAACTTCGCGCTCTATTTCTTCTAACTCCGCAATTTCTTCGGCTTCGGTTGGCTTCGTGGTATCGGTTGGCCTCGCGGCGGGAGCAGGAGTTGGAGCTGGGGCTGGAGCTGGAGCAGGCGCCGGCGCTTCGTGCTGCAGTTTATCGGAAATAATTTTGCCGTCCTCGAACGTAATAATGCGGTCTGCCTGTGCGGCGATGTTCGCATCGTGCGTTACAAGAATAACCGTCTGATGATACTTTTGATTTGCGGTTTTTAATAAGTTTACGATTTCGTCGCTGGATTTTTTGTCCAGGTTGCCGGTCGGCTCATCGGCGAGGATAATCTTTGGATGATTAAACAGTGCACGACCGATCGCGACGCGTTGTTGCTGACCACCAGAAAGCTGGTTTGGTAGATTCTTCACACGGTCAGTAAGACCTAGGGTTTCGATTAGATCTTTGAGATATTCTTGGTCGACTTTCTTATTGCCAAGGTCGCATGGCAAAGTGATATTTTCTGAAACATTTAGCACTGGAATTAGATTATAGAACTGGTAAATAATACCGACTTTTTCGCGACGAAAAACTGCAAGTTTGTCCGAGTTGTATTTGGAAATGTTTTCGCCATCGATTATAATGTCGCCCTTAGTAGGATTATCTACCCCACCAATCATGTGAAGCAACGTGGACTTACCAGAACCAGATGCGCCAACGATAGCAAGGAACTGCCCCTCTGGTACAGAAAAAGAAACGTCATCTACGGCTTTTACGAGATTATCGCCTTTGCCGTAAGTTTTGATAAGATGGCTAATTTCCAAAATGTTCATGCTTTTATTTTACTACTTTCCTTAAATATTGTCGTTGCGAATCGTCTCTATAATATTTTGCTTTGATACTTGTTTTACGGAATAATTCATTATTATCGAGACAAGTAGTACTACTGCAGCTATAGCAACCAGTACCGCCCGCCATGGGAACACGTAACCAAAGTCAATGCTATTGGCGAGAGCCTTGTATATTATGAACGAGATCAGGATGCCGATTGGAAGACCAATCAATAATGACTTCAGAGAATATAGCGCACTCTCGAGACGAATCATGTTATTGAATTCTTTCTCGGTCATACCGACGGATTTTAGCATTGCGAATTCTTTTGAGCGAAGCATTACATTTGTCGTAATCGTGTTGAAGATATTTGTAACGCCAATTAGAGTTATTACAACAATAAAGCCGTATAAGAATATAGAAATAAGCAACATTAAGTTATTCATGATGCGGCGCTCCTGCGCAACATTATGAATCATGTCACTATAATATCCGCCATCATCTGGACGATTTTTATCGAAGATATTCTTGATTCTTTCTTCGACGTCATTGGACTTATTTGTATTAATGAAGACCTGGTAGTTTTTGCGCTGATATGTTTGCTCAAATTTTTCAATGTCGTGATAATCTTCCGACACAACAAACATTGGTGAGTAGTAGTTACTGAAGACTTCTGGCCATTTATCGGTAGACTTTGAAATCGTAATTTCGTACTCGGTCTTCTCGTCTGGATCATAGCTCTCATTGTCTGCGTGAATTACGTTAATTTTTACCGTATCGCCTGCTCCGTAATCAACGACGCTTTTTATGGTGTGTTTGCTTCCATATTGCTCGTCCGCGTAGCCGTTGAGGATCACTGTATTTTCATAATCGACCTTCGCTCCGGCCTGTTTTGCGTATTCCGCAAAAGAATCTTTGTCGAGGATGAATATATCGATTCCGTCAGTAGCAATCGTACGCGCAACAGTTAGTTTATCAATATCCGAAAGCGTTGTAATATCCGAAACGTTTTGTTCGTTTGCCGTTACAACTTGTATATCATACGAGACGCCGCCGTATTCCATTTCGATTGCGCGTTTGCCGTAGTTGAGAAAGCTTGCAAGGCCAACAAAAGTCGCAATGCTCACAATTAGCGAGATTACGGTAGTACGATATTTTCTGCGGCTACGGCGTAGATTTTTATCCGCGATCACACCGCCGATACCAAAATATTTCTGGATTAATTTTGAAGTCTTGAGCTTCTTGTTTTTGACCTTAGTATCATAGACACCGCGGAGTGCCTCAATTGGCGAAATCTTTGCAGCCCTGCGCGCCGAGGAGCGGCAGGATAAGAACACTACGACAAAGGTTAGCATATATACAATCGCAAAAATCCAGAATGGGATTACAACGCGAATGCCGTTCATATCATCGGCTATAAATAGTTCGGTCGTAAGTGCGTTTACGATTTGTACCAAACATAGGATAGCGATTATTCCGACTGCCGTGCCCAAAATAATGCCAGCAATCGCGATAATTAGTGCCTCAAAATACATTGCGGAACGAATTTGTAAACTGGTAGCGCCAATACTGCGCAACATACCAAATTCGCGCGTACGCTCGCTAGCAGAAATACTAAACGAATTGCGAATAACAAAGATGCTTGTAAAGACGATAATTACGATTACGATGCCTGCCAAACTGAGGACAGTGGTAAGAGTCGTGTCGCCCATAATACCTTCGTAGCGCAAAAGTTCAGAGTTCGTAATAACCTTTACTTTTTCGTTGGTCTCATTTTTAATATTTGCGACAAGGCGCTCACGAATCTCCATATATTGCTGTGGTTTTTTATAATAAACCATCACGGCGCTATATTCCGCATCAGCGTTATAGCCATCGGTCTTTTCGATCATGGTCGCATCAAAGTATTCATTGATGTCGGCATTTATCACGCCGTAGCTGATGCTTTTTACACCCGACTCGTCACTAAAACAATGTAGCGCATCGTCTGGTACGTTTATGTACATGTCGTGATAATCGCCATAGCGAGAAATCGCAAAATCTTTCATCATCTGCTGGAAGCTCGCAAACATGCCACCAACTGCAATCATGAGCGCACAGGAAAGCGCGACGCCGATAATAGTCACAATCGTGCGCTTCTTATTTTCTTTAATGCTGTTCGTCGTAAGCTGCGCAATGATGCCCATTATTTTTTGTTCCTTTTGTCTTTGACGATTTTGCCATCTTCGAATGTAATAACGCGGTCCGCCTGCGCAGCAATATTCGCATCGTGCGTGATCATAATGATGGTTTTATGAAAATCTTTGTTTGCCTGCTTTAATAGGCCAATAACTTCTTTCGAGTTGTTGGAGTCGAGATTGCCGGTTGGCTCATCGGCGAGAATAATCGTGGGGTCAGAAATAAGTGCGCGGCCGATTGCGACGCGTTGTTGCTGGCCACCGGAAAGTTGATTTGGAAGATGATTTTTTACGCGCGTAAGTTTTAGCATTCTTAGAATCTGAGCTAAGTGCTCTTCGTTCACCTTTTTGTGGTCTAGCTTTAATGGAAGCGTAATATTATCCGCCACATTTAGTGAAGGAATGAGGTTGTAGAACTGATAAATAATACCAATTTCGCGACGACGATAGATAGCAATTTCGTCATCAGAATAGTTAAAGATATCTTCCCCATTTATTAGAACGCGGCCAGAAGTCGGACGGTCAACGCCGCCAAGTAAATGCAACAATGTAGACTTACCGGAGCCCGAGGCGCCAATAATAGCAACAAATTCGCCAAGCTTAACTTTGAGCGTTACATTGTCGACGGCAGTAACTTTGTTATCACCCTTGCCGTAAGTCTTCGTGAGATTTTCTGTCTCGAGAATATTCATTAGCTTTATTATAGCAAAGCCGAAATTATTTGATACAATAGTAGTATGAATACACTAAACAAGACATCAGTCATGAATACGTCAAAGTCGATGTTTTTGTTTGCGTATGAGCATGCGTACGTTGAGCATGCGCGCTTTGAGCATGAGCGTTAGTCTTTTATTTTAATACATCGATTATTTACTATACTTTGAAAGGTTTTTTATGAAAAAAATAACTTATCTTACTAGCAATATTTATAAATTCCGCGAAGCAAAAGAAGTGCTCGCAGACCAGTATGGTTTTGACCTTGAGATAATGGATCCCGACTTTGAGCTTTATGAAATCCAGGCAAAAACTTGCGCCGAAGTTGTCGCTTTCACGGCAAAATATGGCGCAGATAAATTAGGCAAAGCTTGCCTAAAATCCGACACTGGCTTGTATCTCGAAGCTTTGGGTGGATTACCTGGCCCATATAACGCCTATTTCGATAAACAGATTGGCGTCGAAAAATTTCTCGAGCTAATCAAGAACGAGAAAAACCGCAAGGCGTACATCGAACATTGTTTCGCATACTGCGAACCAGGTAAAGATCCAATCGTTTTTAAGGGCGGCAGTACCGGCAAAATAATTACCGAAATGCGCGGCCACGATGGCAGATGGCACGATTTCTTCTACATCCCGAACGGCGAAACGCGCACGCTAGCAGAAATTGGCGACGAAAGCTACGAGCTAAAACGCAAATACTACGGCGATGCGATTCACCAATTCGCAAAATGGTATATGAAGCACTAAACTAGTCTTCGACTTTTGGCAAAGCCTCGAGCAATGGACGATACAAATCGTAATCTGGTTCGATTTTGAAATTGTCCATTGAGGCTTTGTCGGAGTATTTAATTTTGAAATCGCCACGCATGATAACGATTGGCGTGCATTCGTTATTCTCGCCCATCGTATTTACAGCCATAGCGGCGAGAGGATCAATCATGTCTACCTGAGTTAGGCGCATTTCGCGGCCAAATAAGTCCTTCTTGCCGCGGATATCTTCGAGTGGTTCGACGCCAGCTAAGCCAATCGCAAGACCGGTGACACCCCAGCGCAAAGGCGTGGTATGAGAATCCGTTACGACAACACCGAGCTTTTTGAGGCCATGCTTTTTCATAAGGCGCGCCCTAACTTCGCGACAAAATTCATCAATATTGCGCGGCCACAGAATGTAATGATTATCCGCGTTGCTTTCGTCGATGCCGGCGGCCGGAATTAATACGCCGTGAGCCACTGTAAGATTAACGCTATAATTCCCCGTCGGATTGCGATAGGTAATCATGCGCTCCGCTTCTTGGCGAATAAGGTCCTCTTTTGCAGCCTTATCTTTGCTGACAGTATAACCTTGATGAATAGCGACAATTTTTGACGTAATAAAAATAATATCACCATCTTTTACCTCTAGGTTGTCGATGATGTCCCAGATTTCGTCTTTTGGCGGATGGACGATACGAGTTTTGATTGGTAGTAGCTCTATTTTCATAAAAATCCCATAAAAAATTGGTACACCCGGAGGGACTCGAACCCACGACCCTCTGTTCCGAAGACAGATGCTCTAATCCACTGAGCTACGGGTGCATGGGGATATTATAGCACTTTAAAACACCTCTGAGATGACAGAGGTGTTTATCTATGCTTATTTTGAGTTCGCTTCAAGATATTCGCAAATCTTTTGCGTGTCACTCTGGCTATGAAATGCGATTTGTACGCGACGGCGCACATGTTCTTTGCCGCTTGCGGAATCATAAAAGGCGTCACCGAGACCGATGAGCTTATCCGCTTCTTTGTCAAGGCCGTCTTTTAGGATGATTTTATCCATGCAATTTGCATTGAGTTTTACGGAAATAGAATCATTTTCACCAGTACAAATAATGAGATGATAGCCGACTGCGCGCCCAACTTGCAAAATGCGAATTAGCTTATCCTCAATTTTGCGGTCAATTTCTAACAACTTCGCTAGCTCGTCAATCACAATAATCGTGTGGCGCATTTTCCTGTCGCCATATGCACTATCATTAAACTCTTCAATGTTTCTCATCTTCGTCTTCGAAAGAAGGTCGAAGCAGATATCCATGCGCTCGATAAGATTATCTAGAGTTTTTGTCACAAGCTCTGGCGTGTCGGCAACCATGATGACTTGTGGGGCTTTATTGTAGATTTCGAAGTTGGAATACTTGAGGTTTAGAAAATCGATTTCAATATCATCCCTAGAATTGCGAAACAGAATAGAATCTATGATGCCGCGAATAGTGGCCTGTTTGCCGGAGGCGCTTCCGCCAGAAATAATAATGCCATTTGCTTTCGTGAGGCTGCCGTAGACATTAGTCATATCCTTGCCGACGGCATAAGTTAGCGGGTCAACCAAGTCAGTAACTTTATAACTAATCAGCTCGCCAAAGTCTACGGTTCCAAGCGTCTTGTTGCTAATTTCTACATCGATAGTTTTTGGATTCTTAACTATGCGAACGCTGTTATTTTTGAGGAGCTTTAGTAGATCTTTCTCCGCCTTCGTGACTTTAACGGGTTCCTTGGCGGAATGGATAAAACAGGAGTATCTAGAAATTTGCGCAT
The DNA here is from genome assembly GCA_002371895.1 of Candidatus Saccharibacteria bacterium UBA3723. GTDB lineage: Bacteria > Patescibacteriota > Saccharimonadia > Saccharimonadales > Saccharimonadaceae > UBA2834. Next base: position 67,959 of record DFHM01000007.1, on the reverse strand, counting down.
TCACGTCACAGTTTTCGATATCTACATCTACGCCGTAGTCCATGAAATACGTCTTGATTTTATTTGCGATTTCTCGAACATTACCCGGGTCGCTATGGATGGGTTCGTTTATTAGTAAATCTGCTGGATATTGCACTTTTGTCTCGGTAGCAATATTTTTGATTTCGCTATCGAATTTATCCAGAGCGCGCACGAGGCGATGGCGAAAGTTGTTGTTATACTTTGCCAAAATCATTGCCGCGTCGATTGTTTCATCTAATTCTTTTTTCTGTTTATCTAGATTTTCCATTATTCCTCCATGGTACGCCCGGCAGGAGTCGAACCTGTGACACCTGGTACCGGAAACCAGTGCTCTATCCACTGAGCTACGGGCGCACTTATCTATATTCTATCACTTTAAAATATGCATCCCATGGTATAATTAATATATGAAAATACGCGAAAATGTACCAATATCAGAATTAACAACCATGAGGCTTGGTGGCGCCGCTCGGTATGTCATCGAGATAGAGGAAGATAAAGACCTTGCAGAGGCTTATCGTTTTGCGCGCGAAAAAGATTTAAAAACTTATATTCTTGGCGGTGGCAGTAATGTTATTGGCCGCGATGGAGGTTTCGATGGAGTAATTTTCGTCAATAAACTGAAGGGTATCTACGTAATAGATAGCGACAAAGAGACAATTCGTCTATGCGCAAAGAGCGGCGAATTGCTTGATGATTTAGTAGAATACAGCGTAAAACTATGGAATGGTGATTTTTATGGCTGGTGCGGCATTGAGGCGCTCAGCAAGATTCCTGGTACCGTCGGCGCTGCACCAGTACAAAACGTCGGTGCATACGGTCAGGAAATTGCCCAGACGTTGCATTCCGTTTGCGTATACGACTGCCGCGATAACTGTTTTAAACATATGATGGCAGATGAACTAGATCTTGGCTATCGCCATAGCATATTCAATACTGGCGATGGCGTTGGACGCTACTTTATTACAAGTGTTACGGTGAATCTGCATAAGAATTGGCTCAAGCCACCGTTTTACACTTCCCTTCAGGCGTATTTTGACGAAAATAATATTACCGAGTTTAGCCCACAGGTAATTCGTGATGGCGTAGCGGCAGTACGCGCCGGTAAGTTGCCTGATCCTGCAGAATTTGCGTCCGCTGGTTCATTCTTCAAGAATGTATACATTTCCGAAGAAGAAATTCCGGCCGCAGAGAAAAAAGGAATTCCAGTCTGGGACGGCGGAAAGATTCCAAGTGGATGGCTAATCGAGCATGCCGGTCTTAAAGGTAAGGAATTCTATGGCATGCGCGTATCCGATAAGGCATCACTTGTACTTATTAATGAATCCGCAAAGAGCTACGCAGACCTCGCAAAGGCCCGCCAGGCTGTAATCGATGCAGTCTATGAGAAGTATGGCTTTAAACTCGAACAAGAGCCAATGGAATTAGGAGAAGAATGAAAGAATTAAATGGGCGAGAGCTTGCTGGTTACGTAAAAGAACGCCAGGCGAAACAAGTTCGCCAATTACGCGCCAGAAAAATATTCCCGAAACTCGCAATTTTCTATGATAACGATTCGCCAGTAATCGCCAAATACATGTCTCTAAAGCAACAATATGGTGACGATATTGGCATTGGCGTAGAGGTAATCAGAATCTCCGCTAGTGACGCAGAAGAAAAACTACGCACGGCCGCAGACGATGAGAATGTCACCGGTATCATCGTGCAGCTTCCGCTGAAGGATTGTAGTATGAATATTTTGGATCTCATTCCACTGGAGAAAGACGTGGATGGTTTGCGCGGCGAGACCGATACTGCCACTGCAATGGCGATTCATTGGCTACTCACTAGCTATGGCGTAGATTTGCAAGAAAAGAAGCTTGCGATTGTTGGACGCGGTAAATTAGTCGGTGCGCCGCTTGAAAAGATGTGGCAAGAAAGCAATTACGATGTCACGGTATTTCATAAAGGCGACGATTTGAATAAGCTTGCCGATTATGACGTTGTCGTGACAGCTACCGGCGTACCTGGCCTAATTAAGACTGAGATGATTAAATATGGCTGCGTAGTCGTAGATGCCGGCACTGCCTCGGAAGGTGGTGTAATTAAGGGCGATCTCGATGAAGCTGTACGCGAGCGTGACGACCTCACAATTACGCCAAAGATTGGCGGAGTTGGCCCACTCACCGTATGTATGCTATTTGAGCATGTATTACAAGCCGCAATGAAGAAATAATAATAAAATCTCGAAGCAACAAAAATCCCCCTTTCGGGGGGATTTTTTAGTGGGCTATTATTATGCCGCCATCGGAACTACCGCCATTATTTCCGCCGTTATTATTGTGGCGAATGTTATCTACTGTACCGCCACCTAGTATGATGCCGGAATCAGTCTTGTACTCGCCTGGACGATCACCCTCGCGGATATTGACCGTACCAGCCTTCCCTTCAACTTTTGCTACGACAGGCTTTGCTGGAGGATTGGAGCCGCCGCTAGATGGTGCGCCACCACCAGTACCACCACCATTGTTGCCAGATGGAGCTGGACCACTACCACCAGATGCAGCGTCGCCACCATTGCCACTCTTAATACCAAGCTGGTTCATGACGTTGCCATCCATCTTCGTACGTAGATTCTGTCCATCTGCAGAATTGAGCGTATTGATTGCATCTTCCGCCTTGGCCTTGACGGTTTCTGCACCGCCGAGAGAATCGAGCGAGCTCTGCGATAGAGATGCGACCTGTTCTGCGGTCATACCAGATACGATATTTTCTTTTCTGTCCGAAGAGACGCCTTCCATCATCTTGCTGAACTCTTCTGCAGTCTTACCGGTATAGCCGGCTGCTGCTGCAGCACGAAGCTGTTCATCGCTAAACAAGTCTGCTGCACCTTCAATCTTGAATGCGTCCTTATTAATACCCTTCATGGCATCTACGCCGGCACCCTGAACCTTCGCAGCCAACGAGCCATCAGCCTTCATTTGTTCGTAGGTCTTACCTTGGGCCATTAATTTACCAATGCTTTGGTTAATGACATCGTCTTTACCACGGAATACACCGGCTAGACGCTGCTGAGCAGTCGCAGATTCGAGCATCTTCTTACCAGCTTCCGTGCCATTGAGTGCATTAAGCGTTTGGGTGAGCTGATCATTATCATTAATGGAGCCCAGACCGGCAGTAAGCATATTCTCATCGAGCTTACCGCTTTTTGCGGCATCGACAAGCTCTCTCTGGATGTCGTCATCACTCTTTGCTGCGAAGTCGCTTGCGTATGCGTTCTCCATCTCTTGGTTTCTTGCATTTACTGCGCCCATAGCGCTGTTGTATGCCCTGCGCTGACGAGAGTTCATATTGGATGGACTTAAGCCCTTCTTATTGTATTTATCAACAAGTTTACGACCGCGTGTGGCGTTGTAGTCGCCGATGCGAGCCATAGTCTTCTGTTGGCGCATCTGTTGGTTATAGCGAGCGCGATCACCGAGGAAGCTGTTGCTTAGACGGCCGCCAGCAAATCTCTTTGCGCCGTGGCCAAGTCCGCCACCGAATCTGGCAACTGCACCGCTAATAGCACCGAGCGAGCCAGTAATTACCTTTGGAATGAAGAAGATTGGAGCGACACTTACTACGGCCGCAGAGATGATTACCCAAGTGTTCTGACCGGCAGCAGTCAATAGAATCTTACCAGCCATATCGCCACCATAAATCAATGCGCTACAGACTGGGAATGCCATGAGCAAGCCCTTGAAGAAGTTGAACCACTTATCGAAGATAGGTTTCGTATTAGGTAGCATATAGCATGCGAATGCTAATGGCGAAACTGCGACGAGAAGAACGGCGGCAGCCTGGCGAATACCAAGGATTGCAATGAGCGTAAATATAGAGAATGCAATACTGATGAAGAGCAATAGCACTGGAATAATGATTGCTAGACCCTGCGACAATACGGCAGCAACGCCAAGCGCACCTACAATCACGATTAATACAGTATTCCAGCCGGAGCTCAGGAAGCTCTCCCATGCGCTGCTTGGTGCAGTAACGTTATCTACCTGGAGCGAGCTTATCGTGCCGAGCTGATCGGAAATGCCCTTAAAGAGCGATCCAATACCGCGTCCCATAATGTTAAATACGTCGATAGAGAGCTGGCAAATAATGTACGACAAGTTGATTAAGATTGCGCCAACAATGAGTTTTGGCAAAATCTTCTTGATGCCGTAGTTATCGATGCCTACACCAGTGAGCTGAGAGAAGATAACGAATAAGAACAATATCACAAACAGAACGTTGGCTATATCTCGGAATATTTGCCAGGCCTGGAAGGTACCATTATCTGAGCTATCACTAAATAGCGACACGTCCATCTGCAATGCTGGGACGATCCATTGCTCGTATTTTTCAAGAATGAATGTACCTAAGCTATCGATGAGCGGACAGAGAATCCAGCCAAGAGAACCTGCCTTCGTGTAACAGTTCGGCTCATTTGTTTCATTATCAGCAGCAGCGTCGTCGGCAAACGAATCATCGTCTGTCTGCTCTGGATGTAGAATGCCTTCTATGGTCACACACTGCTTGTCCTCAGTATCCGTTGGATCTTTCGGATCGTCTTTGTCTTCCAAGAATGGATATGTGCCCTGGTCAGCATTCTTTAGACCATTAAACTGATCCTTTGCCTCGTCGGCGATTTTGTCTCCCTTTGTATCAATTTCGTTTTGGTAGAAGTTCTTACAGCGATCATTGAAAGTAACTAGGACTTTTTCGACGAACGCCGTAATAATCGTATCTGAATTCGCGCGAGTAATAAGATCCGAACAGTTTGAAATGTCACTACGATTAACGAATTCGTACTCAATATCATTATCTGCGGTAAAGTACTCATACGATTTGCCCGCATCCTGACCAACGTTCTTTAGTGCAGGGTTGATATAATAACCGCTTGGTTTTTCGGATTCCGTCTGGAAGGTGCCAGCACTTGAACCACACCTATAGCCTGCCTCGTAGCCATACAGAGCATAGCCATTGACGCCACCATAGTTTCCTATATCGCCCCATGAAGTCGCCCAGCCTTTGGCACTTTTAACTTGATTCCAAACTTTTTCTAGGTGGGAATTCCAGCCGGAATGGAACTGGTAGGCATCCTTCGTAGATGAAGGGTTACAACCACGTGATGGTTTTTCGCGGTCATACATAATACCAGGGTTATTATTGTCGCAAAGAATCTGGCGATAATCAATACCCGCCGCATCAGCTGCGATGGTTAAGATCTTATTATTGCCTTGGCGACAATAAATTGCACCATCATCACCACCATTTCCCTGGACTTTGTTCTCGAGATAATAGCCTGTTGGCATCGTAACGACGCCTTTAAGACCGCGCGCATAGTCAAAGAAGTCATCATCTGTAAGAATTTCGCTAGGCACAAAGTCAGTATCGCGCTCTTCATAGCTACCTTTTACACACTTCTTGAGAATGTGCCAGGTGAGCTGAGCCCAAGCCTCATCACCTAGGTCTTTATGAATTTTGCTGATTTCCGCAGAACCAATACCATTAGGGATAGTAGCCGCATGCGCCTCGTTAATCGGAATAGCAATAGAGCTAGCCACAATTACCGCAGAAAGTAGTAGCGGCCTAAAAACCTTAAGAATTTTCTTTATTTTCGTCTTCATTCTTGACTCCGCTATTTCTTATTTTTAGATAGATTTCGGTTATCGAATCTTTTACATAATTATCGCTAATCGTCCCTTCGTCATCGCCAATGAATAATTTCTTCATTAACGTGGAGCTTTTCATAGCTGTCTCTTCTTCGTCTAGCTTATCCTCATAAGCGTCACAAATTTGCTGCTCACTAGCACTTAACTCGGTTTCAGCACCTCTACAGCCTGCACTTCGAAATTCCTTACGAGTTTTTTGATATGAAACGTAGTGGTTATAGTAGCTCTTAGCCAGCTTCTTAATAGATTCATCACTGATTTCGTTAATAGTATCTTCTTTTTCGTTTTCCAATGCCTTAAAGAATGCATCGTATTGCTTGTAGTTTTCTTCAAATATTACGACATTCTTCTCCATTTTGGTGATAATGTCATCGATCTTGGCGTCTTTGTCTTCTTTCTTGAGCTGCTTTTCTTTGTCTTTTATAGCATTAAGGACGTTCCTATAAGAGGTGGTGCCTTTTTCGATATCCTCATGAAAATCCTGCGCAGCAAGGTCGCTACCGCGGATTTCTTCCCTAATCATTTGCCTATAGAGCGACTCCATCTTATTGATATTGGTGACGTCGGCGCTATTAAAAGTAGTTTCCATAGCGGTTTTCTTGCCATCTTCGCCACCACCACCGCCGCCTTTCGGCATAACAGCGACAACGATAACTACAACTAGTAGAATGACAGCTACGCCAATTCCAGCAAATAGCGGGAGCTTGCTCTTTTTTGGTGGTTCGGTTGGGTATGGATTATCCGCCATGACGGCGTCACTAAAGAATTGAGGGGTGTTAGGGTTTGATGCGATGTTTTGCGCGGCGGCATAGTTTGTTTGCTGCTCCGCGAATTGGCCACGAGAACTTCGTCGTCCGCGTGCACCAAAATATTTACTACTGTTTGAAACTCCGGCCGTAGATACGGTTGGAATATTGCCGGAATCTTCTGGCTCCGGAGTGCTAGTTATTGCTTCTTTTGGTGGGTCAAAAGATTGACTGTTTGTGTTATTCCCTTGCGGTGCGCCGCCACCATTCGCCGCACCCAAATTATCACCCTCGTTCATATTTTATATAATAACATAAGCGGATTGTAATTGCGAAACAAAAAAGGCCTCCGGATTTCTCCAGAGGCCTTTTTGAATTGTTTCCCGTCTCGCTTAAAGCTTTGGGAAGCTCTATACTAGGCGGTCAACTTATTTTTTGCGGCTGATAATGTAGTAACCTGCAGCGGTTGCGACGCTTGCTGCGCCAACTAGACCGCTAATTACGGAGACTGGACCAGTCTTTGGTAATTCTGGGGTTGGGGTTGGTTCTTCAGGTTCGTCTTCACAGACTTTACCTTCAACCTTGGTATCAGCGGTATCAGACTCAGTGGTCTTTGTATCGTTGTTGTACCAACCATCTACTACGTTAGTGAGAGTTGTATCTTCACAATTATCTTTCAAGGAAGTGTTGACAGTTGCATAGAAGTAAATAGTTGCTTCAGTGCCCTTGTCGTAGCTACCGATATTGATGCCACTCTTGGATACGATACCGTCAGCAAGAGTCTTACCATTGGTGTTTGCCTTGTTGTAGAGAACAGTGCTGCCCTTTACATAGGTCATACCTTCTGGAAGGTTATCGCGAACGATTACGTTCTTGAGAGTAGTGTTACCGGTGTTCTTGAATTGAATGCGGAAGCGAACTTTGTCGCCGGCCTTAGCAGTAACGGTCTCAGACCATTCTTTGCCACCGTCAAGCTGAACCATCTTGTCGATCTTGAAGCCTGGCTTGTCTTCTTCACAAACCTTGCCATCAATCTTTACGACTGCGGTATCAGTCTTTGCGGTCTTTTCGTCTTTGTTGTAAGTACCCTTAACAGTGTTGGTGAGGGTAGAATCTTCACATTTACCCTTAAGAGTTTCAGATACGAGTACCTGGAAGGTTAAGGAAACAGTCTTACCAGCAGCTACGCTACCGATATTGAGACCACTCTTGGAGATAACACCGTCAGAAACGGCCTTACCATCAAGCTTGGTGCTACCAGTGAGATAGCTCATGTGTTCTGGAAGAGTATCAGTAATAACAACATTGTTCAAAGCAACGTTACCAGTGTTGGTAAAGCGGATACGGTAGTCAACTTTGGAACCACCTTCTGCTTTTACGGTTTCATGCCATTCGGTTTCGCTTGGGAGCTTAACCATCTTGTCGATCTTGAAACCTTCAGTACAGGTCTTGCCGTCGACGAGAACGTCAGCGGTGTCTTCCTTGGTACCAGTGGTGGTGCCAGCGGAAGCTTGAATTACGTTGCGGAGAAGAGTGTTAGTACATTTTTCACTTACGGAGCTGTCAACAGTTGCGTTGAAGTATAACCAAGCACCTGCGCCAGCTGCATAATCACCGAGGTTAATACCCTTGTCGGTAACGATGCCATCGCTGAGGGCTACGCCCTTTGGATGTGCAGTGTTAACGATAGTAGTAGTGCCCTTAACATAAGTTAAGCCAGTAGGAAGAATATCGCGTACAACGATGTTCTTGAGGGTAGTATTACCAGAGTTCTTTACGTGAATGCGATAGCGAACAGTGTCGCCAGATTTTGCTTTAACTTCTTCGCTCCAGGTGTCAGAGCCAAGAATCTTAACTTCCTTGGAAACTTCAATAGCTGGTTTTTCAGCAAATTGAGCTTTTACATGGAAAGTTAAATAACCAGAGTATTGGCTACAACCAGGGATCTTACCATCCATTTTGTCATAACCAAGGAGTTCACCCTTGTTTGTCAAAAGGTTGGAAGCGTTTAGGTTGAAGGTGCGGAGTTTACCATCTTTGGTGTTGTAATACTTTGCAGTACCATCTACATAAGCGAGATTGAACTTTTCACCATTCTTAGAGGTAAAAGTTGTTTCATCCCAAACAGTGGTTGGGTTTGCATTTGAGGAGTAGACCTTACCACTTACAGTAATAGAAGTAGCAGTGTCAGTTGGAAGAACGACGTATGCACGTACGTTCTCAGCAGTTAAGTTGAGGTTGGAAGCTGCGTTGTTGTGTACATACATACGAACAACGTATTCCTTACCGTTCTCAACCTGAGTTTTGTCGCTCCAATAGTTCTTGGAAGCGTCGCCGGTGTATTCAGAAGCACTTACGAAATAGCGCTCATCACCGACCTCTTTGTTGTTGTCAGTAATAGAGTTGAAGACTACGTGGTCAGCTGGCTTATCCATCGTATATGTAGTACGAGATGGACCCCATGCGAAGGCCATGTAGGCACCAGCACCAGCAATAGCAGCAACGGCTGCAATGCCAAGGCTAGTCTTAGCGATTTTATTCATGGATTATAAATTCCTTTCTTAGTTATTAGTTCTAAGAATGTTTGTTTAATCTCTCTAGCCGCATTGTTAATCGTCTACAAACCAGATCATTACTAAGTATAATACAAGGAAGTTGGGAGGGGCAAATATCGCCCCTCCCCGAGATTACTTCACCCTTGCGGGATCAGCTCTCCTTTAAGGTGCTCGGGTTTTAGGCCCGCGCGGAAGAAGGTGGTCGCGTCATTCGACGTCGTCAGGATCCAGGTCGCCCTGGTTGACTCCGTCATCCTTGACAGCGGGCTCAACAGTATCGCTACTGTGAGTTTCCTGGACTTGGTTCAGGTCAGTATGATTCTGACCATCACCGGCAACTACATTGTAGTCTTGACCACCGTGGCTCTCAGTCTTGCCGTTGTCGGTATCGACTGTGCGGGAACCGCTCTGGGTACCGCTAGAACCATCAGGCTTGCCGTCGGACGTGGTATTGGCAGGACGACTAGACTTGTCCTCAGTCGGAGCTGCAGGCGGAGTGTAAGTGCTCGGGCTCTGCGGTTCGTCAGTCTGAGTAGTGTCGTTGTCGTGGTTCTGTCCGCCACCGAAGTCCTCATAACCAGGCTGACCTTCACCCTGTGCCTGAGGTCCCGCGTCGCGGTCCTTAGGCTCAAGAGTAGGCTCGTCGGGTTCGGGCTCGTCCGGCTCCGGATTGTCCGGTACCGGAGGCTTGTCGGGAGTAGGCCAATAAGGAATGTCAATGGGTTGGTAACCACATTGAAGTCTGAACTTGACGATTCCCGGCTTGCCGAGGTCAAACACGACCATGTCTCCGCCAGCATTAGTGGTGTTACGAACGATTACAGAAGGCTTGTTGCCCTCAAGTCCGTTGTTCCACATATACATAGCAGAGGTGTAGTTGCTAAGGTGCTCGATGCGAATCTCACCAGAGGTAAGATACTTCTTGATGAGCTCCTGAGCTCTGTCCCAGTATTTCTGGTCCTTCAAGAAGTGCAGATGCGCCTGATCGGCACGCTGACCGATAAGCACGTTCTGCTCGTCAACGAGAATGGTTTCGGGAAGCTCCAAGCTCTCATCCATATGGAGTGCAACTGCCGCGCAGAGCGCAGGGTCGACACTGATGGAGTAGAAGAAGTCCCCTTCACCGTTATTGGTTGCGACCCATTCCTGTACGGTCTGGGCCTTTCCGTCAGCTACAGCTTTATCGGCCTGAGCCTTGCGGTCCGGACCAAAGTTGTAGTTGTTGTTTGCAATCCCATCGTCCTGTACTTCGTTATTGAAGTACCTAACAACTCGATCCTGTGCTGCATAAGCCAGGTGAGCGATGTTAGAACGGACACTAGGCACGCAAACACAAATTGCGAGGATAAGAAGCACTGCGGAAATGAGCGCTCCCCTCCTGAATGCCTTGTTCGTCATATTATCACCTTCCTTTCTATATGACGGCACAGATTAGCGGTTCATGGCCTTACGGATTGCTCCGATAAGCCAAGTCACCACGAAGAAAACGAAGATGCCAAGCACGATAGCCAACAGAGCCACCATGAAGACATCGGTTCCGTACGCCGTAACGTTGCCAGCCGCGTCGAACGCAGTCGGCTTCACGATAACGTCGTGTTCAGCCAGCCAAAGAGCAATGGCCGCGATGATGCCGAGGATGATGCCGACGATCACCTGACCAGGAGTCACGCGCTCTTCAAGGGCGGCGATCCTGCGGCGGGTCTCAGCATGGTTCTCGTCGCTGTGGCGGCGAGTCTCGGCATGGTTGTCGTCGCTGCGCTTGCGCGTAGCTTCTGCCTCCTTGGTAGTGTGCTTGTTGGCACGACCGCCGGCGGCAGCGACAAAGGTCTTGACCTCCTGAGCCTTCTTATCGGTGTGCGCGTTGACACGCTTGCCGACGTTGGCAGAGAAAGCCTTCTGTTCCTGGATAAGCTGTTCGAGAGTTTTGTTATTAGCCATGGTATTCACCTATTACCCCACCTTTCTTGTGGGGCCCTTTCATATATTTGCCTGCCGTGACAGGACTTGCAGTGTAGTTCACGGACTATTCGACTGGGTGCGCCGAAGCGCTATATATGATTAAGCCCCTTTTTACCGGCGGGGACGTAAAATACCGGGGTTGCTGTTTTACAACCAACCTTCTTCCTACTGCGTACATTGATTATACGCAGTAATGATCTGATTTGTTAACTTTGCGCTTCTTGCTGAGGCCTTTCGCAGTCTTGCAATTAGCTGGACTTATTATATCAAAGATTTTGATTTTTGTCAATACCATTTTGATATAATTTACCATTAGCGAAAAATATGTTATACATAAACATTTTGAACAGGGGTAATTTGGGTGTTATAATGAGGCCATATGGCACTGAATTCTAAGCTTATCCAGAGAATCACCAAGACCACCTCTGCGGATGTTGTGCATAGTACTGGCTATGCGGATGCGCAAAATGGCGGATATTTAGGGGTTGCACAGGGGGCAAACCAGAGTTTTGAGGATCGTGTTGAACTAGAAAAGAACCGTCAAAACATTCAAGCTTATAGACAGGCGTCGGTTGCGCAACAGAGGAATTTTATGCCAAAAGCGATGTCTGTAGAGGAGAAAGCACTCGCGGACGCGCAAAAGGCCATTCATGATGCGGGTGGAGACGACGTTTATCTCGCGCGACAAGAGATGAACTCCAAGCTTAACGCTGGCGGTATTCGCAAATATGACCGCGCTGCCAGAGGGGTAAATGGCGCAAAAGAGGTATCAAAAACCCGCGGTTTTGGTCGCATGTCTGCCGCAGAACTTAGAGATAATAGGATGGCACAGGCTGAGCATCGCGCTGCACAGATTGATAGATTTGCTGGTGGCGTAAGGACTTTTGAGGGTGGACCAAAGAAGTTTACCGGAGGCACAGGCATAACGCCAAGGTCTGGTCGTTAGGATTAGATAAGATATCGAAATAATCGCTAGCATAGCTGGCGATTTTTTCATGCTGGCTGCGATCCGCCTCCAAGAGGAGATAGCCATCGTGATTTAAATGCTGAGGAGCTTGGTTGATGAGCTTTTTGATTAGCTCCAGCCCGCCATCATCGGCATAGAGAGCGGTTTCTGGTTCGTAATCTAATTCTGGGCCGAGCCAGTCCCAGTTTTTGTCTACATAAGGGAGATTTGCAACGATGATGTCGTATTTTCCGGTATTTTCTAATAGGTCGGACTGGTAAAATTTGACCTTTGCGCCGAGATTTTTGGCGTTTTCTTGAGCGATTTCGAGAGCTTTTGGCGAAATATCTACGGCTTCTATCTCTGCTTGCGGCATTTCTAGCGCTAGAGTAATTGCAATACAACCACTTCCCGTCCCGACGTCGAGGATTTTTTGCGCATTTAGGGTTTTCGCGAGGTCGATAAGTGCCTCAGTCTCTGGGCGCGGGATGAGAGTATCCCTAGTGACGCGGAAATTGCGGCCATAAAACTCCTTGGTGCCCAAAATATAGGCGAGAGGCTCCCCTGCTCCGCGACGAGTGGCAAAATCCTGGATTTTTGCGAGTTCTACCTCTGTAAAAACGTATTCTGGGTGGGCGTGCACAAAAGTGCGGTCCTTGCCGAGAACAAAAGCAACAATAAGCTCGCTATCTAGATGGTCGATAGGAGATTCTTTAAGCCAAGAGCTCACGTTCATGAGCTTGAAGCGCCTCGATTATATCTTCGATATCGCCATTCATTGCGGCGGAGATGTTGCTGCGGCTGTAATGGATGCGATGGTCAGTAATGCGGTCCTGCGGGAAGTTGTAAGTGCGAATTTTTTCGGAGCGGTCACCGGTACCGATGAGAGATTTGCGTGCGTCAGATGCGTTGGCGCGGTCCTCAGCAATCTTGCGCTCTAGAAGGCGACTGCGAAGAACCGTCATAGCCTTGATGCGGTTTTGTTGTTGGGAGCGCTCGTCTTGCATGGCAACGACGAGGCCAGTCGGCAAGTGCGTGATGCGGACAGCGGAGTCGGTAGTATTGACGCCCTGGCCGCCGTGGCCACCAGAACGATAGATATCGATACGGAGATCTTCTGGGTTGATTTCGAGATCATGTTCTTCTGCCTCTGGGAGGACAGCTACGGTCGCGGTACTAGTATGAATGCGCCCCTGTGATTCGGTAACTGGGATGCGCTGGACGCGATGAACGCCACCTTCGAACTTGAGCTTGCCATAAGGTTGGTCACCAGATACGCGGAAGATTACTTCCTTGTAGCCACCAGCGTCATTAACAGATTCGGACTGAAGTTCGGTCTTGAGGCCATGAGTTTCTGCGTAACGGAGATACATGCGGTATAGGTCGCCAGCAAATAAGCTAGCTTCGTCACCGCCAGCACCGGCACGGATTTCGATGATGGCAGGCTTGTCGTCATTAGGGTCGCGTGGGATAAGCATTTCGGTGAGTCTCTTCTCTGTTTCGGAAAGCTCATTTTCGAGATCTGGCTTCATTTCGGCGAGTTCTGGGTCGTTTTCTGCCTCTTTGATGTCGTTTTGGAGCTGGATACGCTTTTTGCCAAGCGTAATGAGCTCCTCTAGTTCTTGAAGGCGACGGTTTTTTGCAGCAAAATTGGCGTCAGCATAGGCGTTTGGCTGACTTAAGAAGTCTGTTATCTCTTGACGCTCTTTTTCGAGCGCCTCTAGGTCTATATTTGGATTCATTAGTTATATTTTAACATCTTATCAGTTGTCTGTCGAGCCGCGAACAGTCATGGACAAGAGGAGGATGTTGCGGTAGTGTTTGGAGTCTTTATCGCAGGTAGATAGGAGGAGGAGCTTATCCGTTTTATAATCATCCGTGGCGACAATATGGCCATCGGTCTTGATGTAACTAATAATGTCGTTATTGCGGCCATTCTTGATGCGGTTGATGTCGTAATAATGCCAAGAGGTGGCGTTAATGATAGCGAAACCGATAGCCTTGAGGTCGTATACTTCGTCTGGCGTATAGAGAGTTCCGGTACGGTGAGCGTCAAAGTATTCCTGCTCTTTGTAGGATGTAATCTCGGAAAACATGACTTTTCTAGTAGCGCGGTGGCCATAAATGACCGAATAATCATCAGTAAACGGGGTGTTTTGGTAGTCCATGAAGGCTGCGCCGGTGACGGAATACTCATTTTTGTAATTACGCGAGAGATATTTGGAGTTGTTGGTGGTATGAACTACCGGAAAATCTATGTTCGTGCCATCGATCGTGAGCCAGCCCTGGATGTCTGGATTGATTTTTTGCAATTCCTCAATAGAGAGCATGCTGTCATCTGTTTTATCTGGAGTGAGGGACTTGAGGTCGCTATCTAGGACGCTACTGGTTTCAACCTGCTGCATGTCGAAAATGCCATAAATACAAATAAGTGCGATAAAAATGAAGATAGAAAACGCAAGAGCGTTTACGGTAACTTCTAGAACTGAACGAATCTTCGCCGAGGTGCGATAACTTGAAGCCTTGCTCATCGTTATGGCCTCCTCGTGCGAATAATCGTGATGACTTTGCCGTAGATGTCGCTCTCCTCGATACGACCGAAGGTGCGTGAATCTTCAGCATCGTCCGTATTGTCATTTAATAAGAAGTAGCCAAAAGGCTGCTTACTAAAAGTTGAGTTGATATTGTTGATTTCAATATCGTCATTACAAACTGAATCGTCGGTTGCCTGCTCGTTATTTACGTAGAGAAAACCATCCTTACTCGCACGGACAGTTTCGTTCGGCAATGCGACGATGCGCGCCAGATAAGACTTCCCGTCTTTCTTGTATAGCACGACATCATCCGATTTGTAGTCGCGATCTAGACGCGTATAAAAGAGTAAATCTCCGTCTGCGATATATGGGGTCATCGAAATTCCCACGTAGCGACGGATGCCAAAAAATACACCGAATAATAACCACAAAATGAAGACAATCGCGACGATTTTTGCGCAAAGATATAGCCAAGCGCGTTTTTCGTCTACGATTGCCTTCATTATTTAAGAAATTCCTTTTAATGCTTCTTGATGAAGATTACTACTGCTACACCGATACCAGCGATGACGCCTGCGATAATATATGGAAGTGCGCCAAGGACTACGCCAGTAAAGACAGCTGCGTTTTTGACGTTCTCGAAGCTAATCTCATTGCGACCCGCAGCTACAGTTTGCTCACCGGTAGTGAGGCTGTTATGCGTTGCTAATGCCCCAAGTCCATTCTGACCATTCCAGGAAGTCTGATAGCCATCTACGGCGGCCTGAGTAATAGTGTACTTCATGCCGGCTGGGAGCTGGTTTGCACCATTGGCGACTTGGCCAATAAATGCAGTCTGCCAGTGCTTAAGATAGATTTTTGTATTCGTGCCGACATTCGCGGTAGTTGGGTTGCCTTCGCAATAAGGAATATCAGTGCCGTCAGATTCCTGCGCGGTCTGGTAGCCAATATTGAAGACCATATCATTAGTAGTTACACCTGGCTGGGACGGAATGTTTAGCGTATATTCGAAGCAAATTTCTGCATCTGCCGCATTACCTCTTTCTTGAGAGAGGAGTTCAATCATGCCCTTTTCGGTAACATTGTTGCCGAAAGTTGGGTCATCCTCCTTCTCGCCAGTAAGGTTGTTTACCATACCCTGTACAACTGTACCCTGAAGCCAGTTTTTGCCGCCAGGAATATAGACACCGGTACCGTCATCAAAGTTGCGTACGGAGACTACGGCCGTATAGCTGTTACTGTCCAATTCATAAGCTTCGTTCGTCGAAGATGCTTCACGAATGATGTATTCATAGTCGCCTGGGCGCTCATAATATGTTCCAGCAAAATCGATTTCGCCAGTAGCAATTGCGACAGATTGGCCGGTCGCCTCATCGTATGTTGGTGTCACATCGTTGAATTCTACTACAGCCGAAAATGGTGCATCCGTAGAACCAGCTGGGTTGTTCGCGCCAGGAGTAATGGAATAGATGAAATCTACATCTACATTTGATGTCCCAGAGACGCCCTTGATAATACGTTTGAAAGATACCTTTGTGGTGCCGCCAATAACAGTGCTGAACGGGACGCCGTTTTCATCTTCGAAATCGAAATCTTCGCCGAAGGTCATGGCGCTAGCGTATGGCGTAATGAGGCTAGAGACAGCTAATACAGCGCCAAAGGTTAAAGTTAATAATTTGCCTGCTTTCATATTAGCTCCTTTTAGCCTTTACGTTAATGAAGCCTTTTGTGGCTAGGAAAATACCTACTGCAGAGATGATGCCTGCGACGATGTATGGGAGAGATTTGAGAGATACACCAGTAAGGACACCCATGGTCTTGGAGTGGTTAAAAATTGCACCCTGATCGTCGATTGCCATGGTAATTTCTACGATGCCAGTCGTACGAGTTTCGCCTTCCTCGAAGTCGATAACTTCACCCATGCCACCACTGTATCTGTTTAGAGAAACTGCATATTCGTCGTCGCCTTCGTTAGTAACGCGGTATTTTGTACCGATAGGGAGCTCGAGCATATTGGAATATGTATCAATACCAACAAATGCCTGCTGATGATGTTTGAGGTAGATATAGGTGGAGCCGCCCACTGTTGCGATGGTTGCAGTGGAATCGCAGAGGCCTACGCCAGCTTCATCGTAATCGATATCAATAGTATCTCCGTTTGTGAGGCCAGCGCCCTCCATGATTTCTAGTTTGTAGGTGAAGCAGTGATCTAGATCACCAGCGTTGCCACCGACGCCAGTCGAAATGTGGAACATCGTACGAGAAGTTTCCTGCGCGCCGAAGAGTGCCTCTACGTCCTTTTCGCCAGTGTTTTTATTTTCGACTGTTTGGAGAATTGTTGCTTCCAAATCACCAGATGCAAATTCGGTACCGTCAACCTCCTCCATCTTGTTACGGACGGAAACCATTAAGTTGTATGAAGAGTATTCATCAACTTCATAGCTAGAGTTATTAGAAGAAACCTCGATGATGTTATAGAAATAATCACCAGGGGTGGTGTATGTTGTGCCCGTGAAATCTACGACACCATAAGCTTCCGCTATTACTTCCGCAGAATCTTCACTACTCGATGCGACTACGTCATTAAATGTGATTTGAACCGAGGTTGGCTCATTGAGTGCGCCAGCCGGGTTTTTGACGTCTGGTATAATCTCGTAATCGAATATAGCGTTGACTGTCGTGCCAGCACTTAAGTTTTTAATTCTTCTTCTTATCGGGGCGGTAGTATTATCGTCCGTTGTTGTTGATTTTGCGATTGTTACAGACGCCGCATTTGCATCCGCCGATGGGACCAACACCGACAAAACACAAAGTGCGCCAGCAAGAAACATGCTTACTGCTCTCTTGACCTTCATATTTTTGTTTTGACCTTTTTATTTTTGGGCTTTCGCCCGTTAATATATGCCCTATTTATAGCATAAGCAGTACGCAAATGCAATAGCGTTTGGTGGGTTTCGCGGCTTTCCGTTACGCCGTGGCGTGGTATAATCTTGACATGGATCTTTAGCTCAGTTGGCTAGAGCGTACGATTCACATTCGTAAGGTCACTGGTTCGAGCCCAGTAAGATCCACCATCCAGAATAAACAATGCCCGCAAGGGTATTTTTTTGGGTAGGAAAAAGGCTCCCGGAGGAGCCTGTGGAAGAAGTTGGTTAAAGTGACGCTAATAGCGTCTCTTGGCAATGAAGTAAATGGTGTCCTTGGGAGTCAAGATGGTGAAAAATTCGGAGAATTCCTCAACATATGATCCACTCACGTCGACGACGGAGTAACCATTTCCATCACTTACATCATTGTAGTTCTCACAATACATGATTTTGGAGCCTTTCGGCAGAATCATGTCATTGGAAAGTGTACAGCCAATTACGGAACTGCGTGCGACGAATGTGCCGGAGAGGTTGAACTCTCTGACTCTATGATCAAAAACGTTTATCACGTTCACTCCTAACCGCTTCTTTGCGGTGATGGCAAGATGCTTCCATGAGAATGGGCGGGATTGAGATGACAATCCCTGCAGTGAAACCAATTTCTTAAAAAGAACACATGAGCTCTTTTTGCTGATGCGTTATCTATATTATCATACTTTTAAGAAATTGTCAATAGCCGTCGTGTAGACCCTCGTGTTCTTCCCCATCATAAGTACCCATATCTATGTATTCGTCGTACCTATGACTCCGGTTTTCGGATGAGCCACCATCTTTTTCATTAACCTCTATGCCAACGTCCTCAACACTAACGTAAAAGAAGCGGGTTTCCTTGTCGCCTTGGACGCCGCTAGAGAACGTGATTACTGTGGCGTTATCGCTCACAGATTCAATTGTGTAGGTCTGACACTTGGTAACTTCATCATATTTTGAACTGGCAATCTTTATGACTTCTTCATCATACGAAACAACATCCCATTTTCTGCCGCAACCAAGATCGATAGTTGCTACTTTTTTCGAACGTACGAGCGAGGCCACAAAAAGGAGAATTGATGCAACTATGACAATTCCAACTAGTAGCACTACTACCGACACCGTCTTCGATTTCGAGCGTCCATCATTGTTTACTGATTGCCAATTAAACATCTACTACTCCATCAAAATAACCCAGGCAAGATTTCTCCGCCACCAGGCAATATTAAGTTTATTCCGATAGCAAGAATTCCCCAGAGAGTAAGACCTATTACGATGTTGTATATTCTGTTCTTGGCAGCCGCAACTTGGCCGACATTATCACGCGCCGTCACTATCATTACGCCGGAGATAATAATTCCAATTGTTGATAATACCGTGATACCCAAAGCCATCACATTTACGGCGAGTTTAATCATATTAAAGATGCCGTCACCTTTTGTGCCGCCGTTGCACCAAGCATCCGGCAAGAGCGTAGTACAGGCGCGATTTTCCTGTTCTTTTACAACATCACTGGAGCCGCCGCTACCGCCACTACCGCCGCCGCTACCCCCGTTGCCGCCGTTGCCGCCATTTTTGTCTTCCCCGACATTACCGAGGTCTTTAGAGATAAGGCTACCTTTGACTTTATAGAAGCTTAGCGTATATGGGTTGTGCCCATTGTAGAAAATATACAGGTCACCGTTCGAGTCAAACGATACGTCTTCTATTTCTCCGTCGACAACCGTCTTTGGTATGTGTAATGTCTTGTAAATATTTTGACTATTTGTCTTGTAAATGAATACGGCGTTTTCGTTTTCGCGATAACCCCATTTTTGGCCGAAGTCGCTACAATTGCAGTCCCAGACTGCCAGTGCCACATATCCGTTAAACTGTGCACGCCCCTGCCAGGTTAGACCATGTCCCATGCCGCTCCAGGCTTTTGCGCCCTCATTTTTGCAGCCCACTTTTTCGCCGTTAACGCCACTATAACATCTGTTATCCTCGTCAACTTTGAAGACATTGGTATCCCAGCTATAGTAGAAAGAATTCATATGACCCCAGTTGCCGCTGATGGTCTTCTTTACTTTATATGGAGATTTTCGGTCGGCAAAATAAATATAATTATTGCTACTATCGCCCTTAAAAACAGAGAAAGCAAAATAGTTTTTTGTAATGATGCCGCCCTGCCCGTAGTAAGTAGTCGGATAACAAACAGTACCTACGCCGTTATTGCGCCCAGGACAGTGAGAGCTATTTCCACTGCTACTTGGATAATACTTTGCAACCAACTGCAAATCCGACGAGCTCAGCGTCTTTATTTTCCACGAGCTTTTGTATTCTTGAGGCCAGTTTTTGTATCCTATTGCGCTAGCAGAGCCGTTTGGTATGACGAGCGACAAAAACAGACTTATTAGCGCAAGCGCCGATATCTTCAAAAATATATCGCTCAGTTTTCTCATTTCTCTTACGCTTTTATAATACCATCTGCGGCAAGATCACGTAAACGCGCGACCTACTTTTGCGAGCGGCACAAATACCAGGTAACCAACGAGCCAACAAAATTACCAACGATGGCCAAGACGATTGTCCAGCTAAAAGTCTGCGCGACCCCAAGCGTAATGATGTTTGCGATGCAGTGCTGAAAACCACAAAGGATAAAGAGCGGGATTCCAAACAGAATGCCGAGCTTTGAGCCTTTGCGATAGATTGCGACGGCGAGATACATGATGACGCCACATAGAATTGACTTGATGAGGAAGGCCCAGGAAAAATCCCAGCTGGCAACTTTGGCTTGAGCAGCCGTCACGATATCTGCGTCGCAGACGCTAAACATTAGGCCGAAGAGATAGCCGGCTACAAGGTTGCCAAGTAAGATTAGCAGAAGGTGGAGGGGTTTGATTTTATCCTCAATCAGGAAGCCACACTTCCCCGTGAATAGGTTGGCGCCCATTACGCAAACGCCAAGGAGACCGAACGCGAAAAGGAATGGCCCAAGTGGGTTGCCGAGCTTTAATAAGACGTAGTCGCCGAGTCCAATCATAAGAGATGCGGCGGCAGATTTTAGGAGTAGCTCAGTATAGAGCTGCTTTTTGCTTACGCTTGATTTTTTACGCATAATATGGTATAATTATAAGATAGTTTTATTCTTCTGATACTATTTTGCCGTGGTCGAGATGTAGAATGCGCTGGTTGCGAGAACCGCGGAATTTTAGTGTCAAATCGCGCTGCGACATAATGAATGGACCATCAATAAGAGCGTCGAGCTCTTCGACGAGCTTCCAGGCATCAGAATCGCGTGGGATTTGTTCGTAAATGAGGCCCGTAAACGACCAAACATTCCAACCCAACTCTTCGTGGCAGAATTTGGTAATCTCGAGTAGTGCCTTGGCCTGCAAGAGCGGTTCGCCGCCACAATAAGTGATGCCAGATTGACCTTTGAGGGCGCGGAGCTCTTCTTTAACTTTATCGATAGTAACTAGCGCACCAGCTTCGGTTTCGGTCCAGGTTTCTGGATTTTGACAGCCAGGACAGCGTTGGCGGCAACCCTGCGTCCATAGAACGGCGCGAAGGCCTGGGCCATTAACGATAGAATCGTGCTCTAAATCCCCAGAGAGGAGGATGTGCCCCTCGGGCACATCCATTTGCGGCTCACAAAGGATATTAGTTTTACGATTGCGCTTGCCGTTTGGATCGGCTACAGTGCTGGGATCTAAATCTCCTTTGGCCGGCATTTATTCTTTACCTACAGCAGCTTTCTGGCTAGCTTTTTTGGCTTCGCGCTTAACTTTGGTAGCTTGGTCGTATTGACCAACGGAAACATTGTGCTTTACGCGAGCTGCTTCTTCTGCCTTTTTGCCATCATTCCAGCGCTCGAGGGAACCTACGAGGTAACCGGTAATGCGGCGGAGGCGTTCAAAGCCAAATTCACCATCAGCTTCATGACGACCACAGCCTGGGCAGACGTCGCCTTCAATAATACCGGAGAAGCCACAAACTGGGTCGCGATCGACTGGGTGGTTGACGGAACCGTAGCCAATGCCAGCTTCCTTCATGTGGCGAATAACTGCCTCGAAGGCTTCGATATTGTCGGAAGGATCGCCATCCATCTCAATGTAAGTGATATGACCGGCGTTACAGAGTGCATGATATGGAGCTTCGATATCGATTTTGTCGAATGCAGAAATTGGGTAATATACAGGAACGTGGAAGGAGTTGGTGTAGAAATCGCGGTCGGTTACACCCTTGATCTTGCCGTATTCCTTGCGATCCATGCGGGTAAAGCGGCCAGAGAGGCCTTCTGCTGGAGTTGCGAGGAGCGAGAAGTTGAGTTTGTGCTTCTTGGTCATTGCATCGCAGAATTCGCGCATGTGGCCAATAATATCAAGGCCAAGCTCCTGAGATTCAGCGGATTCGCCATGATGCTTGCCAGTCATAGCAACGAGCGTTTCGGCGAGGCCGATGAAACCGATAGATAGAGTACCGTGCTTGATAACGTCGCGGAGTTTATCGTTTGGACCAAGCTTTTCGCTGCCGACCCAGTTGCCTTGACCCATGAGGAATGGGAAGTTCTTAACTTTTTGGTTGCCCTGGAATTCGAAGCGTTGGAGAAGCTGTTCAGCAACGAGGTTGAGCTTTTCGTCGAGCTCACGATAGAAACCGTCCCAGTCTGCTTCTTTGCGTTCACCGAGGCAGATACCGTGTTTGATACCGATGCGGACAAGGTTAATCGTAGTGAAGGAACAGTTACCGCGACCAGCAACGTGACCATCAGTTTCCTTGAAGCAGGAACCAAAGACGCGCGTGCGGCAGCCCATGGTTGCGATTTCGGTATCTGGATCGCCTGGCTTGTAGTACTGAAGGTTGAATGGAGCATCAATAAAGGTGAAGTTCGGGAAGAGGCGCTTTGCGGAGACTTCCATAGAGCGCTTGAAGAGGTCGTAGTTTGGATCACCTGGGTTGTAGTTGATGCCTTCCTTTACCTTGAAAATGGAGATTGGGAAGATTGGCGTTTCGTGATGACCAAGACCATTCATGGTTGCTTCGAGGAGCATCTTGGAAACGAGACGACCTTCTGGGCTCGTATCGGTACCAAAGTTGATAGAGGTAAATGGAACCTGTGCACCGGCACGGCTATGCATAGTGTTGAGGTTATGGACGAAGCCTTCCATCGCCTGGAGCGTTTGATGCTCGGTGTCTTTGTGCGAGTCTTCGATAACGATATCTGGCACTTTGGCTTTTTTGAGCTTTTTGTCGTCGCCAAGAGTGATATCGTCTTTAATTTCAATCTTTAAATCTTTGCCGGTGAAATCGTTGTATTTTTTGAGATTTTCTTTGAGGGATTTTTGGAAGGTC
The DNA here is from genome assembly GCA_002371895.1 of Candidatus Saccharibacteria bacterium UBA3723. Lineage (GTDB taxonomy): Bacteria > Patescibacteriota > Saccharimonadia > Saccharimonadales > Saccharimonadaceae > UBA2834. Next base: position 45,283 of record DFHM01000007.1, on the reverse strand, counting down.
TTGTTGACGGATGGGGCTAGACAGTAATCGAAGTAAGGAATGGACTGACCACCATGTTGCTCGTTTTGGTTAGCCTGAAGAATAATTGCGGCGAGAGCGGCAGCAGTGCCAATGGACTGTGGAGTGCGAAGGAAGCCATGACCTGTATTAAAGCCTTTTTCAAAGAGCTTAAGAACATCAGTCTGGCAGCAAGTTAGGGTACCGGTTGCTAAGAAGTCCAAATCGTGAATATGGATATCGCCATGGTCGTGCGCCCAGCTGAATTCTGGCTTGAGGATGCAAATCTTGGCATATTCCTTGGAGCCTTCTGCGCCAAACTGAAGCATCTTGCCCATTGCGGAGTTACCATCGACGTTTGCGTTGCCACGCTTAACATCGGAATCTTCCTCGGCGTCGAGCTGAGAAATTGTGTCATAAGTTTGCATGAGCTTGGTTTTTGCCTCACGGACACGAGTGCGCTCTGCGCGGTATTCAATATAAGCCTTTGCGGTCTGCTTGAAAGCGGATTCCATGAGAACTTTTTCTACGATATCCTGGATCTGTTCTACAGTTGGAATGCGACTACTGATTTGTTCCTGAGCAACGCGAATTACCTTTTCGGCAATATTTTCTGCGCGGTCATGACCAAATTCGCCGGTTGCTGCCCCGGCTTTTGCGATTGCTTCTGTGATTTTATCTGCTTTGAAAGCGACTACTTTCCCATCTCGCTTTCGAATTGACTTGAACATTTTAACCTCCGTCGTTCTGAATCAATTTTCTGTTTTTTCTGCTTCCAAAACGCTACATTTAGCGTTCGATAAAATAATGTTAACGCTATATATAGTGCTTTTGCAATAAAAAATGTAAATAATACAACGATTACAGATACGGAATTTTTGACCGAAAACGCTATATATAGCGTTTTCTCTTATGCTTCTAACACTATTTTTGTTATTTTTACAACATTTTACAGTATTACTGTTGCATTTATGCATTTCGTGATATATTTGAATTATGAAGAAGCAAGCAGATTACATGGTGGAAATCGGTGAGCTTATCGCTACCGCAAGAACCCGCCAAAATATGACTCAGTCGGAACTCGCGAAGAAAATCGGAACGAGCCAATCCGCAATTAATAGAATTGAGCATGGGAAACAGAACGCTTCTCTCGAGATAATCAGCAAGATTAGCCATGCTTTGCGTACACAGATTGTAACCGTTAATGATGGTGCTACTGCTGGATATCGCATCCATGGCGGCAAGAAGCTCCACGGAGAGGTAACCGTCAACACATCCAAAAACGCAGCCGTTGGCCTTCTCTGTGCTTCTCTCTTGAATGATCGCCCGACCACACTTATTCATCTGGCGCATATTGAAGAAGTTTATCGCATTATTGAAGTACTTGAATCAATTGGCGTAAAGACCGAGTGGATTAATAATAATCGTGACCTTAAGATAACCCCGCCAAAACGTCTTTTGCTTGAAAATTTAAATATCGAGGCCGCTCGCCGCACGCGCTCCATCATTATGTTTATGGGGCCACTGCTTCATCGCTTCAAAGAATTTAGACTACCTTATGCGGGCGGATGCTCGCTTGGTTCTCGCACCGTAGAACCGCATCTTCATGCCTTGAAGGAATTTGGCCTCGAAGTAGACGCAAAGAGCGAATCTGGTTTCTATCGCGCAACCGTAAGGAACATTAAGCCAGTCGATAAGAAGATTGTCTTGATTGAGCGTGGCGATACAGTTACGGAAAACGCCATCATGGCGGCCGCACTTTATCCGGGCAATACTACCATCGTGGGCGCAAGTCCAAATTACATGGTGCAGGATGTTTGCTTCTATCTTCAAACGCTTGGCGTACAAATTGATGGCGTTGGCACAACAAATATTACCGTGCATGGCCTCAAGAAAATCAGTCGCGACGTAGAATATGCCCCAGCCGAAGACCCAATTGAAGCAATCAGCTTCGTGGCGGCTGGCGTAGCAACTAAATCCGAGATTGAAATTAAACGTGTGCCGATTGAATTCCTCGAAATTGAGTTCGAGGTCTTGCGCAGCATGGGCCAAAAGATGAAATTTAGCGAAGAATATTTGTCCGAAAATGGCCGCTCTCGCTTGGTGGACGTAAAACTCCTGAAATCCGACTTGAAGGCGCCAATCGACAAGATTCATCCAATGCCGTTCCCTGGCCTAAACATCGATAGTTTGCCATTCTTCTCTTTGATTGCGGCAACCGCAGAGGGCCGTACGATGATTCACGACTGGGTATTTGAAAACCGCGCAATCTATTCTACGGAACTTACGAATTTGAACGCAAAGGTCGAGCTTCTTGATGCTCACCGCATCTTTATTACTGGTCCAACCAACTGGCGTCCAGCCGAGATGATGGCTCCACCAGCTCTTCGTCCGGCCGTTGTAATTATGCTTGCAATGCTTGCCGCCCCTGGCGAATCGATTCTGCGCAATGTTTATTCAATTGCGCGCGGCTACGAAGATTTTGCCAACCGCTTGCGCAGTCTTGGTGCCGATATTGAGCCTTTGTCTGATATCTAGTACCACTCCGCTGTTTTCTCTGTTATAATAGACCTATGGCTATTACTAGAGAAGATGTCTTACATTTGGCAGATTTGTCAAATATTTCGCTGAGCGAAGATCAGATTGAGCCATTGATGAAAGATCTCGACAATATCGTCGGTTATATTTCCCAGCTCGACGAGTTGGATACCGAGGGCGTCGAGCCAACTTATCAGTGCTTCGATATGCAAAACGTTTGGCGCGAAGACGTAATTGAAGATTTTGAGGCAAATCGCGAGGATTTGCTCGAGCTTACGGTCGAGAGCGAAGATAATCAGATAAAGGTTCCGAAAGTACTATGAAAATTGCTGACAAGAATACCAAGGCCGTCGATCTCGTACGCGAGGCACTAGAAAAGGCCAAACAATACGAAGATTACCATTGCTTTATCTCGATGAATGAAGCTCGCGCATTAGACCGCGCACGCGAAATCGACGAGAAGATTGCTCGTGGCGAAAAAGTTGGCCGCCTTGCTGGCGTGCCATACGCCCTGAAAGACAACTATCTAAGTCGTGAGGGTGTCACTACGGCCGCCGCGCGCATGCTAGATAACTTCCCTTCACCAATCACTTCAACCGCTGTCGCCAAGCTTGAGGCGGAAGGCGCAATTATGATTGGTCGCGCCAACCTTGATGCTTACGCACACGGCTCTAGTACAGAAAACTCTTATTTTGGCCCATCCCACAACGCTGTAGACTTTGACCGCGTTCCTGGTGGTTCCTCCGGTGGCTCTGCTTCCGCGGTAGCGCTCGGAATTGTTCAATTTGCACTCGGCTCCGATACTGGTGGTTCGATTCGTCAGCCAGCTAGTTATAACGGTGTCTGGGGCATGAAGCCAACTTATGGTACCGTAAGCCGCTATGGCGTAGTTGCTATGGCCTCCTCTACCGATGTCATGGGTTGTTTTGCGAAGAATGCCGAAGACGTTGATCTTGTCATGAGTATTATGGCAGGCAAAGATCCAAAAGATTCCACAACACTTGATAATTTCTGGACACGTGAACTTGCAGACGCAAAGCCGAAGAAGAAAAAGATCGGTATTATTAAAGACTTCTTGGGCGACGGCGTTGATCCAGACGTCGTAAAGACCGTCCGCGATTATGCTGCAAAGATGAAAAAGAATGGCTTTGAGGTTGAAGAAATCGAAATGCCGATTATGAAATATGGCTTGGCAATTTATTACATCGTCCAGCCTGCCGAGGTGGCATCAAACCTTAGCCGCTACGATGGTATCCGTTACGGCCATCGTGCTTCTGACATTACCGACCTCGACAGCGTTTATAGTAAGACGCGCGATGAAGGCTTCATGCCAGAAAACAAGCGCCGCATTATGATTGGCAACTTCGTGCTTAGCTCTGGTTTCTTTGATGCATACTACCTAAAGGCACAGAAAGCTCGCACGCTACTTATCAATGCTTACAATGAGGCATTTGAAAAATACGATGCGCTAGTTTGTGCCGTAGCACCAGCACCAGCATTCAAATTTGGCGAAAAGACCAACGATCCACTACAGATGTACATGGAAGATGTAATGAGTGTGCCACCGAGCATGGCTGGTTTACCAGCACTCGCAGTTCCTGCAGGCACTTCCAAAGATGGTCTTCCAATTGGCGTACAACTAATCGGCCCACGCCAAAGTGATCAGATGCTAATTAATATCGCGAAAACTATCGCGGAGGCGAAATAATGGATAAATCGTTAATCGCCTTCTTGATTGCGGTGATTGCGGTGGGAGTATTGCTATTCGTAGCGATCTCGATTTCCAAGAAACGTGGCCCTTCCTTCAATAAGGAAGATTACCAGGTTGATTTTCTTCGCATCGAGAACGCATTACAAAAAGAGAGCGAAGCCTCTTATGCGATGGCAATCATTAATGGCGATAAGTTACTAGACAAAGCTCTTTGCGAAATGGGCGTACCAGGCCGCACGATGGGTGACCGCCTAAAGAAAGTTGGTAAAGAAAAGTTTTCTCAGCTAAATGCCGTCTGGCATGCGCACAAAATGCGCAACCAGATTGCGCACGAGCATGATTTTCAGCCAACTTACGCGCAAGCTACTCACGCACTCGAGACTTACAAACAGGCATTAAAGGATTTAGGAGCGATATAATGAGCGAATATAAAACGACAATTGGTATTGAATGTCACGTACAGCTCAATACCGCGACAAAATTATTTAGCGCCGTAGATAACGACGCCGTAGACAAGGAGCCAAACTCCTGCGTCAGCCCAATCGATTATGCACTTCCTGGCATGTTGCCAGTTCTAAACAAGGCTGCAATCGAAAAATGTGTACGTGCTGGTCTTGCGATGAACTGTAAGATTAACCTTACGAGCCGCTTTGACCGCAAACATTACTACTACCCTGATCTTCCAAAGGGTTATCAGATTACGCAGATGTATCAGCCAATCATTGGCGCTGGCGTAATTCATCTTCCAGATGGTTCTGATGTTCATATTGAGCATGCGCACCTCGAAGAAGATGCTGGCAAGCTTACGCACTTTGGCACTTATTCCCTAGTAGATCTAAACCGTGCTGGTACGCCATTAATCGAAATCGTATCCATGCCAGACATCCACTCTGCAGCACAGGCTCGCGCATACTGCGAAGAGCTGCATCGCTTGATGATGTATGCTGGCGTTACGAACGGCGACCTATATCAAGGCAATATGCGTTTTGATATCAACGTTTCCGTTTCTAAGACCGAGGAGCTTGGTACTCGTACCGAGACAAAGAACCTCAACTCTTTCCGCTCAATCGAACGCGCAGTTGAATACGAAGTTAAGCGCCAGATTGAGATTCTCGAAAGCGGCGGCAAAGTAAAGCAGGAAACTCGTGGCTGGAGTGATGCCACCGGCAAGACTACTTCTCAGCGTAGCAAGGAAGAGGCTCAGGATTACCGCTATATGCCAGAGCCTGACGTACCACCAGTAGTACTCGAACAGTCTTACGTAGATAAAGTTGCGGCAAGTATGCCAATGATGCCAGACGAATACCGTTCGAAGTTTGGCCTACTCAACCTAGACCACAGCGAAAGCGAAGCAATTCTTAACTATCCTATCCTTGCAAAACGCCTCAATGAGGTTTGCGATAGAGACATTAAGCTCGCGCCACGCGTAGCACACTGGTTCTCTGGCGTTCTTCTTTCCGAGGAAAACCAGGATAAGAATTTTACACTCGCAACTGCCGAAGAATTGACCGAATTGTCCGAAATGGTAGAAAAGAAAGAACTCTCCTCTACTGGCGCAAAGGCCGTATTGATGGAGATGTATGACAAGAAGAATACCGCTAAGACCGCGCATGCCTTAGCGAAAGAAATGAATCTATTACAGGAAAACGACGAAGGCGCTCTCGAGGCTATCATTGATGAAGTCTTGACGGCTCCAGAATGCGCAAAAGCAGCCGACGATGTTCGCAATGGCGAAATGAAAGCAATCGGCTTCTTGGTGGGACAAGTTATGAAGAAATCTAAGGGTAAAGCAAACCCAGCGACCGTTAACGAACTAATAAAAAAGAAGCTACAGTAAGAAGAAGGAGGTTTATAACATGTCTTACAAAATGCCGACTAAAGCAGTAATTACAGATGCAGGATTCGCGAGTCGTTTCCTACCAATTACCAAGACCATTCCAAAGGCGATGATCCCACTTGGCGCGAAGCCAATCATGCAATACGTTGTCGAGGAATGTGTTGCTGCAGGAATTAAGGATATTATCATCGTGGCAACTCACGAAGGTAAGCCAATCTACGAAGATTACTTCAACAATCCTTGCGAAAAGGTCTACAAGCAGCTCGAATCTCAGGGCAAGCTTGACCGCTTCGAGGCAGTAAAAGAAGTTCTCGATATGGCAGATATTACCATTATCGAACAGGATCCAAGCTATCCTTACGGCAACGGTTCACCAATTGCATCCGCAAAGCCATACTTGAACGACGACGAGGCCTTCATTGCTATGTATAGTGACGACCTCATCTTTGGTAAGGGTGACGTCGCAACTCTTATGGAAGCTTACGAAAAACATCCAGAAGCAAAGGCAATTATCGCCGCGCAAGAAATGCCACAGGAAGTTTGGAACAAGTACGGCATGATTGCAATGAAGGATAAGAAGAAACAAACTCTTAGCCACATTGTAGAAAAACCAGCAACCCCAGAAGAATCCCCATCCAACCTCACTTCTTATGGTCGCTACCTCCTTACCCCAGAAGTATTTAGTCATTTGATTCCAAAGAATACTGGTCTCGATAACGAGCTCTGGACCGTCGATGCTATTACGAAACTTGCTAAAGCTGGTGATGTATTTGTAGTCAAGAGTAAGGGCAAATGGCTCACGACTGGCGACCCAAAGAACTACTACCAGGCTTACGAAGAATTTAACAAAATGGAGAAATAGTTCATGGAGACTCCTGCTTGGATATTAGTAATAATGCTTTCGGTGACTTTGTTCATCTTCTTAGTGGTGGGCATTATATTGATCGTCAAACTTATCAGCGTAACAAAAGAGGCCAAGAAGATTATGATTCAAGGCCAAGATATCGCTGAGAAGGCTGATGATATTGCCGGAAATGTTCGCGATATGACTACGGTAGGTGGCTTGGTAAAGCACTTTGCCGAAAGTTATCTCGAAGCTTCCGATAACAAAAAAGACGGTAAGAAAAGTAAAAAGTAATCTTCAGGGAGGAGATGCAAAATGAGCGAAAATAAAGGCACAGGAAAGTTTATCCTTGGTACAATCCTCGGCGCAATTGCAGGTGCAGTTGCAGGCGTCGTAATGGCACCAAAGTCTGGCGAAGAAACACGCAAAGACATTAAAGAAGCTGGCGACAAGGCTGTAAAGAAAACTAAGGAGACTGGCGCTAAGCTTTTTAAAAGTGGCAAAGACGGCGCTGAAGAACTTGGCGACAAAGTAGAAAAGACCGCCAAGAAAGTTGAAAAAGAAGTTAAGGCTAAGGTAGAAGAAGTTAAGAAAACTGCCGACAAGAAAGCCAAAGAAGATAAGAAATAAATAGACTTCAACAAAAATATCTCCCTTCGCGGGAGATATTTTTTTATTTAACGTTTTTGAATAATGCGCCAGCGATTTTGTCGACAACTGGTTTTACTTCTTCGACACCAAGGATGAGACAAGTTATGATGTAGACAATTGCGCTACCGCCGACAATTACGCAGAACTTCGGGAATACGGCGAAGAATGAGATATCCGTTGCACGAAGTGGAAGTAGTTTTGTGATGATATAGGAGACAATGCCGGTAATAATGGATGCAAGCAAGATCTTGCCCATGGATTTCCAAAATGTAGCGTTCAATAATTGATGATTCATGTCGCGGTTTTCGATTGCGAGAAGCACAACAACCTCGAACAATGCACTGATAGACATTGCGTGCGCGAGACCTTCTGGCCCAAAGTTGAAGAAGCTAAATAATAGCGCACAGACGACCTGAACAACGAAGGCAATAATCGAGATGATAAGCGGCTTGCGCAATTGCTGCTTGGCATAATAACCACGCGCAACGATATGGTAAAGTGACTGCGTGAAGATTGCGACAACGAGCGCGCCGAGGACGCTTGCGATTTTTGCGTCGCCACCGTTCTTGATAAAGAATACGACATAGCCACGGATAAAGAACGCTACGATGGAGACAGGCAACGAGATCCAGATAATCGAGCTAAGCGCGGAACGTAAAGTATTGCGGAATGATTCTTCGTCATTCTTCCCCGCCTCCTCACTGAGTTTTGGATAGAATGCTGTTGAAATCGCGACGCCGATTAGATTGACTGGCATACCACGCAAGGATGAGGCCTGCTGGAAAGCACGGATGGACTGCTCACCCATGCGAGAAGCGAGGTTGGTATTCATGATGCCAGTGACGTAATCGATACCCTGGTCGATAGATCGCGTCGGAAGCATCTTGAGCACGGAGCGGAAACCTTGGTTTTTCCAGTGGATTTTGAATTCGTAATCGAAGCCGAGGCCGACAAGGCCAGCGATACTAGCGCCAAGCTGTAATAGTGCGCCGAAGACCACGCCAATGGCGACGCCCATAATGCCACCTTCAAATAATTGTATGCCAAAGATATTTATACCGTTTGTAAAGCTAAGGATACCGACGATTATGCCGACATTGTAGAGAGCTGGCGCGATTGCGTAGAAAATAAAGCGCTTTACGGCCTGCTGCATGCTAGACAAGACTGTAGAAATCGAGAACAAGAATGGGTTTATTGCAATCACGCGCATCATATTAATTGCAAGAGACATCGCAGATTCATTAAGACCAGGAGCAACAATATAACGGATTAGCGGATCAGCAAAAATCATCATAAAAATGGAAGCCACGAGCGCAATAATTGCTAGTAGATTAATTAGACTAGAGCTGAGTTCCCAGGCGGATTTTTTGTTGCCGCTGATAAGACGCTGATTGAAGACTGGAATAAATGTAACAGCAAGTGCGCCAGATGTGATAAGGAAGAATAGGAAATCTGGGACTGTGAAAGCCGCCGTATAGGCATCGAGGCCTGCCGGATAAGTATCGTAGTACATGGAGTTGAGCCAGCGGTCACGGAAGATACCGAGAAGCGCAGACAAGAGCGTAGAGCTTGCGAGGACAATCGCAGCGGTCTTTACCGAAAGTTGTGAGTTGGCCAAAGAAACGACCGAACGAAAATGCAATCTACGTTTCATATCTTATTTATTATACCCCACGCCACGCTTTATTCGCCACAGTCTACAAGATTTATGCGGTTCAAAAATGTTGTCGGAAGCTCTGGCGCCATACCTTTTGTCACCAGCGGATAAGGCGTATTGAGAATGGTCCAACTATCGCCATCACGCTTTAGGACTGTACGAGAGGTTTTGTACTGGGCACCACCTGTGTCTTTTTGCGTACACATAACTACACCGACATAACGGCCGCTTCTGACAGTGTCGGCAAATTTATATTCGCCGTCTTTGATGGTTGCATAGTAGGATTTCTTGACGTATTCGATGGCGTCCTCATTAAAATCTGTCCGGTCGGCATCGCCGAATGGATTCTCATATCCTGGGAGATAAATTGTATATGCGGAAATAGCAGGGTCCTTATCGATAAAACTATAGAGTTTCTTGATGGCGGAATCTAGATAGACGTCGCCCGCTTCGATGTTGATACTATAAGACAACGTGCGATCTTCTTCGGTCTTTAGATCACTTGAGATCTTGTAGAGTGAATTCTGGATTGGAAGGTATTGCTCGATTTCGTAACCAAGTTCTGGCGATGATTCTGACGCGGAGCCCTTCCCTACTTGTTGATAATCCTTGTAGGCATCCGCCGCGATACGATCGCCCTCATCGTCGATGGATTCGAGCGCACCATAGGAACTATTAAATTCGTTTGGCACAGTGATGTGGTCGACAACCGTTTCGAAATGTTCGTGCTCGACGATTAGGTCATATTCGCCTGGCTCGATATAATTGTAGGAATTGTTCTTGTAGTATTTGTCACCAATGCGGACAGTTGCAGTAAATGGTGCATAGGCAATATAGAAATATTCCTTGCCAGCAATTTGATGATGCCAGAGCAACAATAAACCAATCAAAATGACTAACACGACGTTGAATACAACGCGCATTATTACGTGTTCTTTTTTTGTTTTTTCTTCAGCCATTATTCGTCTCCGTAAGCGCAACTTTTATAAATGAATTCGTAATCGTCAGTTTTGATGCCTTTGCCCTGAAGCCACTCGATTGCGTTTTGTTTGAGGCCTTCGGCGCGCTCTTCGCTACAAGTTATTAGTGTCATTTGGATTTTTATGGTGCCGTCATCCTCTGCGTATGGGTCAATATAGAATCCTTTATTGTAATTATGGTATGGAGCCACACTATAGATTGGGTCGGTATATTTTTCTTTATCTTTTTGCTCGGATAGATATTCTTGAACCGTATAGCAGGTCTGATAATCTTTTTCGTGAGTATCGTAATATTCACTGTTTCCCTCGGTTTTTTCGAGACAGACATAGAGGCGCTCAGTCTTGCCTTTTTCGACGGTGATTTGGCCGGTATAACCCTCGAATTCGTCGCGAGTAATTTCTACATCATAAGTACCCGGCTCGATGCGATGAGTGCCATTATTGAATTTCTTGCCGCCGATAGTGACTTTTGCGTCGGTCGGAGCGACGAGAACATTAATTTTGGCAGTTTTTGGCGCTTCGATAATCCATCCAATAATAGCAACTACGACGAGTACGGCAAAAACTAGCACGCCGAGTTTGAAAATGTTTTTGCGATTTTCGAATTCGATTTGTTCGCGAGTTTTTGGTTTAGCCATTTTCGCTCCTTTTTAATCGTGTAATTTTGCAGCGGTAGGAAGTGTGGTTCCCTTGAGGATTTCTTTTACTTCATCCTCTTCAAGAGATTCTTTTTCCAACAATGCCTTTGCGAGAGCGTCGAGATATTTCTTGTTTGCCTTTAGGACAGCCTCTGCGCGAGCGCCCGCTTCCTTGTTGAGGGCTTCGATTTCTGCATCAATAACTTCGGAAGTCTTTTCGGAGTAAATCTTTGCGCGATCGCCGAAGAAGTTTACTTCATTAGTATTGAAAACTTGGTCGCGAAGCTTTGCGCCCATACCCTCTTCTGCTACCATGCTGCGTGCAAGTTCTGCAACGTGCTGCAAATCTGAGCTAGCGCCAGTAGTAATGCCATCTGCGCCAAACATCATGCGCTCTGCGACGCGACCACCCATCGCACGGGCGAGAACGTCTTTGAGTTCGTAGATATTCTTGTAGCTGCGATCTTCTGGTGGAAGGAACCAAGTGACGCCGCCAGTACGACCACGCGGAATAATCGTGACCTTGTGTACTGGGTCGGAATCTGGAAGAACGTGACCGACAATCGCGTGACCAGCTTCGTGATAAGCAGTGATTTTGCGCTCCTGCTCGTTCATAACCTTGGACTTGCGCTCTGGGCCAATTGCGACGCGTTCGAAAGCTTCGGTGATATCTGCGTTCGTGATGGCCTTGTGGTTTTCGCGGGCAGCAGTAATTGCGGCCTCGTTTGCAATGTTTGCAAGGTCTGCACCACTAGAGCCAGCAGTCTTTGCAGCTAGAGCGTCGAGGTCTACATCTGGAGCAACCGGCTTGTTCTTGAAGTGAACGCCGAGGATTTCGACGCGATCTTTGCGCTCTGGCAAAGTGACATTGACGTGACGGTCGAAGCGGCCTGGGCGTAGCAATGCTTTGTCTAGCATATCGACGCGGTTGGTTGCCGCCATAACAATAACACCAGTGTCGTTATCGAAACCGTCCATCTCGACGAGAATCTGGTTGAGGGTTTGCTCATCCTCGCGACCAGCGCCACCACGAGCATCGCGTTTGTGCGCCACAGCATCAATCTCATCAATAAAGATGATACTTGGGGCGTTCTTCTTGGCTTTGCCGAACAAATCGCGGACGCGAGATGCGCCGACACCGACGAACATTTCGGCGAATTCGGAACCGGAGATCGAGAAGAATGGCACGCCAGCTTCGCCAGCAACGGCGCGAGCCATGAGAGTTTTACCCGTACCAGGCTCACCAGCGAGCAAGACACCGCGCGGAATCTTTGCGCCGAGAGTTTCATATTTCTTTGGGTTTTTGAGGAAGTCTACAACTTCTGCGAGATCTTGTTTTGCGGCTTCGTTGCCAGCAACATCAGAGAATAAGACTTTGTTCTTTTCGTTGCCATAGAGGCGAGCCTTTGCCTTGCCAAAGCCGATGTTTTGGTTATTCATGTTTTGAGCTTGGCGCATCATATAGATAAGGAAGCCAGCAAGGAATACAACTGGAAGAACAATGATTGCGATATCTAGGATATTGCCCCAGATATCTACAACTTCTTCGACCTCGATATTAACTAGTTGATTGCGAACAGCCTCATCGAAGCCCTGTTCTTGCAAAGAGCTGCCTGCTTCCTTGCGGGAAACGATTGGCTTTAGACCGGAATCTTCCTTCGGTGTGACGTAAAGCTCCGTGCCGTGAACGGTGATTTTTTCGATCTTTCCATCGTTGACGAGAGCGAGAACTTCCGTAATGCTCTTTTCCTCAACTTCTTCTTGCTTGTTAAAATTGAAACCGCCCATTAAAAGCGCAACGAAAATTGCAACGATTACCCAAAATGAAAGGACGCGAACGGTATTGAGTACGTTATTTGATTTGCGCGGCTTTTTCTTGCCTGCGGTATTTTTATATTCTGGCATTTACACTCCTAAATAATGAACTGAATAAACATGCGCGCGTAGCACGCGACCATAACTTAGTATAACACTATTTCTAGGGGTTGGCGAGGGCGCGTTTCATTGACTTTTGGCGCTGTTTGTGCTATAATTTATAGAGGTGGTTTTTGACTGCCTAAATTTTTTCGAACGGGGGTGAGCACTTTGCCATACAAGAAACCTGATAAGAAAAATGTGTTTCGCCAAATCTTCCAGAACATTTCCGACTCGAACAATGGTCTAAAGATTATGTTCAAAGAATCTAGCACGATTCGCAGGCTTGCGCCGATTGAAATCATCGTAGGCGCCGCCGTTGGCATAATCTTCCATTTTATCGCGTTAGAGTACATCATCATGGTGCTGTTCTTGAGTTGGATGTTCATCATTGAAACGATGAACACGGCGGTTGAGGAAGTTAACGACTTAGTGACACTCGAGGAAAACGAGCGCGTAAAACGCTCGAAAGACCTTGCGTCTGCGAGTGTCTGGATCTGTCACATCTTCTATATCATTACCGTCTTTGGTTTCATGGGCATGCACCTTGCGAACTTCGCTTGGTGGAACGCAATAATCCCCGGCTGAGCCGGGGATTTTCCTTTCTTGCTTATTTTGCGTCATTGATGAGACTGATGTTTTTCGCGACATAATCGACAAGCGATACGACCGTTAATACGAGTGCGATCCACATGACGATGTTTGTCACGATTGCCAGTTGCGGAATGTTTGCAAGCATGAGAATGATCATAGACATCTGAAAGACTGTCTTAACCTTGCCCCATTTGCTTGCGGCTATTACGACGCCTTTGCCTGCGGCAATTAGGCGAAGTCCACTGATGATAAACTCGCGCGAAATAATCACGATTACGGCCCATTCCGGGATGCGACCGAGACTAATTAGGCAAATCAGTGCCGCACAAACAAGTAGCTTGTCTGCCAGCGGATCCATGAATTTGCCAAAATCCGTCACGAGATTGTACTTACGGGCTATCTTGCCGTCCGCAAGGTCTGTCAGACTTGCGATGACGAAAATAGCGAGTGCTATCCAATTTTGCCAGGTGATTCCAGTCGGTACAAGCAGTGCTATGACAAAAAATGGAATTAACAAAATGCGCAACAGCGTGAGCTTGTTGGGTAAGTTCATCTCTACCACCTCCTTGAGATAACTATTACTCATCAATCAAAAAGAGCGTACATTTGATGAGATGTAATTTTTATATTATACAATATTTAGTCGTTTTTGGAAAGTAGGTAAAGCGTGGCGCGATCAGGTTCGCCTTTGTAATACTTCTTTAGGATTTTATCAAAGACAGTGTGGTGCGGCGAGACAATGCGGAATAATGTTGCGCAAGAATGGAGTTTCAGATTGTCTGGCTCTGGGAAGATTTTCTTAATATTTTTGACATCGGATTTAAGAATAATGTTGCAAAGATTAAGAAGATGCTCGCGCAAAACCGGGTCGGCAAAATATTCTTTTGCCTCGATAAGATCTTCTACGCCATAATATTCCGAGTTATTGCTTTGGCCAAGACCCTTGATTTGCGGAAAAAGATACCACATGTAGTGGCCTTGCTTTTGGCCGGCGCTTAGCTCGGCAACAGCAGTTTCGTAGTACTGTTTGTCCATTTTGTGGAAACGATCAATGTCGTAAACCGGGCGGTACTTGTATGAGTATTGCTTAATGGTTTTCTTTACGATTTCACTTTCGCGGATGGTCTTCTTTTGGAATTTTTCTGCAGCGAGATTATCGCGTGCAAGTTTCAAAGTCGTGTCGATATTCGGATATTGCTTTGCGAGCGAAGGCGCCATTTCCTTGAGAACTTGGAACTCAGAATCGCTCATAATGCCAACCGCTGCGGACATAAAGAAGTCCGCAACATCGCCGATTGCAAAGAAGAAATATTCACTGCGAATGCGACGCAAGATATAAGTGCGGACGCGTTTGCTGCGGTTTACGCGAAGGAGACGATTAATACAAATCACGCCATCGTCCATCTCGATGCGGCCGTCTTTTTTGATAATTGCATCCATCAAAACGCGTGCCTCGTTGACGCTGTTAGTGGAATAGGCGAATTCTACCATTGCGTCCTGGACGGCGCTGCTTTGCAAAGTATTATTGAACTGCTCTTCTGGGGTGGCTTTTTTGTTCTTAATATCGAGAGCGCGGCCTTTTAACTCGCGCGGGATTTCCTTCATGACGCCATTATCGAGCTTGGAAATGCTTTCGAAATAACGATAAAGCTCTGGATTATATAAACGAGTAAACTGAATGGAACGAATCCAGCTAAGCGAATCCCAAAAGATATCATCGCCATCCGGCTCGGCGGCGTGAATTTTGATATTGCGGATGCTTTTGACGCGCGGCCAGAAAAGGTTGTAGACAACACGCTCGAAACGCCAGTAGGAATAAAGCTGAGAAAGATGTACCCAGATTTGATTGATTACCTCTTCTGCAATCTGAAAGAGTCGGTAATTATTGGTGTTTAATACCACGTAGCAGGCCGCCGGAAAGACGTCGGCAAGACTCTTTTTGCGGGTATTTTCAAGGGCAGCTTGAAGGAATTTACGCGTATCGGCATCCGTCATTTTGCCCATGCAGATGTTTTCTACGATTTTGCGATCCGTCATATTAATTTCATTTTAACAAAAAATAGAGCAAACTGCCCTATTCTATCAAAAGATGGTCGGGGCGACCTGACTCGAACAGGCGACCTCGCAGTCCCGAACCGCGCGCGCTACCAACTGCGCCACGCCCCGACTAGCGTAATTATATCTCTATTCTCGCTCTAATTTCAAGATTTGGTAACGATTGCCACGGTCGTCAAACTGCATAGATGCGGAAGTTACTACGCGCCAATTTTCACGCGGGAATTCTAGGTAACCCTCCTCTGGCTCGGTGCCGACATACCAGATTGCTTCGCGGTCGCCTAGGAATTTGTCTAGGTCATCGATTTTACCGAAGTAGCTTTGCTCGAGTGGCTTTAGTGAGCCGTAAAGATAGTCTGTCGTTTCGTCGATAAAGTTGACGTCATGATGGTAGCTCGTATAAGCGGCGAGATCATAATAAAGCCACGGATCGGCCGAGATGATTGACAAATTTTCGCCACCATCAAGTGCTACGATGCTTTCGTACAATTCTTTGGCGGTAGCTTTATTGCAGGTAACGAAATTGTAATTTCCGTAAGCATAGACGGAGCGAAGGCCACAGATACTCGTCGCAATAAGCACCGCTACGACAACAGCGACTTGGACAACTGGCCTGCGATAGAATGCAATTTTCTTTTTGCTCTTCTCTGCAAACTTTTCGCGTGCAAATAGTACGACCAGGACGGCTTCTAGTATCGCGATAGAAACCATTGAGTACATGATGTAGCGCGAAACGAACATAGATTTTAGTGGTGGCATAGACAATAAAATTAGGATTACTAGTGGCACGAATGAAAGAATAAATAGCATCGAGAGTTTTTTGCGATAACGGATAGCGAGGACAATGATTGTGATAATGGTGACAATAAATAGCACTAGTAGCCAGTTCGAGATGTTCCCTGGGCGGTCATAGAGCAATGTCTCTGTGAAATAGCCAGTTAAGCCTTCGGCGCTGGCATCACTGATCCAGAAACCATTTTCGACGGTCTTGGTCTGCGAGATGAGACTTGGAAGCCACGGAATGTATAAGACAACTGCCGAAATATAGGTAAGAATGATATGTTTTTGGAAGATTTTTTTGCCATAGATTTTGATTAGATAAACAAGGTGTGCAACCCATGCGAAGGCGACAAAATAATGTGTATACATACCCGCGACAAGGAGCAAGGCATAAATAGCCCACCAGACTTTTTTGCCGTTATCAACAGCAAGCTGGAGGAAGTAAGTTGCTGCAAATACAATTGCCATAACGAGCGTATACATACGCATTTCTTGGCCGTAACGGACGAAAATCGGTGCAATCGACATCATAAACGAGCCTAAAATTGCGGCACTGGCACCATATTTGTACTTCAGCCAGAGAAAAACAAAGACAATCGCAATCGCGCCAAAGATAGCAGACATGGCACGCATCGCAAAATCTGTATGACCAAAGAAATGCGCCCAAGTTTTTAGAAGGATGTAATACAGAGGTGGATGAACGTCGGCGGCGGTAAATTCGAGCATTTGTCCATAGTCGAAACGCGTAATGTAAGAACTGTAAGATTCGTCGAACCAGATTGACTGATTAATGTTTGCAAAGCATAGCACCAAATAAATCAGCCCAATGATGGCCGGCGCTACAATGCACAAGATACGCTTGCGCGATTGTAAGTATTTTTTCATGCTTTAATTCTAGCATATTTTGTGGTATAGTAATACCTAGCCGGGGTTTGGCGCAGTTGGTAGCGCGCGCGCTTTGGGAGCGCGAGGTCAGCAGTTCGAGCCTGCTAACCCCGACCATTTCTAGCTATTAAGGACCGAATCAACGGGCCTTTTTTGTTGCTATTCTACCCTGTTATATTGACTTTTTTATTCGTTTATGCTATAATTAATGTTATGTGGCTATTTTTGCCATCATGCCATTGGTATACATACACAGGAGGTGTGTAGATGGAGAACCTTTCAGTACAAACGGAGTACGAGCGTTTTGCTGCGATGTGCCAGTGCGGTCTAAGAAATGTCCTCGCGAGCATTGAGAATATTCGTCAGCAGATGTCGCTCAGCGATGACCGAAACCCTTTCAGCATCGTTACGAGCCGCATCAAAACCCTTGATTCAGCGATTGAGAAGTGCGAAAGAAAGTATGGAGAAGCTTCTATTTCCAGACTGAGGAGCCTTCAGGATATCGCAGGAGTGCGCATCATTACGGATTTCGAAGACGACATCTTCGTTATTCATGATATGCTTACACGAGTACCAACCTTTACGGTTATCGAGAAGAACGACTACATCGCCAATCCGAAACCAAACGGATACCGCAGTCTTCACCTGATTGTGACTGTGAATATCTTCTTCGAAGGAAGGTCACGCATGGTCCCAGTGGAGATTCAGATTCGCGATAAGGCGATGGACCTCTGGGCAAGTCTCGAGCACATAATCAAGTATAAGCATCCGAACCCGAGCCCCGAAATCGTGGGACAGTTCAAGCGTATCGCTGATAGCCTCGCCAAGTTCGATAAGGACGCGATGAGGATTCGCGATGAAGCAGCAAGCAACGACAACTAACTCCAAAAAATCCCCGCTCCGTGCGGGGATTTCTCATGCCTTATTTTTTTACATTCCCGGAATGTGAAATGCGCTAGGATCAGCCGGATAGATTTGATCTTGCATTACTGGGTTTACGCCCTGTACGGCTGGGCTAGCGGCCATTCCGCCATTGCTCAAGGTAGGGGCCTCTTCTGGCACGGCCGGCATAATTGGCGTTACAGCTGGCTCTGATACCACGGGAGCTGGCATCGTCGGAGCTGGAGCAGCTGGAGCTGCTGGAACTGACTGCACGGCTGGATTATTCGCCTGTATTTGCTCGGCAAAGGCCTGCGCGGTTGGAAGCTCGGCCGGGTTTGCTACCTGACCAGCTTCTGGTGTAAATGGCACTGGTGGTGGCGGCAAGATGCCGTTTGGATCTGGCATCGGAAGTGGATTTGCAAATTCAACTGGTGCTACATCCGTTGGTGGAGCGACTGGGGCTGGAGCCGGAGCGGCGGCTGGTGCTGGGGCGGCTGGAGCTGGAGCGGCTTGAGCTACCATTGATGCTGGCATCGTCGGAGCCATCATTGGCGCAGACTCAACCGGCATCGCAACTGGAGTTGCGGCTGGTGCCGGAGCTGGAATTGGTTCGGCAAGCGCCTCATTCATCATCGCGGAATAATCTTTAGGGATTTTCGGCGGCTGCATTGCTTCGCTTGGTGGAACTAGGTTCTTGATACCGCTAGTAGTCTGAGCAAGCTCTTGCATGACTGGAGTGGCTGGCTGTGCGGCCGTATTTGCTGCGACCATTTGATTCAATTGAGCCGTAGCCTGCGCTGCTTCGGCGGCGGACGCTACTTCATTTTGCCTTGCAGCCTCGGCGGCTTTTTGCAAAGCAGCGTCGATGGCGTTTTCGGCGGAATGATCTTCGGCATTATAGTCTTCCTCGGAGAGAGGTTCGGCAACGTGATTTTGCTTTTCCTGTACAGCTGGAGATACATCAGGCTCAATGATTACGGAGCTAGCAGCTGGCATTTCTGGCATAGCAGGTGCGGCCGGTGCCTCTGGGACTGGTGGCATGACTGGAGCGACTGGGGCTGCTGGGATAACTGGCTCTGGAGCTGGAGCTGGTTCAGGAATCGGCTCTGGTTCTGGTGCTGGAGCCGGGGCTGGCTCTTCGGCTGGTTCTGGCTCTGGCACTGTTATTTTTTCTTCGCCATTTTCGTCTAATTCAAAATCTACAGCACCGTGACGGATATCGAGCGCCGTAGGGTCTACCGGCTTCTCTGGCTCTGGTTCTACCTCTGGAATTGGCTCTGGTTTATCATTTTGTGCCGGAGCCGGCTCTTCGACTGGTTCTGGCGCGGGCTCAGAAGCAGGTTCTTCCTTCTTCTCTTCTGTACTACCAGCAGCCTCAACACTTTCCAAATCCTCTAGTTCTTCTTCGATTTTTTTATCTTCGGCTGGTTTTTCTTCGGACTTCTTGTTGTCTGATTTCTTCTCGGATTTGTTGTGCTCTATTTTCTGCTCTGGAGCCTTCTCTGGCTCTGGTTCTGGCTCCTTGGCATCTTCGTTCGCATCAACTACATCACTAGTCAAGATATCTACAGGAATACTCGAGGAAATAAGTTGCTGATCCGCGCCGGCCATCATAAGTTTGCTGGCTGCAGCCATAGTTTCTGGCTGTGTGTGCTCGTTCGAGAAACGGTTTGTTGCAGCGACGATACCAGCCAAAAGTGCGGTAGCGATAGGTTTGTCAATTAAGCTCTTCTCGCCTTCTTCGCGAAGCTTGTCGGAGAGGCGATAGATCATTTCAGATACGGAAGACGAATTCGGATCACCCCATTCAAGGTCGGCGAAGTTGCCGGCAACATCAGCTTGAATGTTGATGGAGCTAGCATCGTGCATGATACGGCCATATTCAGTAAGAGCGGAGTCGAGATCACCTGCGTTAGCGACGTTCAATGCAATTACAAGGTCGACGTTATAGTCGCCATGGCTGAACTCCATATCGCTTTCTTCGATAGTGGTCTTGTAAGGGGTAATGTAGACCTTTACGTAATCACCATCAATCTTGTAGCGAAGGTGGTCGGCCTTCTCCTTGTCGAGGGCGATAATAAAATCTTGCAGGCTATTAGTATTAGTTTCAAAGGTCTTTTCTGGTTCCAAGAATTCAATGGCGTTAGGAACAGCACCGGAGAAAATTGCGGTGGCGTGCTTTCCCATTTTATCTAATATAAAAGTTAAGCCTAGTGCGGCCGAGAGTTCATCGACGCTCGGATCTTTCGAAAGCGCAACCAGGACATTGTCACAGCTGCGAATTCGCTCTGCGACTTGATCTAAAACGCTAGATTTAGCCTGCTTTTTATCTGCCATTTTTTGTTTTTCTTGTTTATTTTTGACCTTATATAGATTCAATTTAGCATAATCTTTTTTAAAATGCAAGGCCTTATCATATGGACACTTTACATTTTGCGGTTTTTAGAATATAATATGTATCAATTGAAAATAATAATTTAAGGAAAGATATTTAAATGCCGATTATTAAATCCGCAAAGAAGGCTGCGCGCCAAGCAGAAAAGCGCCGTAGCAACAACCAGCAAATTAAGAAGACCATCCGCAGCGTATTGAAGGATTTCCGCGCTAATCCAACCGCAGAAAAGATGGCAATTGTTCAGTCCGAGTATGACAAGGCCGTAAAGAAAGGCCTCATGAAGAAAAATACCGCTAGCCGCCGCAAAGCTAAGCTTGCTGCATTCGCAAAAGCAAAGAGCGTAAAGCTTGCAGCAGCAAAGAAAGCTGCTCCAAAGGCTGCCGCAAAGACCGAAAAACCAGCTGCAAAGAAGACTGCAACCAAGGCAACCGCTGCAAAGAAGCCAGCAGCAAAGAAACCAGCTGCAAAGAAGACCACTGCTAAGAAGGCAGAAAAATAAAAAATATCGCTTTTTAAAAATCTCCCCTCAGCGGGGAGATTTTTTGTTATCCGGTAATCGTATCGTGAAGCGATGAATCTAATAATTCACCATAAGTTTGATCGATTGGAGTGACACGTTTTACGCCTAGGACTTTGAACGTCTCAATCAGGTCTTCGCGAGCAGCAATCGAATCGTCATTTTCGCTCAAATCGGATTCAATCTTGGAATAATAGCCAGGCAAACTGTCGATTTTGTCGATATAGATTTTGATTGTATTGCCCATGTCGAGCTCTTCGCGACGACGACTAACCTCTGCTCTTAGCTCGTAACCTAACTGGTAAACGATATGAGCGGCTTCAGTGTAATCTTTGACGATTACAGAGTTAATAATGTCGATCTTCTTATCATCAAAGTGGCGGCGCAGTACGAGCGCATAAGTTGCATCTTTGTTTGGATCTTTGACGATTGTGCGTAAAGATAAGCGTGGGAGAGATTTGTCGCGAGAGTAATTCTTTGGCACAAAGATACGATCGTGCTGCCAATAAGGCTCCGTGAAATGAAAATTAATTTCGTCGAGAGTCTCAATAAAATCTGCGCGACTGTTTAGTTTGACTTTTACGATAGATTTTTTCATGCCTCTCCTTCTAGAGTAGCGCCTTCGCGCGCCTTATTTGCCCATTCATCGGCGGCCTCGTTCCCGTCTGTGCCGACGTGACCACGCGTCCATTCTAGGGTTACATCTGGTTTACTGCAGTAGAGATCGTATAGCTCTTGCACTAATTCTAGGTTGGCGATCTGCCCCGTTTTCTTTTTCCAGCCATTTCTCTTCCATCCAGCAGCCCATTTCGTAACAACATTTATCCAGAATTCGCTGTCTGTCGAGATTTTGTCGCCCGGTTGTGCGATTTTGTATGCCGCAATTAGGGCATGCGCCTCCATGCGGATGTTAGTGGAATTTTTTTCGCGCCCAAGGGCGACTGGAGCGCCATCAAGAATCACGGCATACCCACCTGGGCCAGGATTTGGACTTGCGCTACCATCCGTATAATAATGTGACATATCTTTATTGTATCACTGCTATCTGTTTACGTGATAAAATATAGCCATGCCCGCGTGGCGGAATTGGCAGACGCGCTAGCTTCAGGTGCTAGTGTCTTCACGGACGTGCTGGTTCAACTCCAGTCGCGGGCACCAAGAAAGCACAAAAAACACCCCTTTGCGGGGTGTTTATTTTTTAGTCTACAAATCCTGGGTTACTCACTGGCTGCATGTTGTAGCAGGTCTTTACGGAACCGTTATCAATGTTCCAACAGTTCCTAGTAACTTCGTAATCCTTATGAAGAACACTATCGTCGCCATAAAGCCCAATTGAATACTTCGGGAATGGGAAACCAGTATCGACGAGCTCTACGCGTGCATCAATGCGGCGGAAGACGTCATTTGCGCGACCGGTCGCATCAACTTTCGACTGGACACCTACGAAGTCTACGGTTTCGCACTTCGCATCATCGGCGCCCGTCCAGAAGGAGTTATTACATGAAAGCATTGTGACGCTAAATGAAATATCTGGCGAGGAATATGGTGCAGATAGCGTCAAGAAGCGCGTAACGTCACTTGCGCCACCGCCCCAATATGGATCTGGAAGCCTAATATATGCGGTACATGCATAGGTTGAGTTCTGAATATTATCTGGTTTCATACATTTTGTATCAATTGGGCTATTTACGGTGTAATTGTTGCCATAGTATGTACCATTAGAACTATTCTTCGGAATAGTAATACCGCTCACAACAGATGCGGCGAAGCCTACATCGTTGCTGTTGCCATTCACGATATTGTCAATCTTGGTAAAGTTCTTTGCTGGATCGGTCTCAGTACTCAGGATTGGGCGAAGCGTGAGGCGGCCTCTGTCAGAACGGTTATTGCTATTCGTATATAGGTCTTCTAGATAGAAGTTCTTGTTGGTCTGAATGAGGCCGACACTAATTACAGGAGGGACCGAAGCAGTCTTATAGAATTGGTTATGAGCGTTATCGATAGTCTTAACTTTGTTGGTTGCGAACTTCTTGGAATAATTTCTAATTTCGCTAAAAGTCGTAAATGGATTTGTGCCATAAACATTCTGTAGTTCTTCATAGTCGCTAGAAGAATACCATTGGAGCTTAATTGTGTTTGCGCCAGAAGTTTCAACTTCATCCTTATTGACAACGTGCGTACGAAGTGGAATTACCTTCATGTCGGAGTCTTCTTTGATTGTGCCAAGATAATCTTCTACATCGAGTGCTACTTTGACACAGGTATATGCCATATCCAAGTTCGAGTCTGCACCATTATTAATACTAGTATTATCGGACCGAATAAGAGTTTCATTGTCACCCGTGGCGCGGTTAAGGGCTTTTCTGACCAGGTCGCAGTCCTCATTAGAATCAGAGCGGTTAACTTCTTCTACTACCTTCTTGCACTGGCTACTCGTAGTATCGCCGCGTGCAGTACAAGTGTTGTATTCGAGAAGCATAACTTTTGCATCCTCGATACCCGCAAGGGCGGAATCGTATGCCGACTGAGAAAGGTTGAAGTTCGTAGATTCGCTAATATTCATTACCATGATGCTTACGAAGCTTAGGACCAAAATACCAGCGAGTAACGTGAAGAAGATAATCACGATCATTGAGGTTGCGCCCTTGCGCGTTTTTTGTAGTAGTTTCACTCTTTTATCCTTTCCTGTTTGCATTACCACCGGTACGCATGGAGAAATTAAATTTATTTACCGCACAATAGTTGAAATCTTCACGACTGAAATCGCTCTCTACGCCACTATAAGCCATGTCGCCCATACAATAATCACCGTTTGCCATAATGTTGACGCCACCTCTTAGAGTAGCCACGATGAATGAAGCCGACAAGAAAGCCTGCTTAGTAGCGACGCTCTGCGTGGCTGGAGTAACGGTAAAGTGATAAATAGCTAAATCGATTTCATCTTTTTCAATCAGCTCAACTGGCTCAGTGACGGTATCGATGATTATTTCAACTCTCTCGTCGCCGCCTTTATTAGCCAAAGAGCCCTCTATGCTCGCGTCGCACTGTACGTGTGCAGGATCTGGTATACGGGCAAAACGATATCTTTGATAACTATCGCCGCCATCATTGCTGATCCAAACACCATTGACTGGATCCTCGTCCATCTTGCCATTAATTTGATTGTAGAGTGAGATTCTTGCATTCCAAATATAGGTATAGTCGCTAATACATAAGGCTCCGTATTTCTGTTCGTCGCCCGCTTTAGATTCGTAGAAGTAGGTTTTGACAGCCTCTTTGTTTTCCGCGTCATCGATATAACCATCACCGTTAGCGTCGGCCTTACTTACATCAACAACATAAGAAGCCCCATTCACGGCACGGGTAATATCCTCGATGATTTGCTGCCCGGAAGCATTAATCGCGCGAAGTGTTAAGCCTTTTTGATACATAGAGGTCATATGAATAACTAGGGATGCAATACCAATTAAAAGCACCGAAATAAAGATGATGCTCATCGAAAGTTCTACGAGCGTAAAGCCTTTTTTCGCCTTCATTAGTCTATTACCTCCGGATTGTATAACCTAACGATAGTATTAACTGTCGATGGGGCTTTTGCGCCGACGGATTGCCAACAAGTACGAATATAGAAATCGTAATATTGAGGCCTACCAGTAATGGCGCCGGTTTTTTCTCCCTGTACGGTGAATACCCAAATGCCCTCTGCGGAATAAACCTCACGGAATATCTTTGATTCTGCCAATGTATCTTCATTGGTGGTTCCGCGGCTTTCGCCTGCACCATCGGTAAGGTCGCGGCTAAACATGAGCGTAGTGTATGTTAGACGAGGATAGAGGCTGGTAGGCCTCATGACCTTTGCCCTATTGCCATCAACCGAGCTTGTAGCATTACGATTAATGATCATTTTGGCGAGTAGCTCGTTGTATTCCTGGTTAGTGCTAGCTATGCTACGCGGCTGCAATAGGCGTGGATTAATAACATATGGAGCAACATCATTGTTAATGCGGGCTATATCATAGACCTGCGCTTGATATGCAGCTTCACAGGTTTCGTAGTTGTTAACATCTCTAAAAACATTGTTGTTTTTGAGCTTGCTCGGCTGGATTGCGTGCTGGCCGGTAATTCTGTTCCAGAGTGCAGTAAACTGTTTTTCGTCTTCTCTAAATTCGCGCTCTGCGGAGAAATTGTTATGGATAAAACGAATCGCTTCTGCCTGGGCATCGATTTCATTACGGGCCATGGTAACTTCGAGTGAGCGCTGCGCTTGGTTGAGACCGCTATTCATAATACCGATTGACGCAACGGAAACGGTCGCGAAAACCATAAATGCAAAGACTACTTCGATAATCGTATCGCCATGTTTTACTGACATATGTTATCCTCCGACTCCATGTCTACGAGAGAAACAGCGGAAGAGTTATGGCCATCTGCTTTAATTGTGAGCATGCGGCGGCGACCATAAGTCGAAAGTGCATCATCGGAACTAATACAAAGGTGGAAATCTTTTGTGTTATTGAATAGCATCTCTTTTTCGTTGCCCTCAGCATCTACTTGGTTGAAGGCATCATTAATATCGACGCTTTGTATAAAGGCCGTATGACAACGTTCTTGTCCCAAATTAGAATAATCTACGACTGTTTTATTTGAATCTTTGGAGAAGTTATACGTGTAAGTGTGAACAGTGCCGTCACGAGGTGAACGAATAATTAGAACTATGCCTTTCTTCGCATAATGTGTTCCCTCATCTTCTTCTGAGTAGGTGTCTTCTAGGTATGAGCCCCAGTTTAAGACCTTTCGGTCGATAATATTAACCGCTTCGCAAACATTATTGCGCTCGATGACGTTATTGATGCCTAGCTCTTTGAATAGTTGCTGATCGGTCATACCGGCAATCTCTTCTTTTGGATCCGGAGGAAGCACATCGGTAGCATGCGCAGCCTGAATTTCCTTTTCTAGCGCGGTGGCGTCCTTGCCAATTAGGCTATTTACCTGCACTATCCTACCCTCGCCGCGCGTAGGGTCATTGAGACCAAAAATAATTGCAACACCGTAGACGTCACAGTCGCTGCGACCCCTACCCTTGTTTAGGTCTTGTTCTTTAATCGAATAACTTTTGTTTCCAGTAATTACTTCGCAAACACCAGTATCGGTGCGCCTCTCGATTTGGACGCGACTTACTTGGTCGTATTGATTGCGAATCATCAAGGCGATATCTTCTACCGAATCACGATAACGGCTGTGGGTTAGGTTAGTACCAATGCCGACCATAGCACCAACTAGCATCAAACCAGTGAGCGCCAAAAATAGCATCGTCTCAATAATAGTGAACCCTTTAAGGGTATCAGATTCCCGCCTCATATTTATTATTATACATTAGCATTTTATTTTTAAAAACACAAAAAGAGCGACTTTTTCGATAGTCGCTCCTTGTTATTCGAATTATTTTGCGTATTCGATGGCGCGTGTTTCGCGGATAACGTTCACCTTGATAACGCCAGGATATTGCATTGTAGCCTCAATCTTGTCGGCAATGTCGCGAGCAAGTTTGAGTGCAGTAAGATCGTCCACCTGCTTTGGCTCGACGATTACGCGAATCTCGCGACCTGCGGAAATGGCGTAGGCTTTATCGATACCCGGGAAGCTAGTTGCGACGTTTTCAAGTGCCTTCATGCGTTCTGCGAAGTTCTCAGCAGAGATATTGCGAGCGCCTGGACGAGCAGCCGAAATAGCATCTACGATTTTTACGATAATTGCTTCTGGAGTAGTTGGCTCTACGTCCTCGTGATGAGCGGCGATTGCATGTACGACTGCATCTTCCATGCCGAATTTCTTTGCGAGCTCTGCACCAATGTCTGCGTGCTTACCCTCGATTTTGTGAGTGACAGCCTTGCCCATATCATGGAGCAAGGTTGCGGTCTTCGCAATGCGTACATCTGCGCCGATTTCTTCCGCAATCATGCCAGCCATGTGTGCCATTTCAATGGAATGCAAAAGGACGTTCTGACCGTAGCTAGTGCGGAATTTTAGTTCACCAAGAAGATGGAGAATTTCGGATGGGATACCAATGACGCCAACCTCACGAGCGGCATCTTCGCCTGCGCGAACGACTTCTTTCTCGATTTCGCGTTCTGCTTTTGCAACTGCGTCTTCGATGCTGGATGGATTAATGCGACCATCTTTCATGAGACGTTCGAGTGCGTAGCGGGCAACTTGGCGACGGATTGGGTCAAAGCTACTTAGAACTACCATGCCCGGAGTATCGTCAACAAGAACATCGACGCCAGTGGCGTGCTGAAGAGCTTGAATATTACGACCTTCTTTACCAATGATGCGACCCTTCATGTCGTCGTCAGGAAGTTTAAGACTTGTAACGGTGCGGTCCGCAGTAACCTCGGAAGACATACGCTCCATTGCGGTAAGCAACATTGCCTCTGCGGTATCATCGATATGCTCGTTATAGGCCTTCTGCTCTTTGATTACGAGATTAGAAAGATCCTGTTTGATGTCGCGCTCGGTCATTGCCATGAGCTTGTCTCTGGCATCATTTTTGCTTAGGCCAGCGATTTTTTCGAGCTTTTCCTGAGCCTTCGTACGAATGGCGCGAACCTCATCTTTGAGCTCTTCGATCTCGTTTTCCTGCTTGCGAAGATTCTCAGACTTTTTATCGATTTGGTCGAGCTTCGTATCGAGCAAAGTTTCGCGTTCGGCGAGACGATTTTCGGTGCGCTTCCATTCTTTGCGACGCTCTGCCTCTTCGCGCTGAGATTTTTCGTTAATATCGGATGCTTCTTTTTTGGCGTTCAAGACAATTTCAGAAGCCTCATGTTTTGCCTTGCGGACAAGGTCGTCGGCCTTGTTTTTACCGCCGTTTTCGTTGTGTTTGTTGTATGCAAAAAGCCCACCAGCCCCTGCACCTGCGCCAATAACCAGCGCAATAATTACTGGGATAAAATCCATAACTCCTCTCTTTT
The DNA here is from genome assembly GCA_002371895.1 of Candidatus Saccharibacteria bacterium UBA3723. Classification (GTDB taxonomy): domain Bacteria; phylum Patescibacteriota; class Saccharimonadia; order Saccharimonadales; family Saccharimonadaceae; genus UBA2834. Next base: position 17,437 of record DFHM01000007.1, on the reverse strand, counting down.
CTATGAATGAAAAATTATAAATCGTTGATAAAAATAGGAATCCCCCTGTAATTATTCTAGCACAGAGATTATTTCTTTGGAGGAGTAATATTTGCTGGACGGCCGTATTCCGGCAAAATTAAGTCGACTTTTTCGCCACGATGATTATAGAGAGGGATTTTTAGGTCGTCAGCAAGCGTATTCACTACTACTGCGCCGATACGAAGTCCAGTAAAACTGCCTGGACCTGCCATGAATTGGATTTCAGTTAAATCCCGCCAATCTTTGCCATTTTCTTGGAGCTTTTCGTGGATGAATTTCAATAAATCACGCGCTAAAGTGCGACCAGATTCCCACTCGTAGGTCTTATCGTCGAGTTTTAGAATTGTAGTCGGAGCTGATGTGTCTAGATAGAGTTTCATTTTTCGTTTAACTCCCGCGTGTTCTCATCGATATATTTGATTTCGATAATCTTATGGTTTTCTGGAAGCACATCCTGAATACTATTTCCCCATTCGATAATGGTGATTGTTGAATCATCAGAAATTGCTTCCGCGAGATCTTCGGACATAATACCAGGATCGCCTAAACGGTAAAAATCATAATGCACTAAACGATATTTTTCGCCTTGATATTCCTTAGAAATCGTAAAAGACGGAGAGGTGACTTCCTCTGCAATTCCGAGGCCTTTGGCGATACCGCGAACGAGCGTCGTTTTGCCAGCACCAACATCGCCAAGTAGCTCAAGAACGACTGGCGCTTTCAACTTCGCGCCAAGTTTTTCTCCATACTCAAGCATATCCTTTTCGGAATTGATTAACATGAATATATTTTACCATATTTTGGAGAATTATCTAGTGCGTAGCGCGGCCTGAAATCATACTTTGTTACACATTTTAAGATAATAAATAATACGGCAACTGGAATAAAAACAAGCAACACCATGGGATTATTAGGCGCAACATTCATCGAAGCCCACGGAATCTCGGCCACCCAACATATCAGCGCCAGGTGGATACGAATGAGCATTTCTGCCATAGGGGCGATTAGTGAAAATATAGTGCCAGAAAGCAAAATTAATAACATCGCTGCGGCGATTGTGGGCGTAATAATTAGACTTACAAAAATGCCGACTGCCGAGAACATTCCGAAATAGTAAATGCCGAGCGGCAAGCAAAGCAGTTGCGCCGATATTGATGTAATCAAACTAGACATAATGAAGCCTGGGCTATGACTGCCGTACAGAAATTTTGTGAGGACCGGCGAGATAAATATTATCCCCGCAAAAGCGGCAAAAGATAGCTGCCAGCCAACGTTCATTATGCTTGCCGAATCAATAAGCAATGTAATAGCCGCAACATACAATAGCAATCTGCCTGGATGGAACTTTCTGCCAAAATACCATGCGTACAAGTTAATTAGACACATTAAACTGGCTCGAAGCATGCTTGCGCCAAAACCCGTAATCGCCATAAAGACGAAGACCAATACAGTTGTTCCGATTGCAATTGCGGCGCGCGAAATCTTTCCGAACAAGCGTTTTATAAAATCGGCCAATATCGATAAATGAAAACCGGAAGTTACCACCATGTGCGACAAACCAGCCACGCGCAGCGATCGTGTTAGTTCTTCCGTCATGAGAGCTTTATCGCCTACCATATAACCCAGCGCTAATGCGGATTCATTTGCGCCAAAAAGATTCTTAATATTTTCGGAAAACCACTCACGTATTTTTAATGCATAATCCGGTGGACTAGGCTTGCTATGCTCGATTATTTCTGGTCGATATATTAACCCAGAATAATTGCCAAAGCCCTCCTTCATAACGCCTTTTAGCGTAATTTTGTCCGAGCGTTCATATTTTCCTTTGCCAGATGACAGCATTACATACACTTGACTTTTTATACTTTTTGTGCTATAATTGAGATATAAGTTATTAATTACTAGACGGAGCGTTCCGTCTTTTTCTATAGCATTTTCTGAAACGGTGCCAGATATGATTACTTGATGGTTGTGGTACTTCTCGAGGCGATTATTGCGGCTGTCGAATACTGCAATGACGATAATTATCACTGCGAATAGGAGTGGAATTAACGAAGGATGTAGATTATTTTTTAATCAATTCATCTTTTTAGTCTAGCTATTTTCGTATCTGCTAAAAGCATGAGCTTAATCTCTTTAACTGCATGCTATAATTAGATAGTGAAAAAATTCAAAATTAAGGTCAGTAAACTTAGCGACAAGAAAGCTTATATCTTAGCGTCGCTCTTATTCTTAGCTGTAGCAGCAATCGTATTAACTTGGTTTTTGGAATATCGCTATTTCATTAATAGTTTTAGCCGCACTTGGAGTTTCGCAATTGGCAGCCCTGCTCCATTCTTTTTCAATGCGCTTTTGATGTGGTTAATCCTTGTATTCATGTGGGGCATTTTCGAAAAACCTGGCACTGCAGCTGGATTCATGTGGATTGTAATCACACTAATTACTTATGCACATATTAATAAATTTAATTCTCGCGGTTTCCCGCTTTCACCGGAAGATTTCCAACTAGCTAGCGAAGCCTCTTCGCTTTCAAAATTCGTTAGTATAGAATCAATCGTAAAGCTAGTTGTTGCAATTCTTTTGATGATTGCTTTGACAGTATTCTTCAACCGTAGAATCGCAAAGAAACTTCATCTCACATATCAAAATCCGAGCCCAAGCTACTTCAAGCGTCACGAATTTACGCTCCGTATTATCGTTGCTGTGATTTCTGGCTTGTCATTCTTCTTTGCGACAGACTTCGTCAGGCATAATGACGGCAGTCGCTACGAAGACATTTTCCTTGGCACGCATTTTACGGCTTGGAACCAAAACCGCAACTACGACGATAATGGTTTCATCCTAGGCTTCTTATACAACCTACAGAAACTACAGCTTGCACAGCCGGATCAATACAGCGAATCAAAAATTACCGAGCTAAAAGCCGAGTACGAAGACAAGGCAAAAACAGAAAATGAATCTCGCATCTCGGCCGCCGACGAAGACGTGAATATAGTAGTTATTCTTAATGAATCTTTCTTTGACCCAGCAGTAGAATTCCAGGGTCTAAAGTTCGAAGATTATTATCCACATACTGGTGGAGACATTACTCCAAATATTCACCGCATTATGCGTGATTATCCAAGCGGATATATGTATTCGTTGGATTACGGTGGCGGCACAGCAAATATCGAATTCGAAACATTAACTAGCCTTACAAACTATTGGGTAAATACCGTGCCTTACACCGCCCTAATTCCAAAAGCTGGCGAAATCCCAAGCATTGCGCAAACTTATAAGAAACAGGGTTACAAAACAACCGCAATTCATCCGTACAACGGCGGCATGTATAAGCGCAATATTGCGCTCAAAAATGAAGGTTTTGATACTTTTATCGATCAATACGATATGAAATTCCAAGAGCACGATGGCAGTTCTGAATATATTAACGATTATTCGGCTTACCATGAAACTTTGCGCGTGTTAAATAGCAGCAAAAAGAATCAGGTAATCGGCCTCGTCACGATGCAGAATCATACGCCATATAATCACGATATCTATGAAGAAACGGAGTTTGCCGTTACGAATGAAGATATCGAAGAAAACCGTGCATTAGATATCGCTACTTATTATCAAATGCTTCATAATTCTGACCAATATCTTGGCGAGTTCATTGATGAACTAGACAAGATGGACAAAAAGGTTGTCGTACTCTTCTTTGGTGATCATTCAGCCGGTCTTTTTAATATTACGAATGGTAATGAGGCAAAAGAAGTTCGCGATTTGAGCCGTGTAACACCATATTTTGTCTATGCAAATTATGACGCCAATTTCTCAACAAAATATCTTCCAACCACCACACCAAACTGCATGGTTAATAATATGTACAACATTTTGAATTGGAAGAAAGAGGCACTCTACTATCTAGTTGATGACGTATGCAAAGCCGAGCCGATTCTCACTGCGACATACTTAGATGGTCGCGAGCTAAGTCAGGCAGAAATCCTTCGCGATTACGAGTTGCTGACCTATGATATTCTTGGTGGTAAAAAATATTGGATGACTAAATAAAAAGAAGCCCCTGCGCGGGGCTCTTTTTTAATTCTTTGGAAATAGCGGCGTTGCCGGTGGCTCGATTGTGCCGGTGAATATATCCGAGATTTGCTCTGCCGTATCTGGCAAGAATAGCTTTAGGTAATCATTAACCGTAAGTAGACGAACTACGGTATCAGCTAAAACTTTCTTGGCTTTTTCTGGGTCGGTCTTTGCAAGTGCCCATGGTTTTTCTGCGTCGATATGCTTGTTGAGTTTACCAATTTCTTCCCATAAAATATCGAAGGCAAAATTGAATTCATACTTGTCCATGCGTGCACGGAAGTCATGGTCGAAGGCCGGTTCGACAAATTTATAATCTACGGTAACATCATTTTTCTTGCAAAGTGTAGCAAGGCGTTGAATTAAATTTCCTAAGTCATTAGCTAGCTCATTGTAGGATGCTTCGTATTTGTCCCAGGTAAAGTCGGAATCGTCCGTAGTAGAAGCGTGACGCAAGAAATAATAACGGAATGGCGTGAGGCCGTGCTTTGCTAGAATCTCCTGAGGATCAACAACGTTGCCGATGGACTTCGACATCTTTTCGCCATTAACGGTAATAAAACCATGCGCAAGAAGATTGTGTGGGAGCGGCAAACCGAGGCCCATTAACATTGCTGGCCAGATTCCGGCATGGAAGCGGAGAATGTCTTTGCCAACAACCTGAGTATGTGCCGGCCAGCTGTCAGAAATATCTTTGTCTGGATAACCGAGAACCGTAATGTAGTTCGCAAGTGCATCAATCCAAACGTACATGACCTGAGCCTCATCGCCAGGAACGGCAACGCCCCATTCTACCTGCTCTTTTGGACGAGAGATAGAAACATCTGGCATATCCTTCAAAAGATTGAGAAATTCTTTCTTGCGGAAAGTTGGGGTGATTTTTAGCTCGTCAGACTCGATGGCTTTGCGAATGTTTTCTTTGAAATCCGAGATGCGTAGATAATAGTTCTCTTCACTAAGCTTTGTGTATGGCTTTTTGTGGTCAGGACAGACGCCGGAGTTATCTTCATATTCTTTGTCTGTAACGAAACTTTCACAACCCTCACAGTACCAGCCTTCATAGCTGTCTTTATAAATATGGTCAGAGAGTTTAGTCCAGATTGCTTGACAACGGCGTTCGTGATCTGCATCAGTAGTGCGCACAAAATCCGTATATTCTGCGCCTAGCGAGTGAATAAAATCTTGGAATTTCTTTGCATTTTGATCGACAAATTCTTGAGTCGGAATGCCAAGCTCTGCAGCCTTTTTGAAGATTTTGCTGCCGTGCTCATCCGTGCCTGCCTGGAGGCGCACATTATAACCCATAGACATCATATATCTACGGAGAGTGTCCGCAAGTAAGTAATCCATAGCATGGCCAAGGTGCGGATTACCGTTGACGTATGGAATAGCTGTAGTGATATATGATTCTTTCATGAATCATATTTTAACATCTTTTACAGATTAAGGCGAACGTAATTAGTTTAGCGCAACAATGAGAATAACGACTAAGACTAATACAATGCCGCCAGCAACAATGCCGGCAATAGCTACGTTGTTATGCAGAATTGCATCAAAATCGATACTTTTCTTCGGAGCTTTTGGCTTCTTCGCGTCCTTCTTCGCATCAGTTGCTGGAGCGTCACCGCCCTCTGGCGTGGTAGCCGCTGGAGCCGAGGCATCTTCCGCTGGGGCTGAAGCTGGTACTGGAGCATTTTCATCAAAAGATTCAACTGGATCGACTTCGCGTGCCGCGTAATCTGGAGCGGCCTCTGGAGCTGGAGCTGGAGCTTCTGGATCATCCATTAAGTCACCATCTACGAAGCCAGCAACAGGAGCGGCAGGCTCTTGCTGTTTGACAACCTCTGGAGCAGACAATGGAGCTTCTGTAGCAGCGCCGCCTTCAGAAGAACCACCGGCTAGGCTCATATTTGGGTCCTGGCTTAGCTGGCTCTGCAGCTCTGCGTCGGTAGTTGGAGTGTTTTCCAAACTAATATCATTAACATCAAAAGAATTCTGCTGATTTGGAGCCTTTTCGGACTCGGCGATAGCTTCATTAATAGCGTCTAAATCAATTCCCTCTGGTGCGGTTATGGTTGGGGTTTCATTTTCTTGAGCTTTCGGTGCTGCCGCATCGTCAGTTGGATTCATAGGCGCTTTTCTCCATTAAAAAATATAATATTGGTTATTACTATCTTAACGCTTATGGATATTTTCCGCAAGTGCGCACCAGTTCTCGATAGATAAATCTGCTGGTCGCGCATTCTCGGAAATACCATTTTTTTCGAAATAGCCCAAGATTTCTTCTCTTGGAAGCTGTAGACCTACCGAAAGGTTGGAGAGAAGTTTTTTGCGCGGAGCAATAAATCCAAGTTTGATAAGCGCCATGACCGCCTCATCGCCGCGTGGCTCATCTAACGGTTCCAGTATTACCACCTGACTATCAACTTTTGGTGGCGGAGTGAAAAATTCGCGTCCAACTACCTGACCAAGTGTAACCTTCGCATATATTTGTGCCGAAAGACCAAGAATGGAATAATCGCCAACTTCAGCTGCGAGACGCTCTGCAACTTCTTTCTGGACAAGAAGAACAATCTTTTGCGGCTTATGTTCTGCGTGTAAAAACTTCTGGATAATTGGCGACGTAATGTAATATGGGATGTTCCCCGCTACGACGTATTTTTCTGGCAAGTTAAGCGAGTTTAGGTCGAGCGACAGAATATCTTTGTTGACAACTTCGAGATTTTTGCCAGGAAAAGATTTTGGTAAGTTTGCCGCCAAGCGCTCATCTAATTCAATCGCAGTCACTTTGTCGAAAAACTGAAATAGCGCAGAAGTTAACGTGCCTAAGCCTGGGCCAATCTCTAATACTTCTGAAACGCCTTCGCAGCTTGCAGAGTCCGCAATATCGATGAGGATATCACGATCCTTTAGCCAGTTCTGGCCGAGCGATTTTTTATTTTTTAGTGCCATATTCTACCACCAATGATGCTGAGTCCAGAATTGATATGCCTTTGTCCAGCTACCATAACGACCAACAGCATAGCCATTGCACCAACGCAATTGAGTAATTGGGTTTGTGGCCCAGTCTGCGCCAGCGGATGCCATCTTGCTACCAGGCAAAGCTTGGCATAAGCCAGTTGCGCCGCTGCTGCGGTTTTTCGATAGTGGATTCCAGTGAGATTCACGTTCAATAATGTAGTTGACATAGCCGTAGTCGGATGCCGAAATACCAGCCATTGCCATCCAATCTTCGTGCGAGCCAGCTGGCAATACCACCTTCATGCCAACGGTAACCTCCTGTGTTTCTGGTGCCTGAGTGACAACTTCAGATACGAAGACGCGGGAGATTTCTACGCCGTCTTTCATGTCTACTTCATACGTAGCAACTTTCTTACCAGGTTTGCCGGCCTTTGTGACAACACGAGAGCCATAATCGACAGAATAGTCGTAAGTTACGGCTTCACCGAATGGAATATCTTCCTCAACGGTAATCATATGTTTGCCCTGCTGAGACACGGTAAATGAAATGCCGTCATAAATTTTTTGGCTTTTATCAATAGAGATCCAGTTCTTCGATGCGTCAGTGCTAATACCCTGCTCTTTGAGGAATCCGGCCACGGTTTTGGCCTGAGTTCGGATTGAAGTCATCTTTCCGTAGAAGTTGAGGTTTACGACCTTTGCGCGTACCACCTGATATGCTACAGCCATGCCGCTTTCTAGAATATCGTTCTGGGGGACGATTTCTACTTTATCCGCTTCGAGAAGTGTCACACCGGCATCTTCAGCGATTTCATCTGGAGCGGTCTTTGCGGTTTTGATGTATTTCTTTACATATCCATCCACAACGAGCACTTCTCTTGCGCGGTAGATATTGATGTAAAAATCTTCTTCACTGATTTTTTCTTCCAAGTCGGGTTCTACGGTATCATATTCGCCGAGCTTAATATTTGCGCGAGCCAATGCTTCTCCGACAGTACGCGCGTCGCTACGTGCGGTAATGCTCGTGTTGCCATCATAGAATGTAATGTAATGCTCAACTGCCTCTTCTTGCTGGGCTTCTATGTCATTTGTGGCCGCGCTAGCAAAAAGAGACTGCTTTTTAGCAAAAATTCCAAAAAGTAGGCAAATGATTACCAAACCAAGGATAAGTATAGAGAGGTTTAGCCTCGTCTTACGTATTCTCATGCCTTTAAATTCTACCATAATTAGGCCTCTGTCGCAATTTTGGCCGGCTCTATATAGAAGTTATAACGGCCAACTTTAATGTAATAATCCTTATTTAATGGGAACTTTTTATTCGGAGCGTAGCTACGAATTGCTTCCACGGCGCGTCCTAGCTGCGGGCGCGTTTGGGAAATGCCGACGCGCGCCAAAAGAAAACGCAAAATCTCCTGCGCCACATCGTCATCTATGCTCATGATATTTTTTGAGTAGATATTTTTCTTAATCAAATCAGAAATTAAATCATCAATCTCGTTTGCGATTGTTCTTTGACGGAACGCAAGCTCGCTGAGTTTTTTCTTTTGCTCCGCCGAGGCATCTCTAAGTGATTCGCGAACACGGTTACGCAGATATTTGTCGTCGCTATTGGTTTGGTCGAGTCTAAAATGAAGATCATTTTTGGTAGCATACTCATAAATGTCGGACTTTGACCAATCTAAGAGTGGACGAACGATTCTTTTATCATTAAGTGCCGCCAAACCACGCCAACCAGTTCCACGGAGTATATTAATGACAGCCGACTCAACTAAATCATCGGAATGGTGTGCCGTATAGACTCTTCCATCAAAGCGCTCAGCTAGGCCAAACAAAAAATCATAGCGAGCTCTGCGCGCCATCTCCTCCGAAGCATTTGCCCCAAGGTGTGCACTCCCCACAAAAAATGGCTTATGATATTTCTTGGCAAGTCGACCGACGAAAACAGCATCATCAGCCGAGCTTGGACGAATGCCGTGATCAAAATGCGCAACAATTACGTCCGGATCATCTTTCAACAGATGTAGCATCACTACTGAATCGATACCGCCTGATACCGCTAAGATTTTCTTCATGTGGTATAATTTTATCAGTAATAGGAGCGGAATAAAAATGCTAGTGATTGGCTCAGGAATGATTAGAAATGCTGTATTGAGCCTACATGTTGGTGGGCCAGTAGCAGAAACAACCAGTGCCATTATTGATCCAGAAGATTTAAAGATTTTGGCCTACACACTCGATGGTCCGATTATTAAGAACGACCCAGAAGTAGGAAATATCTTAGTCACAGAAGACATACGTGAATTAAGCCGTGACGGCATGATCATTGATTCAACTGACGTCTTCGTAAACCGAGAAGACATTGTCCATCTAGATGAGGTAATGGGCCTCAATTTCGATTTGATTGGCTTAAAGGTCGTAACTCCTGACGGAAAAAAGATTGGCAAAATCGTCGACTATACTTTTGATTCAACCAGCTTCATGGTTTATCAATTAATTGTACAAAAACGAGTTGGCTTTGCTTCTTTTGGCGAGCCGCAGTTAACAATTAACCGTTCACAGATTATCGAAATTGACGATTATAAAGTTACGATTAAGCACGAAAAAGAACAGGTCAAAGTGAAAGAAAAGCGCGAAGAGGAGCCTGAAGAAGCACCAAAACGTGAATACGTTAACCCGTTCCGAAAGCCAGCTTACGAACAGTCCGATTCCGACGATTCCGATAACGCATCGGAAACATCCGAATAATCGAAGCCAGCGCGCAATAAGTATTGAATTAGCTTTTGCTCATCACTATACTTGGCGCGCTTTTTGGCGATGATTTTTTGAAGTTCATCTTGATCATTGCGCGAAGTTTCATTAAAAGCCTTCTCGATGATCTGATGGCTAATTCCTTTTTGTTGCAGTTCTAGGCGCAGTTTTTTAGCACTAGTTCCTTTGCTAACATTACGATTCTCAACCCACAACTTTGCAAAGCGCTCGTCGTCAATATAACCGCGTTCTTCGAGGCGATTATATACAGGCTGAATAAGGCTAGCATCGAAGCCCTGCTTCTCTTTTGTCTGATACTCGCCAGTCTTGCGGTTTTTGACTCGAACTTTACGCGACAATGTTTTCTTTTTTAGATAATCTCTTATCTCCTTACTAGAGCGTGGACGCATAAGTGCAAACTCTAGAGCACGTTGATAGAACTTCCCAAACTCTGAGGCATGTTTAAGTTGGCTTTTTTCTTCTTCGGAAAGTTCTTTGCCAATTTTTAGATGCAAATCTACGACCTGCGAAATATCTAAAGAGCAGAAAAATTTATCATCGATGTAAATATTTACACGATTTTTGTCGCGTACGGCTTCTTTTATATCCGTTATGCGATGAGACTGCTTTTTATCCGCAGCCTCATCGTCGAAAATCGTAATAGTTTCAAGCATTATTCTTCAGCAGCTTTTGCAGCTTCGCGAACCTTACCTTCAATTTCGGCCATAAGTTCTGGCTTTTCTTTGAAGAGTTTCTTTACGGCTTCGCGGCCCTGGCCGATCGTTTCGCCATTGTATTTGAAGAATGCGCCAGCTTTGTCTATGACGCCATAATTGACACCAAGATCGAGCACGTCACCAGTCTTACTGATGCCTTCGTTGTACATGATATCGAATTCTGCCGTACGGAACGGTGCAGCAATCTTGTTCTTTACAACTTTAATCTTTGTACGGTTACCGGAAACATTGTCGCCATCCTTAATCTGACCAATGCGACGAATATCAATACGAACAGAAGCGTAGAACTTCAAAGCATTACCACCAGTAGTGGTCTCTGGGTTACCAAAGAGTACACCAATCTTCATGCGAATCTGGTTAATAAATATAACAGTTGCTTTGGTCTTGCTGATGACGCCGGTTAGTTTGCGCATAGCCTGAGACATGAGGCGCGCCTGGAGGCCCATCTGTGAATCGCCCATATCGCCATCGATTTCTGCCTGTGGCACGAGGGCCGCGACAGAGTCTACAACAATGAGATCTACGGCGCCAGAGCGAACCAATGTCTCACAAATCTCGAGTGCCTGCTCGCCGTTGTCTGGCTGGGAAATCAATAAGTTCCCAGTATCTACACCAATTTTGCGTGCATATGATGGATCGAGTGCATGCTCTGCATCGATAAATGCAGCCTGACCGCCCTGCTTCTGAATCTCTGCGATTGCATGCAAAGCGAGAGTAGTCTTACCAGAGGATTCTGGACCATAAATCTCGATAATGCGGCCTTTTGGATAACCGCCGCCCAATGCCAAATCCAAGGCAAGAGAGCCTGACGAAAATAGCTCGACGTCAATCTTGGAATGCTCGCCAAGTTTCATAATAGAGCCGTCGCCAAATTGTTTTGTAATCTGAGATAGAGCTAAGTTTAGGGCCTGCTTCTTTCCATCATCCTGAGCTGTATCCTTCGACTTCGCTGCTTTATCTGCGCCCACCGCTTCCTGACTTTTCTTAGCCACTTAAAACCTCCTTCTTGTTAGTTATATTTTATCTGATAAGCGTTTTAAAATCTAGTTAAAGGATAGTGGTGTAGGCTTGTTTGAATAGCGCGGGCGATTTCGTTCCTCCTGGTAATTTGGAATATATTCAAAGAAATATCGCATTAGCGTGTCGACGCGCTCGCGGAATACGTCCGGTATGCCATCCTTTTTTACATAAGGGTTGCGACGGTTTATTAATACGGGATAAAAAATCTCCCCCGTTTCGAGATTGAGGCCCGCGCAAAGAATATCCTCTGGCTTGCTGCGCTTCATCAAAAGAAAATCGCGCAAGTCGGCAAGGTATTCGTCGCCGGCTGTAATAATTCCTCTGTGGATGTCGATAGCGGTCCATAGGTAGCCATCATATTCAGTTTTTAATTTGTTTAGTTCTTCTTCAGAAAACTTCATCTTTCTTAGATAGAGCATTCTGCTTTTTCTCCTTTCGTTATTTTTTATAACCCAAAAAGTAACACCTTGGCCAAAACAGAAAAAGCATCAGCATGATAGTTTTTGCTTTATAGGGGTGAATATGTTAAAATAAAGAAAATTACAGATAATAAATAATAAGGGAGTTCCAATGAGCGGACACAGTAAATGGGCAACCACCAAGCGCCAGAAGGCCGTCGTTGACGCAAAGCGCGGTGCGTTGTTTACAAAAATCGGCAACCAAATCGCAATCGCTGCACGTAGTGGTACCGACCCCGCTATGAACCCTTCCCTTGCAATGGTTCTTGAAAAAGCACGCCTCGCCAATATGCCAAAGGCTAATATTGAGCGCGCAATTGCTCGCGTTGCAGACAAGAACGCCGCTGCTTTGATTGAAGAAACTTACGAAGCCTACGGCCCTGGTGGCGTCGGCATCATTATCGAAGTTGCAACCGACAACAAGAACCGCACGATGCCAGAAGTGCGCCACACCCTAGAAAAGAACGGTGGCCGCATGGCAAACCCTGGATCTGTTATGTTCCAATTTACGCGTAAAGGCGTAATCTTTACGAAGGCGAAGGGCGACGATCTTATGATGGCAGCATTAGACGCTGGCGCAGAAGACGTAGCGGACGAAGAAGATGGCACTACAATTTATACCGCCGCAACCGACTTAATGAAAGTACGCGGCAACTTAATTGAAGCCGGCATCGAAGTCGATTCAGCAGAATTGCAATATGTTCCAAACAGCACCGTTGCAGTTGATGACGAGACTTCAGCGAAAGTCGAAAAAATCCTCGACGCAATCGACGATTTGGACGATGTAGTTGCAGTCCATACAAACGCAGAATAAGAAAGAGGCCCCGCGGGGCTTCTTTTTTTATTTCAAACCGGTACTGCCGAATCCGCCAGAGCGCTCAGTTTCAGATAGCTCGGATACTTCTTCCCACTCTACGTGGGTGTATTTTGCTACGACGCCTTGCGCGATGCGCATACCTGGCTCAACGACAAAATCTACATCACTATGGTTTTTGAGCAATACGGACATCTCGCCACGATAGTCAGAATCAATAGTGCCGATGCCGTTCAGTAACGATATTTGGTGTTTATACGCCAAGCCGCTGCGGCTACGGATTTGAAGCTCGTAGCCCTTCGGAATCTCCACGCCAACGCCAGTACCAAAGGCTTTAATTTCGCCCGGCTTCAGCGTATACGGCTCAGAAATGTGCGCGCAAAAATCAAAACCAGCAGCACCAGCGGTTTGGTATTGCGGGATAATTGCGTCGTCATAAAACTTTATTATTTTCATCTTCATATCTGAAGACATTGTAGCATTGTATGGTATAATTTTCTCTAGTGGAAGGATGGCCGAGCGGTTTAAGGCACCGGTCTTGAAAACCGGCGTGGTTAATAGCCACCGTGAGTTCGAATCTCACTCCTTCCGCCATTTTTGTCAGTGGAAAGATTTATTTATGGGCAAAATAAAAGTAAAAAAGACCGACTACAAAATACTCGAAATCGACCCATGGTTGAAGCCTTTTACAAGCGACATTGAATTGCGTATGGATCGCTATGAAGAAGTACGCGAGGGTTTGCTTGGGGGTAAAAAAGATTTGGAATCTTTTGCAGACGGTCACAAAAAATTCGGATTTTTTCGCACGAAAACTGGTTGGCTATATCGCGAATGGGCACCAGGTGCTGACGCGGTGAATTTGATTGGCGATTTTAATAAATGGAACCGCACTTCCCATCCGCTCGAATTAAGACCTGGCGGCATTTGGGAGATTGAATTAAAAGGCAAAGATGTATTGAAGCATGGTCAAAAAGTAAAGGTGCAGATAATTCGCAACGGCCGAACTTTTGACCGCATTCCACTCTATATTCATCGCGTAGTTCAAGACAAAAAAGACAAAAGTTTTGTTGGTGTAATTTGGGCGCCAGAAAAAGCTTTCCGCTGGACTGATTCTGGATATAGAGACAACAAAAACAATCAGTTATTTATTTACGAAGCGCACGTTGGTATGGCGCAAGAAAAAGGTGGCATTGGCAGCTACCGCGAGTTTGCGGATAATATTTTGCCACGCATCGTTGACGATGGTTATACCGCGGTTCAATTGATGGCGATTCAGGAACATCCATACTATGCTTCCTTCGGCTACCAAGTAACGAATTTCTTCGCTTCTTCTAGTTGGTATGGTACGCCAGATGATTTGAAATATTTGATTAATAAGGCACACAAATTAGGTCTTTCAGTTTTGATTGATATTGTGCATTCACATGCGAGCGCAAATACCGCAGAAGGCATCAATATGTTTGACGGAACGCGCACGCAATTCTTCCTTTCTGGCAATGCTGGCAATCACCCTGCATGGGGCACGAAATTATTTAATTATGCCAAATACGAAGTGATCCATTTCTTGCTTTCAAACCTTGCCTACTGGATGGACGAATTTCACTTTGATGGTTTCCGTTTTGATGGCGTGACGAGCATGTGCTATCACGATCATGGCCTTGGCACGGATTTTATGAGCTACGACAAATATTTCAGCTTAAATACCGATGTAGATGCTTTGACTTATCTGCAGTTGGCAAATGAATTAATTCACGAAAAGAATCCTAACGCTATTACGATCGCGGAAGATATGAGCGGTATGCCAGGTATGTGCTTGCCTATAAAATGGGGCGGGATTGGTTTCGACTATCGCCTCGCGATGGGAATTCCGGATTATTGGGCAAAGAGCGTAGTGGACGAACGCGACGAAAAGCGCGACATGCACAGGCTTTGGCATGAATTATCTACCAGACGCCCACAAGAAAAAAGTGTCGGCTATACCGAATCCCATGATCAGGCATTGGTCGGCGATAAGACATTGATTTTCCGTATGGCAGATGCCGAAATGTATACCGGCATGAATAAAGCCTATCATTCCCCTGTTATCGACCGCGCAATTGCAATGCACAAACTTATGCGCCTTGCGACACTATCGCTAAGCTGTGAGGCATATCTAAATTTCATGGGCAATGAATTTGGCCATCCGGAATGGATTGATTTTCCGCGCGAAGGCAATGGTTGGGACTTTAAATATGCACGTCGCCAATGGTCGTTAGTCGATAATGGTTTCCTAAAATATGAGTGGTTGAATAACTTTGACAAAGCGATGATTAAACTTGCAAAGAAATATCGCTTGATGAATAAGCCGGCCGCGGAAAATCTTTGGATTGATGAGAAAAATAAGGTTATCGCTTTTGCGCGCGGCGAATTATTATTCGTATTCAATTTTCATCCAAGCAATTCTTTAACTAATTTCTTCCTCCATACACACCCGACCGGGCTTGGTGAATATACTGCGATCTTCTCTTCTGACGATGCAGATTTTGGTGGCCAAGAACGTATTAGCAAAAAGTATGTTTATTATGCGCAAGAAGATGAAAAACGCGGTCAAGGTTTTGAGATTTATCTACCTTGCCGCACTGCAATTGTTTTCAAGAAGAAGAAATAAGATGACAAAGCTGCCATCTTATGATATACTTTTTTGAGTAAATACCTTTTCATTAGTGGCACCGTAGCTCAGCTGGTTAGAGCGTAGGACTCATAAGCCTAAGGTCACTGGTTCGATCCCAGTCGGTGCTACCATTGAAAGGGTATTTATTTTTTTCGAATTTTATCAAGCGCATGAAGCGCTTTTTTGCCGGCCGGAAGGGCCTTTGTATAAATCTGATACCAGCCAGAAAGTGGAAGTTCGAGAGAGCCAATATAATGCACCTCTTCTCCTTTGAAGGCCTTCTTATAGGTGTCGACGCCGTCGTTCAACAAGCCATTAAGATCGTATTTATCTACGCCGTCTTTGTGAAGGTCTTGCATGCATTGCCACTTGGCGCCAGCGTTGACACGCATCTTGCGACCGCGCGCACCGACACCCGCAAATAGCGCAAATGCAAAACCATTAGAAATAAGCGCCCACTGAAAAGCAATAACTTCCCCATCCTCTGGATTTTTGAGCATAAGGAGGCGATTATATTTGCCGGTTTTTTGCCAAATGTCGTGGTAATATTCGTCGACGTGAAGGTTGAATTTGTCGCGAGCGGCAATCTCTTTATAGATGTTTAGGCAGGCCTCGAAATCCTCTTCGGTTTTTGCGGGTTCGAGCTGGAAGCCATTGCGGAGATATTTCTTGATGTCTTGACGACGCGTCTTTGGCATCGCAGCAAGCATTTCGTCTGGATTTTGAGTGAGATCAATCAAAACTGTGCCAGGAAGTAAGATGTGATTCTTGGTAGTGCGCCAACCGAGCTTACGGCTACTTTCTGGCTGCTCAGTCCATTCTGGCTCACAAACAAGCTCTACACATTTTTCGTCCTGGACTCTCGCCCACTTGGCCAAAGATTCTAGGATTTGGCCACGATACTTCTTTTCGCAGAATGGACCACGCGGAACATACATCATGCTACCGAAAGGCTTTGGTAATTTGCGGCGCAATACTTGTGCGCCACCAATGGTTTTTTCGCCATCTTTAAAGATGATACGGGTTGGCGTCCAGCCATAGCCGGCTTTCACTTCTCCCCAGCCAAAACTCTGAAGTGGATGACCAAAATGTTTATCTACGACAGAATTCCATTCTTTTGCATCAGTAGTAATATAGGGCTTTATCATTGTCTATATTTTATCACGCCATCTTTGGCGTGGTACAATGTACTTATGAATACGAAAAAAGGTTTTACAGTACTTGAACTTATTCTTTGTATTGTATTTGTAGGGATTTTTGTAGTCCTATTCTTCTTACAGAAAGTCAACGTTGATGCGATGGATCGCGACGAAAAGCGCAAAGTTGCGATTAACGCTATGTATTATGCGCTCGAGGAAGGTTATTACGCCGAGCACAAAAACTATCCAGAAACAATCGAAAGCGAAGACGTTTTACCATGGATCGACCCACAGCTATTTACTGACCCATACGGTGTCGCGCTATGGCAGGAAGATAGCGATTACAGCTACGAAGGTACTAATTGCGAGAATGGCGAATGTAAGTCCTACAGCCTCCGTGCGACAATGGAAAAAGAAGACACTTACGTCAAAAATAGTCGCCACTAGATTTAGTAAACAAAAATCCCCCGATTGGGGGATTTTTTGATGAATTATTTTGCTTCTTCTGGTTTGCCGTGGTGGTTTTCGGCGACGAGGTGGGAGATTGTCTTTACTTCGTCTTGTGGCGTTGCGAGCCATGGGAAGGTGTAGGTGGTTTCTTCGCCGACCGTGGACATGCGGAGGGTGCCAATATTTAGGATGTGGTCACTAAGAGACTTCTGGCGCCAAGAGATATCCTCGATACGGCTAAGTTTAATGATATTAGTAGAGTTTGCGAAGAGTGAGGTGCGCTGCTTCTGGATAGCACGGAAGTTGGTGATATACATCTGGTTTTGATCGTAGATGCTTTGGCCGACAAAACCAGCAAAGATAAT
>DFHM01000001.1 GCA_002371895.1 Candidatus Saccharibacteria bacterium UBA3723 | reverse complement strand
CGTCCAATACTTTTTTGATTTCCAGATATGGCGTATAGCTAACGTTTAGGCCGTTCCTATATAGAAGTTGTGGGACTTTTACGCCCATAATACGTTTTTTGGCGGGAACCTTGTTGATTTGGTCCGGGTATAAATGCATTTTCGTCGAACTTAGGCGCACGACCGTGAAACCGTATTCCTCATCTTTTTCGACACCAAATTCACCTGTTGTACTTGGCGCCAAAACCATAACCTGATGGCCACGTTTTTTCAAACCACCCGCGAGATTTCGTGAAAAAACTGCCACGCCGTTAATCATCGGATAATACACATCCGTAGAAATGACAATTTTCATACGGCTATATTATAACATTTAATAAGGTATAATCTAAGCATGGCAATCCCAAAGAAGATTCACTATGTATGGGTTGGAACTGCGCCAATTCCCGAAAAAGATCAAAAATTCATTAAAGGTTGGAAAAAACTAAATCCAGATTTTGAAATTAAGCGCTGGACGGAAAAAGATATTGATTTAGAGAAGTATCCCCTCGTCGCAAAGGCAATAAGAGAGAAGCGCTGGGCGCTTGCTGCGGACATTATTCGCATGTACGCAGTGTATACGGAAGGTGGCTTTTATTTCGATACAGACGTTGAGTTGCTGAAGCCACTAGATGACTTGCTGAAATATGACGGCGTTGCGAGCTGGGAAGCGAAATATTGGTTTACTACTTCTGGCTTTGCCGCGAAGAAACACTCTCCATGGATTGCAAAAGTACTCAAACGTTACGAACATAATTTACCAAAGAAAATTACCAACGATACTTTTATGCGCACCGTACATAGCCCATCAATTTATGCGGAAGATATATATGGCCTAAAGTTGGATGGCAAAACTCATGTATATGATGGAAAATTCGCCGTTTTTGCGCCGGAATATTTTAACCCAAAACATTATAGTACTGGCGAAATGCATATGACGGAGAATACTCGCGCGATTCATCATTACGCATCTACGTGGCACAGTAAGTTTGAGAAAACCATGCAGAGCATTGGCGTCTTCTGGATAAAATTTATGGGGCCAAAGGTATTTAGTATATTTGAATTCTGCTATCATAAATGGCTAACTTTTAAGATTCGCCGAGAGTTGAAATAAGTGATAAAATAATAATTATGAAAAAAGTCAAAAAACCAGCCGCCGTCGTAAATCGACGCGCCCACTATGACTATAATTTATCTGACAAAATCGAAGTCGGCATGGTTTTGACGGGTGCTCAAGTGCGTCTAATTCGCGATCGTCATGCGCAATTAAAAGGCACTTATGTTACGATTCGTAATCATGAATTATGGCTTCTTGGTTTAACCTTAGGCTCCGATACGGCAGAAAATATCAAATTGCTTGCGACTAAAAAACAAATTTCCTCACTCGAGCGTGCAAAAGTAGATGGATCAACAATTGTCCCGGTAGAACTTCATCCAGGCAAGAGGCATATCAAGCTAACCATTGCCGTCGGTGAGGGTAAAAAGAAATACGACAAACGCCAGACGATTAAGGCTCGCGATTTAGATCGCGAACGAACGCGTTATTAATTCGCTATTAATCTGTAATTATGGTATAATTAAGAAAAGTATGGCTCGCTATGCGCGAGTCATTATTAATCATAAAAATAATGGAGCAACCTATATGAGAGCATTAGCGAAAGATCTCACTGTCAAATCTGGTAAAGTCGAGCTTGCTGGTTGGGTAAATTCCCGTCGTGATCACGGTGGATTAATTTTCATCGATTTACGCGATCACACTGGCCTGATTCAGCTCGTAGTGGATCCAAATACCGCCGATGCTTTCAAACTTGCAGAATCCCTTCGTGACGAATTTGTAATTCGCGCAACCGGTACCGTCCGCAAGCGTGGTGAAGGTCTCGAGAACCCAAATATTCCAACTGGCGATATTGAAGTCGTCGTAGAAGACCTAAAGCTATTAAACCGTTGCGAGCCCCTTCCTACCAATACTCATGATGAGGGTCAAGAGAGTAGCGAAGAGCTTCGCCTTAAGTATCGCTATCTCGACCTCCGTCGCCCAAGCATGCAACATCGTCTTGCTCGTCGCGCAAAGTTTTACAAGTTTATGCGCGATTATATGGAAGAGCATGAATTTATTGAAGTTACGACTCCAATTCTCGCCAACTCTTCTCCAGAAGGCGCACGCGACTTTCTAGTTCCATCTCGCCTACATCCAGGCCAATTTTATGCATTACCTCAGGCCCCGCAGCAATTCAAGCAGCTATTAATGGTTGGTGGTTTGCCACGCTACTATCAAATTGCGCCATGCTTCCGCGATGAAGATCCACGCGCCGACCGCCTTTATGGCGACTTCTATCAGCTCGACCTTGAGATGTCATTCGTAGAAAGCGGTGAAGAGGTTCGTCAAACGATGGAGCCACTTATTGTGAAACTTGCTACGGAATTTGCTGGCAAGAAAGTTGTTACGCCAGAGATTCGCCGCATCCCATACGTAGAAGCGATGGAAAAATACGGCGTCGATAAGCCCGATCTTCGCTATGGCATGGAGCTCATTGACCTTACTGAAGATTTAAAGAATACTGAATTCAGCGTCTTCGCCAAGGCTGAGTGTGTTAAGGCTATTTGTGTTGAAGGTGGCGCCGATCTTACTCGCTCGCAAATTGATAACTTCACCGAAAAAGCACGCAAACTTGGTGCTGGTGGTCTCGCATATCTTACCTATACCAAGGATGGTATTAAGTCTCCAATCGCTAAATTCCTCAGCGAAAAAGAACTCAACGCCATTACGGAAAAGACTGGCGCAAAAGCTGGCGATGCAGTCTTCTTTGGTGCAGATAAACGCGAAAAGGTAAATAAAGTCCTTGGCCAATTGCGTATTGCTTTTGCTGATCATTTCAATCTAAAGAACCCAGACGAAGTTGCGCTTTGTTGGATCGTTGATTTTCCATTCTATGAATGGGATGATGGCGCGAACAAGCTTGACTTCGGTCATAACCCATTCTCGATGCCAAAAGGTGGCCTCGAGGCTCTAGAAGCAGCAAAAACTACCGAAGAAAAACTCGCTATTGTTGCCGATCAGTACGATATGGTCATGAACGGTTATGAAATTTGCTCCGGCGCAGTACGCAACTACAACCCAGAAATCATGTACAAAGTCTTCGGCATTCTTGGCTATGATGAAAAATATGTCGAAGCTCGCTTCGGTGGCATGCTCAACGCCTTCAAGTTTGGTGCTCCGCCACACGCTGGCTGTGCCTTCGGTATTGAACGTATCTTCATGGTACTCGAAAATACCGAGAACATTCGCGATATCGTAGCATTCCCGAAGAACGGTTCTGGTGTAGATTTGATGATGAACTCCCCATCTCCGGTGGACGAATATCAAATTAGCGATTGCCATCTCGCAATTGTCGAGCCGAAAGAATAACGAATATCACAAGCGGTCACAGTCAAAGTGGCCGCTTTTTGTGCTAATATAATAGATATGCAGAAGAGAATTAGAATCGCAGCTTTTATCCTTGCCGCTATTCTTATTTTTTCGCCATCTGGCACTTCTTTCGCGGCTGAACATCGCGATCTTTCGGATGAAGAAATCGGTGCAATTTCTCAAAACTGTTCCAGCATCAAAATT
Source organism: Candidatus Saccharibacteria bacterium UBA3723 (assembly GCA_002371895.1). Classification (GTDB taxonomy): domain Bacteria; phylum Patescibacteriota; class Saccharimonadia; order Saccharimonadales; family Saccharimonadaceae; genus UBA2834. The sequence goes on along the minus strand of DFHM01000001.1, from coordinate 3,778 downwards.
CGCCTCCAGCGCGTTCAGAAAGATGACGCAAAAAACCGTGTATACCTAGGTTCTCAATATGAGACAATCGCTAGTAAACTGATGCTTAATTTGAATCTTCGCTTGGTCAAGAATGGCATGGCGAATGCACTTCTTGCTGAGCAGCAAACTACTTTTATGAGCGAGCGTGATCGTTTCAAAAATGACTTCATCGGCTATTCGCAGGAATTTGAAACTTTACTAAATATGAACTGTAAAGATGAACCGCAAAAGTTTTACAAACAACTAGAAATCGTCCGCGAAAAACGCGCAGATATTAATTCCAGCATGAAGCGCATGAAAGATATTGTTTCATTGCACTACCAGACCATAGTCGAATTGGAGGAGGATCTATGATGGAAGATGGTCAGCCAAAGCAAGAAATAGAGCAGGAAGAAAAACAGAAAGTTATCCATGGCGGTAGAAATCTCATCTTACTCGGTATTGGCTCTATCGTCATAGCACTTATTACGACTTCTATCAGTATTTTCATCTATCGTTATACGGGTGATATTTATCTTGATCGTTCACGCCCGGGCTATATTGCTGAGGGCGAAAAGCGCGACGATGAGGATGATAGCAAGGAAGACTTTTCAAATGAGGGTGAGGTAGACAAAAAAGCTCTAGAAGAATACCTGAAAGAGCTCGAATCGATTCAGGGGCGTATTAATGCGCACGAAAATAATTTCGACGCCGAACCGCTCACTGATGATGCGCTCGGCATTTATGGCTACACCGAAGAACAAGAAGAGTTCTCTGAAGATTAATTTTTGAATATATTTCTAAACCAAGTATCGGCTGGCCCGGCAGTAATGAGGACTACCAGCCATTTTTTCTCGATTAATTCGCGAACAGTTGCGGCGAGCGTATCGTTTGCTTCGGCCTCTACGGCCACAGTGGGGTTGTCGATATAGCCGAAGAATTCTCGTGGTGATATAATCGGCAAATTTGGATCTTCGCGTGTTAAATATGTTGGCAACCAGAATAGCTTATCGACGCCAATAAAAGCGTCCTTATATAATTCCTTTATTTTATGCTGACGCGTATTTTGGTGTGGCTGATAAATCACAGCTAATCCCTCGTAGTTTTCGCGCTCCTTTAGCTCTAGGGCCATCTTTACAGTTGCTTTAATTTCTTCCGGGTGGTGACCATAGTCAGAATACGCACAATCCGCAATCTTCTCAAAGCGCCTACCCACGCCAGGGAAGCGATTGATTTCGTGGATGATTATATCGTCGCCAAGTCCTGTAATCTGTTTGAGGACTTCCAGGGCTACGCTAGCATCTTGGCGACGCAATTCGCCAACCAATGTAATCCTACTATCAACTGTTGTATTTTTAACAACATTTTCACTCTGATTCTCAAATTTCTCAAACGCCGCATTATAATCCTCTCGAGTAGGGTAAATATCTGGGTGGTCATAGTCTACAGTAGTAATTGCTGAAATATATGGATGGTAGGCGAGGAAATTTTTATCATATTCGTCAGCTTCATAGACAAAATATTCAGATTTTTCGTCAAAAATACCACTTTTTGCCCAACCCAAAGTAGATCCAACTAGATAACTGACAGGGATATTCAATTGCAACATTGTCCAAATCAAAATAGAAGTAGTAGTGGTCTTACCATGCGTGCCAGCGACAGCTAACATCTTCAAGTTCTTTTGGCGGATAATCTCAGCGATAAATTCATCGCGTTTGGTGCACTTGATGCCCAAATTTTGCGCAAGCGTAAGCTCGGCATGATCTTTTGGCAAAGCAGAGGTATAAACAAACCAATCAATGCCACCCTCATTGAGTTTTTTCTGAAAGAAAGATCCATCCTGTGGCCCATAAGAAACCTCAATATTTCTCGATTCCAACTCTGGACTAATCGCGCCACGCTGTAAATCTGAGCCAAATACTTCAAAACCTGCATCTTGTGCAAATTCTGCCAATGGACCAATGCCGGTTCCAGATATTCCAGAAAAATATACTTTCATATTTATAATTATACTTTAAAAAGAGAATAAGTGTTTTTGTAAATACTATTCACATTTTAAGGGTAAGCGTGATATAATCGACTTAGTGTAGAGTTGTGTATCTTATATTAACGGAATCAATTCCAAAATTTTTTGCATCATTAATTAACGGAGTTGAGTGTTTGTATGAGTGCTGGGAGGCGCAATTCACTTTTTCGCTTAAGGCGAATAATACCAATATTTATAATATTTACCGCGGCAATACTTGTCGGCGGACTTGTTGGTCTATTAAGTAACAATAATTATTCTCAAATTTCCTGGGAAACCGAATCTCAGGGCAATAACATCTCTATTTTGGCGGACGATGCAGCCTTCCTATCCGACGTCAAAATGACCAGCACAAAAATCGACGACAAAGACATTCTTAACCTCGCCAAGCGCACGGCGGGCCAAAACTCCGATGATATTTTAGCTTTTGATATCACTTTTACAGACAAAGATGGCAACGAAAAACAGCCAAACTCCTATGTAAAAGTTTCTATCAATCCAAAAGATTATAATCTTGATGCCGAGCGTTACGCGCTCGTTCATATCGACGGCGAGAAAAATGCCAAATATTTAGGCAATATTGCGGTCTCTAATGGCTTGCTAACTTTCTATGCAAATAGCTTTTCTATCTATGCGATTATCCCAACTACTCAGACAGACCAGCAACGCTACGCTAGAAATACTTACGAATTTTATGTAAACGATGAGCTTGTTGCTAGTCAAATTGTCCGCAATGGTGATATCCTTAATGCTCCTGCCGCACCATCACTAGAACGCCTCATTTTCATGGGTTGGTATACCGAAAACGACAGATTGTTTAATGGTCTAAACCTAGCAGTTAATATTCCTGATGGCACCACGGCAGATAAAACCATCAAACTTCATGCGAAATTTGCCGATAAAATCTATTCAGTATTATTCTTTAATCCGCAGGGAAATGTTCTCGCTACCAAGACCGGTACAAACGGCGACAATATTAATACGGACGATATTCGTCACGAAGTTAGCGCTGGTCACTTCGTAGACGCATGGACTACCGATGCATCAATTCTTGATCGCTACGTTGGTTGCGGTAATGAATGTGAGATCCCGGACGACGAAGTGATACCTAACCAAATCACTGGCGATATCACAATTAACAACGACAACATTAGATTATACCCAATCATCCGCGCCGTAAAATGGGCCCACTTCCATCAGAATGACGACGATAATGATAGCCATACCGAAGCAAGCTATACGGCATCAACCTATGCTTTCTATGGCCATACTATCAATAGACCAACGGATCCAACTCGCAATGGCTACGATTTTGTTGGCTGGGCCACTGATGAGCAGGGGACAAATATGTTCAATTTCAATACGCCACTAACCAGCGATATTGAACTTTATGCAATTTGGCGTCCTCATACAAATACGCAGTACCGCATTATTTTCTGGAAGGAAGCTCTCGATAACGGTCATTACGTTGCTGGAAATTATGAATATGCCTCATATGTCGACGCAACTGGCACCAGTGGCGCAATGACAACCGCTACGCAAGCTCAGATAAATAGCGTATTGGGCCAGAGCGATATGACATATTACGAGCTTGATCATATTGGTGAATCTGAGGCAATTCGCGGTGATGGCTCCACGATTTTGGATGTTTATCTAAAACTTAAGGTATATACAGTCAACTTTACGGTAGAGACTAGAAGCGGCAGTAGTTATTGCTTTAACTACTACAATACCAATAACCGAGCTACTACT
>DFHM01000004.1:33399-33671 GCA_002371895.1 Candidatus Saccharibacteria bacterium UBA3723 | reverse complement strand
TGGCTGCTTCTAAGCCAACATCCTAGCTGTTTAAGAAATCTCACCTTGTTTCCCACTTAGTATTAATTAGGGACCTTAGACGATGGTCTGGGCTGTTTCCCTTTTGAGCGACGAGCTTAGCCCCGCCGTTCTGACTGCCGTGATTACACATCCGGTATTCGTAGTTTGATAAGGATGGGTACCCTTGCGGGCCCCAGACCTTTTCAGAGCTCTACCCCCAGATGCTACTACACAACGCTAGCCCTAAAGCTATTTCGAGGAGAACCAGCTAT
>DFHM01000004.1:32972-33283 GCA_002371895.1 Candidatus Saccharibacteria bacterium UBA3723 | reverse complement strand
GCGTACCCTGGTTCGGTCCTCCACAGCGTGTTACCGCTGCTTCAACCTGCTCATGGTTAGGTCACCCGGTTTCGGGTCTAATCCTGCCGACTGGACGGGCTATTCACCCTCGCTTTCACTGTGGCTCCATCATCTGACTTAGCCTTGCCGACAAAATTAACTCGCTGGATCGTTCTACAAAAAGCACGCCGTCACAGAACTGGACAAAGCTCACTACACACTAGCAGTAAACTGAGTTGCGTCAAGCCTTCGGCTTGCCGTTCAGTGCTAATGAGCTTAGTCCAGCTCTGCTCCGACACCTTGTAGGCACT
>DFHM01000004.1:0-32873 GCA_002371895.1 Candidatus Saccharibacteria bacterium UBA3723 | reverse complement strand
CTTTTCACCTTTCCATCACTGTACTAGTTCGCTATCGATCATTTGCAATATTTAGTCTTGGCAGGTGGTCCTGCCGGATTCAAACAGGGTTTCTCGTGCCCCGTCCTACTTGTGAAAACACATATAAGTTCTAATAGTTGTTTTCGCATACTGGGCTTTCACCATCTTTGGCGCGCCATTCAAACGCTTCCGCTAACAACTACGAATCTTATCCACTCAGTTAACGCTGTTGGTTTTTATGCCGAACGGTCAAGTGAACTTAACTGCTCAGCATAAAAATTGTGTAAACACGCAACACCCCTAATAACTCTGGTCGTTAAACCGTTAGGTTATCTTGAGGTTTAGACTATTCCAATTTCGCTCGCCACTACTTTCGGAATCATTGGTTATTTTCTTTTCCTCAACCTACTAAGATGATTCAGTTCGGCTGGTACCCGTCTCATTACCCTATGTGTTCAGGTAACGGCAATACAACATGACTTGTATTAGGTTTCCCCATTCGGAAATCTCCGGATCAAAGCTTGTTCTCAGCTACCCGAAGCTTATCGCAGAGTTCTACGTCCTTCATCGGTTGCAAATGTCAAGGCATCCACTATCAGTGCCCTTATGTACCTTTTTATGCATTGACTTAACTAGTAATTGATCTTCAATTACTGCCGTCAATTAAATTTCCTATTGTTGTCTAATTCAAATTGTTAATAGATAAACTTGGAGCGAAGAAAATAATGTAATTTTCTTTTTCCTCGCAATTTATCACACTATTTTCAGAGGTTCAAAACGAACTTGAACAAAAACTGTTCTTATATTAACGCATATTTCGGCCCAATGCAAGGGTTTTTTTGAAGATTTTTGGACTTTTTTGCACTTTTTTGGTCTTTTTGGCTGTTTTTAGGGGTTTTTGGCCTATTTTTCGGGTTTTAATGCATTAATACAAACCCAATTAGCGTTCAGTGACTATATATAAATATATGTAAAAAACAAAAACCAGCAGGCTGATAATAATATCTATTTCTGCTGGTTATTTTGTTTTTGCCGCTAATGCTTCTTTTTATACGGCGGTCTTTAGGTAATCAAATATAGCCGGTTGATCTTTCTTGATAAGCTCTAGGCGAGCATCAATTTCGGAGAAAGCTACATTAATATCGCGTGTTAGGATGCTTTCATCCTTGTATTGATTAAAGAACGTCTTGAAGCGTTCTGCTTCTTCTGGGCGGCGAATGAGGCTAGCAACATAGCGCGGATAATCCGGAATCGTCTTGTCCCCTTCTTCTTTGCGGAGCCAATCCCAATTCTTAAACATCCAATCAAGTGCCTCGTCTTTGATTACGTAGTTACGAGCGAGACGAATATAGAATATTAGACGGTCCTGCGGACGAATCGTGCCATCCATTAGCCTGTCTAAGTACCCCATAGCAATATCGTGATTGCGCGTATTTGTAAGCGCATCGGTAAGGTCACGCTTCAAGGCAGCATCCGGAGTTTTGTTGTATAGATTGAAATACTTAGAAGATAGTTCGTCATGACGCTTAACCAAAGTTGCCCCTACTACCCAACGCAAGTTCGCATCTACTTTCGAAATTGGCTTGCCGTAATATATACTGTCGATTTCGTCGAGGTATGTCTGGTCGTTGGAATATAGCATCATGCCCATGATGGTGGCACGAAGCTGGATATCGTCATAAGTATCTGATTCTTTGGCGACACTGCCGAGCCTGCGGTAGCTTGGCAAAGCTACTTCATGCACGAAGGCCTGGAACTGATGTTTTTGGTCGGTTTTCGGATCGAAGAAGGCCTTGAGATCCGCAATAATCGCGGCAACAATCTCCCAAACTACGGAATCTGTTTCGTTAGCAAAGGCTTTTACGAGCGGAAGCAAAGATACGGATGGGACATAATTAGTTTTTGCCAGCATGCGGCGATCCATGAGTAGGCGAAGTTTTTGTTCCTTAGACATTTCGTCGACGTGCTTAAGTTTCTCGGCGAATTCTTCTTCGCTGTAATTAATAATATAGTGACCAGACAAATCGTCTCGAAGCTCGCGGATTGGATATTTCGTATCGTCAGTTTCACCCGTCAAGAGGAAGCGGGTCTGATTCTTCCCTGTTACAACTGGGAAGCCAGATTGAGTGAGCCATGGCGTCATAAATTCTTTTACATCGAAGTCAGCATGCGGAGTTAGCGCGTTCCAGAGGTCGTCCGCGACAGTATTGCCATATTTATGCTTTTCGAAGTACTCTTTAAGACCAGCAAAGAAGTTCTCCTCACCCATCGTACGCATTAACATCAAGAGTAAGTGCGAGCCTTTGCCGTAGACAATGGCGCCATCAAAGAGATTTGCGATTTCTTCTACGCTATTTACCTCAACTTTTACTGGTTGTACGCCAGGAAGACTATCACGCGAGAGCGAGCCCGAGACGGCGGATAGGTAGAAATCCTCCCAGGCACGAAGTTCTGGGCGGATTTTATCCGTAGAATAGACCTCCATCATATTCGCGAAGGACTCATTGAGCCACAAATCATCCCACCAGGCCATCGTCACAAGATCGCCAAACCACATATGGGATAGCTCATGAGCAATAACAATAGCGACATATTGCTTTGTATCGAGCGATGAATTTTCGTTCGCGATTAGAGCGATTTCGCGGAAAGTGACCAAACCCCAGTTTTCCATCGCGCCAGCCTCGAAATCCGGAAGCGCCAAAAGATCCATCTTTGGCAACGGGAATGGCGTACCGAAGCGGTCATCGTAATAATCTAATACATCAGCCGCAAATTGCGCTGCGTAGGCAAGATCAGAGGAGTTTTGATGAAGGCCAGCATAAACTGTAATATCTACGCCATGCTGAGTTTTTGCGCGCGTTGCGTTGAATTTTCCCGCTGCAAATGCCACCAAGTAGGTCGACATGCGTGGAGTTTCGGCAAATTCGACAGTTTTTACACCGTCCTGAGTAGTCGTGAAGCTAGCCGGCATATTGGAAAGGATAGTATCGGTATCTACAGACGTGATTTTGAGACTGAATGCAGCCTTTGCGATTGGTTCATCGATACACGGGAAACACTCGCGCGCATAGTGAGATTCAAACTGTGTCGCAACAATCTTCTCTGTTTCGCCATTATATTCATAGGTCGAAAGATAGGCGCCTTCCATATCGGACTCTATCTTTGAGACGAATTTGATTTTTATCTCGTGATTTCCGAGCGCAATATCACTAATAACTAAAACGCCATCGTTATGTTTGAAACTTTCAAACTTAGCGCCGTCAATATGAATAGATTTTATATCCATTCTGACCGCATGAAGTTTAATAGTTTCGGCTTTTGCTTCGCCAAGGATTATTGCCTCGCCGTTAATCTTTGTTTTTTCGGCATCGATTTTTAGATCGAGGTCGTAGTGATTTGGGGTAAAGTAATCAAAAAATCTCTCCATATATCTAGTTTAACAAAAAGAGCCCCTTTTTAGGGGGCTCTTTTAAGATAGAAATACTATTCTTCTTCTAGGAATTTCTGTGCGCGATAGATCATCTGCGCAGTCTCATCAGTAAATACGATGTAGATTGGCTTAGAATCTGCTGCAGAGATTAATGCGTGGCGACCAGTAAATTCTGGGTTGGCATTCTTTTCCTCGTCGAGGCGGAAGCCAAGGTAACCCATCTTCTGAGTGACGAAGCGACGAATTTCTTCGGAACGTTCGCCGATTGTGCCAGCGAATACCAATGCATCGACACCGCCGAGGGTTGCGGCCATCTGGCCGACATAGCTCTGGATACGATATACAAAGATAGAATGTGCGTTGGACGCACGAAGATTGCCTTCGTCGCGAGCTTGAATCACTTCACGCAAATCATCAGAAACACCAGAAAGACCAAGAAGACCACACTTCTTGTTGAGATATAGCAAGAATTCTTCGTCGGAAGTAATCTTGAGGGCCTTCTTGAGGTTAAGTGCGGCGGCGGCATCAATCGTACCAACACGAGTAGACATTGCGAGGCCTTCAAGTGGGGTATAGCCCATAGAGTTGTCCATTGCGCGACCGTTAAGAATAGCGGAAACGCTGGAACCAGAGCCAAGGTGCATAGCAACCAATTTCTCTGGAAGAATACCCTGCTCCTTCATGTAGCGAGAAATAAATGCATAGCTTAGACCATGGTAGCCATAGCGCTTAATTTCATATTTGTCTGCAAGCTCTGTATCAAAACTGTAATATTTGTATGTATCTGGCTTTTCCCAGTGGAAAGCAGAATCGGATACGGAAATGATTTTTACGTCCTTGAAGCATTCACGAATACCGCGGATTTCATTAGCGGTAGTTGGAACGTGGACAGGATTACGCTTCTCTGCCTCTTTGAGTTGCTTCATGTATTCCGCATCAACAACATGGTCCTCAGTGAAGTAATCGCCAGGGGCAACAATGCGAACTACAACTGCAGCAAGTTTGTGCTGACCGGTAACATATTCTTCATCGCTAAGAATCTTTGGAAGAATAGTGATAGCATCGTTAAGATCCTTGATGCCTGGTTTAATCTTCTTTTTGCCGTCATCGACGTCGTTAATTGTACAAACGACATTTTTGCCTTCGTACTCAAAATGGAACTGCGCCATAAGTTCTTCGCCGTTATATAGGGCATACTTGCGGCTGGCGCTGCCAGGGTTAGTAATTAAAATAAGCTTGCTCATGGGGGTATTATACCACCCCCGTCAATTATTTATCTACACCGTACATGCTGGCGTAGTGCGCATTTTCGATAACTAAATCCTGATATTTGCGCGTAAAGTCGTAATGACCAGTGCGTTCGAGTATGTTTAGGGCTATATCATAGCGGGAGCAGCGGTTGCGTGCGAGCTCATCGAGCGGCGAAGTAGTAGAACCATGATCTTCATAACCGTGGATGTCAACGCGGCGCATATCCGCATAATGGCTGAAGATAGCGCGGATTGTTTCCTGATAACCATGGAAGTTTACAATAATCGGTCTATTGATAGTGTAATAATCGTCAAAATCAGATGGTTTTAGCTTATTCTCGGTAGTACCAATAGCGCCATAAGACAATGCGGCGATACCCACAAAGCGTACGCGAATATCTGGAGCGTCTTGTTTTGCGAGCTTTATACCTTCAAGCGCTTCGTAAGTTGGGATATCCCCCGCCGCGGTAACAATAATATCCGGATTGTCGTCAGAGGCGAAACCGAAAATTGATGCACCGCCATGAGTTAACTGGAATCTAGCATGATTAATATCGATCCAACGCGGCTGCTCAATCTTATTAAATGTTGTAAGATTTACAACATCTTTGGACTTGGTCATGAATTCCCAAGCGGCTGCAGCTGCGACATCATCTACTGGGAATAAGCAGTTTGCGAGATTAGAAGGTTTTGCGAGTAGGCTCGAAATGAGAGCTGGATTCTGATGCGTATAGCCATTATGATCCTGGCGCTGCCAGCAAGATGTCGAAAGGATATTTACGGCATTGACACGCTTGCGCCACTCGATTTCTTTACTCTGCTTGATAAATTTGAGGTGCTGGTCAATCTGAGATGAGATAATCGGCAAGAACGATTCATAGGAAGTCATGCAACCGCGACCACCGCTCAAAATATGAGCAGCCATTACGGCAAATAGCGTGTTTTCTGAAAGCATCTCAATAACACGACCATTAGAGGATAGATGTTTATCCCATGGCTCGACCTTGCGAATCCAGGCACGATTTGATGCTTCATAGACCGCATCGAGGCGGTTAGAGGTGGTTTCGTCTGGGGAGAAGAAGTAAAAATCTTTATGCGCGCGCATTTCGTCGCGGAGACATTCGCCAAACACCTTAGCGATAGAATATTTCTCTGCACCTGGGTGCTCAACCGCGTTTGGTAAATTCATCGTATAGCTCCTTAAAGTTGTAAGATTTCATCCATTCTTCTAGCATTCTCAATTGATCTTCATCGGTCTTTGCGTTTGGAAGTGGGACTTGATGGGAAGCGCAGTTTCCTTCAATCTTGAGACCATCTAGCTCTTTTGGACCACCATAACCCTTTGGCGTCTTCATGATAATGAAGGTTCTGCGGGTAATATTTGCAAGCGCAAGCTGGAAATCGTCCGTACGCGTGCCGTCGACGATGATTGGATCGAAGCCAAAGCCGCGGAACATCTGCAAAAGTTCGCGCTCGCTACTGCGACCATAGAGTGTTGGCGCGGAAATCTTGTAGCCGTTCAGGTGCAAAATCGGAATTACCCAGCCGTTGTGCTCGGAGTTTAAAATCTTGTTGAGATTTAGGCTGGCTAACGCAGTGGCAGTTTCGAGCTCGCCGTCGCCGATCAATACAGCGACCGTGCGCTCTGGACGGCCAAGCGCCATGCCATAGGCCGTAGCTAGAGAATACCCAAGCTCACCACCTTCGGCAATTACGCCAGGCGTGGCAGGACTAGAATGCGACGGAAAGCCATATGGCCAAGAGAAATTCTTGCAGACATATTCGATGCCATGAAGATTTGGCGTAGCATCCGGGTAATGCTCATATAAATCGCCATCATAGAATAAGTTCGCTTGGAGTGCCGGAAAACCGTGACCTGGACCTAGAATAAAGTCCGCCACTGGGAAACGCGCCTTGATGTTTGCGTAGGCAATATTAATGCCAGGGCAAGAGCCCCAGTGTCCCAATAATCTCGGCTTTATATCAGAAAAACTGAGTGGCCTGGCTAATAAGAAGTTATCTTTCAAAAAGATTTGTGCGACAGAGAGATAATCGCAAAAATCGATTCGATCATTTATTTTTTCGGTGCTAACGCCCAACCCATGCATGTGCATACGTATATTTTAGCATAAGCTGAATAAAATTGTCTAAAAAGAACCAGCCGGTTCTGAGTCTGGAAGCGAAGAAATTGCATCCATTGTCGCGGAGATGAGATCGTTTACCGCCTCTTCGTAGGTCGTATCGTAAGTGCGGAAACCAGCAGCATACGGATGGCCGCCACCGCCAAAGTAGCCAGCAACCTGGTCGGCAATCGGCAAGCTCGAACGAATCTTGCCAGTGAGTTTTCCGTCTGGATAAGTCTTGATTGCTACGGCAATTTCTACGCCCTCAACCAGGCGAAGCTCTTCAAGGATAAGGACGTTCGGATTATATTCGTCGGAAAATTCCTGAATATCATCAAATGGAATATGGACAGTTGCGAGCTTGCCGTCGAGATTATACTCGATACGCTTAATAAGGTCTGCCTTGTAATCGAGGATGCGCGGCGACTTCTTGGAATATTCGCGACGGCGGTCCTCCATATCAGCAATCTTTGCGCCAGCATCCATAAGCTCTGCAACCGCACGATAATCATCGGAAATCGTTGACTGAGATGTGAGGCCCAAAGTATCGGAGAGGATGCCGTAAATTATATTTTCGGCGCAGAGAGCGTCAACCGCAATATTCTGCTCTTTGAAAATCTTATAAAGAAGCGCGCAACAGCTGGAAGTTGGCTCAATAATGCTATCGTAATTAAAGTCGAGGTCAGCTTCGGTCTCATGGTGGTCAATTACTAATACCGGCGCTGAATATAGACAGTTACGGATAGCGCCATCATTGAGAAGTTTGGACAAAAGCGTAGTGCTAGCCGTGTCGACGATAATATATCCATCAGCACGATATGGAAATTCGTTCTCCACTCTGCTCCAGCCCTCAAAATAACGCATGTATTTTGGAATATCGACTGGGCAATAAAGAGAGACTTCTTTATCAGAAAGCGCAGACTCCAACGCAAGTGCGGAGCCTAAGGAATCACCGTCAGGATTTTCGGCCTGGATAACACAAATACTCTGTTTGTCTTTAATAAAATCTGTAAACTTGTCGTACATATTGGTTCTATTTTACCACGCCCTAAGATATGTTATAATAAACGGAGCCGTAGGGGCGTAGCTCAGTTGGTAGAGCACTGGTCTCCAAAACCAGGTGTCGCGAGTTCGAGTCTTGCCGCCCCTGCCATTTTTTGTGCTTTAGTGTTTATCGACTTTTTTGTGATTTTGGCGGCTAAGATTAATTAGACGAAGATAATAGCCAGTATATTTTTTCCTATGATTCGTAATGCTGCCAGGGATGAGTGGCAAATACGAGGCATAGGCAGAACCGCCACCATAATATGCCTTACCGCTTCCCTTTGCAGTGGCTGGCTGGATATGACCATTCGTATTCATAATTAGCAAATCTTCAACTTTCAATTCGGATGCGCTTTTGACGCTTGCGCGATAACCGACCACAGAAATAAAGTGGCGAGTATTATTTTTTTTATTGAAATCTGCATTATACGAAACCTGAGCTACTGCCGGAAGGCCACCGTTTACTTGGTTATACAATACGGCTAGTACCTTCTTTACATCGTCTTCTTTTATAGAGGTACTCACGTAATATGATCTGGCCCATTTTGGCGCCTGTACGTCACTAGTAGTTGTGCCGTAATACATGTCATAAGTAAAGGTTTCCGCAAAAGACATACATTTGTCATTATCCGCACCAGACGAGTAACAACCTCCGCCCCATGGACAGGTCTGCTTATCCTGCGCCACCTTGTGCTTCTTGATGATTTTGTCATATTCCAGGACACTTGTTTTTGTATTAACGACAATCCAATCCTCACCGAGAATATTGATCTTTGTTACTTTGTCGGCGCCTTCTGGCACTGGCGTATAGCCATCTGGATATGATGCCGGAGTCGACGGTGTTGGCGGGGTCGATGGAGAGCCCGGCGTTCCGGGATCGCCAGGAGTGCCCGGGTCGGACGGAGCTGACGGAGTCGGAATAACGATTTCCGGACAATCCGAAGCCGAGATGCGATTAGTTGTGACGCCACCAGGAATGATAAGGTTTAGGATTACGAACATGAGGCCGTAAGCTGCAATGCCAATAACAGTATCTAATATACGCTTCTTAGCCTTGGCAACTTGCGCTTCATCATCTCGCGCCGACAGATACAAGACACCGGCCCATACGATGCTAACTGTAGCGAGAATCATAATACCTGCAGTAAATACCTGGATTGCAACCGCCAACAGTTTAAAAATAGCGCCACCGTGACAGTCGTCGCATACTTGCCCAAATAATGAGGTGTCTATGCACTGTTCTACGGCAAACATTTTTAACATTGGAAAGATATTATTCATTGGTCGATACTCCAGATATTACGTAAAAAGTTGCCTTCGACTCGATTGCATTAAACAAGTCCAGCTTAGAAATGATTGTTGGCTCAGAGCCAGTATCGCCCTTGCGATAGATATAATATGTACCATCCAATAGGTCGCCACCATAAACAACTATCGCGCCACCGCCCTCAAACATATCGCTGCCTTCGGCTTCTATAATCACAATCTTGTTGCGGTCTAGGTAATGGTTGAGGATATTTGAGTTCATCATTTTACGAGCCGTAGCCTCAACCTTCTTCGCCCTTAATGCCTCATCGATATTGCCATCATCAACTATCTCTTTCGCTATTGGGAAGGTCTTATTTTTTGAATTGTCCCTGTCGGTTGAGGTAGATTGATAATCATAATTTTGATCATCGGCAATAACCGACTCGAAGCCGTCGGGCAGAGTTTCTTTCTGCTCCGCTAAATCCACAAAGAAGCTAGCATACTCGTTGCCATTATCTTCGTCGTCAATCGAATCTTCTGAATTTTTACCGCTATTAACTATGGCTATGGCGACTATAGAGGCACAAACAACAAGCGCGGCGATAAGTATGGCGATTATTAATGGCTTCTTAGATTTTTCGCCCATATCGTTAGCCCCTGCTATTGATTCGTAATATCTTTATTATTTTTTCTTGCTTTTTACGAGGCACATATCATCGAGAACCGATACGGAGCAAAGAATACCCACAATACATGCCATATCAATAATCGCAACAATCGCCATTGGAATAATGCCGCTTGCTACCTGGTTGCCACTATTGTAATACTGCATTGCATAAGCAAAAGTTTGATCTGGAATTGGGAGGAAGATGAGAATTGCGGCAAGAATAGAGAGGACGGTCATGATTGAATTAAAAATAGTCATACCTTTTGCCAAGTAAGTGCCCTGCTCGCCGGCGCGGAATACAAATAAGCCAATCAAACAGTAAGTGAGGGCAATGACTTCACCCGCTGCTATACAGAAATTCATCATTTCATCCACGTGTGGCATCGGCGTATTAAGGATCATATGATGATAAACCGCTGAATAAAGTGATGGCATAGCTACCATAAAAATGCTGCCAATCATCATTAGTAGGCCAGAGACATGAAGATAGCGCGCAACCTTTAAATCTTTGTGACCTTTTAGCGCTGCTTTGGTTGATTTTTTGGTGGCTTTTTTATTTTTTGGCATTTTTGTGTTTTCTCATTTAACTTATGCTAAAATTATAGCATATATTGTAAAAACTACAAAAGGGTGAGAATAGATGAATCAATTTAGTCCAATGAGCGAGGATAAAACACCTCAGCCACACCAGCGTTTCTTTGGTGCCGCCGCTGCGCATCCTGCCGCTCCAGCACCAGCAGAAGAGCCAGCACCTCTTCCAGATGATTTCAAAGTAAATCCAATTCCGGAAGATGACGGTCAGAAAGAAGCCCCAGTCGAGGAGCCAGCGCCAGCAGGAAGCTTTAATAGTGAGCCAGAAGAAAAGTCGGCTCGTAGCGAACGCGACGAAAATTACTACAACATTACACACGATCATCTTATTCGCGTCCGCAAAGAACGCAATGCTATCATTCTAAAGATTGATAAGCTTGAAGATCAGCGCATCGAAAAAGGCTCGGAAGATTACGACGATGCCGCGCGCGAGATCGGCAAGCTTCAGAGCGAATTGTGGCATAAAAATAACTTGATTGAGGCACTCGTCAAGGTGCTTGTATCGCTCGGATAGAGACTTAAATGGCGCCGGCATGACCGGCGCTTTTTGTTGCCCCAACATGGGTCATGCTTGATTTATTCACCGTTTTGTGATATAATAAATAATGATTCTGGCTTTTTGCAAGAATAGAATAAAAGATTGGGGGGGATTCGAATGAAAGATCTTCGAATTAGTAGTCTATTTGACGATATCGTCGAGGGATGCCGCGACACGGCGGCGACACTCGATAGTCTGAAGAGCGGCGATGGCGCCATCAGGTTGTGCTACTTGCCGCAAAATGAATTTGGCGCAGACCAGATGCCATGGAACACCTGCTATGGCGACCGCTACGAAGTAGTCGCAAGACTGACCGAGAGCGGCAATTTCGTCATCAATCGCGATGGTCGGGATGGCGAACCGGTCGACACATACGCCTTCTCGGCGTTAAAGGTCGCGGCTTGCCTCATGGCCTACGAGCGAAACTCGGAGACGAGGCATTCCGGTGACAAGCTTGGCGAAGGATACGACGAGGAGCATGGCTTCGGCCCATACAAGGGCGCGATTCTCTATCAGCTGTCATGCAACTACAAGGTCTTTGCCCTGCTCGTGGTCGTAGTTTCTGGAGGGAAGCAGGAAGAAGACGAGATGGCCGCACTAGCCGCAACCGACGCCATTAAAAAGTGGTGCAAGAAAATCAACGCCGAACACTCGGCGCCCGTCACGGTAGACTAAAAATAACCCCGGTGCAAGCCGGGGTTTATCTTTTTATGCTAATCTTGTGCGAACGATGATATGCAACCAGTAACATTATTACTTCAGCAAAGAACAGCATATAGAAAATATAACCAGCAATATCTTGGAGGCTGGTAGAGATTGGCAGAAGATAACTTGGCTCGACGATTGCCATGAATAGCGCAAATACTGCGACTATAGCAGCAAGCGGCGCGATTAGGATGTACATTGTGAAACGACAAATAAATACCAGAAACTCAAACATCTTCGCGGATAGCTTCTCAATCATGAGGCCAAGCAACATTGGCACCAAGAATAATAATGAAGCGAATCCGGTCAAAAATGGAGCCAAGCAGCTAATAATATTTTCGAAGGAACTACCGAAATTTGCATATAAATCTGGCAATTTGCTCCAATTCGCAATCAAAAAGCAAATTGTTGATGCGAGAAACAGGATGCCAATGATAGAAAAAATCACCTGCAAATGTGTAATGTCGCGATCAATTCTTGTTTTCATACTGCTTATGTATAATTATACTACCGTTTCTTTTCGAAAATAGAGCCGTAATACATCTCATAAGTGCGTTTGTTGTTTGCAAACTGTAAGAAATAAACCACTGTAAGTACGGCACCAACGATTAAGCCAGACAGCGCAAGATTAATGCCTCTCTGATCTGATTCGTAGAATTCAAACAGTGCGCCTAGGATATAAAATAATGAGCCAAGCGCCAGTGCGAAACACAAAGCAGCGACGATGCCGAGAATTTTGATACGATGCAATAACGCGCGCTGAAGATTTTCTGACTCACGTCGTCTTTTTGCAGCGCTACGCTCGGCGCCAATCTGAATAATCGACTCCAAATTGACGCCACTTCCAACACCATGAGACTTTCCGATGCGATCGACGACAATAACAATAATGATGGCGCCAACAATCAGGCCAATAAAAGGCCCGAAATCTACTGTCGATAAATCCGTATTCATGCTTATTGTTATATTAACATATCTATATTTGACATTAAAAATACCCCGTGCCACTGGCTGTGGTCGGGGTGACAATGTTGTGACACTAGAGGAACTTCCGAATACGGATCCATACTCCGTATTGGTCTGAAAACTGCTCCGGCGTAATTGTGCCGCTGTACGATGCTTCGAAAAGCTCTTCAATCTTCTCTCTGACTGTACCGCGGTCCTCAAACACCGAACTGGTAGCCTCGTCTTGACGAAGCGTGTCAAGCTCTTCTTCAGAAAACGGTTGACTCATTCTGGTCGAATCGTGATATACACGACTCAGAGTCTTTTCACTGACAAGAAACATGTTTTTCATCCCCCTACATAGGTCAACAAAAAGTGCATAGTCTTTCAACTATTCGAGAATTATACAATGGAATTGGTGCCAAATCAATGCTTCAAACGGAGACGGATAAAGACGACAATCGCAATTATGACTGCCACGATGGCGACTAGATAAATCGGGAATTTTTTATCAATATCCTTAAGTATCGGCTCCGGAGTTTCCTCGGTGGCATATTGCTCTTGCAGCTTCTCGTTTAGATAATTTGCAACGAATGCCGCCATACGTTCCTGGCCGGCGCGATTCGGATGAAGGCCATCATTCGAAAAGAGGTTCTCGCCGTCAACTAGTACAGTTTCGGCACCTTCCATATATTCCATCCCCATATAACTTGCTAAGTCACGATAAGCCTGCGATGAAATGTTCGCAAGTTGTTGCTGATATTGTTCGTTGGTTTCGTGCCAGCCAACCATACCAATCGATATTTGCGCATTCGGAAAGTTTTCAACGATATACCTAAGAGTCTCCTCACCGCGAATCATTACTTCATCGTAACTATGCCACTGATCATTATAGCCAGCAAAGATAATTACCCGACGCACGCTATCCATGTCCACGTTATTGTTTACATAATCCTGGATTAATGACAGATAATCTTGGCCGCCTTCATTCTTATTAAAGAAGCCGGTGCCGCCAGAACATGCAAGAGCATAATTTGTCATTTCCAACTGCGTTGCAGCAAGTACCGCCCAGCCCTCATCAACATGCTCGCCACCGTCGTTATTGAGGTTTGCGCCCATGCAGTAAGAATCGCCAACAAATAAAACTTTTCCAAGGTCGTCAATTCTGGCCGCTGCCGCAGTATTGGTCGAAAAAACAGCCAAAAGAATAGCCAAAAACAGAGATAAAATTTTATTCATGTTGATTATTATATAATATCAATACTCTTATGCTTGCATAAATGGCATATATTAGAGTAAAATCACCTTAGCTTACGGATGACTCCAGGAATGTAGGTGGAACATCTCGTAGGCCGTACCTATAGATTGGATGAAGTGGAATTGCTCTGGGCTGGCGAAATATCAAGTTTTCCATCGGGAGAAGTACCCGCCCCATGTGCGGGAAGTATGTACCAAAGTAACGTATAACCAGGAATCATTTTCGCTCAGCGTTTCCCTTCAGTCTAGGACTGGAACGAGCCAGGATCCCGCTGAGCGCGGATCACTCAGAGAAACAAAAAGACCGTCACACCAATACGGCCCACCAATCCACTTCATCCTCCGCCACCGCCACTTGCAGACTCCGCGGCTTTCGTCGGCCGCTGTCTTCCAAAAGTCATTTCACCGCTCAGCGGCTGACATTGTCTCAAGTGGCTCGACCCCGCCCCGGGACATTTCGTTCCGGGGCTTTTTCATGTTATAATTTATTCTTAGATTAAAGGAAAATATGTTTAAATTACTTAGATATTTAAAGCCTAAAGACTATCTTTTTATTGGGCTTGCGGTTCTTTTTATCGCTGGCCAAGTTGGGCTTGAACTAAAGATGCCGGAATATATGTCGGCAATCACACGACTCGTCCAGACCGAAGGAAGCGAGATGAAAGACATTCTCCAAAATGGCGGAATGATGCTTCTTTGCGCGCTTGGCAGTTTAATATCAACCATTATTGCGGGCTGGTTCGTCTCGAACATTGGCGCGGATTTTTCTTATATTATTCGCAAGAAAATCTTCGACAAAGTTGAAAGTCTCGGCATCAACGAGGTACGCAAATTCTCGACTGCCTCCCTTATTACCCGCACAACCAATGACATTACGCAAACCCGCATGCTAATTACGATGGGCGCAAACATGCTTGTGCGCGCGCCACTTAGCGCGGCTTGGGCAATTATTAAAATCCACGGCAAAAGCTGGGAGTGGAGCACCGCGACCGCTGTTGCAGTGGTAATTTTGCTTGCCACAATCATTACTACGATGATGATCGTAATTCCACGCTTCAAAGTTATCCAGAAGTTAACTGATAGACTCAACGGAGTTACGCGCGAGAACCTAACAGGTATTCGCGTCGTTCGCGCATTCAATGCCGAAAAATACCAGGAACACAAATTCGACAAGACTAATACCGAGCTCGCAGACATCACACGTTTTGTAGACCGCGTCATGAGTGTAATGTCGCCAATGATGTATATGGTTATGAACGGTATTACTTTGGTTATTTATTGCATTGGCGCATATCTCATCGGCAATTCTGTCATGGCCGACAAGCTTACGATTTTTAGTGATATGGTCGTATTTTCTTCTTACGCAATCCATGTGATTATGAGCTTCTTGATGGTCGCAATGATCTTCATGATGATTCCACGCGCACAAGTTTCCGCCGATCGTATTAATGAAGTGCTCGATACACCGCTCACAATTAAAGATGGCAATTTCGATGACGACACTGCCGAAACAGGCACAGTAGAGTTCCGCAATGTATCATTCAAATATCCGGATGCCGAAGAATATCTTCTTAAGAATATTTCTTTTAAGGCCGAAAAAGGTCAGACCGTAGCCTTTATCGGTTCAACCGGTTCTGGCAAATCTACTCTGATTAATCTAGTGCCACGTTTTTATGATGCGACCGACGGTTCCGTATTTGTTGATGGCGTAAACGTAAAAGATTACAAACAAAAAGCACTGCGCCGCAAGCTCGGCTACGTGCCACAAAAAGCCGTCATCTTTAGCGGCACCGTTGCAAGCAATATTTCCTATGGTGATAGTGGTAACGGCAAACCTTCTGAGCGCAAAATCCAAAAAGCAGCGCAGGTTGCACAGGCAAAGAATTTTATCGAAAAGCTAGATAAACAATATAATGCGCACATTGCGCAATCTGGTACGAACATTTCTGGCGGCCAGAAGCAGCGTCTTGCAATTGCACGCGCGGTCGCACGCGATCCAGAGATTTATATTTTTGACGACTCTTTCTCGGCACTCGATTACAAGACGGACGCATCGCTCCGCCAAGCCCTGAAGGATTATACGAAGGATGCAACCAGTTTAATCGTCGCACAGCGCATCGGTACGATTATGAACGCAGACCAGATTATCGTGCTCGACAAGGGTGAATGTGTCGGACATGGCACACATAAAGAATTAATGAAGAATTGCGAGGTCTACAAGGAAATTGCCCTCTCACAGCTAACAAAGGAGGAGCTAAATGTTTAACGGTGGTGGTCCTGGCGGCAGAGGCCGCGGAAAAGATAGCACAAAAGCGAAAAACTTTAGTGGCTCCATTAAGCGTATGATTAGCGAGATGAAGGGTTTTTATCTTGCGATTATTATTGCGATTATTATGTCACTTGGCGGCTCAATTCTGTCCGTAATTACGCCAGACAAGTTGGCGGATATTACCGATGAAATCACGGGCGGCCTAATGATTGATCGCGGCAGAGTTGAGAAAGTTTCGGCTGAGATTATGACGTCGGACATGTCGCAAGATAGCAAGATTGACGGCGTAACGGTATCCGCCGAAGATAAAGTTGTCTTCATGCAGAAAGTGCAAGAAATTGCGCAGGATTTGGATGCTGAAAATCCAGCCGATATCGACGCGTCTAAGATTTATGGCGCCGTCGATGAAATGCCAGAATCGGTTAAAACCTTGATTGAGCCAAAGATGGATTACGATGCGATTAAGCATTTAGCAATCGTAATGGGAATTCTATTAGCGCTATCTGCAATCATGGAATTTGTCGAAGGTTGGATTATGGCGCGCGTCACGGCTGGTTTTGCGCGCAATCTACGCAACCGCATTTCGCACAAAATCAATAAGCTTCCATTGCGCTACTTTGACAAGCATCAGATCGGTGACGTATTGTCTCGCATCACGAACGATGTCGATTCCGTGGCCAGCAGCCTAGACAACTCATTTGGAACCATCATTGGCGAAGGTTCTTTGATGATTGGCGCAACCGTAATGATGTTCTGGACGAACTGGATTCTAGCACTCGTTGCGATTATTTCTAGCTTGCTCGGTTTTATCTTTGTCGCAATTATTCTGTCGAAGTCACAAAAGTACTTTACTGATCGCCAAGTCGAGCTTGGCAATATCAACTCACATATCGAAGAAGTCTATTCCGGCCTCGCCGTAGTAAAAGCTTATGACGGCAAGGCAACGGCTGACCGCAAGTTTGATAAGATTAATCGCAAGATTCACACCGCAAACCAAAAGAGCCAATTCTTGTCCGGCATGATGCATCCATTCATGGCTTTTGTTGGTAACTTTGGTTATGTCGCAGTTTGTGTTTCAGGCGCATTACTCACGATGAATGGCTACATTAGCTTTGGCGTGATTGTGGCGTTTATCTCTTATGTTCGCTTATTCTCTTCTCCACTTTCACGCATTGCGCAAGCAATTGGTAGCTTGCAACCAGCCGCCGCATCAAGCGAGCGCGTGTTCGAATTTATCGATGAAGAAGAGATGTCTAGCGAACGTGGCCTCGGCGCAGATATCGACAAAGATAATGTTAAAGGCGACATCGAATTTGATCACGTAAAGTTTGGCTACAATGACGACAAGCTAATTATTAAGGACTTCTCCGCCAAGGTTAAGGCCGGCCAAAAGATTGCAATTGTTGGCCCGACCGGCGCTGGCAAGACTACGATGGTCAACCTCCTTATGAAGTTCTACGATATTAATTCTGGCGACATCCGTATCGACGGCAAGTCCACAAAGGAAATGACGCGCGCAGAGATTCATTCGCTCTTTACGATGGTACTTCAGGATACATGGATGTTTAGCGGTACCGTGCGCGATAATATCGCTTACAATCACACTTCTATTACCGATAAAGAGATCATGAAGATTTGCGATACGGTTGGCCTCGGACACTTCATCAAAACCCTACCAAATGGCCTGAAAACCGACGTCGATGAGGGTGGCGCTATTTCTGCCGGCCAGAAGCAGCTAATTACGATTGCGCGCGGTATGGTCGAGGACGCACCATTCCTAATTCTCGATGAAGCTACCTCAAACGTCGATACGCGCACCGAGGAGCTCGTCCAGAAAGCGATGGATAAGCTCATGGAAGGTCGCACTTCGTTTATCATTGCGCATCGTCTGTCCACGATTAAGAACGCGGATTTGATTCTCGTTATGAACGAAGGCAACATTATCGAGACTGGCAACCACGAAGAGTTGATGGCCAAGGGTGGTTTCTATGCCGACCTCTACAACTCTCAGTTTGCGCTTTAGCTTTTGTTATAATTAAAGTATGAAGAAAAAGGTACTCTTAGTTATCGCTGCGTTTTTCTTGGCGGGCTTCATCAGCTTTGGTGTAATGTTAGGACTCCGCATCGATAATGATTCGAAAAAATCTCAATCATTCTCTGCGGCAATGGCGGATTACAAAAAGGCCGTCGAGAACACGGATATAAATAACGTATCGGAATTAAACAATCTCGCGGAGGACATTAAGTGCGAAGGCGGGTATGCACTAGTCGAGAAGGCCGCAAAGAAATATATTCGTGACGTAATCGCCCCTTATTATGAGGCCGGAGCGATTCAGGCAAACAGTATTTATACTCAAGGAATTACAAGCGAATTTCTCGAAAAGAATATGCCGGATTTTAAGACGCCATACGAGACGATTAGCAAAATGACAACACAACTAGCAAAGATGCAAAATGTGGTCGATGTTGTCTTGACGCGTGACGAGGCAATGAAATATTTAGATGATGACCTGGGCGAAGAATACAAAGAACTTTATGAAGAAGAAGTAAAGGCATATTACGAGGATGCAGCTTTGGCACAAAAATATACAAGCTTCATCCAAAAGATTACCCCTGCAACTGCGCAATACCAGAAGATATTAGATTTCTTAGTCACGAACAACGGTAAGTGGCATCTAAAAGATGGCAAAATTGTATTTAGCACCACCAATCTAACTAATCAATTTAATGCCCTAGCCGCAGAATTAAACGAGCTAAATTAAACCATTTAAAAAAGCCGGCTCTCGTGAAGCCGGCTTTTTTGATGTGCTAGATGTATATCCAATCGGCCGCGATATTCTCTGAGAATTCGCCAATTGCCGACATGTCAGTCAAACCGTAGTAGCCCTTTTCGACGCCATTCCCGCTGACGCGAAAGAACTGATCGCCTAAGCTGAAATGATTCGAGCGATTGTTTTGGATAGCGATAATCGCGCCTGCACGTACGCGCAAAATTATGTTATCGTAACGACGCTCATTGTTCTTACCGAAGTATCCACCTCCCGATAATACCTCTACGCGCGCTGCGTCCTCTCGACGCATTAAGACCGCATCGCTGCGCGTCTTTAGCTCTTGTTTCCTACCAACGGTATACAGATCGAGCGAAATGTAAGAGTATCTTTTTGACTTCGTGCTACGAGCAGCGAGGAAATAGCCGGAATAGGTACTATCCTCAATGACCGTAAAGTCGTCGCAGAGACCAGGATCAAGCCTGATTGGCCCAATCTTTCGCATTATTCCACTGCTAATCTCTAGCGGCGCTTCGAAGTGCCCTCCTCCTTCCGTTCGATATGTTCGTCCAATCCTGCCGGAATTATAGTTATAATAATTCCCGCTGATTGAGACAGGTTCATTAAAATAAATTGGCATCCAAAGCCCCCTTTCTGCCAAAATATTTGACTTTAGTATCTTGCACTTTAAAGTGCGATGAGGAACCGCAAAATAATCTCGCGGTCTCTCACTCGAGTGATACTATTGTATCATTTTTGCCTTATTTTGTCAATGGTGCTTATGGTCTTGACAATCTATTTACTTATTGTGAAAGTTAATGCCGGCATACAGTCTGGGGCTTGATCGGTGTTAACTCCGTTTTCTACACCATAGCGAATTTCTTTTTCGGTCCATTCGGCACTACCAAAATCACGCGTCTTAATTGTGATCTTTCTGTCTCCAAATTTTACGATTTCGAGAATCGCTTCGCCCGGGTCGTCAGTTGGGCCATCGGCGCCATACATATCACCCTCTTTGATGCCTGCATAGCGGTAGCTAACCTTGCTCTTTTCAATTGGGCCCGCAACAGTACTCGTACATCCGGACGCATACTTTATCGTATATTCACTGCCAAAGAGCGACATGTCGAAGTGCGCAAAGATGCGAATGATTGCAATAATAGCCAAAGCAATCACGACCACTGTGGCTGCGACGTGATACCAGCGCAGAGCTGGCATACCTTCTTGCTTGACCTCTGTTTTAGTATTTTTTACACGTTTAGGGGTGGTATCTGTATTTTTTGACTTGCTTTTTTGTGCCATATATTTCCTCGTGAAATTTTCTGTCTCTATAATAGCAAATTTCATGATTTTTATGTTTATTTTTGCTTGCACGCAGAAGCATAAGTGCTATACTAAATGTAGATGAAAATTTTGATGCTAGGATGGGAGCTTCCCCCACACAACAGCGGAGGATTGGGGGTAGCATGTTTGAACCTATCGAAGGCTTTGGCTAAGATGGGCGCAGACATAGATTTCGTGGTTCCATACGAAGCCGAGCATCACTTTGACTACATGAATGTCCTCTCCGCAACGCACATCGATCCTCTCTTCCGCTATGGCTGCAGCGCATACGACACAAACGTCGAAGAAAAGCGCTTTAAAGAGGCCAACTGCCCAGAGATGTATTCCATCCGCGACATCCAAAAGAACTACATTCGTTTCGTTGAGCAATACTTGATGCACTTCAAGCCAGATTTGGTACACGCGCACGATTGGCTAACTTACGAAGCTGGTATTTTGGCCAAGAAAAACTTTGGTATTCCTCTAGTTGCACATGTTCACGCTACAGAATTCGATCGTGGTGGCGCTTCTGGCGGTAATCCGCTTATTCGCCAGATTGAATACGAAGGTTTGCTATGGGCGGACAAGATTATCGCAGTAAGCCAGGCAACCAAGAACATCATCGTTGAGAAATACGGCATCCCGGCAGACAAGATTGAGGTCGCATACAACGGCTTTGATGCACCAGATGATGATTACCATTACGATGGTTCTAGCTATCAGTACATCGAAGGCTTGAAGAAACAGGGCTATACGGTTGTTTCTACGGTTGGTCGTTTTACGCTCCAGAAGGGTCTTGCACATATGATGCGTGCTGCAGCTCGCGCTATCAGTATTCATCCAAAGATGGTATTCCTCTTTGCTGGCGATGGCGAGCAAAGGGAAGAACTCATGCGTATGTCGGCAGAACTTGGCATTTCCAACAATGTCATCTTTACTGGCTTTATTCGCGGCAAACAACTTCGCGACATCTACAGTATCTCTGACGTATTCGTAATGAGCTCCGTCTCAGAGCCATTCGGCCTTACCGCGCTCGAGGCAGCTCACCATGGCAACGCACTCATTATTACTAAGCAGTCTGGCGTAGGCGAAGTTCTCCGCTCGATTGTCCGCTATGACTTCTGGGATGAAGATAAGCTCGCCGGTGCTCTCGTAAATATTGCCGAGAGTCCAGCATTAACCGAAATATTAAAGGATGGGATTCGCAAAGAATACGCACGCATTTCTTGGGATGATGTGGCAGCAAAGTGTATTCAAGTGTATAATGAAGTAGAGCAAAATAAACGCAACAGATTCTAAGTGGAGGAGAAAGAACTGTAATGAATTCAATCGTACTGTATTTGCATATGCATCAGCCACTACGCTTGAAGCATTACAGTATTTTTTCTGTCGGCCAAGATCACGACTATTGGACTGAAAAGGATTGGTATGCCGGCACCAATAACGAGCGTATTTTTAAGAAAGTTGTCGAAAAGTCTTATCGCCCAATGCTGGCCAAGATTAAGAAATGTATCACGCTCTATCCTGGTTTTAAGTTTTCCCTATCCATCACCGGTACGTTCATTGAGCAGGCAGAAAAATGGGCGCCAGATATTCTTGATACGCTGCGCGAGTTCGCCCAGTCTGGCCACCTCGAAATCGTTGCAGAAACTTATTACCATAGCTTAGCCTTCTTCTTTGACAAGGAAGAGTTTGAGGCTCAGGTACGCATGCATCAGGACAAAATTAAGGAGCTTTTTGGCGTCACGACCAAGGTATTTCGCAATACAGAATTCTCCTACAATAACGACCTAGCCGCCTGGGCAGATGATTATGGCTTCAAAGGCATCCTAGCAGAAGGCTGGGAGAAGGTTCTTGGTGAAAACCCAACCAATCTCGTTTATCGTCCAGAGGGTTGCAAGAATATCAAACTATTGGTCAAGAATTATCATTTATCCGACGATATTGCATTCCGCTTCCCTGACAAAAACTGGAGCGAATGGCCACTTTCTTCTGACAAATACATCGGCTGGCTAAAGAAGTCTGCCGAGAGCGGCCCACTCATCAACCTATTCATGGACTTCGAGACCTTTGGCGAAAACATCTGGGCCGACACTGGTATTTTCAATTTCTTTGAGCAGCTAGTCAGCAAATGGGACCGCGATCCAGATTGCAACTTCTTAACCGTATCTGAGGCTTGCGATAGTATGGAGCCTAAGGCAGAGATTTCCGTGCCGTGGACTGTTACTTGGGCCGATACTGAGCGTGACCTTACTGCATGGCTTGGCAACTCTATGCAGCATGAGGCAATGAAGAATCTTTATGATTTGAAGAAAGATATCATGGCGCTTGGCGATGAGAAGTTAACCAGAGATTGGCGCCTACTTCAGACTTCTGACCACACTTACTATATGTGCACGAAGTTCTTTAATGACGGCAGCGTTCATTCATACTTCTCGCCTTATGATTCGCCTTTCGATGCGTTCCTGTACTACATGAACACGCTACGCGATGTACGTCTACGCATCGACGAAAAGACCGGCAAGAACGATGGGCAACTGCCAAAACCACGCGTCACATCAATGGAAGTTAGATAAAAAATCTCCCCCGAAGGGGAGATTTTTTAGATTAGCTTAATTAGGCATTCTGTCGTAAGGACGATATCCTCTACGGTTGAACCACGCGACAAGTCCGAGACCGGCCTATTAAAGCCAAGAAGGATTGGGCCGGCAACGTGCGCACCGCCAAATTGCTCGATAGATTTGTATAGAATATTACCAGAGTTAATATCTGGAGTAATAAGTACATTTGCGCGTCCCGCAACAGAGGATTCTGGCGCCTTTTTACTTCCGACACGTTCGTTAACGGCCGCATCGAGTTGCATCTCGCCATCTACTAAAATATCTGGGCGACGATTGCGCACGAGCGAGATGGCGTCGCGAATCTTATCCATCGATGGGTCGGAACCGCCGGAACCGAAAGTAGAAAAGCTTAGCATTGCGATACGTGGATCCTCGCCAAAAATGCGAGAGGCGGCATCATTGATAAGTTCAACGATATCCGCGAGTTGCATTTCGGTTGGGTTCTTGCAGGTTGCGCCGTCGCCAAGAATAATACGGCGACCATCAGGAAAGTCTGCCACAAACAAGCTAGAAAAGATTTTCTTTTCTCCAGGTGCTGGCTCCGGGCCGGCCATACCAAGTACGTCACGGCATGCCAGAATGACATCACGAGAAGAATAATCAATACCGGCCACCATGGCATCGACTTCGCCATCAGCTAACATCTTGCAGGCGGCAGGAAGATCGCAGAGTTCTAGAACAGGCTCACAGACACCCTCGGAACGAAGATGCGCAGCAGCGGCTTGGATATATTCGTTATATGATTCAGGAAAAAGAATTTTATGCATAACTATATTTTACTATAATTCGCTATATTCACCTAAATCGAGTATGAGCTGGTTTGGACTATACTTTTCCGACTTTTCTTTGCTCTCCCTGGCGAGGTCGGCTTCGTAACGACCAATAATATCTTTGATACCGTTCTGTTTGTCGTTGAGGGTATTTTCCGCACAGATACTGACACAGACCGCGGCGCTATCGGTAAATTTAATTATTTCATCACTGAGCGAAATTAGCTTCTCTTTTATACCCTTAAGCTCTGGTGCGTTGATTGATTCTAGGCCACCACGTAACGCGGCATAATCATCACGAATCGCATAAACTTTGACGGCATCTACCTGAGTGCCTTTTGCTTCCGTGGCTGTGGCAGAAATACTGTTCGTGGCGACTCTGATTTCCATGATCTGATTAACAAGCGCGGCGTCGTCCGTGAAGGTTGCGCTGTATTTCTGCAAGCGGCCGAGAAGGTCGGATGCATTCTTCTTGACGTATTCGTTTTCCTCGAATAGATTTAGCTGCTCGCGGAAATTCGTTAATGATTCTTCGAATAATGCTTTGTTGCCGGTCTGAAGCGATGTATTTATCATGCTAAGTTGGATTGTCATTTCTTCGGCAACCTTAACGCTCTCGTCATAGTCATAATGGACTTTTGAGGATAATAGTAGGAAGGATTCGACCACGACAAAAATTGCGGCAACAATAATGACCACGACTTTGCGGAAGTTGCGCTTTGGTTTTTCCTGATCGATTGCGGCGATGCGATTTGCTTTGCGCACTGCTTTGCGGTCCTGTCTCCTTGTACTCATCGCTTGATACTCCTGATTACGTTATTCACGAGATTTGCGTACGCCGTACGGCCTTCTGGATTCAGATGAATATGGTCGGCATACATAAGTGACCAGTTATCATGCGAAAGTTCCCACCAGTCCGCAATGTAAGTATTGTTGTGGTTTTTAACGTAATTTTTGAGAGCTTCGTTTTGTGTTTCGCGCGGTTGCTGCGGACCAGCATAGCCCGTAACGAAAACGAAGGAATGGCCAGGCCCAGCCACATCCACAATGCTCTGCAGTAGACCGTCAGTAATCGTAAATTCGTTCGTTATTAGGCTAATCACAATAATGTCTGGAAGTTTGCCTGTTGCAGAATAGCCAGCAAGAATATTACGCGCCGTCCAAATACCACGCGACTCTACGGCATCCACATAAGAACCGTTAATTGTAGATTCTAGTGCCTGTTTTGCGCCCAACGTAACAGAATCGCCGATGATAAGAACCTGGGCGGAGTTCGCGCTTGGTGCGGCACGCGAAGGCTGCGGAGTTGGAGCAGCGTCTTTGTTTGCGGTGACATCTAGCTGCGAAAGCATCGCATCGCGTGTATTGCCGAGAGCTGAATCAATGCCGAAGTAGTCGACGGCTAGAACCTCGTCCTCGCGCTCCTTAGCCTCCTCCTGCATGGAATTGAGCTGCTCGGTAATACTAGAAACTTGTGGCGCGCGGACAAGAGAAATTACACATGGAACAATTACGACGACTAGACAAATCGCGTAAATCGTACGCATTTTTGCGGAGCTTTTGAAGTTCTTCGCAAAACGATCCATACGGATATATTTTACGAACAAGTATGATAGCAAAGCGCTAATGGCGATATTTAGAACTGGTGCCACCCAAGATTCCGTATTGTGTGGCAAAATATTTGGCAGCAGCACATAGAGCGGCCAGTGAAATAGATAAATTCCGTAGGAATAACCGCCGAGTTTTTCAGCAATACGAATCGGAATCGTAATGCGCCTTCGCACATGTACATTTGGTTGCAACTTGATGATACAGAAAATCATAATTACGGTCAGGAGACCAGTAAATGGCAGTCCAAAATAGAAAGTCATTGGATTATCAAAAGTCAGCTTCGTTGAGAGAATCGTAATGATGATCAGGCTAATTGCAACGCCAATTGCCGGGATGATCTTTTTTGTACGAGGCGTACGCGGAATCAGGAAATTAAATACAGCAAGAACACCGCCAAGACAGAAGGCGCCCATATGCGAGTCTAGCGCAAAATATGCACGGTCTTGCATGCCGAACAGCCCGCCGTAAACACCCATCAGAATATAAGAAATAATACTTAGGGCGAGTAATGAAATACCGAGAAATTTTGCGCCTTTTCTGGATTTTTTGAACGCACCCATCACGAAAGTAATTAGGAGCGGAACGATTAGATAAAACTGCATCTCTAGCGCAAGAAACCAAGTATGCTCAAATAGGTTCGGCGAGATGGTGTTCTCGTACGAGCCGCCAGAAATAAGTTCTTTAATATTGGTCGTAAAAGTTAGTGCAGCAAGTGTATTAATACGCGTACCAGCGAGCACGTCTGGATGCACCAGAAATGCAGCAAGCAAAGTTAATACAACACAAACAAGCAGCGCCGGCATGAGCCTAACAATACGCGAGCCGACAAATTTCCAATAGCCAATTTTGCGATCTTTATCGAACTGCTTGATTAGTTTTGAAAAAATCAAAAAACCAGAAATTGCAAAGAAGATTTCTACTGCAATAAAGCCACCAGGAAGAGTGTTTCGGAAGAGATGATAAATGACGATTAATATAATCGCAAAAAAACGGAGCGCATTTATACCAATCAACCATTGCATATATCTATTATACCGACTTTGCGCTTCGATTAAAAACTTAAGCGAAGTCTAGTACGGCAAGAGTGATTGATACCAAAGTTGGAGTTCTTCGAGAATGAACGAATCGGCGCCTTTTGCGGCCAAGTCCTGAATAGCCTTAATGTATTCGTTTTGCTTGGCTTTAATACGAGCCATGCGATATTCGTCCCATTTTTTATGCTCGGATTCTGTAAGGGATTTTTCGAAATTACGCGCTTTGTAATGCAATAGTAAATCTGGCAAACGTGGATCATGAAAATCTGGATGGAAATCAGCG
Source organism: Candidatus Saccharibacteria bacterium UBA3723 (assembly GCA_002371895.1). Lineage (GTDB taxonomy): Bacteria > Patescibacteriota > Saccharimonadia > Saccharimonadales > Saccharimonadaceae > UBA2834. The sequence continues at coordinate 6,396 of DFHM01000004.1, read as the reverse complement.
AGATCATTTAGTGTAGCACGGCGCACAGCATTACAACTTGTTTTGTCTGCGTTGTCTAGAAATCCATCATAGAGCGCAGATTCGGAATCGATGGCCGGTGGGAATTCTGCTCGCTCTTCGTTTTCGGTGCGCATTTTTTCAATAAAATCTGGGTGAGCAAGCAGAGCTTTTTTGTTTGCTTCGACCTGCTCTTTCGTGAGGCCAATCTTCTTCCAGCCATCCTCCTGCTCCAAGACGCCAAGCGGCGCAACCGCAGGACAATGATTGTATTTTAATTCTTTTACGACCGGGAAGAATTTTGGTTCTTCCTGTGCAAGTAGTTCGTCTAAATTTTGGCGCAGGTCAAAAACTAGTACGTTGCCATTCTTTGCGGGCGCAATTGGATATGCGACAGTCGTCTTATTATTTGCGGAAGAATAGCGGCCAGAAGAATAAACGAAAGGTTGTGGTTTTTCGAGATTTACGAGTTGCTGGACTGCCTTTTTGTCGCGCATTTTGAATAGCCATTCGTAAAGCTTTGGCTGCCTTTCTTTAATCAGGCGCGTAACGTCAATTAATGCTTCAACGTCCGACAAAGCATCATGCGCATGCTCGTGCGAAATACCGTTAAGTTTCGTAATTAATTCAAGTCGATTAGTTGCCTTCCCCTCGTCCGTAAACGGCCATTCGATGCCTTCTGGACGAAGTGCACGCGTCATGCGAACGACATCGAGCAAATCCCATTTGCTACGACCATCTTTCCATTGCCACTCATATGGGTCATAAAAACAGCGCCAGAAAATATGGCGCATAAATTCATCATCAAAACGAACAGAATTATATCCCATCGCAATTGTGCCAGGAGTAAAGATTTCATCGGTAACATATTTACAAAATTCAACTTCCGTAAAGCCATCCATCAGGGTGGATTGTGGGGTGATTTTGGTGACCATGATGGCGTATGGGCTAGGCAAGGTATCTTCATTCATTTTGACCAAGATATTTACTGGGTCACCAATTGGATTAAGATTCATATCCGTGCGTTGCCCTGCAAACTGCATAATGCGATCGGCGCGCGCATTGAGGCCGGATGTTTCTAGGTCATAAAAGAAGAAAGTCTGTTCCATGAGTTTATCTTATCACATGTTTTTTGGCATGGGAAAAGGCCCGCATGGCGCGGGCCTTTGGGTTGTTGTTACTTACTTAAGCGATTTCAGTTTCAGGGAACTGGATGACATTGTCATGCACGCGTCTTGCTTTGGCAGCTTCTTTCTTTTGCTGTTTACGTCTGTATAACCAAACGATAAGCTGTACGCCATAGCCGACAGATTCCTTTTCGAAGTATAAAGGAGCGTATCCGGCTGCAAGATAATCCTCGCTTTTTTCCACTACTGTGTGGATTTGTCCTGCACGTACAAGACGGAAGATGATTGCGTAAAATACGCTGAAAAGCAAACCGATTGCCATGAAGGCGCAGATGTCGCCCCAAGCAGCGCTCTCGTTTGCTCCAAGATGGTTGATAAACCACTGAATCATTCCGTTGATGTGTGCGTTTGCAAAGACATATGCAAAGATGCTTGCAAAGACAGCTGCGATTGCATTATCGAAGGTTGTGCTATGAAGCACCATAACAGTGCTGTTAGTTTTAAGCTCCTTACGACTTGCAACTTTAAGTGCTCTATCCTTGATTCTGCGGTCGACTCCGTTCTCCTTTCCTGCCTCATACTGAGGAGCAGACTTAGGCGCAACGAATTCGCCTTTGATCTTGCATGCTTTCTTGACACTGACATACTGAATGCTCTTGCGACCGATCAGATATGCCAACGCCATCAATACGATAACAACTCCTACTACTTCCCAGCTCATCTGAGCTTCAAATGAATGATACCAATTACTAGCCATATTCTCCCACCTCTCCCTTTCCTAAGGGCCTTTCTATATTTCACGAGCTGCGATAGCTTCGTGTGCAGCTCGCCTGCATTTCAGCCTACCTCTTTGGAGATAGATAGGAATGCAGGTGGCTGCTAGAAATAATGGGTAATGAAATAGTAATTTGATATCTGTAGTAAGTAACTTTCAATGTACCTAATCGCATATTTTTACGATTACGTCTATCATTATAGCACAGATAGGCAAAAAAGTCAAGAACGCTTATGCTTAAGCGCCCGTTTTGCATGCAAAAATACCCCTGTTACGGGGTATTTTTGGTGTTTTTGAGAATTTTAGCCGTAAAGCTCGGAATAGAGCTCTTCGAGTTCGGCTGGAGCCTCAATTTCCTCTGGTTTTTCGATAAGCATGATGACGAATTTGAGCGGGCTGTTGGCTGGAATTGTGCCCTGTTCTTGATCGCCGTATGCGAGTGCGGCAGGAATGGTAATCTCGCGGATACCGCCAATACGCATGCCGTCCCAATAATGAGTCCCATCTTCCTCGTAGTGGGAGATACCCTCAAGCCAACCCTCAATCATGTTTTCGGAGCCTTCAAGTGGCTGAATAAGGCGAGTTGGATTCTCGTTGTCGTCAAATGACGAGTCAAAGATAGTCTCGTCGGATAGCCAACCAATGTAATATGCGGCGTAATCCGTGTCTTTCATTTCGACGATTTCGCGGCCTTCGCCAACCTTGAGATCATTAACCTTGAGCTCGGTTGCGCCGGCAGCGTTGAAGCTCTTTACATTGCTACGATATTTGGAAAATTCCTCGAAATAGATATTTGAGAGTTCTTTTGCCTGGGCATCGAGTTTTTCCTGATACTCGGCGTAGAGTTTTTCGAAACGTTCTTGTTTTTCGTCTTTGGCCTGGCTAGTTTCGGTATTGTTGTTGTAATTCAAAACGATACCAGCATAGAGTGCAAAAGTTGAACCGAGCATCAAAAGTGCGACTAGCACGATGACAATTCTCTGTTTTGGGGATGTCGTTAGTTCTTCATTTTTAATCATATTACCTCCAATTTTCCACCCGTTATTTTACTTGTTCCACTTTTGCCATTATAGCGTTAATCTCGCCTTTTTCCAAAGTCTTGCTTGGGTCCGCGAAGTCGAGATGGAAGCTAATGTTCTTTGTATCGGCACCTTCTGGGCGATAAATTGAAGTACATTCGAGCTTATAGATATAGTCGGCTTTTTCGAGGATTGCGCGAATTTGCTGTTCGAGAGAAGCATATTCCGTATCGAGCGAGACGCTCAAAGTAACATCGCGAGAGACAAATGGATATTGGCTAACACGGAAATCTTTGTGCGTTGCGCCTTCGGCATGCGAGATGAGCTTCATAAGATCAAGCTCAAAAGCGGCCGTGCCAGAGTTTAGCTTGAATTCGCGAAGAACTTTATTCTTAATTTCGCCAAGATCGCCGAGTTTTACGTCGCCGCAATAAATACTGGCGGAACGTTTTGGCTCGTAGTATGCATTGGTTACATCTTCTTCTGCGACAAATGGCTTGATTTCGTATTTTACGCCAAGGTTCTTAAGTAAGTTTTCGAGATATTTTTTGGCGGTATAGTAATTGGACTTGCTATTCTTGTCTGCGAAAACGAAGCCTAAATTGTAAGAGTTGTTTGGCACACCGTCTTCGTCCATGCCATTAGTGCGCGGATAGACTTGGTTCATCTCGAAGAGTGCGAACTTGTCGTAGCCGGCGCGAATATTGCCATAGGTTTTATCAAGCAAGCTTGGAACAATCGTCTGACGAATGTGCTGTAGTTCTGGCGAAATAGAGTTGACGATTTTGAAAGAATTCTCTAGTTTTTGGCCGACTTTCTTCATTAAATCGCCATGAACGAATGAATAAGTAAGAACCTCATTGGCGCCACATGCAGCAAGATGATTGCGAATTTGCGTCTTCATCGTAAAGACCGCGTTTGGATCGGACGTTGCATGAAGTGGCAAAACTGGCTCGATATTATCGTAGCCGGAAAGACGACCAACTTCCTCGATGATATCTTCTGGAATATGAATATCAGTGCGCCAGAATGGGACGCGCGCAATTAAAGCGTCGCCGTTTGTTTCAACTTTGAATTCAACATTTTCGAGAATATCCTTGACTTCTTCCATTGTGAAGTCTGTGCCAAGTAGACCGTTGATATGTGAAAGCCTGACGGAAACAAGCTCGTCTTCTGGCTTATTTTCCTGGCTATCAAATAACGCTACAGGCTCGAGGAACTTGGATGTAATATCCGCAAAACGAAGTGCGACGGATTTGGTCTGGCCGGCTGGCTGACCTTTCGTGAAGCGTGTGATAGCTTCAGAGAAAATACCGTGCGCCATTTGGGTCTTGCGAAGGTTGTAGAGGCTAAACGTTGCGGATTCGAGAATAACACGCTTTGTATTTTCGTCGATTGCGGTGTTTGCTCCGCCCATTGCGCCGGCAAGCGCGACTGGAACGTCGTTGCTAGTGATTACGATATCGTCGGAATTGAGCGTCACGGTACTACCGTCGAGCAATTCAAGTTTTTCGCCGGTTTTTGCGGCGCGCACGATAATTCTTGGTGAATTCGTGCCGCCAACTTTGATGAATTTATCGTAGTCGAAAGCATGAAGTGGCTGGCCAAAACCAAGCATTACTAAGTTGGTTGCGTCAACGATTGGGTCGATTGGGCGCATGCCGGAACGAGCAAGAATCGTGTCGTCGTACTTGAGATATTTTGGCGCATCGGCGTCTTTATTGACGTTGAAAATGATAGCCGTATAACGTGGGCAAAGACTCTCGTCGAGCCTAATGCTGAGTTTTACATCTGGGTCGTTTTTGAAGTTTTGTTCTGGCTTTAAATACCATTCTTCAGAAACATGTTTTTGACCAAGAATGCCGGCAACTTCGCGACGGAAGCCAAGAATACCGAATGTATCAGGACGATGCGTAAGAGACTTGTTTTCGATGTCGAGAATTTTGTCGTCCAAATTGCCGAAGATTTCGTATAGAGTTTTGCCTGGCGTCGCGAGGCTCGGGTCGAGCTCAACGATACCAGAGTGATCATCGCCAAATGCAAGCTCGTCTGCGCCGGCCATCATGCCATAAGAATCGTATTTTTTGAGCATTTTGCGCATGCCAATTTTGAATGGCTCGTCGTCATGGAAAGTTGCAGGAACGATTGCGCCCGGTGCAATCCAAGCCGCATACATACCTTCATGTACGTTTGGAGCACCACACATAACTTGGACGTAGCCATCTTCGTCACGCGCAACGTCTTTTGCGACGCCGCCGTCGTCGATTTTACAAAGCGATAAATGCGTGTCTGGAATCTTTTCGCAATATTTTACCTGTACAGCATAGATGCCGTCGTATTTGTGCGTTTCGTCAATAACTTGTTCAATCTCAACTAGGCGAGCACCAATGAGTTTGACGAGTTCTTCATCGGAAATGCCGTCGGTCTGAAGACCGCTCTTGAGCCAGTTTAATGAAATTAACATGTGAACTCCTTCAAGAAATCAAGTTTTGCAGCTTCGAAGTTGCGGACATCATTAAGACCATAGCGCAACATTGCGAGACGATCGATGCCGCCGCCCCATGCAAAGCCTTGATATTTGGTTGGATCAATTCCAGCCATTTTTAGAACGTTTGGATGAATCATGCCACAGCCGAGCATTTCGAGCCAACCGTCACCTTTTCCACCAAGTGATTTTGGTTTTTCAATTAAAAATTCTAGGCTTGGTTCTGTAAATGGGAAGTAGCCTGGCTGAGTTTTGATGTTTAATTTTTGGCCGTAATATTTTTCAAAGAATTCGCGGAGAATGCCTAGCATATTGCCGAGGGTGCAAGTCTTTGAAACATAGACGCCTTCGCACTGATAAAATGTGTGTTCGTGCGTAGCATCAACGTCCTCGTTGCGATATACGCGACCAGGAACTGCGACTGCAATTGCCTTGCCCTCTTCGAGCTTGTACTTGTAGGTTTTCAAAACGCGATGTTGCATTGTGCTGGTGTGTGCAGGAGGAATAAAACCTTCTTCGGTACGGAAAGTATCATAACCATCACGTGCAGGATGACCTTTTGCGAAGTTGAGGCTGTCAAACATATGAAATTCATCATCAAGCTGGCGAGATTCCATGATATCAAAACCCATGCTTTGGTAAATAGAAACAACGCGATCAAGCTCGGTCATTAGTGGGTGTTTGCTACCAAAATCTGCCGTCAAAAACTCTGGCTGTTTTTCGTTAATATCGCAAGGGGCCGTAATGTCTAATGCTTCAACAGAATCATCTTCTGCAGCAGCTTCGGCATCAGCGATTTCTTGCATAATCGCCTGTTTTTTGAGATTGAGTTCTTTACCAAAATCCGCACGTTTTTCGGCCGGGACGTCCTTGATTTTGGCGTATTCAGCATTGAGCTTTTTGAGCTCGGCTTTTAACTCCGCTATAGTTGACATAACATATATTATTTTACCATATCTTACAGAGATACGCGCCCCATAAAAAACGCCCACG
>DFHM01000014.1 GCA_002371895.1 Candidatus Saccharibacteria bacterium UBA3723 | reverse complement strand
ATAGATTTGGCGGACGCGCAAAAGATTATTATTCGTTTTAATGGCAGTAAAAAAGAATTTGAAATAGACGGCAAAAAAAGTCTAAGGTTGCCAAAGAAAAATCGTTACCCTGTAGTTTTGTTTGAGCCGGATAATATTTATTTAATTAAGTCTTCCCCGTCGCGCAGGCGTGATTATTTTGATGAACTTTTTAAACAAATTGATGATAGTTATGGTGTGGCGCTTTCGAAATATAATAAGGCATTAAAGCAGCGAAATGATTTATTAAAAAATGAGGATATATCCAAGGATGATTTGTTTTCTTGGAATGTGATGTGCGCAAATTATGGTGCTATTATTGCGCGAAAAAGGGTTGAATATTTATCCAGAATTAATGAAGATATAACGGATATTTATCGCGATATCGCGAAGAATAATGACGAATGTTCAATTAAGTATTTGGGCGAAGTCTGTGATGAAAATAAATATCTAGAGATTCTTGAAACTAATTTTCAGAAGGATCTATATCTTGGTCATACAAGTTTTGGTGTGCATCGTGATGATTATGAATTTGTGTTTAATGATAAGAAAGCGGATGGATCTGCGTCGCGTGGTGAAATGCGTTGCATTATACTGGCGCTAAAATTTATTGAATCAAGAATACTCGAAAAAGAAACTGGAAAAATGCCAGTGGTATTGCTTGATGATATTTTTTCTGAACTCGATGAAATGCGTCAAAAACATTTGATTAGTAATTTTAAAAAATATCAAATGATTATCACGAGTACGACTGTTCCGGTTGAAATGCGCGTAGATAAAGAACTTTAATTATTTAGCACGCCAGACGCGATAGTTACCGCGACCAAGGCTATCGACGAGGTTTACGCCGTTACTTAATTCGCCGGAGTGGTCACCGTAGGAAGCCTGGGCGGTCATAGCTTTGCCATCTTTTTCCACATACATCTTGATGTGGCCAGGTACCGTCAAGACGTCACCAGGTCGTAAGAATGACGTATCTCTTGGATCGGAATATTTTATCTCTTCCCACTTATCAGACTTTTCGAGATATGGAATCTGCGTGCCTTCCACGTGACAGCATGCAAAATCTGGGTCGACGCCAGAATAACGTGCGACAGTCGCAACAAAGACATCACAGCTGGAGCCGCCTGGCATAATGCCATCAAGACCAACTTGGATATATGCGCGTTTGTAATTGTCGGTAGGCGTCATAGTGCCGACATGTGGGTCTCCGACTGGCCAGGCGAGGTCAAGTGCGGTTTGATTGAGATCCATATTCCCTGCGCCGTTTGAGCTGCTACTACAGCCAGTAGTTGAGCCGCCACCGCCAAGTACCTGGTAGATAATAAATGCACCATAATGTTGGTTGGCTGGATATTCAAGCGGACCAAAATCATGTTTAATTTGGCCCCAGGTTGTCTTATTGTAGTTTGGATCGCGTTGACGGTCGGCGCGGTTCATGACATATGGTGAACCTTCGCCATTATTTGCTTCGGTCTCATTAAAGCCGAGGTCGCGTGCTTGCTGGATATATTTCCCTGCCTTGCCGTTGTATGTGAAGAAGAATAGCTTTACTTCGTCATCGTTTTTGAAGTCGGTTTCTTGCGTGATGCCACGTAATTCTTCAAGCGCATCTTGACCCATTTGGACAAAGAGATCGTCATCTACTTCAATGCCAGCTGGATATTGTTTGTTTATTACTTGAAAAATACCATTACTACACTGGCCACCGTTACAAAGACCATCATGTGACGTCGTACGAGAGAGGCCGTTTTCGAGGTAATGGAGGGTTGCCATGATTTGCCATGGAACTTTGGTGCCTTGAACGATTTTTTCGTAGAGTGGTTTGTAGTTTGTGATCTTTGTGAGTTGGTCGTCGGTTAGAATTTGGTTACCTTCGTAATCTTTGTTGTCGCCGGAAAGATATTTACTGTTGGATGCTACGGTTCCGCTACCATTACTCCCGCCACCACTAATAGTTTTGCCATGGAATTGGTTGTAGTATTTTTGTGCGTCAGTAGCGCGTTCCATATGTGCGGAGATTACTGGGTTTTGTGGAATTTCTACGTGTTCGAGGAAGAATTTTGCGGAGTCAAAAACGGAATTCTGGTTAAAAATACCAGAATAGCTTCCATGACTTTGGAGTTCGTCATAAAGGAAGGTTAATTCTAGCGAATATAATTGGTTTGCGACTTCGTCGCCTACGGTTTGGATGAAGCGATCGCCATTCATGCCGTAAATTGAGCCGTCTTTCTTGCTGTATTGGTCTGGATTATTGAAGTATTTTAGAAGATCTGGAGCTTTTTCTTTGACGTAATTGTACATATTTACGCGGCGACCAAATGACCATTGAATAAGGCCAAGGCCATAGGCGATTTCGGAATTTCCGCCGAGGTTCATTGGCCAATAGCGATTATATTGACTACCTTCATGTTGTACCGGATTAAACGAGTTACTCTCGTGCTGCATATTGCCCATAATACCGGCGGTTTGTTCGTCGGTAAAACCAAGTGAAGTAAGGCCGGACCAGACTTTTTCGGCAGCAGTTGAACCTTTGATTACTGCACGGCCCGCGGCGCAGTTAGTATTTAGTGCTTCATAAATTACATCGACGAGTAAATCGCGTGCGGCATTATCGGCTGGATGGACGGTCATAGAGTCCATCGTTGCGTTTTCGGCGGCGGCCTTCGAAGCCCAGTCGGCAACGATAATTTTATCGTTTGTATCAGCATTCTTTTTGAATAGCGTATTGTTTTGGTTGTAGCCTGCTTGATATTGTGCGGCGGTGGCATAGTTGGTTACTAAAACAATCGTGCGTTGGCCGGCGAGAGCGAGGAGGTCATTAATGTCTTTTTGAGTGAGACCTGGCGCAGAGTTGTTTGAACCGAGCTCATAAATGATAGTGCCTTTTAGTCTCATGCCCTTTGCGACTTCTAGGCCCTGCCCCCAAGTGCGGCTTACTTTTGCGTCATAATTATCGTCTGAAAGCTTATCGAATTTTGCTTTCATCTTCTCTTTTGTAGCCTCATCAGCAAGAATGGAGTCACCGATAACTGTGAGATCAGTGCCGTCATTTTTGGAACATTTTACTTCGGTATCACATGAGCCGTTTGGGTTGTAATAATAAATACCGTTGCGGTTGTAAAAATCGAGTGTTTGAGTGTCTGGCATATCGGCTGCAATTACTGGATGAGAAATCGTAATCGCCATAACAAAAACTAAAGTAAGACTTTTGAGGAATTTCTTTAGGTGCTCTTTCATACAAGATAATTCCTTTTATCGATGAAGATATTATCTGTCTTTACGGTAATTGTGCTGTAATCTGGAATAATATTTTCTTCGAAGCTGATTTGTTCTGGCTCGGCTACTTCGACAAAGCTATAACGTTCAGAAGGATCGTAATTTGCGATTTCGGTGGAATAGCGGACATATTCCTTGAGGAAGGCGATGTCGTCTTTTGTCATACCAGAAATGCGCGCGAGGGTGCCTTCAAACGACATGTCTAGTGGATGCTCGGCTTCATAGCGAGCTTCGTATGCGAGGATCGGGTTTGAATATGTTTTCACTTCGAGCTCGTTGAATAATGAGATTGATTTGTTTTTGTAATTTTTTAGATAATCTTCCCATGATACACCAGATGCAATCTTGTAGATTTTTGCATTTTTGCTCATGCCGTATGGTGCGGAAGTATTTTCGGAAGCTGGGTCATGGAAGACGTCGATATTATAGTTACCAGAAACTCCACCGCTACCCGCGCCAGTGTCTGTGACGATGTAGAAATGTTTGTTTGCGGCGGAACCTTCGCCAGAATCGCTTGTTTCGATATAAATAACATCACCGAGGGATAACTCTGGGTCGCTTTGGCTGATTGCGACTTGTCCATCAGCTAGGTTGCCGTTGTTATATTTGCTGCTTGCATTCTTGCCGGCATTGCCGCCGTTTTCACTAGCTGCGGAACTATAGAAAGTTACAGTTGAGTGATTGGAGAGCGCTTGGCCTTTGTCGATTTTTTCGGAAGTAGAAACGGTCTTTTCATTATTGCCGACTTCGTCTTCCATGCTATCGAGGATGCGCATATCTTCAATGTAGCGTTGATAATATTTAAATTCGCTATCCCAACGTGGGTTGTCGTCTGAATTCATACAAGTTGAGCCGGTTGCCCATGGTTCGTTTGCGATGTCTTCTGCGGCATTTACGATGTCTAGGAAGTCATTAATGTATGGGATATTGTTTACGACGATACCGTAGTCGGTTTGGAGAGCGTTGAGGATATTTGCGTCTTTGACGCCCCATGGAGATTTGCGGTTTTTGCAGAAGTTAATGAATTTTGCGAGTTCGGAATTGTCGATAATATCGCCGTTACTGTCGAGGTTACGGGAGATGACGGCTTGGTAAGTTGGGTCATCTGGCTTGATATCGATAGTTGAGAAATCGCTAGTAACAATTGGCAAATCATACATGTCGCACATTGCGCCTGGCATGTTTGTACATTCTTGGTAGTTGGAAGTGTACATTAATTCTTCGTCTGCAGCGGATGAAGCTGGGGTAAGTTTGCGGATTGCGTTTGCGGCGACGTTGTTGAATGACGCGATTGAACTAATAGCATTATTGGAATACGCCATGTAGGTAAACTTTGATAAGAGCGAACCCATAAAGGTATTTGCGCTGGTTGGATCGAGCGGGCTGCGGTTGAGGCGGTCGATTTCTGCTTCCTGTGCGAGAGCTAATGTTGTATTGCGGTTTTGTTGTTTGACGGCGCTTTGGTCGGAAGGCATTAATGCGCTACCCTCGGTTGCGAGCGAGAAGTTTGCGGAAGCGGCGCCTTGTGAGAATAATTCGCCAGCTGGGATGCCGGTGTAGGTTTCAAAAATATTGCTTGCGAAGATTTTTGCAACGTATGGGATGATGGCACTGACAATTGCAGCGACGATACCAGTGATAATGACGCCGCCAACGGTTTTCATAATCATGCCTACTGCGAAGGTGGCAAGTTTTCCGCCTGGCACACCTGCGGATGCGAGTGAAACGATTGCGGATGCGGCCATTACGCCGGAACATGCCGTGGTTGTTAGGCCAGTACTGATAGCAATAGTAGTAGCGGCCTTTGTGATGTTTGAGAATGAATAAGGCTCGGTCTCGGAGCGTGGAGAGAGCGTACTACCCATGACCAATTTTGAGCCGGTGGATTCTAGCATTGAGCCGGTAACATTTTTGGTCTTTTGGGTGCCGTCAGAATCAACATAATTTACTTCTGACGTATATTGCGAAGTCATAAAGTTGAGAGTTTCATTGATGGCGGCCTGATCGCCCTCCCCTGCCATGGTTTTACTGATTGGTTCCATGAAGCTGAGGAAGTATGCGATGGATTGGTAAATTTGGTAAGCGGAAACTGCGACGGCAGCAAGGTTTGCGATACGTAAAGCGGAACAAACCGGTACACCGACTGCAGAAACTTTTGATGCAATACCGTTTACCATTGAACGTGCTTTTGCCTCTGGGGCGTCGCCATCGATATTGCTTGTATTAATGTCTTCACCGTTTTCGTGTTTGTATTCTTCTTGGGTTTCTTCGTCGACGCCGTGACTAATGGTATTAATTGAGCCATCTGAGCCGACGACATAGTCGGAGACGGTGGTTTTAAAATTCTCCGTGTCCAAGTCGTTGTCGCCGGTGGATTTGTATTGGTCAAAAATATCACGCGTGGCGCCACGGTCGCCATAATATTTCATCGAGACGTCATCGAAGAAGCCGGCTATACGGCCGCGCTTTGCTTCATAATATGACTCGCGGAAGTTTGCATTGCGGGCAAAAGCGTCTTGGAAACTATTGGCGTCAATAATTTCGCCATCGTATTTTAGGACGGTAGATGAGCCGAAAATTGCTTGGCCACTAACGAAATCGCCGTTGGAATTGAGATGGCCAACTTCGATGCCGTTGTTTTTGAGGCGGCTTTGCATGTATGGAGTAAAAGTCGTGTATTTTTTGGTGAAATTACTAATTTTGATCTGACCGCCACCATCGAGCATATAAGACATAAGGCGGGAGTTACGGAAATTATAGGAGCTGAATTGAACATCGGTTGCATTAGTGTAAAGCGCGGAAAGATGTGGACCAAGCATAGACTGTGCGCCGTAGAAAAATGCGCCACCGCCGAGTACTAAGCTGGCAACAATTGCGATTGGAGCCATACGCTTAAATAAACCACGTTTTTTGCCCTGATTCCTGCGACCTTGGACGGAATTACGGAAGCTGTCGGAGGTTTGGTTACGCTCGGAGGCTTTTGCGGCTGTAGTGGCATCAGAAATAGAACTGACGCCGCGCCTTGTCGTCTCGCGCGAGCTAACAGAACTTAGAGAGCTAACATTTTGTCTGTTGCTAGCGCTCTTCTCTGCCTCGGAAAGCTCTTGCCTAGCAATGTTTTCCGGGCGAATAGAAGCTTCTTCCATATTGTTATATGGATCATGCTTGCCGCGGTAGCGGCGATCATTTGGTGTGGAGACCATAGATGTATATATTTTATAATATTTAAGAGAAAAATGCAAAAAATCCCCAAGATTTTTGGGGACTTTTGCAAGTAATGTATATACTATTATTATAGCACAGATATACTAAAAAGTCAATACTTCTCTATCTGGCGTTTTCTTTTGCGGCCGGGTTCGTCGTAATGAGACTTTCCTCGGTTTCTGATGCAATGATTTGAATATGGACGTGGTTTTGACCAGCGAAGAATAGACCTTGGCCGACTGGGAAGTTGCTGAGACGTTTGCGCTCCTCATCGGTAAGCTTGAAGACGTCCGAAAGGACATCGACAGCGGATGAAGATTGCTTGAGCAAAAGCTGCATGGATGAGTTCGCCACGATGGCGCGACCCATCTTTGATGACATGAAGTCCTCAACGTCCTGAGTAATGGTTGTAAGGCCAAGATAATACTTACGAGCGCGCTTAGCGAGACTGAAGAGGAAGTTTGCGGAATCTTCGTACTTCATGAGCTGCCAGGCCTCATCTACGAGGAGGAGACGCTTCTTCTGATCGGCGCGGGTAATGTTCCAGATATGCGATAGAACAATATACATAGCGACTGGGCGGAGTTCATCCTCGAGGTCGCGAATATTGAAGACAACCATCTGGTTGTTGATATCGATGTTGGATTGCTGCGAGAAGATACCGGCGAAGGTACCAGTTGTATACTTACGTAAGCGCTGTGCGAGGCTTGGACCAGTTCCACCCATATGAAGCAAGGTATCAAACAAGTTGATGATAGTTGGTGGAGTCGAAGTATGTGTGAGAGGGTCATTTGTAATACCGGCACGAGCATAGGTATCGATTAATGCCTGGTCGAGATCGGCTTCCTCGTTTGGTGAAAGTATCGCTCCGCCACCTGCTGCACTACCAAGCATCAAACGGAATAGACCGTGAAGTGTAACGAGGTTCGAGCGAAGTGCATCGTTGGCATCTTCGGAGTCGACGACTTTTGGAAGGTCGAATGGGTTAATACGAACATCGGAGTTGAGACTGAGGCGAATATATGCGCCACCTACAGCGTCGCAAAGCTTCTGGTACTCGTTTTCTGGGTCGATAATAAGAACTTCGGTGCCAACCATCATAGAGCGAAGAGCTTCGAGCTTTACGGTGAAAGATTTACCTGCACCAGACTTCGCGAAGACGACCATGTTGGCGTTCTCTAGTGAGAAGCGGTCAAAGATAACGAGACCGTTGTTATGCATGTTAATGCCGTAAAGAATACCCTTTTCCTGGGTAAGGTCTGCGGATGTGAATGGGAAGCTAGTAGAGATAGCGCCGGTGTTCATGTTGCGGCGAATCTGAAGTTGGTCAGTACATTGAGGCATGGTACTGTTCATGCCCTGCTCTTGCTGAGAGGAGGCTACCTTACTGAAGACCATTTGCTGGCCAAAGATGGTTTCGATCTTGTGCTGGACAAACTGGAGCTCGTCGAGAGAATCGGCATAAATTGTGACATAGAGGCCGTAGCGGAAGAATTTTTCTGCGCCGACCTGGAGCTGATCGCGAAGTTCCTCGGCATCGGAGATAGCGGCTTCGAGCTCTGGGTCACGAACTTTGCCCTTTTCACTGTTGATATTGGCGCTAGCTTCGAGCTGGGTAACCTTCTTTTGGAGGTTCTTCATAATAACGCCAGTATCGACTGGATAAATGTACATGGAAATATCGATAACTTCGTCGATATTAATAATAGAGCTTAGCCAACCAGTATAAAGTGAGCGTGGATAGCCGTAAACATAGATAGTGCGGCCGTATTTAGTACCGAGGCGGAAATAATCCGAGTGAATTTCGATAGAAGATGGCGAAATAAGGTCACGGAGGGTGGTAATACCGGTTTCAAAGGCTTTTTGAATTTCAACTTCTTCTTGAAGCTGAGCTTGTGCAGCAATATCAGCGGCGCTGAGCTGTGGTTGTTTCTTTGCCATTATTTTTTCTCCTCCTCAGATTTGTCGCCCTTTTTAACGTATAGGTGGGCTAGCTTATTGAAGTCGCCAAGTGGCTCGCGTACTGCTGTGTCTGGGTTGTTGAAGTTGTAGTAGAGCTGACCTAGTTCCTTAGTGTTTAAGCGAACGGAATGAATGCCAATTGCGAAGAGACCGGAAATGACAGCTTCGACGCGGTTGTTAATTTCTGTAACAGCCTTGTCGTAAGTGGCGCGGTCGATACGGCTAACCTGTGGTGCTTTATTTTTGCTGAAGGTCTTGAAGAAGTTCTTGGTTTGTTCGACGGCCTTCTCTGCTTCAGGGGAGGTGTAATATGGAATCGCAATAAAGAAGGACTTATCCATAATGTTTGCTTCCTGAGATAGGACGTCGATGAAGTTGATATAGTCATCCATAAGGATGCCGAGAAGCATGTTATCGTTGTTGCGGCGGAGTTCCGAGAGGCGTTCGATGTATGGGCCAATATCGACACGCTGGGAGCGGATTAAGATTTGTACCGTGAAGTTTAAGGAGTTCAAGAAGTTTTGATAGGAGTATTCTACGGCCTCGCGCTCGGTTTCGGACATGAGGTCGAAGTTGATGGACTTACATGCGACGACGGCACGGAATGAACCATCTTTCATGATTACCATAGAATCGCGAAGCTCGGAAATAAGAAGCGTGGCCTGCGTGGAATTTGGATTTTCCTTTACTGGCATAGCTGCTGCGGTAGGTTGTTGTGGCTGGCTAGCGATTGCTTGTGGTTGACCCATTGCTGGCTGGCCCATCATTGGCTGTTGTGCTCCGCCCATCATCTGTGGAGCTTGGCCTTGGAATTGTTGATTTGGTTGCACGGTTACTCCTTAATGTAATGATATATAAACTTCATTATCTTGTTTTTCATTGATACGTTTTGCCTGCTTAGCAATTGTTTCAATCGAGAAATCGGAATTATTAGCTAGATCAATGATATCTTGACTTGGGGTAGTTGGATTAGATTGTTGCTCGATGCGACCGGATTGTGAATCGTCATCATGAAGATGTGCGGCGATATCTGCTGGGATATATTCGGTCTCTGGAGCCTCTTCTTCGGCGATTTGCTCTACTACTTCTTCTGGGATTGGGAGATCCGGTTTGATAATGCTTGAGTTATCGGATACAGACTCGTCATCTAGTGGATTAGTTGAAGTTGGTAGAGAATCTTCGATTTTTTCTGACTCGGATTGCTGTGGTTGCATAGCCTCTGTGACGAATTCTGGTGGAGGTGTTTGTGCAATAGGCTGCGGTTGCATTGGCTGCTGATATTGAGGCAATGGAGTAACTGGCGCTACAGGAACAACTGGTTCTGCAGAGGCGTAATTTGGATATTGAGGCCGCTGCGGCATTGGCTGCTGGAATTGTGGCTGTGGTTGTGATTGGCCATTGTGGGTGACAATGGAAGCGCCTTGGAATTGATTGTTGTTTGCAATAGCATTGCGCATCTGATTGACGAGCTCGTTGTGGCGCGTATCAGATGTTTGTTGGAAATTTTGTTGGCTGAAGGCGGTATTTTGTACTTCAAAGATATCCTTTGTGGCGTTTGCTTCTGCAAGAACGTCTTCCCTAACGCCATTGTTGGATGCGCCCTTGATTGCGTAGCCTTCTGTATCGACAATATCTGCAAGGAAGGATAGACGATGCATAGCTTCGTCCTGATCGATATCCTTGAGGTGAACTTCGTCGGTCTTTTTTGGTGCAGTAATAACAATAATAGATTCTGGCTCGCCTGGTTCCCAGAGGCGGTTATGTGGCTTCATGTAGTAAGAAAGGACGGCAGAAAGATAAGTTTCCATCGGCTGATCCTTCTTTAGTGGAAGCGAGAGCGCCAAAAGGAATAAGATAAATGGCGCCGGCAAAATAATCAAAAGTGGAAAAATATTAAAAAGTGGAATACATAGCGCAACAAGGCCAGCGGCTACTAAAAGATAGACAAACTGGCGAAAACTAAAAGGTCCGATGAGTTTATCGTCGGCCTCAACATCTTGAGGGACCTTATACTGAGCCATACTTATATAATAGCATAAACGCTATTAATTTTTGGCCAATATAAGGTCCATTTTTTAGAATTTTTTGTATTAAATATCCGTGCGGATGCCAAGCATTTCGCGTACTTCTGGGTTCATGCCGCCGCGTGCTGTGAAGTTTGGACGGTTGACTGCGTCGATGGTACCACGAGCCTGAAGTGCGTCGATAATCTTTTGGCTGACTTTCTTGCCGTTGATTTCTACTTCGGATCCTGGATCGATTGCGAGCATTGCGGAGTTCATAGACTTAAAGGTAGAGCTCTTGATGCTGACCAACTGAGATGCGGCCATATCTTTGAAGAAGCTTTCGATGTTTTGTGCGACGATTGCTTTGTTTGCTTCAAAGAATGCATCTTGGGTGGCGTTAGGCTTATCGTTGAAGCCGAAGGTGAGATACTTGTTGAGAGTACCGAGCTGCTCACCATCCATCATGCCAGATACGGCTGCAGAGCGAAGATACTTCATAGGAATATGTAGAGTTGGCTTGCCCTCTGCGTCTGTGATTGGCATACTGCCGTCTTTCATGAAGCTGAGCATGGCCTTGAATACTGTGCGGTCCTGGGTTGCAGTGGTGCCTGCGCCCTTTACGTCTTCGAGAATCTTATCGAATGAGGTGATCTTCCATGCTTCATCGTCGGCATCACCCGAGAGATGGTCACCGTGAATGAACGACTTGAAGTCGATGAATGGATCAAGCTTAATTGGCTTGCCTTTTGAGACTGCCGTAGTGTACATACCGCGGCGAATCATGTTGGCCTTTGCGTAAGCCCAGAGAATCTGGTCGTCTGCTTTGAGACCGATTAAGGCATCAGCGAGCTGTTTCTGCATGCGGATGTCATCGTTGCTGAGGATTTTATCAGAGTTAGCATAGAGAGTTTCCTCAATGTCCTTGAAGTCGCCACGCTTTGCCATAACGGAGATAGCGGCTGCCATGGAGTTGTAATCTCTTTGATCGAAGGATTCGATGAGTTTGGTCTGTGGGCCGTTACCGGCTTCCATATCATCGTAAAGTTCGATATAGCTATCGCGTGCAGCCTTGTCTACTCTGCGACTATCAGAGATAGCGTTGGATAAGGTGGCGTTAATAGACTTTTGAATAGCGCGTTGTTCATCTGGGTTAGTGGATGAGTTGCGGAGATTGAAGGCAGAGGTAATCTGGCGATGAATTTGAGAATGCTCGTCTTTGACGCCTTCACGGATACGCTCTGCGCGGCTGCGGGTATTGTCTAATTCTACGGATTGTTGGCGAGCGCGGTTGATTGCGGCTGTATCTACACCACGAATGAGTGATGTATTAATAGCCTGCACGCGGCGAAGATCGCGAGTTCTGACACGTGGGTCAGAACCATCATGACCAAAGCCTTCATCGAAATCGATTGCAGTTGCGGTGACAACGTTCTCATTGTCGATGTTGCGCTGAATGTTTTGATAGCGAGTTAGGCCGCGACGGCTAAGCTGACCACCGCGAGTATACATGCTGCGGTTGTAGTTAGCGAGACGCTCCTTGTGCCCTGCTTCGATGGCGTCGTCGGTATCCATCTTGCGGTTAAGACGGCGTTGTTCGAGATATTTAGCAAGGCGAGTAGAAGGTAGATAGCTGTTGCTTGCGAGCTGGCGCTGCTTTGCGAGTACACGACCCTCGGCGGCGCGACGGGCGGTAACGCCTTGGACTGGAGCACCAACGCGGCGAACCATACCATCGATGCGTCCAAGCATTGTGCCGGATAGGCGCATTAATGGGATGCTCATGAATAATGGTAGGACTTCGACTGCGATACCTAAGACTACGCCAAGCCAATTGGTTGCGGAGGAAATCATGACAAGACCAGCAAGCTGAGAGGCGCCGTAAAGGACGCTAAACATTGGATAGAAGAATAGCATACGCATGAATAGCTGATACCATCTTTGGAACCACCTTTCGGTGTTTGGCAATAGATAAGCTACGAATGCGAGAGGTGAAATCATGACTAAGAGTAGGATGAGGGCTTGACGGGCTGCCATAGTGATAACCGCAGAAATGACAGCGATGGCGCCAGATAGAATTACTGGAATGAGGAGCCAGAGTAAGCCACTCCAGCCACCGGCGATCGTGAGAGCGCCAATAGTACCAATAGTACCAACACCGAGGATCGTGGCGACGATGCCTGCAACAGATGTATCTGCGGCGGCTTGGCTAATTGTACTATTTGCGATGGCCTGTTGCTGAATAGAATCAAAGAGGCCGCGGAATGATGAGCCGAGAATATTACTGACATCTACGGCTAAGATACAGATGACGAAGCTAAGGTTTACAAGAATTGCGGATACGATAATGCGTGGCAAGACTTTCTTGATACCGTAATTATTAATACCAAATCCAGTCAATTGAGAATAAATGACAACAAGGAGGAAGATAATAAATACAACGTTGGTGATATTGCGAAGATACTGCCAGACTACGCGGATTGGGGATTTTTCATCTGTTGAGATTGGATCTACTTTAATTAAGGTCTCGAGGATGTCATATGCGCCATCGATAACGTTGGCGAGGAAACTTGTACCTGGACAGACGAGCCAACCGATACCGCCAACCTGATCGTAACAGGTGCTGCTATCGGATTCGTCTTGTGGGGTATCCTCTTCCTCTTCTTCGTCTGGATTTTCGACAGGTGTAGCTAAGGTTGTAACGACGGACTGAGTTGAAGATTCGAGATAAGTAGGAGTTGACTGGGCAGTAGCAAAAACTGGGCCATTAAGGGAGAATACACTGATTATGGCCATAATGACAGATATGGTTAGGTTTTTAACACACTTGCCCATAGCGTATATAATTATATCACACATAAGCTTTTTCGTCAAGTATATTATCGGAATATTATAGCAAATCCCGCAGTTATTTAATAGGGGTGAGCGATTTTGAACGCTTATGCTATAATTTATACCAGATAATTATATATTTTAGGGTATAATTTAAATATGAAAAAGAGATTATTTAGTTGTCTTATGGCGCTGATGATTAGTGCTACTTATATTAATGCATTTTTACCTGCTCTGACTTTTGCTAGCGGTGGTGGTGGTGACTGTACTACCCTGTTGGATGATAGCTGGTGCGATATGGAAGATGGTGGCGGTATCATGGCAATCGTAAAAATGGTCGTAAATGTTATGACCGCAGGCGTAATTGTAGTTGGCACGATTGGTATTATCTGGTGCGGATTCTTGATTCTCTCTGCGCGCGACAATGAGGCGCAGGTTGCTCAGGCGAAGAAGCGTTTAATAGATATCGTTATCGGTATGACTGTATTTGGCCTTGCTGGTTTATTGATTGGATTGCTCCTCCCGGGAGGAAATCAGTCAGGTATTAATTTCGGTTTTTAAAAGGTATTAATAATATAAAGGTACAAGGATAATGAAAAAAATAATCTTAGCGCTTGCAATACTGGTAGCTTCGATTGCTACTTCTATGACATTATTGCCACAAGATACTTATGCGGCGGCATGCGAACAGCCGGGTCAACATATTTTAGGCTTAAGGGCTTGGTATGATGGCATTGCGACTGGTGATCCTTGTACTGTTCCGAGCGATGCCTTTAAGGGTGAAGATAATATTAAGAAGAATGTTTGGCTTGTAGTATTAAATATAGCGAGCTCGGTACTTGGCGTAGTCGGTTATCTAGCGATTTGTTTCGTTATCTGGGGTGGCTACCAATACATGTTGGCACGCGGCGATCCTGGTAAGGTTGTTCGTGGTAAGAAGACGATCGTTAATGCCTTGGTTGGTTTAGTGATTTGTGTTCTTGCATCTACGATTAGCGGTATGGTTGCCGATATAGTTCATGATGGCGCTCAGACTGGCGCAAATATCTTTATTGTTGCGATGAACAGAGCCTTTGGTTGGGCCGCAATTATTTGTGTAATCATTGTAGTAATTGGTGGTATTCAATACGTTACGAGTAACGGTAATCCGGGTAACGTACAGAAGGCCAAACAAACTATCTTGTATGCGGCAATCGGTCTTGCTATTTCCCTGCTTGCAGTAGCAATCGTAAACTTTGTAATGGGAGCATTATAGATGAAAAAATATTTATCGGCGATATTTGC
>DFHM01000006.1:7132-65897 GCA_002371895.1 Candidatus Saccharibacteria bacterium UBA3723 | reverse complement strand
TCTTGCTCCATATATGCCAGCTCGTTGCCATTTAGATCCTTAATCCAGGTCTTGCGACCGAGAGAAATCATTTGACTAGACATCTCGAGGACGTCGTTACCTTGTTCATCCTTGATGAAAAATCTGTGATGAAGTGAAAAGATTTTTTCGTTGATATATAGCTTCACTTTTAATCCTTCTCGAATGGGTTCACGAATTCGATTTTATTTTCGCGAATATATTTTTTTGCATCTGCAATAAACTTTTCACAAACTAGCCAAATCCATTCCGTAAACTGTGCCATCTTGGTGAAGATTGGCTTCGTTAGGGCAATTAGGGCTGCGCCAATTACAATGGTCTGGAACGACATACGAGTCATGTCGAAGAGTCCAGGTAGAAATGCATAGCAGAGGAACAAACCAGCAGCACAGAGCCATATAACAATCTTTTTGTACCAATCAATCGGCTTTGCGGCGCGGATAACCATAATAATGCCGACTACTGCAATCATAATCGTACAGGCAGTAGAGACGTCCTCGCTTGGTAGATTAAAAATCGAGCCCAGTAATACCATTGACGCTACCATTACTACATCCGTAAGGCCGCCAGGAATTGCGCGCTTTAGAATGTTAGTTACAAAGTGGCCTTTGATAATGTCGTGGTTTGGCGCCTGAGAAAGCAAGAAGCCAGGAATGCCAATCGTAAACATCGAAATGAGGGATATTTGTGCCGGGACAAGCGGGTACTTGATTGCGAATGCAATTGCGATAAATGAAAGCAAGACAGAGAAGACATTCTTTACGAGGAAGAGGCTACCAGAACGCTCGAGGTTGTTTACGACGCGACGTCCTTCCGCTACGACTTCCGGCATACGAGAAAAGTCGGATTCCAAAAGAACCACTTGCGCAGCTTGTACGGCTGCGTCGGACCCGCTCGCCATCGCAACGGAACAGTCTGCATCGCGGAGCGCCAAAACGTCATTAACACCATCACCGGTCATTGCAACAGTCTTCTTGTCTGCCTGTAAAGCTTTAACGAACTTGCGTTTTTGCTCTGGTGTAACGCGGCCAAAAACTGTATAACGGCGCATTGCGTCAGCAATTAGCTCGTCCGTGTCGAGCGTAGAGGCGTCAACGTAATTTTCGGCACCTTTTATTTTTGCGAGCTTTGCGACCTCGGATACGGTGACTGGGTTATCGCCGGAGATAACCTTGATTTCTACGCCCTGATCCGCAAAGAACTGGAATGTTTCGGCGGCACTTTCGCGCACTGGATTGGATAGTAATACCAAGCCGTAGACTTTAACTTTCTCGCGGAGTTTTTTGCCATCCAACTTACCGTCATATTTGCCAAATACTAATACGCGGTAGCCTTTTTCTCCCTGTTCCTCAATTTGCGCACGGAATTTCTCATAATCGTCGCGCAAGACAAATTCTGGTGCACCAAGAATGAACGTCTCGCCGTCTTCGAAGTTTACGCCACTATATTTATATTCGGATGAGAAAGCCGACACGGATTCGACGTCGCGATCCGTAATCTTTACGAAGTAATTCTTGAGCGCCGTCATTGTGGCATTATCCGCTGCCTGAGCGCGGCAAAAATCGCTAAGGATTTCTTCTAGATCGGTCTTTTTAATCTTTTCGCCGCCTTTTGCCGGCATATAATCGTGGACCGCCATGGTGTTCTCAGTAATGGTGCCGGTCTTGTCTACGCACAGAACATTTACGCGCGCAAGCGTCTCGATACTCTTCATGTTATGTAGAAGCACCTTATTCTTTGCGAGACGCATCGAACTTACGGCGAGCGCAATAGAGGAGAGCAAGAATAGCCCTTCTGGAATCATACCGATAATCGATGCGACGGCACTTTGTACGGATTCCTTAATTGGGAGGTCACTTCCAAAATAACTCTGGCAAAATAGCGTGGCGCCAACAGGGATAATAATAATGCCAGCAATCGTCACAATTGTATTCAAAGAGCGAATAATTTCTGATTGCTCTTTGGTCTTGAGCTTCTTTGCCTCGAGTGTGAGCTGAGAAATATAAGATTCTTCGCCGACTTTCGTAAGCTGTGCGCGACATTCGCCAGAGATAATAAAGCTACCAGACATGAGTTCTGAGCCTTCGGTT
Organism: Candidatus Saccharibacteria bacterium UBA3723; assembly: GCA_002371895.1. GTDB lineage: Bacteria > Patescibacteriota > Saccharimonadia > Saccharimonadales > Saccharimonadaceae > UBA2834. The sequence continues at coordinate 63,789 of DFHM01000006.1, read as the reverse complement.
TTATGAACCTCGATCGCTTCACCAGTCAGCAATGACTCGTTGGCGGCAACTTCGCCAGTAAGTACGACGGCATCAGCTGGAATTTGGTCGCCAGCGCGGAAAACTACGACGTCATTTTTTACAAGTTTCTCGGCTACAATTGTATGCTCGACGCCTTCGCGGATCACCTTCGCGGTTGGTGCGTTTAGAATCGTGAGCTCGTCAAGTACTGCCTTGGCGCGAACTTCCTGCAAAATACCAATCAAGGTGTTTGCGATAATGACGGGCAAGAATGTAATATCGCGCCAGGAGTGTACGGAAATAAGAATAATCGCAAGAATCAAGAAGACGAAGTTGAAATATGTAAAAACGTTACTATAAACAATCTCTTTGACAGTTTTGCTCGGCGGTTTGACGTCGCGGTTAATCAGACCCGCGTGCTTCATCGCGCGAACTTGCTCTTTCGAAAGGCCTACCTCCGGGTCGACTTTCAAAAAATGTTTATCTCGGTTTTCGTTTTCCATTACCTTAATATTATATAATAAAATTATTATGGCTTTCTATAACAAGACAACAACAGAAATTTTTTCAGAATTAAAATCTAATGAACATGGCTTAACCTCGAAGGAAGCACACGCTCGCCAGGCAAAATACGGCAAGAATATTCTGCCAAAGAAGAAAAAGGATAGCATCCTCAAAATCTTTATCCGTGAGTTCATCGACCCGATGGTGTTATTGCTGGTCGCAGCAATTGTTGCATCCGCCATTGTCGGCGAAATCGTCGACGCATTAGTGATTGCTGGTATCATTCTCGTTGATGCAATTATGGGCACTTATCAGGAAAATAAAGCCAATAATACTGCCGAAGCGCTCGCAAATCTTGTTACTGTAAAAGCCAAAGTATTCCGCGATGGGGAAATTCGCGATATTGATGCCGAAGATTTGACTCTTGGTGATGTTGTCGCACTGGAGTCCGGCGATAAAATTACCGCCGATATGCGTCTTATCGATACGCAAAACTTCACCGTCGACGAATCTATTCTTACCGGTGAAAGCGTTCAGGTCGCAAAGACGCCAGATGTTGTCCAAAAAGAGAAAGTTGCCATTAATGATCAATCGAATATGATTTTCTCTGGTACGACGGTTGTATCTGGTCGCGCGCATGCTATCGTAACTGGTATTGCTCTTGATACAGAGCTCGGCAAAATCGCCGACAGCCTCGCAAATACTAAGGAGGAAAAGTCCCCACTTACGATTCGTGTTGAAAAGCTCTCAAAGCAAATCAGTATTCTCGTTTTAGTCGTCGCTGCTCTTATCTCTATTCTTCTAATCGTCAAGCAAGTTCCATATAACGAAATCTTCGTTACGGTTATTGCCTTCGCAGTTTCTGCAATGCCAGAGGGGTTGCCTCTTGCGTTAACCATGGCGTTAACCATCGCATCGAACCGCATGGCAAAGAAAAATGTTATTGTACGTAAGCTCAAAGCGGCCGAATCTCTCGGTAGCTGTACAGTGATTGCCTCTGATAAGACCGGCACACTCACCGTAAACCAACAGACCGCAAAGATCATTCTTTTGCCGAACGGCCAAGATTATCAAATTTCCGGTACAGGCTTTGATACGAAGGGTAAAGTCACTGGCGCAACTCTCCAAAACGCGGAAGAAATCGGCCTCTATGGCGCGCTAAATAACGAGGCGAATATTGATCACGAGCCAACCGGCGACTCTATCGACATCGCATTCTTGGTCCTCGCAAAGAAGCTTGGCGTCAAAACTAATCACATCAAAATCTTACATATGATTCCGTATGAATCCGAAAACAAGTATTCCGCCGTCTTCTATGAGAAGGATGGCGAGACATATTGTACCGTAAAGGGCTCGCTCGAAGTGGTCAGAAGTTTCTGCTCCACAATCCGTTTTACGAATGATACGGCCAAAGATTTTAAGAAACTCGATCAGCAAAATGAAAATCTTGCGCGTGATGGCTATCGTGTAATTGCGCTCGCAAATGGTAAAGTCCCGCGCAAAGACGAATATAGCGAAAAAGACATCAAGAAGCTTGATTTTGCCGGTATGGTTGGCTTTATCGACCCAATCCGCAAAGAGGCCGTCGCCTCGATTAGTGAATGTCGCGAGGCTGGCATCAAGGTCATGATGATTACTGGTGACCACCCGCTTACGGCCTTCTCGATTGCTAAAGACCTTAAGCTTGTCGAAGATTATAATCAAGTCGCTACTGGAAATGACGTAGATGTCGCCTTCAAGGAGGGCAAGGCGCACTTTGATAAGTTCGTCTCCGAGAAGTTGGTCTTTGCACGCGTCACGCCAATTCAGAAGTTAAATATCGTGAATTCTCTTAAACGTCAGGGCGAATTCGTAGCCGTAACTGGCGATGGTGTAAACGATGCGCCGGCGCTTAAGGCTGCCAATATCGGTGTCGCGATGGGTTCCGGTACAGATATCGCACGCGAGACTGCCGACATGATTATCGTCGACGACAACTTCAAGTCCATTGTTGCCGGCGTCAAAGAAGGTCGCGTTGCCTATTCCAATATTCGCAAGATTATCTTCTTCCTTATCTCCTGCGGCTTGGCGGAGGCGGCGTTCTTCTGCCTTGCTATTGCTATGGATATGCCAATGCCGCTCGTAGCGGTTCAGCTCCTCTGGCTCAATGTGGTTACTGATGGCATTCAGGACTTTGCAATGTCCTTTGAAAAAGCAGAGAAGGGCATCCTGCAAGAAAAACCACGCAATCCAAAAGAATCCATCTTCGACAAATCACTTTTGCGCGAAATTGTTATCTCTGGCACAATTATCGCAATTGTCGCCTTTGCGGCATATTGGTTCTTCTGCAGCACTCTAAAGATGGATATCGAAGTTGCTCGCGGTTATGTGATGTGTTTGATGGTCTTTATCCAGAACGTACATGTCTTCAACTGTCGTAGCGAGCGTCGCTCCGCCTTCAGCGTACCGATTCGCCGCAACCCAATTATGCTCTTCGGTATCCTTGGTACTCTTATGTTGCAGATTATTGTCATGGAAGTTCCAGTACTATCTAATCTACTGCAGACTGTTTCGATCCCGGCACCACAGATGCTCGGCCTATTTGGCATAGCGCTTGTCATTCTGGTAATAATGGAAATCTACAAGCTTATCGCAAATTCAATCGCAAAATCTAGACAATAGGAAAAGGGCTCCCCTTAGGGAGCCCTGTGATGTGATAGTGGTGTTACCACTTTGTGTTTTTCAACCAGTCGCTGAACTTGAAGAATAGTCCAATAACGAACAGCAGGATAAGAAGACCTGCACAGATGAAGAACACCCACTCGCCGACGGAGCCGATGGCTCCGATGATCCAGGTGATGACTTTCCACTTTGCGGGAATCATCAACTTGAGCAACAACGAAGCAATCCACACGATAAGCGCGACGAAGCCAACGCCTGCGAAGTAAGAGCTTCTGCCCCACCAAATCTCATGCTTGGTGCGCACGCTTACTCCACGGTTAAACGGGTTCATTTCGCGCCATTCTTCGCGCAAACTGCGTTCGTAGTTGGGATCGTATTCAGCATAGCTGTGGTTTTCACCAGGTTTTCTTCTAGCCATAAAATCCCTCCCTTCTACAGTCTAGGAAACCTTTTTCTCGGAACGAGCCTAGGTTTTGATACCTACAATCCTTATTATAGCACAAACAGTATAAAAAGTCAATATCTACCCCTAGTGTATAATAAAAATATGTCAGAAATAAAATGTCCAAAATGCGGAACCACCTTTAAGGTAGACGACTCTAGTTATGCAGATATCCTTAATCAGGTGCGCACGCATGAATTTGAAGATGAAGTAGAGAAGCGCATCAAAGAGGCGCTAGACAAGGCTAATTCCGCCAAAGAGCTTGCCGTAGAGAAAGCAAAAAACGCCCAAGCGGCAGAAATCTCCGAGCTCAAGGCCAAATTAAAGCAGGCCGATACGGATAAGGAGCTTGCCGTTACGCGCGCACTTGCCCCTGTTGAGAAAGAACTCGAATCCGTAAAATCCGACCTCAAATCCAAGAATTCCGAGGCAAAACTCCGCGAGGAATCGCTCAAGAGCCAGGTAAAACTTCGTGAGGCCGCCCTAAAAACCCAATATGAGGGCGCAATCAAGCTTAAGGATGAAGAAATCGAACGGCTCAAGGACCTGAAGTCTAAGCTTAGTACAAAGATGGTTGGCGAAACACTCGAGCAGCATTGCCAGACCGAATTCAACCGTCTTCGAGCGACCGCTTTCAAAAACGCCTATTTCGAGAAAGATAACGATGCTCGCACCGGTAGTAAGGGTGATTTCATCTATCGCGAAGACGACGAAAACGGCAACGAAATCATCTCTATTATGTTTGAGATGAAGAACGAAAATGAAGCCACCGCCACTAAGCACAAAAACGAGGACTTCTTCAAGGAGCTCGACAAAGACCGTAAAGAGAAAAAATGCGAATATGCCGTATTAGTCTCACTCCTCGAGGCCGACTCCGAGCTATACAACACCGGCATCGTCGACGTCAGCTATAAATACGACAAAATGTATGTTATTCGTCCGCAGTTTTTCATCCCGATGATCACGCTTTTGCGCAATGCCGCGCTTAACTCCATGAAGTACAAGGAAGAGCTTGCAATCATCCGCAACCAAAATATCGATATCACGCATTTCGAGGAAAATATGGAGAATTTCAAGCAGTCCTTCGCGCGCAATTATGAGCTGGCAAGCCGCAAATTTTCCACGGCTATCGAGGAAATTGACAAGACTATTGCGCATCTCCAGAAGACCAAGGAAGCCCTCCTTTCTAGCGAAAATAACCTGCGCCTAGCGAATAATAAGGCTGAGGATCTCACGATTAAGCGTTTGACGCGCGGCAATCCAACCATGGCGGCCAAATTCGCAGAATTAGAAAAAGACGCCGCATAGGGCGCCTTTCGGAAAAAGAGGTTAGTTGCTTATTCGGCCGGTATCAGCCGAGAAAGAATCTGGCACAGCGTCGCTGCGCCGGTGGGCGTAAAGTTCACGGGCTTTCCAAGTATGGTCACGGTAATGGAGCAGCCTTCGTCTGCGTTGAAGGTTTCCCAATGTTCGCCATAACCCTGCACGGCAAAGGCTTCCACCTGGCTGTGCCTTGCCTTGCCAGCGTGAATGATGATAGTTTCCATCATGTTTTCGCTAACCAGCGAGACGAAGGCTTCGTCGCCGACGGTGTAGTAGGTAGGGTCGAGTCCATAGAGCTCCACGAAGTCGCTCCAATTGTCGTCTCGGAGCAGGTTATATGCATCCTTGCTCCTTTGATCTGTAAGTACGTTCTCGACGTTTTCTTCAATTGCGTTCTTGGTAGAATTGTTGCGGCTGATGCCGAATAAGATACTAAAAGCAAGGGCAACAACGAGAAGGAGGACCAGGCCAAGATAGGTGGTGCTGCAGATGAAATCGATGAGTTTACGCATAGATTTTCGCCTCCCAATGTTCTTATTCGCCCCCAGAGGAGCGATACGAGTAAGAATTATAGCACAATCACCATAAAAAGTCAAGTAAGCTTGAACGTTTTAAGCTTCGGTGTAATAATAAAGCTATGGATTCACACGATAGGGCAAGAAGTGGTGCAGGCAAAGTTTTATTATTCATCGCTATTATCTTTGCGATTGGCATGATTTGTGTGTTGGCTAAGGGGATCATGAAGCACGTTGATGGTGATACTTTTACTATTAATTCCAGTGAGGCGGAATCTTCCGAAGAATGTGGTGATGAGCAGGCTCAAGAAGCCATGCGTCGCGCCGGTGTCAAAGTTCCAGTAAAATGCAAGAACAAGAATGCCAACCAGAACACTAATACGAACAAATAAAAAAAAGACCCCTGCAGAAGGGGCCTTTTTGATGTCTTATTCTTCGACGTTTTCAGCTTCGTCTTCTTCGCTATCCTCGATAGCGGAGAGGAGGGAATCCTCGACGTTCTTTTTCTTCTTCTTTTCTGGTGCCTTTGCGACCTCTACGTCGATTTCGTAACCAGTCAAATCGGAAGCGAGGCGTACGTTCTGACCAACGCGACCGATTGCGATCGACTGCTGATCTTTTGCGACGTAAACTGTTGCATGCTTGTCTTTGATTTCGACGGTCTGAATCTCGGCTGGGCTGAGGGCTTCGCGGATGTATTCAGAGATGTTGTCGCTCCAGTTGACGATATCGATCTTCTCGCGATCACCGATTTCGTTCATGACGGCCTGAACGCGAACACCGCGGCCACCAACAAAGGTACCAACTGGGTCGATACCAGGCATCGTGGCGGCAACTGCAATCTTGGTGCGGCGGCCAGCTTCACGTGCGATAGCCTTAATTTCAACGGAACCGTTCTCAATTTCTGGAACTTCCTGGCGGAAGAGATATTCGATAAATTGTGGGCAACCACGGCTAAGAATAAGCTGTGCGCCACGTTCGTTGCGCTCAATCTCCTTAATGTAGACCTTTATACGGGAGCCAACAGCATAGAATTCGCCAGCAATCTGCTCGGACTTTGGCATAATACCAGTAGCTTTGCCGAGGTCGATGCGAACAATCTTTGGCTCTACGCGTACAATCGTGCCGTTTACGACGGTGCCGATTTTATCTTCAAACATTGCAAGTACAGCGTCGCGTTCTGCTTCGCGGAGGCGCTGAATCACGACCTGCTTTGCGGTCTGGGATGCTACGCGACCAAAGCTACCAACTTTGTGCTTTTCTTCGACGAATTCGCCGATTTCCTTGCCATTTGCTTCAGCTTTTGGAATTTCGGTAGCTGGGTTGTAGGCGACGTCATCTTCGATAACTTCGCGCTTAATGTAAATATCAGCTTCGCCGGTGTTCAAATCGAGCTCACAGCGAACGTCCATATCTTTATCGCCGTTATCTTTGCGCCATGCGGCAGCAATTGCTTGCTGGATCACGTCAATCACAGTCTCTCTTGGTAGGTTCTTTTCTTCAGCAATAATGTCGACCATTGCGATCATCTGCTTCAAATCTAGATCCATATAATCCTTTCGTTAATCTTTTACACTAATAAAACCGCCTCTTTTCGAGCCGGTCCTTATCTGTATGTTTCTATTTTAGCAAGTCCAGAGGACTTTGTCAAAGCCCAAATGCTAAGCATAAGGGGTGCGGGACTTGACAAATAAGCTTAAGTTTGATATAATATACAAGTACTCGTAATTCTCTATAGAGTCTTACGCAATACGCAGCATTAACAGCCAGATTATTACTGCGTACAATCTACGCAGTAAGAAGAGAAGCTATATCCTATAGTTCCACCCTCTGGGAAAGGGTGCTTGCTTGCTAGCAATAGTAAGCGCATATCTAGTGTCTTATGTACCAGCCCACAAGGGCAAAAATTCTCCGAAAGGAAGGTGGTAGCATGAAGATTAAGACAGCGAGAAAGGGCGCAATCATTAGCGCCGTGTTTCTACTTCTTGCCATTTGTTTCTGCGTTCCGTCGATCAAGGGTAGCATCATCCAGGCAGCCTACGCTGCTTCTGGTAGGGTGATCCATTACTTCAATGACGACGTCAATGCGGACCAGATTGGCAACAACAACTTCAACTTCGGCCCGGACCGCAAGGCTCAGGCCGACCAAGCCGTCGCAGATGGTAAAGCAACCTCCGTCCAGGAATGGGTGGCGACAAACCAGGGAACAGGTGACTTCTTCGAATCGATCAAGGTCGACCCTGCACTTTGTGCCGCAGTAGCAGTCCACATGGACGAGAGCCTTGTTTTGCCGGAGACGATTCTCCGCGACGAGCAGGACATCGTTGTCGGACAGAGGGCCGACGAAGCGCATCTCCATTTCTTGAAGGATCAGGATTATTGGGATCGCGCAGTTGCCTTGATTACTGACTATCTGACCAGTTCGGAAATCAGCATTCAGGGTCTTGACCACTATACGTCTCAGATGTATCAGTGGCATAACCATCTTGAGGGTAATAAGCCCAGCGTAATCGTTCGTGACACACAGAACGAAGGCGGCCATGTTGTCGTGTTTGACATGGGGAAGCCGGGAATCGTGAAATTCAGATTGGAGTGTGGCTACCAGCCGGTAGACATTCCTTACTGGACTCCGCCGGTACCTCCCGATGAGCCTACACCGACTCCTACACCTACGCCGGAGCCGACACCGACTCCTGAGCCTACGCCTGAGCCGACGCCCGAGCCGACTCCTGAGCCTACGCCAGAGCCTACTCCGGAACCGACTCCTGAGCCTACGCCAGAGCCGACTCCTACGCCTGAGCCTAAGGATCCCGACGCGGGTCCGCAGCAGCAGGCTGATCCCGAAGATCCTGGCTATGAGGACTTCGGTGGTGGACCGAACCACGACAGTGACGAAACCATTACCGATGAGCCGCAGTCTCCGGAGACCTATACTCCGCCTGCACCGCCTCAGCCAGATCCTGAACCTGCACCTTCTCAGACTCCTACCGAAAGACCGACAACGTCTGACGGTCAGCCCGATGCCTCTACCGGAACCGACACTGGTTCCGCGACAATCGACCATGACGATGGTACGACAGAGCAGCACGGGGGCGAGACTTACGAAGTGGTGGCCGGTGACGGCGAAGATCACGGGGATCTGAACCAAATCCAGGAAGAGCAGCACGGTCCCGAAACCGTGGAACCTGCCGTCCAGGATGACGGTGTCAATGAAGGGGATCTTGATCCCGCTGACATCGAATAGCAACTCTTCTTTGGGCTGACCCACAGCCCGCAGTACCTTTCGAGGGGGAGCCTCAAAACTCCCCCTCATTCCCAAGATTGCACTTAGTAATAATCTGACTACGCGGAAGCCACCCAAACAGAGGTGGCTTTTTGCTGTACCTTGACATTTTAAAGCGTTTGTGCTATAATTATGTCTGAATTGACACATATTGAAGAAAGGTGGTGATTCATGTGTCATTTAGTTCTTTCACGAGTGCCAAAAATGGAAAAGAACTCTACTATTGGAGGTTGGATGCCTGGCTCAAAACGGTAGGCGACTATAACCAGATCAGGGGCGTCTACGACAAGCTTGACTGTTATATGCCTCCCGAAGTCCAGTTCGTCTTCAGCAAGTATTACGGCAGTAATTCCCGCATCGTTGTTGAGAAATACAACGAGCTCAGCGCCCGTATCGAGCGTCAGTGGGGTGCCGTGATGGAGAGCATCAAGGAGCTTGGTATTGACTGTACCGAAAAGGACGTCAAAGACTTCCGCTCTATGGCTCGTTCTACGATGCCGGAAAGCAAGTTCCGTACCGCAATCCGCAACAAGGTGAAGCGTCTGTATGAAGCAGCCGTCAAGGCTCGCGAGAAGACCGCAGAAGGCAAGAAGGTAAAGGAGCAGCCTATCATGACTCTCCGCGACTTGATTGTCTGGTATCAGACTCCGAAGAAGAGTGGCTCCAAGAAGCACTAAGTTGGTAGTTTTGCTACGAGGCAGCTAAGGCTGTTTGGTAGCAGGAATCAGCTTACCCCGCCTTCACCGGCGGGGTTTTCTTTGACATCTTTATCTGTATTTGATATAATAAAACCACTAAGTTATTACTTTTAGCGCAACAAATCTTATTCACCTATTTCTGTAGGAAAATACTGCGCCTTAAGTGTGGGAATTAAATATTAAAGCTATTAAAAAAGGAATAAATGAACGATAAAAACAAGGCAGAAGCAGAACGCCGCGCAAAACTTTTGAAAATGCGCGCCGAGCGTTTGCCGGACATAAAAAAGGCATTCGAAGAAAACCAAAAACGCAACTTCAACGCCAATTTTGCGCCAGGCGGAAAGGATGAAAAGCTCGTCCGCAAAAAGACAACCACCAAAACCGCTGCCGCAAAAACCGTAAAAAAGGCCGCTACGCCAACTGGCAAAAAAGCCGCCGCAAAGAAATCTAACACTTCGCGTAATTCTAAGGCGACCAAGCAGGCCGCAAGTAACACCGACAAAAAACGCGACGTTAGTTTGTTAGTTACCACTCGCAAGGGCGAGATGGTGCATCATCAGCGCATGCTTAGCCAGGACGTAAATGCCCAAGCTACGCAGCATATCATCGGTATTCCAGTAAATAAATCTCGTTACAACGGCTACAATGGTCAGCAGATTACGATGGCGCAGATCAAGCAGGCTCGCCAGCACAAAGAAGCTGTCCGCATTATTCCAATCGGTGGTCTCGGTGAATTTGGTATCGGTAAGAATATGACCGCCATCGAGTATCAAGGCGAAATCATCCTTATCGATATGGGTACGCTATTTGCTAGCGAAGATTATCCTGGCGTTAACTATATGGTGCCAGATTCTAAGTGGCTAGACGATAACCGCGACAAGGTCAAAGCGATTCTCTTTACGCACGCGCACCTTGACCACATTGGTGCATGCCGCCATCTTTTACCATATTTTGGCCCACTCGTACCGATTTATGCCACGCCATTTACAATCGGCATGATCAAAAAGCAGATGTCAGAGCTTTCCGATATTCCAGACATGAACTACCACGAGGTGGATCCGCTCAAGCACGAAAACATCAAGCTTTCCGAGCATCTTTCTGCAGAATTTATCCATACTTTGCATTCTATCCCTGGCAATACCTCTATCGTTATTCGTACGCCAAACGGCAATATTATGCTTTCTGGCGACTGGCGCTTCGAGAATAATCCAATGGATACGCCGGCAGATTACAATCGTATGCTCGAGATCCGCGACAAGGAAGGCTATGCGCTTCTTCTCAATGAATCTACGAACATCGACACCCCAGGCACGCATCCTCATTCCGAATTTGATGTCGGCGAAAACATGGGTCGTGTCATGGATCATTATGCAAATGGTCGCGTAATTATCTCCTGTTTCTCGTCTCAGGTAAAGCGTATCGAGCTCGTACTCAAAGAAGCCGCCGCACGTGGTCGCAAGGTCGCCTTTGCTGGCTACTCGATGATTAACAACGTCGAGGTTGCTCTCCGTGCCAAGGCTATCAAGGTGCCAAAAGACACCATCATGAAGATGGAAGATATCGTCAAGCTTCCAGACGAGCGCGTAACGATTGTTTGTACTGGTTCGCAGGGCGAAATGAACGCCGTGCTTAGCCGCATGATTTCTGGTGCACATCGCTATATCAAGATTAAGGCCACCGATACGATTGTCTTCAGCTCCAATCCAATTCCAGGCAACGAGCCAAAGGTCGTCAGTACGGTTGGTGGTCTTCTTCGCGAGGGTGCTCAAGTTATCCAAAACGGCAAGACTCACCTTACGAATATTGGCCCACTTCACCTTTCTGGCCACGCCTACTTCGAGGATCACGTCAAATTCGTCACCGATATGCGTCCAAAAAACTACATGCCATATCACGGCGAGTTCTATATGCTTCAGCATAACGCCGAGATGGCAGAGAATGTTGTCGGTATTCCAAAAGACCGCATTATCGTCGCGGATGATGGCGATATCATCGAATTAATGCCAGACCAGACTATCCACAAAAACGGTCGCATTCATGTTGGCAACAAGCTTTATGACGACGCCGACCAGCAGGTAAACGAAGCCGTAGTAAAAGATCGTATTCATATCTCACGCGAGGGTATTTTCGTCGTAATTCTTACTCTCAGTAAAAAGACCGGCCGCCTCATCAAGACGCCGGACATTGTATCGCGCGCGTTTATCTACCTAGATAATTCCGAAGAGCTAATTGGCAAAATTCGCCATTATCTTCGCGCCAAGACCGATCATACCGTTTCTACGGATGACGACATCAAGGCGATGAAGGAAGAAATCAAGGAAGATGTCACACATATTCTCTTTGATGCCACTGGCCACACGCCAATCGTAATTCCGGTTATCAACAAGGTCTAAAAACAAATATCTCCCCGCGGGGAGATATTTTTTATGGTAAAATAAGCTTAAACGTAATAGGAATTCTTATGGCAAATACTAAATCTTCGAAAAAAGTTGAAAAATGTGAATGTGGCAAAGACTGCAAGTGTGCAAGTTGCGGCTGCAAGAGCGATGCGCTCCCAATCTGCTTCTTGGCCTGTGTGCTAACCGCCGTTTTGGTCGCATTGACCTTTGCGATTTCCTTTACGGTTATCTTTGATTACTCTCTCAAACATAAATATGGCCATCAATTTATGGGCCAGTTTGAAACCGAGCTCCAAAATGCGGAAGACGGCGAAATACTCAGTATTGGCGCTGGCTCCGTAATTGATTTCTATGAAAGTGGTAAAACTGGTTTCATTTACGCATCGTCCGATGATTGCGCAAACTGTTTCAGCTTCGAGGAACGTCTCACCGAAGTGGCAGAGAATAAGGGCGTCCTCGCAGATGTTTATCATTATAATTATCCGAATAGTGATCCTAGCCAATACGATGACTATGCCGAAGAGATTACTCTTAACGGCGAGCAGGCCCCAGTCCTCCTTTATGTACGTGAGGGCAAGATTTATGACCGCCTAGATGAGACTAATGGCTCAGCTGGTATTGAATCGTTTATCGAAAAATACAAAAACTAATCTAACAATCAATTTGCCAAAGAAAAGCGGCCGTTCCGGAATGGAGCGACCGCGCATTGTTTATGGATCTTTTTGGCCTAAGTTAAGCTGACGGCACGAGCCGTAATGTTGCGAGCAACCGCGGCAAGTCCCGCGTCAGTTCCAGTAGGTTCCAAAGAAACGCCATCAACAACCATCGCTGCGCGGAGATTGGACTTCTCGTCCTCGGTCAAGGCGTCGACGCCAAGACAAACCAAACGGCTAAAGTCCTCACGTTTCGCAATCTGTGCGAAAACATTATCGCGAAACTCTTTTCTCTGCATCAAGTCGATGGCACTGGCATTGTTCTTTACGTCTGCCATAACCATCACCCCCTCTTATTTTTTATTACTTAATGACAGAAGTAATACAATTATTATAGCACACTTTACCTAAAAAGTCAATCGTTTAAGCTTACCAGTAGTTTCTGCGCTCGTGCTTGCGACGAATTTGATCGACGCGGTCGCCGAATGCATGCGTATAGAAGGATTCAAAGACGTGCCTGTCGTAGCTCATACGGCTAGACATGGCGGGAGTTTGGCGTTGGTTCTGACTGGTCCAGAAGTTGCGCGGCGTAAATGGTCTAGTTCCGTATTTACGCGCCAAATCATTCAGATAGTTTAGATGTGTAATTGCGTCATTATGAGCGGACGTGCGGCGCTGTTCAAACTGCTTAAAGCTCCATTCGTCGTCGCCGTATTCTTCGCGCAGCTCGGCCGTGGATGTATATTTGCATTCAAGATGATCTGCGACGGAAGACCAAAAGCTACCGACGAGGCTTAGGTCCGATTGTTTTGTCTTTTCGTCGGAGGCTTCGATTGCTTCGCGTAATGCGCGTGCGCGTTGAGTGAAATAATCTCCGGAACGAGCTTCAATTGCCTCATCGAGGTGGGCTTGGCTCTTAAACATGACCGACTCAACATCAGCTTCGTACTCCATTGCTTCCTGTGAGTTATTATCATAATCCATGCGCGCCAAATCTTGCTGCATGTAGCGCCAGTTGTCGGCGTAGTCATCTTCCCAGCGTTCGAATTCTTTCTGTGACATTTCGCCACCATCCTCTTTGATCTTTGCGAGGCGCCCACGAAAAGCGTCTTCGGTGTCGGCAATGTCTGCGGCGCGACTCTTTAGAATTTCTCTGCGTTGCGGATCCGCACGCAAACCTTCAATGTATTCAGCACGGGTAATTTTCTTAATTGGCGTCGAACCCTCGCTAGCGGCGTCCTGTTGAATATCTTGTTCGTTGCCGTATTGTTCTGCTTGCGGTCCAGCGGCCAAGTCGTCCCATCCGAATTTTTTCTTTTTGTTTTGCTCGGTTGTTTGCTCGGTTGATTCCGGTTTTCTTTCCATAATTAAAGTATAATACATTTAATGGAAGAAATAATTTTTGTCGATAAACCATCTGGAATGAGCTCTTTTGGCGCCGTAGCGCGCGTTCGTCGTTTATTATCCGAACGCGAAGGCCATAAAGTGAAAGTCGGGCACACCGGTACACTCGATCCATTCGCGACCGGACTGTTAATATTGCTTGCCGGCAAAGCTACCAAGAAGGCTCCAGAATTAACAAAACTCGACAAAGTTTATGAAGCCACGATTCGCCTCGGTGCAACTTCAAGTACTGGCGACCCAGAAGGCGAAATCACTATTACGGATAAAAAACTAGAAATCTCGCGCGAAAAAATCATCGAAACCCTCGCGCAATTTGTTGGCGAAATCGAGCAAATTCCACCAGCTTTTTCTGCTATCAAAATTAATGGCCAGCGCGCTTATAAGCTTGCGCGTGCGGGTAAAGCTGTCGAAATGCCGAAGCGTAAAGTTACAATCTACGAGCTAGAATTATTAGACTATGCGTCGCCATTTTTGAAGATTCGCACACATGTCAGCAGCGGCACATACATCCGCACGCTCGCGGAAGATATTGGGGAAGCGCTCGGCTGTGGCGCATATACTACCGAACTTCGCCGCACGAAAATTGCCGATTATGACATTGCAGAACTGCCGCTTTTTGACTTACCGCAATAATTAAACTTGTTCCAAATCGCGCTCTAGTTTTAGCTTGTGTCCAGTAAGCCCGGATTTTCGTCTGAACGATTTATTGAAGCTAGCATAATTGCGATGTCTGTAGTTGCTATTTGTGGAACGCGTTGTAGCCATATCGGTATAGGCTGCGCTATCGCAGGTCTGTAGCGCAAGCATCATCTGACCAAAGCCATAAGTTTCCTCTTCGGTAGCCGGTTTGCCTAGGTATTTTCCAATCGTATCACTGCAGTAATTATAAAAGGAAACATTAGACCCCTCTTTTGCTTTAATTGAGAAATCCGTCGTCCGTTCCATGCCTTCGCTAATCATCGAAAGGACTAATTCGAGTGTGCTATTGTCGACATTGTTTTTCTCCATAAAGTCCCTAGCATAGGCGACATTATAGGCTTTTTGATTTCTCTTGTTTCCTTCATTTGCGACGGCGACGCCTTTGCCAATGTCGTGAGTTAGTAGCGCCAAACGCATTAACGGCAACATTTTGGCTGGAAGTTTATCTGCGTAATTATCTTCAAAAACTTGCAGTGCGGTTTCGGTGTGCTGCTGAATAGTGAAGCCCTCCCAAACTCCCGCGCTCGCTTCGAGCACCATGTCGTATCCTTGTGTTTTCTTTGCGGTCTCAACGATGGTGTGCGGATCGGCATATAGGTCATTATTCAATAGATCCATAATTTCGCTCTGGCTCTTGCCGCCTTCTGGCGATTTTCGATGGAGAAGGCCATAAATACCGGATCGTTTCGGGTTCATTTTCTGCGCAATTTTCATCGCAATACTACCCATGCGACGCTGTTTTGCGATGCGCTCTTCTTCGATGCGCGCCTCAGTATCTACATCGTCTAGCTCAAACATGAGGTAGTTGTCTAGCTCTTTGCCGAGCGTCGCTGATCTAACAGGATATTTCGCGCCCACAATGTCCATATTTTTGAACCAATTTCCGATATATTCTCGGCTAATTGGGATATTGGTTCTATGTTGTTGGCCGGTAAAAAGAATATTTATACTATCTTTGCCGTCTACGTAAGCGTTCAGGATGTCGCGCATAAATTCTGGCGCCTGCGCCATTAGCAATTGGACGTTGCGCGCTCCGCCAATTTGCTCGGCCATTCTTGGACTCACGCTAAGATTCGTGGCTATTGCATTAATGTCTTCGGAGGCTGTATATGCACCAAAAGGGCCACCGCTACAAAATTGAGTCTCATAAATACGCGTGCCAAGGCCCGCATTGCGGTCTTCAAAGGCAAGATCGACACCTTCTGCTATAGAAGGCAAAGTCTTGCGAACGGCTTTTGCTGCCTCGTCCCGCTCTAGGCTCGAGAGGCTATTCCAGTCGAAATCCTGGTTCAAAATTCTCGCGTCTGGGTTGCGTGATTTCATGCGATAAACTTCCGCACGACCGCGGCCGCGATCTCTGGCCTGCGCGAATTCTAATGCAATATCTTTTGTGCCTGTGCTTAGCGCTGGGACTTTATTTACGTTGCGATTTCCAGTTGCGTTGTCTGCATTGTTGAAATCTGCACGTATATGCCAGTCTGGCGTACCGTCATCGGTACGGCCATGATAAAGCTCTAGGTCTTTCATCTTGGTTAGCATGCCTAACCTAGTTAGAGCTTCCGCGGCCTGAAACTTTTCTGATTGTTCGTTCGAGCGATTGATTTCTTTTCTTGTTGCGGTTGTATAGTTCTCACTACTGCGCATATTACCTAAATTATACAACGCTAACGCCTTATTTATTTAAGCTTTTGATATAATGAATAATATGTTTGACTTGCAGAAGCGACTAGATTCGCTAAAAAGCGAATTTGATATTGTCTGGCAAAAATTATCCATCGACCAAAAACTTGCAGAACTTCAGAATCTCGAAGAAGAAGTTGCCGTGCCGGAAATTTGGAACAATCCTGATGTTGCGCGCGAAAAAACCACCAAGGTCGCAAATCTTCACGACGAACTTGATCCGTGGACTTTATTAAAGACACAGATAAATGATTTGACTGAACTCATGGAGCTTGGCGACGAATCGCTTGCCGAAGAATTTTCTGGTCAGCTTGATGCAATGGAAGAAAACCTCAAAACTATGCGCCAAGCACTTCGCTATACAGGCAAGTATGATCATAATGATGCAATTTTGCGCATTACGGCTGGTGCTGGTGGCACTGAGGCGATGGACTGGTCTGGTATGCTCGAGCGTATGTATTTGCGCTGGGCAGAGCAGCATAAAATCAAAGTGCAAATCATTGATCGCGTCGAAGGCGAAGAAGCCGGCATTAAGACTTCCGTTATGGAGCTTTCTGGCACAAATGTTTATGGCCAACTAAAATCCGAGCACGGCACGCATCGTTTGGTGCGTCTTAGCCCGTTCAACGCGGACCATTTGCGCCAAACTTCCTTCGCACTAGTTGAAGTTTTGCCGGTCATTAAGGACGATTCCGAAGTCCAAATCGATCCAAAAGATCTTCGTATTGACGTTTATCATTCCGGCGGACACGGCGGCCAGTCGGTCAACACAACGAATTCCGCTGTCCGCATTACGCATATTCCTACCAATACCGTTGTCGCAATTCAGAACGAGCGCAGTCAGCTTCAAAACAAAGAAAAAGCCATGGAAATTCTGCGTGGTAAACTCCAGCAAATGATGCAGGAGCAAAACGCTGAATCTGTTGACAAGCTTCGCGCTGGAGAATCTGCTAGTTGGGGGCAGCAAATTCGTAATTATGTCCTTCATCCATATAAACTCGTCAAAGACACCCGTACAAAGTATGAAGAAAACGATGCTGACGCGGTTTTGGATGGAAAAATAGATAATTTCATTGCTGCATATTTGGACAACTAATCAAGCTTATGTTAATATAGGCGTATGATATTACTCGATGACGTCGTCAAGTACTATCCTGGCGATAAAGAGCCAGCGCTTAAGAATGTTTCTTTGCACATCCAGCCAAAGGAATTCGTCTTTCTCGTAGGTAAATCTGGTGCCGGGAAGTCTACATTGATAAAAATGCTCACTCGTGAGGAAGTTCCTACTTCCGGTAAAATCATGGTGGGTGGCATTGATTATGATTACCTAAAACGTCGTCATGTTCCACATCTTCGTCGTCGTATCGGTGTCGTCTTCCAGGATTACAAACTTCTACCAAACCGCACTGTTTACGAAAATGTCGCATTCGCACTCGAGATTGTTGGCGTATCAAACGCCGAGATTCGTCGTACCGTTCCAAAAGTTCTAGACCTAGTTGGCCTCGCAGACAAAGGCCATCGCTTCCCAGAAGATCTTTCTGGTGGTGAGCGTCAGCGTGTCGCAATTGCGCGCTCAATGGCACGTCAGCCAAAGATTCTTATAGCGGATGAGCCTACTGGCAACCTAGACCCAGAAACTGCATGGGGTATCGTTCGCCTGCTAGAAGAGATTAACAATTTTGGCACGACTATTCTTGTTACAACCCATGACGATAAGATAGTCAATCAGCTCAAAAAACGCGTTATCACGATTCGCGACGGTAGAATTATTGGCGATCAAAAGAATAATGGCTATTACGATCTCGACGCAACGCACAGTAAGATTATTAAGCGTCCGCTAGCATCTACACATCGAGCCGCGCCAACCGCAACAGAAATTCGCAATGCTACTAATTCTAGGCCACAGCATATCATCGTTCCAGAGTCTCCTGCCGAATCAGAAAAGATTATTCGCAAGGCCGCTCCAAAGAGGAGGTTTATAAACTAGTATGGCAAAAATGACAAAAGCAGAAAAAGAAGAGCAAAAGAATACTGCTCGTATTAGTAAAGAGCGCCTAAATCGCATTACTAAGACCCGCAAACATCATCTCCGTACTGGTGTACGCGTAATGAAATACGGTACCAAGAGCTTTGTACGTAACACCTGGCTTAGCGTAGCTGCTATTGCAATTATGGCCATCACATTAATAGTTCTTGCTGCGACATTGGTTGCTACTAGTGCAATGAATACCGCCATTACCATGGTGGAGTCTCAGGTAGATATGTCCATCTACGTCAAGCAGGGGGCTACCAACGAGCAAATCGAAAAAATCACTAATCGCCTAAAAGAACTTGATTCCGTAACAGAGGTGAAAGCTACATCCCCAGAAGAAGCAAATATTGCCTCAATCAAAAAGCTTATCAAAGAAAGTAATATTACAGATAAAGCGTATATCGAAGCTCTGTATGAAGCTCCAAATAAGATTCCGTGGACAATCAACGTAAAGTTGCGCAACCTTAACGACACCTCCGAACTAGAAAACTTCGTAAATACCGACGAGTCGATGGTAAACATGCTAGATGCGCGTCCACCGAGCTACTCCACTAGTCACCGCGAGACGATTGATCGCATTGCGTCCATTATGAACCGCATCGAAATCTTTGGTCTTGGCGCAGCAGGCGTCTTTGCTCTCATCGCAATTCTAGTTGTCTTTAATACGATCCGCATGGCAATCTTCAACCGCAAGGAAGAAATCTATATGATGAATCTTGTTGGCGCCAGCCACTGGTTCATCATGGGTCCATTCGTAGTAGAGGCAAGCCTATATGGTATTGTTGCAGCCTTCATTGCGGGCGCAGCAATCTACGCTACGGTATTCTCCTTGCAGGGCAGCGTTGGCAACACCTTGGATCCAACCGTAGAGCTTATGACCAAGTATTGGTACTTTGTCGCGGCAGGATTGCTTGCAGTCGGCATACTAATTGGTGTAATATCTTCATTATTGGCTTCCAGCAAATATATTAAGACCAAAACAAAGGCCGATCGCGTACGTGCCGTGAAGAAAATACACAAAAAGAAGCCAGCAAAGAAAGAAGCTGAATAACGGATAAAACAGACTTGGCAGCCACTTGCCAAGTCTTTTTGCTTATGCTATGGTATAGACATGAAAGTATGGCGTAATCTATTCTGTCTTGCTGTCGCTATAACTATAGTTTTTTCTTGTGTACTCCAGACCACCGTATCTGCATACACTCAGGACGATTACAACAAAGTCACAAACGAAATCAACGACCTTCGCAAACAAATCAGCGAATACGAGTCTCAGGCCAGTGCTCTCGCTGCAAAGGCGAACACCATCTCGAATCAGATTGCGATTTTGCAAAATCAGCAGGCCACACTAAAGAAGCAAATCGACCTAAAGCAGGCCGAGCACGACCAGCTTGTTATCGAGATTGAGACCGTCCAAAACCGCATCAATGAGAACTCCGATACGGTCGGCTTCATCATTGCTCAGTTCTATTACAACGACAGTGTCTCTACGATCGAACGCCTTGCTTCTTCGGAAAATTTCTCGACTTTTGTTGACGAAGAGGTAAAGCTCACGAGCATTTCCGACACACTCTCGGATATTATCGAGGAAAACAAAAACCTCAAGGAAGAGCTCACCGTAAAGAAGAAAAATGCAGAGTTAATCCTAAAAGATTTAAGCACTCAGAAACAACAACTTGCCGCATCTGAAGCAGAGCAAGCAAAGTTACTTGCAGAGACCCGCAGTAGTGAGGCTGAATATCAAAAGCTAAAGAGTGACGCAAATGGCCAAAAGGCCGAGCTCGAGAAGAAACAACAGGCAATCTTGGCAGATCTTGCTCGTCAATACGGCGGCACGGTCACTCCTGGCGACCCAGGGAAGGGTGGCTATCCATATAGTAGCGTTTGTCCAAAGCAAAAGGATGCTTATTCCGACCGCTGGGGTATGTATATTTGTGAATGTGTTAGCTATACCGCATGGAAGGTCTATCAGACTTACGGCTACATGCCTTATTGGGGCGGCCGCGGTAATGCAAATCAGTGGCTAAACAATGCTCGCGCAGCCGGCTATCTCGTTACAACCGAGCCGAAGCCGGGTTATGTTGGTATCTCGCTCAGTGGCCCTTATGGTCACGCAGTTTGGGTAGAGTGGATAAATGGCAATCAAGTTCACGTTTCGCAGTACAACTGGACTCGTGGCGAATATTCCGAAATGACCGTAAATAAGGCCATGTTCACCTATATTTATTTCGGTAAATAATCTATTCTTTTCAGGTATAAGCATTAGCTTCGTGTTAAAATAGTTCTATGACTAAACGAAGCGAAACTAATAAAACTAGCACACAGAAAAACAAGAATGAAACACGGGACTTGTATTATCGCAGCCCTGCATCCGAGAAAAAAGTAAACCTTGCAACCTCGATAATTATTAGTTTTATCACCCTAGCAGTAGGCTTCGGTGTTGGTATGAACTGGGAGACGATGCTTGGCAAATTCGCTCCATATTTGGGCGGCAAAAGCACCACGGCTTCGGAAGTAGATTTCAGTTCACTTAATGCTATTTATCAGCGTTTAGTTCAGAATTATGATGGCGCAATCGATAAAGACCAAGTCATTCAAGAAGCAAAGCGCGGTTTAGTCAACGCTGCTGGCGATAAATACACTTATTATATGTCCGCCGAAGAGGCAAAAGAGTTTGAAAAAGATCTCAACGGTGATGTTGGCGCTGGTATTGGTGTAGAAATCGGCGAACGTGATGGCTACGTCAAGGTTCTTCGCACTACTCCAGACAACCCAGCTCGTCGTGCTGGCGTGCTTGCAGGCGACATTATCTATAAGGCTGATGGCGAAGATATCTCAAGCTTATCTGTTGAAGATGTTGCAAAAAAGCTCCGTGGTGCAGAAGGTACAAAAGTTGTCCTTACTGTCATGCGCGACAATGAAGAAAAAGAATTCGAGCTTACCCGTGAAGTTATCAACAACGTAAGTGTCTATTCCGAATACCGCGACGATACAGCAATTATTACGATTACTCGCTTCGACCTTGATACTGGTAAACTTGCACGCGAAAAAGCACAGGAAGCAGTAGATCGTAACGTCAAGAAAGTTATTATCGATCTTCGCGGTAATGGTGGTGGCTACGTTAGTGCCGCAAAAGAAGTTGCATCGCTTTGGATTGATGGTGATATTGTTGTAGAGCAAAAGTCCGCCAACGGTGTTTATAGCGAAAAAACTTACGCCGAACGCGGCAAAGCAATTCTTTCCGGCAGGAAGACTATCGTGCTCGTTAATGGCTCTACGGCATCCGCATCCGAAATCGTTACCGGCGCCCTTCAGGACTACAAGAAGGCCACTATTATTGGTGAAAAGACCTACGGCAAGGGTAGCGTTCAAGCTCTCGAAGAATTCACTACTGGCGAAATCCTCCGCGTTACAGTTGCCAAATGGTATACGCCAAAGGGCAAGAATATCAACGGCGAAGGCATCACTCCGGATAAAGAAGTTACCCGTAGCTTCGAGCAAATCAATAAAGAAGAAGATCCGCAGCTTCAAGCGGCACTCGACGAATAATCTGTTAAAATAGGTACATAAGAGGAGGAGAATGGAAGAAAATACCGCCGGCCAAACTGGCCAACCAGAATTTGACGTTTTTCAGTGGGCGAATTCCGTCGATGAAATAAAAAACAACGTATCCGTAGAACTATTCTTGTTCAACAAGAATTACACCCCATACAAAGTACGCTACAGTGACGTATTGATGCAGACTATAAAGTCTCTATTTATGCTAGAGGCTGTCGAATACATCATCAAAGAGGCGGACAAGGGTCTAGAATGTCGCGAATATGAACTTTCCGATGGTGAAGATAAAGTTATTTATCGTATTGAACTCGAGAAAGTCGGCCGCGCCGAAACTTTGATTCATCTTATCGAGCACGAATATAAGGACATTGCTTTCTTTACTGATGACGAATACGAATTCAAGCGCATCAAAGGCATTGTTGCAAAGTTTACTTACCCGGGCGAAGATGGCCAGAAGACCTTCTATATCGCCAAGAACCTCGCTGCAAGCTCCGCTCTCAAGGGCAAGCTCGGCTGGGAGCTCAACGGCGAAAGCTTTGAGCCGCTCACTGCTGATGTCGCAATCAAGGTTCCGGATGGCAATGAAACCGCTATCGTAGATGGTCAAATCATCATTTTTAACCAGTCCAAGTTTGAAAAACTATTCCAATTTGATTACAAATCTCAGGTTATTTCCGAGCAAAAGGCCAAGGAAATCCAAGAAGCCTACAGCCTAAGCTTCCCGGAAGGCCTTACCTTGAACGCTTTACTCGAGGATAAGAAGCCTCTCGTAAAGAAACTCCAAAACATCGAAATCGGCGAAATGAAGCAAGATCAGCTTCTAGATTATGCCGACGAGATGCAGCTTGAGCTTATGACCGACGATCAGGGCAAGATCATTATCATGGACGACAAGGACCTCGGTATGTTTATTAATCTTCTCAGTGAGGATTACTTTGTCTCCCCAGTAAATGGCCGCCGCTACGAAATCAAGAGTAAAAAACTTCTAGACGAGCCAGAAGGCGAGCCGCCACGCGGTCTTGAGGGCTAATATGCTCATCGATTCGCATTGTCATATTCATGATAAGCAGTTTTTTGACCTCTCTAAGACCGACGAGGTTTTAACGCATATGCACGAAAATGGGGTCGAAAAATGCATCGTTATCGGCACGGATCCGCTCGATTCCGCAGCTGCTTGTGATTTTGCGAGCAAACACGAAGAAGTCTGGTGGACTTTTGGCTACCATCCGAACGATTTTGATGGCGACAAAGCCAAGCTCGAGGCTGATTTGTCCGCCGCGAAGCCGATTTTGGCTGATAAAAAGCTCGTCGCCGTGGGGGAAGTAGGGCTAGATTATCATTTTGATGGCTACAATAAAGATTTTCAGCGCTATTTATTAGAAAATATGCTGCAAATTGCGCAAGATCACAATCTGCCGGTTAGCTTTCACGTGCGCGATGCCTATGATGACTTCTGGCCAATTTTCAATAATTTTCACCTTCCTACCTCTGTTCTCCACTCATATTCCGACTCCAAAAAGAATATGAATGCCGGTCTAGAAAAAGGCCTCTATTTCGGTGTAAATGGCCTTGCTACCTTTGCCGATATTGTCCATCCTCCTCTCGAGAGAATTATTTTCGAAACTGACGCTCCCTTCTTGACACCGAAGCCATTTCGTGGTACAATAAATATGCCAGGCTATGTAAGGAACATAGCCGAATGGGCTGCTGATCATTATCAGCAAGATTTCGCGACAATTTCAAAGATTACCTCTGAAAATGTCGAGAAAATCTTCAAAATCTAACTTAAAGGGAGGATTTATGGACGAGCAAGATAATTCCACATTCCGCATTCCGGTATCTAATCTTGTGCTTGAGGCTCAAAAAGCTGCCATCGAAGAAATGCCAGTCACTCCGGCTACGCCAATTGTGATTGAGCAAGCTTTTCCATATCGCTCAAAAGAAAAACAAGAGCTCGATCTATATAACGAGCTATCCGCCGTATCTGACGAGGTAATAGCATGCCGAAACTCAATCTTAAGCAACATTTATTAGCCCCTCGCGAGACGCCGAATCACAAAGCGCGCGTCCAGGCCGTAGAACGCAATTTAATTAACGCAGAATCCGCGCTTGGTCGCACGGTTTTCGGCAGTATTAAACCGGGCCACTCACGCGAATTCTTCTGCCTCAAAAAGAACGTCTGGATTTGGTACGAGGATGGTATTACCATTCGCTACGAAGTCCGCAAAAACGGCGTTTACAAGAAAGTAGGCGAGGAAGAATACTACAAGAAGATAGAAGGCGAAGAGCTGACGAACTTCAAGAATGCCACCAAAGCCTATCTGAGACTAATAAAGCAAAGCATTTATAAATAAAAACTATCGCTCGTGGAGGGCGATAGTTTTTTGTGCTTATGCTAAAATATCTCTATGCTTCAAAAACTTCGCGCACTAAAAACCAATGAGAATATTCTTGTTGCTGCCGATGTTTTGCTCAGTAGTAAATCTTCATTCATGAACATCTTTTTGATGGGGTTCATGATCAATATTTCCGCTTCTAGCTCGCCGACGAGTTTTGTCGTCTACTGCATTATTCGCTATACTCTCATGGCCTGCTTTGCGGTTTTATTTTTGCCATTTTTCAGAAAGCACACCGTGGCGGCATGGCGCCTTAGCATGCTATTTTCGGTATTTGAAATTATCTGCGTAATGACGCTCGATGCAAAAGCAATTTATTTTCCTTATATCATCGCAATATTCAACGCAGCAGAATCGTCACTGTATTGGCGACCTAAAATGCATTTCGACGTCACAGAGATACCAGATTCGCACCGCCTCGCTTTTAAGGGTAGAACGGCTATCCTTACCGAGATCGTAAAAATCGTAATGCCTTTAGTACTTGGTTTTCTTATCGGAAATAGTGGTTATACACGCGTCGCAGCGATTATCTTAGTCATATCCTTGATGCAGTTATTGCTATCCCTTTGTTTCCGCCCAACCAAAAAACGCACTAGTATGCCGGCGCACAAAATGTCGGAGCTATACGACGCCATCGCAAAGCACGAATCAATGCGAAAACTATTATTAATTCAACTAATACGCGGCTTTGTTATTTGCAGCTCCGCATATCTTGTGATTTCTCAGATTTGCCTGTATCGCAGTACTGATTCTAGTATGGATGTGGGTGTTTTTACGTCATTGTCGTCAATAATTACAATCGTTGCCGTATATCTTTATCGAAAAATACGCCAAACCTCGCGTCAAAAGGCATACCTTGCAGCCTTTATTCCGGCGCTGATTTTACTTCCGGTCTCTTTGATTTTGTTACCAGATAATCCAGTGCTATCAATCGCGCTATATGTATTCATGCAGAGTATCGTAAATGGTCTCTTTGACGGCACGGTTACACAGACGCGTTTGCAGGGATTGCTCAGCTCTCACCTAAAGAACGATTCTTATCGCATCGAGATGGAATGCCTAAGCGAGGTAGCATTGTCGGTCGGTCGCGTTGTGGGTTTGTGCGCGCTGTTATTCATTATTATGTTTGGCGATGGACAGCAAATGCTCTGGCTTGCATTCGTCGAATCGCTATTCATTATTCCGTGGCTCGGAATGATTCTGCCGAAGAAACATCACTATAACTGATATAATATAGGCATGATTTATCTAGACCATGCAGCCGCCACTCCGGTTTCGGAAAAGGCATTAAAGGCTATGTTGCCATATTTTTCTGAGCAATTTTATAATCCATCCGCCGCATATTTGCCGGCTGTCGAGATTCGCCATGCCTACGAAAACGCCAAGGATGAAATTGCGCACGTTATCGGCGCAAAGGGCGCGGATCTAGTAATGACATCTGGTGCAACTGAGTCAATTAATTTAGCTTTTTCTCTAATTCCGACTAATTCTGACGCGGAAGTATTAATCTCTGCCGTCGAGCATGCCGCCGTGCTAGAGAACGCCAAGCGTGCAGGAAATTATCAGATTATCGATGTAGATAATAATGGCCGTATTCTAATCAAAGATTTAAGGAATAAACTCACGCCAAAAACGCAATTTATTTCGATTTGTCTTGCCAGCTCCGAACTTGGTACTATTCAGCCAATCTCCGAAGTCGCTGCCATTGTCCACGAAGAGCGCACGCGCCGTGCAATTGCTAGCGAAAATACACCATTATATTTTCACTGCGACGCATCGCAAGGCCTTGGCGTGATGGAAGTAAAACTAAATCGTATGGGCGTAGATTTGCTTACGATTAATGCCGCAAAAGTTTACGGTCCGAAGGGAGTTGGCGCACTTTATGTTGGACATAATGTAAGGTTGCAGCCACTTACTGTTGGTGGCGGTCAGGAAATGGGGCTTCGTAGTGGTACGGAAAATGTGCCAGCGGTAATCGGCTTCGCTACAGCGATTACGGAAGCAGAGAAACATATCAATTCTGAGCGTAAGCGCCTAATGGATTTGAAAGTCAAACTACATCGTCTCCTGGAAGATTTGCCAAATATCAAATATCTCGGCAATATCAAGACGCAACTCGCGGGCTTTATGCCGATTTGTCTTCCAGGGCTTGATGCTGAACGTATTATTTTTGCACTCGAGGATCGTGGTATTTGCATTTCTACGGGTGCCGCCTGCGCTGCGAGTAAGGGCGTAAAGTCACCAACTCTTCGCGCTATTGGTCTCAGTGACGAGGAAATTGCCGGCTCTTTGCGTATTACGATGGGCAAACTAAATACCGAAGAAGATATAGTAGAATTCAGCAAAAACCTACACGAAGTCGTTGCCGCGGAATTAAAACGCCTTAGCTAACTACCAGCATTTACTCGTTGAGGCGCTACAGTATACGCCGCTGGAACCAAAGCCACGGTTTCTAATATTATCTATAACCTTTTCCGGATTTTGATTCTCGTGGATATTCTTTTTGCTCTCATCAGATAATGGGGAAGTATTACCTCCATTGCCATCGTCCCCGTCGTTGGCTTGCTCAATATAGTTCATGTACGCAACTACCTGAGAACGCTTATTGGATAAACGCGAATCGGCCGCGCGCGCCTTTTTGTCTTTGCTTTCGTCCGGATCATTCTTATCGGCACAATCATTCTCGTATAAAACCGACTGCGCTGAGTTGTATAGAACGAGCGCGTCTTCATAATTCTCGTCGTCAGACAGCTCGTCTGCCTGTTTTTCGATACTCAGAGAGAGATTCACATAAACCTGGCAGAGAATTTCTTTTGGTGGATTATTTCTTAGTGTCTCACGGAAGCTTTCTTCAGCCTCTTTGAATTGTTCTCGTTTCAAATTAATTGTTCCTGTATCGAAATACGCTACGTATGGAGCAATAATATTTCCAACCTTCTGTTCGTCCGCTAAAAACTTTGCCGTATTATAATTTTGGTTTTCGAAGGAAAGACTGTATACGATGTTGAAAAATGTTGTACGAAGGAAAAATACGCCGATTAGAATTAGAATGAGCGTTGGCAAGAATGCAATCTTTAACAAGCGCTTCCTGCGTAGCTTTCGGATATGATCTTGGTCGACAAGTTCAGGATTCAAATCAAGCATGCTTTATCTCTCTTTCCTTTAATACGCGAATCAGAATATCTCTAAAATCTACGATCAATAAAATAAGGATAATACCAGAGAAAATCCAGTACAGGTCGGTTGCGCCAGCGTATGCTACATCGTCTTCATATACGATACTTTCGTTAATCTCGTTAATGAGCTCTGCTGGAATATCCCCACCGTCGGTCCTGTTGTAGTATTTCACTTTGAACGTATTCGCGATAGATTCTAGATTCTTCTCGTTTATTTTTGATAATATGCAGCCATTGTAATTCCTAATGCAGCTTTGGGTCTCGGCTGGTCGGTCTATGATGGTAGGAGTATACGTTACGAGATTTTCCTCCATGGTGGCACCTTTTTCCGTCCCGTACCCAAATACAGCTCCGCCGGATACTGCTTTTTTGATGGATGCTACCGTCGATAATGGCCTGTCATTTGTATCCTCTCCGTCAGAGAAGAAGAACATTACGCTTGTTCGCTCCGGATTGCTTCGATTATATTTTGCAACGCGCTCATTAGCAAACGTTATTAGGTCGTCTAGGTTTGTGCCCATACTTTGATAATAGCTACGCGGTTTAATGCCATATAACGCCGAACTCAGCATGTCTGCATTTGAAGATAATGGCATAGCGGTAAAAATACTGTTGTCTTCTACTATAATCGAATAGCGCGATCCTTTGAAACTCTTAGCTATTTTCTTTATATCTTCACGCACCTGTTCATAGCGTCTCATCTCGCCATTTCCGACATCCTTGGCGGACATACTGGCCGTCGAATCTACCACAAAGAACAAGTTTAAATTATTTGTTTGTTTCACATTTATGCCGCCAGTTAGCATCGGGCGAAGAAGTATTAACCCCATCATTATGCCAATTGCTATGCGTATGAAATTTTTCTTCTTGCGCCATTTCTTGAAGATTATGCACGCAACAAGTAGACCAACGCAACCAGTCAGAATAACAACAACAAATGGCAGCGGTATAAGCGGTTCAATTCTCATTATAGTTTTAGCCTCCAGATAACAAATATAAATAATACCAGCGAGATGGTTGCCACTAGGGCAGGAATTTGTGGTGTGTCTCGGCGTACTACCTGGCCGGCGCCTTCAAAGATAGCCGCTTCTTGTTGCGTAATTTGGCTTACTATTTCATCGACGGAATATTTTGACCCAGCAAACAAATAGTAAGACCCACCAGTCATTGTTACGGCTTCGCGGAACTCTCGGCCGCTCTTTGACTCCCACTGATTTGAATAATCTGTCTTGGAGGCAGATTCGCCGGTATTTAGGCCATAGACGGTAATGTCATAGCTTCGCGCATAAGCAGCCGCCTGCTTAATATTAACCTCTTGCGATGGGTTCGCGAAGTTGTCCGTAGCAAGAACGATTGAGCGGGAACGCTCAGCTTCGCCTAGAAGATCAAAGGCCTCTACGCATCCAACCAAGCCCGGACCGATTTCTGAACTTGAATGTTGCTGATTAATGGCGGCACCCCAAAGCGAAGGTCCATAATTATTAAAATTGTCTCTCAAATTCTGCAATACTTCTGATACTGCGGCGTAGTCATCGCTTAATGGCGAGAGTGTGACATAGACGCCGTCAAAAATGGTCACACCAAAGCGTTCGCCTTGCATTTTGTCGACTAGATTTAGATAGTAGGTCAATAATTCATTAACGTTGTTAGACATCGATCCGCTTACATCTAGACACAGCATAATATCGCGGTTTTTCTGATCGGAATGTGAATCCTCGACCGATACTAGGCGTGAAGTAACTACGGTAATGCTAGACGCGCTAATTACGAACAGAACGGCGGCTAGGCAAAGTAGCATATTGTAGCGCTTCTTTGCGGCTTTGTATTCTGGTAATTCGCGAATGGTTTTTGTGTGCGCAATTAGCGATGAATTATCATGTTTTGGCTTGCGTAATTTTCGTTTACGAAAATGCAAAATCGTAGTCACTGTTATAGCGATAATCGCAATTAGTGGTAAGACGAATAACCAGCTGTATCTTATTGCGTACATTACATATCCTCCACAAGTTTACGTGCATTCTCGGCCGCTGTTTTTACTGAACCTTTTTCTAGGGTATCAAATTCATCTGGATATAAGTTTTCAATCGTGTTGATAAGTTTTGTGTAATTGGAACGCTTTAAATCGCTGAGTGACATGATTTCTGCATGGAAGCCAACCGCCTCGCAGTAGAATAAACGTACGATGAGACTAAAGTGTTGGTGCGCAACGGAAGCTTTTATTTTGTGGTCATTATAGTTGCGCTCGGCTTGATCGATAAGACCAATATATTTCTGCTTGAGTGCGTTCAAATCTACAACTTTTGGTTGCTGGATTTTTAGCGTTGCCAAGCTCTTTAGTTTCTTCTTTCTGGTTAGATAAAACATTAAGAATACTAGTCCTACGGCAAGTAGGATGAATATGATGCCGACCATTGTCCAGCCGAAGCTGTAATAAATCGGGCCATACATGTATTTACTAACGTCGGACACGCTTTTGCTCCTCTAACATTTTGAAAATCATTGGAATTGCTTTTTCGCTACTAGGAACCGTTGTGCTAACTACGCCGAAACGATGTAGGCCTTTTTGAATCTTTTCTGCTAGGCTCTTGCGATATTCTTCCTCGGCTGCAGCAATTTTTTTATTTGCGCGGAAATAATGTGGCAAACGTACGCCATCATTCATATCGTTAACGTCGCTATTTAGGAGAGACTTGTTGGTAAGCGGAGAATCTTCAACGAGGATATACATCTGCTCATGACGAGCATTTAGGCGACGTACGAGATTTCTATCAAGCGTTGCGGCACTGTTTGGGTCGGTTATTACAATTAAGAACATTCTTTCGCGGAACGATTTTGAAATATAAGTTAATACGGAGTTGATGTCGCTCTCTGCGCCATCTACTTTGATGGATTGGCTATATTTTTTCAAGAAGTTTTCGATGTACGGTGTATCTTCTTTCATGGCATAGCGTTTGTTGCCATCCTTGTTACCGTATACCATACCGACCAAGTCGCCATGTTTTTGGGCGACATATGCGATTACGCCAGCGCAAAATGCGGCTACTTCGGCCTTGCTTTCGCCACTTGGCGCGAGTGCAGCCATGGAGTTGCCATTATCTGCGACGATCATAATATTGTGCTTACGAATTGCGATATAGCGGCGAATCATAATCGTGCGCGAACGTGCCGTTGCTTTCCAGTCGATATCTTTTACGTCATCGCCATAGTTGTATTCGCGCAAATCGTCAAAATCCATACTACGACCCTTAAATACGGAGCCGTAATTACCGGAAAGAACATTCCTTACGCGTCTCTGCGCGTAGATGTCCATTTTCTTGCGAACTTTAACGAGATAACTTGGCATTTTTCTTTTCGATTATTTAATTATGGGGTTTGAATTTTATTAAAGATTGCGTCGATGATAGCTTCTGGATGGACTTCGTCTGCAGCTGCCTCGAAGTTTAGGATAATGCGGTGACGAAGTGCTGCGTAGCGCAGGCGTTTGACGTCGTCTGGCGTTACGTATGCGCGTCCGTCAATCAATGCGAGAGCCTGAGAGACCTGCATGAGTGCAATAGCACCACGTGGGGAAACGCCGTATTCGACGTAGCGCGCCAAACTTGCATCAATAAGCTCGCGTGGGTTGCGGGATGCGGTAGTGATGTTCACAATATAATTCTTGATCGAATCATCGACGGCGACCTTCTTTGCGAGAGTCTGGAGCTTCTTAACTTCATCGATAGAAATCTTCTCGTTTTCAGAGAGCGGGGCGGTAGTCTGGCCGGAAAGAATGTAGTTAAGAATCTGCATTTCTTCATCGCGGGAAGGATAGTTAACGATTTCCTTTAGTAAGAAGCGGTCGAGCTGAGCTTCTGGAAGCTCATAGGTACCTTCCTGTTCGATTGGGTTTTGGGTTGCCAAGACAATGAATGGTTCTGGCATCTTGTAGAGGACGCCACCGACCGTAACTTGATGTTCCTGCATCGCCTCAAGCATAGCGGACTGGGTCTTTGCACTAGAACGGTTAATCTCATCAAGGAGTACGAAGTTGGCATGAACCGGGCCTACCTTCGTATCGAAATCGCCAGAGTTGTAGTTGTAAATCTGCGTACCAATAATATCGCTTGGGAGCAAATCAGGCGTACATTGGATACGGCTAAAGCTACCATTCGCAGCTTCTGCGAGTGTCTTTGCGGCCAAAGTCTTTGCAAGACCTGGCACAGATTCGAGCAGTACGTGGCCACCAGCAATTAGGGCTACGACCATCGATAGACGTAACTCGTCCTGGCCTACGACTTTCTTTGCGTATGCCTTGCTTAGTTTGTCGATAATTACACGGGCTTCGCCGGCTTCCGACTCCGTCAGTTTGTTAGGGTTGGTATTTTCGGTTGGGTTCATTTTTTGCTCCTTTATGCCCAATACAGGCTAATATTATTTGCCATACTTATTTTTTGTTCTTCGCTATAGGTGTCTGGTTGATCGAAATAATGGTCGTCGTCGAAGAAGGTATTTGGCAGAATGTCCATGTAGGTACATCCGCTGGTTTCAATCTGGAATTTATCTGAAATTTGCGAGGTAATATTTCCGGCCGCACCGGAGACGCTCAACGGACTGTATGCTTTTAGCATATTGAGCGCAACTTGGATTTGGAATGATTCCTTCAAGACGTCTGCGAAAAGGATAATCTTGCGGCTGTTAAATGCGGCGAGATCGAAGTTTGGATTTGGGTCACGTTCGGCATTAATTCTCGAGAATGCCTCGCGCTTACGCTCCTCGATAATGCTCATGAAGTCACTGTTGATGAAGTCGTATTCGGACTGGGAGATTTCTGGATTTAATACGAACTCGCCTTTGGAAGTGATGGCTCCGAGGTTACGGGTAATGTCGTATGGATCGGCGATTTCGGAATATTGCAAGATATAAATATATGCATGAAGATGTGCTGCAAGTTCAATGCAGGCAAGTAGAGAACTTTTTTTGAGGCAGAAAATAATACAGTCGGAGTTCTTGAAGTCGCTCAGTTTTGGCGCAAGCTGGTCACCTAAAGCCTGCCGGTTCGGATAAAACATCCCACCTCCATGAAAGTTAATACTGTATCTATTTTAGCATAAACAAAATGTCTTTCACTCCCTTGATTTTTCCATAATTGGTTATACTATCGCGTTGATGTCGCATTGCAGCTACGCCGCAGCCACATTACAGCCACGTCTCTCCAACGTTTGCGACGCCTGCCGTCGCAGGGTCGCTGCACTCGTCCTCGTCGTGACTACGAATGCGGAGAGCCCTGGCCGTAATGCAGCTACGTTGCGGCTAGTTCTTCGCGGCCTTCGCAGCTACGGCGAGAAAGAGCGAACGGCCCCGCAACGGCGGGCGCCGTACGCGTCCGCGGAGAATAGCCGCAGCGTAGCTGTAACACGACTTTGATGTTATAATATAACCAATGAAAGTATTCTTAGGTATGTCTGGTGGCGTTGATTCGGCTGTCTCGGCCTATCTTTTGCAGCAGCAGGGCCATGAGGTTATTGGCGTCTATATGAAGAACTGGAGTAAGAATCTTCCAGGCATGAAATGTCCATGGGCAGAGGATCTTGCCGACGCAAAACGCGTTGCCGTAAAACTCGGCATCGACTTCCGCGTTTTTGACTTCGAAAAAGAATACAAGCAAAAAGTTGTCGACTACATGCTGGAAGAATACCAAAAGGGAAATACCCCAAATCCAGACATTATGTGCAACCAAGAAATCAAATTCAAGCTCTTTGCCGATACCGCCTTCGAGCAGGGCGCGGAAGCGATTGCGACCGGTCACTATGCTAGGACGGATGGCAAAGCTTTACTTCGCGCCAAGGACGAAAACAAGGACCAAACCTATTTCCTCTACCGTATCTCGGAAAGCATCATTCCAAAGGTAATCTTCCCGGTTGGCGATATGGAAAAACCTGCTGTCAAAGCGCTTGCTGCAGAGATTGGCCTCAGTGTGGCGCACAAGCCAGAATCTATGGGTGTCTGTTTTGTTGGCGATGCAAATATGCGCGATTTTCTTGCGGAATTTATCGAGACGAAGCCTGGCGACATCATTGATATTGATACCGGCGAAAAGCTTGGCGTGCATGATGGTGCAATTTTCTACACGCTCGGTCAGCGTCATGGTCTGAATATCGGCGTTGGTTTGCCGCACTATGTCGTCAAAAAAGACATGGAAAAGAATATTGTTTATGTTTCGCAGAATCTCAACTCGCTCAAACTCTGGACTAACCAAGTCAAGCTCAAGGATGTTATTTTGCGTCACGGTGACGATGGTCGTCATATTAAGGCTCGCATCCGCCACCGCGCCCCGCTTGTTGATGCAGATTATCAGGATGGAATTTTGACTTTTGCGGAAGAGCAGAAGTCTCTCACGCCGGGCCAGTCAATCGTCTTTTATCGTGACGAAATCTGCCTTGGTGGCGGCATTATCGAGGCATAAAAAAGCCGCCCCGTGGGGCGGCCAGGAAGTTAGTTGGTTGCATAGGTCTTCAGCCAGGCTTTGACGGCCTTTTTATTTGAAGATCTACCGTCTCTGGTATAGCTGAGCGCAATCTTGCCACTCTTGCGTACGCCTTTAACGACGGCAGTGAATTTGTATTTGCCGTTTTGGTAAATATGTTTGCAGGTTGCGACGCCACTCTTGTAACTCGTTTTATCGGTGACAGTCCAGCCCATCTTCCTTGCATACTTCGCAAGCGTATCAGCTGCAATGTTGACTTTGTCTTCCAGCACGGCTCTCTTGCCAGCACCGGATGCATATCTCTTCAGTGAGGCCTTGATGCCGGCCAGCACGTAATTCTTGCCGCCAATGTTGTACTTGGTGGCGATGGAAGAACCCTTCTTCTGTGTCGTCTGTGTGACGTTGAAGATGTAATTCTTCCCATTGAAGAGACGAATCGATGTTACGATCTTGCTCGGAGTCTGAGACTTTGTCTTTACTTCGGCAGACCAGCCATAGTATTCGCCAGCATTAACCAGGGCCTGAGTGTCCTTTGTGGATCGCTTCATGACGGCGCTGTTGTTGTTGGTTGCGGCGAAGGCGGTTGTCGAAAACGCACCAAGCATCATGACGACAGTGAGCAACATTACGAGTGTCTTTGTGGTTTTTCTCATACGAACCACTCCTTCCTATTAGAGAACGCGGGGACAATCCCCCGAAGAAACATAACCCCAAACGGTTATCCTTTGATTATAGCACAAATAGACAAAAAAGTCAAGTATAACGCTAGCGTTTTCTGTATCTGTAAGATTATTGTATAATAACCTAATGAATGCAAGTGAAGTACGTCAAAAATATCTAGACTTCATGAAGTCTAAAGGTCACGTGGTGATTGAGCCAGCGCCACTTGTCCTAGAGAATGATCCGACGACATTATTTACTGGTTCCGGCATGCAGCCATTGCTACCATTTTTGCTTGGCCAGCCACACAAAGAAGGCAAGCGCCTAACTGATTCTCAACCATGTCTTCGTCTCCAAGACATCGACGATGTTGGCGATCCGCGCCATACCACCGTTTTTGAAATGCTTGGCAACTGGTCCCTCGGCGATTATTTCAAGGAAGAACAAATCCGCAACTTCTTTACCTTCCTTACAAAGGAAGTCGGTCTCGACTCAAACAAAATCTACGTAACTTGCTTTATTGGTAGCGAAAAATACGGCATCCCGCGCGATGACGAGGCTGCCCATATCTGGCAAGAAGTTTTCAAAGAAGCTGGCATCGACGCCGAAATCGCCGAAATTGACACCGCTGAAAATGGCGACAAGCGCGGCATCAAGGGCAACGAGCGCATCTTCTTCTATAACGACAAAGAAAACTGGTGGTCCCGCGGTGGCGGCATCGAAACTACTCCAATCGGTGACCCATGTGGCCCAGATTCCGAGGTCTTCTATGACTTTGGCGAAGAGCACCAGGATGAAGAAAAATATGGCAAGGCTCACCCGGCATCCGATGGCGCCCGTTTTATGGAAATCGGCAACCAAGTCTTCATGCAATATCGCCGCCTAGAGGATGGCAGCTTTGAAGAGCTCGAGCATAAGAACGTCGACTTCGGCGCTGGCCTCGAACGTATTACTGCCGCTTCCATGGATTCTTATGACGTATTCAAAATTTCACTGCTAAAGCCAATCGTAGACAAGCTAGTCGAACTTTCCGGCAAGAGCTACGAATCCAATACCGCCGAGATGCGCGTTATCGCAGATCATCTCCGTGGGGCTTATCTTCTTACTGCGCAAGGTCTCAAGCCTTCCAATAAACAGCAGGGCTACGCGCTTCGCCGCCTCATTCGCCGTGCTATCCTTAAGGCTCTCAATCTAGGCATTGAGCAAGATTTCCTCGCCGAGGTACTTCCACTCATTGCTGACAATTACAAAGATCTCCCAGATAGCATCCTAACTACGCGTGAAGATGTTCTTGATGTGCTTAGTCATGAAGAGCAGGCATTCCGCAAGACGCTTCGCCGCGGTATGAAAGAACTTGCGCGCTTCAAGAAAGACGGTCTCACTGGCAAAGAGCTCTTTATGCTTCAGGATACCTATGGTTTCCCAATGGAGCTTTCCGTTGAGGAGGCATATCGCCAGGATATTCCACTTACCGAAAACTGGCGCGCAGAATTTGATGCCGCTCTCGAAGAACAGCGCGAGCGCTCCAAGACTGCAAGCAAGGGTATGTTTAAGGGCGGTCTCGAAGATCATGGCGAGCAAACCACGAAGTATCACACCGCAACTCACTTGCTTCTTGCCGCTTTACAGAAGTTAATCGATCCAGAAATCGGTCAACAAGGCTCCAATATTACCGCCGAGCGTCTTCGCTTCGACTTCAACCTCGACCGCAAATTGACTCCAGAAGAAAAGCAACAGATCGAAGACCAAGTCAACGAATGGATTAAGGCCGACCTCAAGGTTGTCCATGACGAGTACGACAAAGCCTACGCTCGCGATACGCTCAAGGCTCACGGTCAATTCTGGGATAAATATCCAGAAAAACTCACTGTCTATACGATTGGCGACTTCGACAATCCTGTTTCTCGCGAAGTTTGTGGCGGCCCTCACGTCGAACATACCGGCGTAATTGGTCATTTCAAGATCAAGAAGGAAGAGTCCAGCTCCGCTGGTGTTCGCCGCATCAAAGCCGTCGTAGAATAAAAAACAGTATCTCCCCATAGCGGGAGATATTTTTTATGCGTAGGTGTTATAATAAAACCATGAGCATATTTTCGCGCAAAAAGAGTTACAAGCCAGAGTCCGAAAAGGAAAAGAAAAAGACCAAAGATCCAGATGATTATCTTTTGGCGCTAGATATTGGTACGGAATACGTCAAAGCCCTCATTGCGAAAAAAAGTAAGGGTGATATTAAGATTGTCGGCGTCGGCAAAGCGCACGAGGCTGCTACGAATATGTCTTCCGGTGCAATCGCAGATATTCAGGGTGTCGCAAAGACTTGCGAAGAAGCCCTCGTAAAAGCCGAGGAAATGGCTGGCGTCCGCGCAAAGGAAGTTGTTGTTGGTATTGCTGGCGAGCTCATCAAAGGTAACACTGCATCGATTAAGTATCGTCGTGCCGATTCCGACAAATCCATCACGGACGACGAAATGTCCAAGATTATCAAAAAAGTTCAGCAAAAAGCTGGCGAGCGTGCTCGTAGAGAAGTTGCGCTCGAAACCAATAATCCAGATGTCGAAGTTCGCCTTATCAACTCCGCACTCGTTTCATTGCAGATTGATGGCCATAAGGTCACGAATCCGATTGGCTTCAAGGGCACGGAAGTCACAGTGCAGATTTATACCGCTTTTGCGCCGCTGGTGCACATCTCCGCAATAGAGCGCGTCTGCGACGAGCTTCAGCTTGACCTCGTTACCGTAGCTGTTGAGCCGTTTGCAGTCTGCCGCGCATGTCTTGGTGACGATATTGAATCTACATTCTCTGGAATCGTTATGGACATTGGTGGCGGAACCACGGATATCGCGATTGTTGATGATGGCGGCGTAGAAGGCACAAAGATGTTCTCAATTGGCGGCCGTAGCTTTACGCACCAAATTTCCGAGAAACTCGGCCTGAGTTTTGAGGACGCAGAAAAACTCAAACTCCTTGCCGATAGTCCAGACATGAAGCCAGAAATTCGCAAACGCTTCGACCAAGCCATTGCGCGCAATCTCGACGTCTGGCAGGCTGGCGTAGAACTTGCAATTGAAGAATTCGAGCACGTCGAAAGTCTTCCTGGCCAGATTCTGCTTTGTGGTGGTGGCGCAAGCCTTTCGGAGATTCCGGAAATCCTCGCTACTGGCGATTGGTATAAGGAACTCCCATTCTCACGTCGTCCAATCGTGAGTCTGATTGAGCCAGATGATGTCCCAGGCATTATTAATGCTACGGATAGGGAACTAGATCATACTTTCGTGACTGCGATGGGGCTCCTTCGTGTTGGGATTGACACATTAATCGGCACGGATAATTCCGGACTCAAGGCAAAAATCGCCCGCCTACTCAAGAATTAAAAAATAGCGCTCCAGATTGATTTCTAGAGCGCTTTTTTGACTTCTGTAAATTCGCCTTCAGGTAGGCCACTTAGCTCGTATGGACCGAATTTGTATCGGTGCAGTGAAACTACTTTGTAGCCCAATGCCTCGAAGGTGCGGCGAATCTGTCTATTTCTGCCTTCAGAAATTGAGACGTCCCATTTCTTTCTGCTTTCACCAATCTTGGACAAGCCCATTTGGCTCCTGCCGTCTGGCAGCTGAATACCGAAATCTGCAATCATTTGCTGATGTAATGGTTCCAAATCTCGGTCAATTTCTATAGTGTAGAGCTTGATCTTGGAAAACTTTGGGTGCGTCATCTGGAATGCAAAATCGCCATCATTAGTTAATAAAATCAATCCAGACGAATCTTTATCAAGGCGCCCAACTGTCTTCAGCACTTGGTATTTCTTTGGCAGTAATTCATATAAAGTTGGCGTATCACCTTGACGCTTGCGGCTACATACAAAGCCGACCGGTTTATGAAAAGCAAGATAAATTGGTTCTTGTTCAAGAATATTACGCCCATCAACGGTAATCGTATCGCCTTCGTGTGCGCGCATGCCGATTTCGGCTTTTTTGCCATTAATCTTTACGCGGCCAGCGGCAATCAAATCATCGGCTTCGCGTCTCGAAACACCAAAATTAGTCGCAATGTATTTGTTTAGGCGAATCTCATTATTGATCATGTTTGATATCTGCGTTTATTTCGGTAGGCGTGCTAGGCGCGATATTCGGATTGGATGCAATATTTGGGCTTGCTGCGCTTTGCATCGCGGCAAGAACTTCCTTTGGCGTATTATCTACTTCCTGTTTTTGCGCTACTTGAGCCGGATCTGGTTTTACTTCTATCTTGCTAGCCTCGAGTGTAATTTCGTCATCCGCAAGCTCCGCCATCATAGCACGCTGCATTGCGGACATTTTGCCTTTCTGCTGCATATCACCGGCTAAATCTGTCTCGAGTTGAGTAATATAGGCTGGCTGGATTGCTTGTACTAGCTCTTCCTGTGCTGGCTGTTGTTGCGGAGCCTTCTGTGACTGAAGAATTGTTGCTTCTGCGGCTTTCTTTACAACCGAATCATTAACGCGCAGGTTCTTGTGCTGTGCCTGAATTTGCGCCTGTCTTGCTTGCGCCTGAGCGCGTGCCTGAGCTAAGGCAGCTTGCTGCTGGGCCAGAGCCTGTTGCTGTGCAAGTTGCTGAGCTTGTTGCTGTGCGAGCTGTGCGGCAGTAGCCTGCTCGTACTGAACTCTACGTGCTTCTTCGGCTTGTAATTGCTGCAACTGAATTGCTGCGGCGCGTGGATCCATGCTTTGTGCCGCTTGCTGTTGTTGCTGCTGCTGTTGTTGCAAATAATACATTTGTGGCGCTTGAACTTGAGCTGCTTGCATTTGCGCCATCACAGTCTGGGCAGGATTAATAAATGATTGCTGTTGATAACCTTGAGCGTAGATGTTTTGTGCATATCCTGCAGGAACGGTTTGCTGATATTGCTGCGGTTGTGGTACTAGTGCCGGTTGTGGCTGCGGCTGTGCAGTCATCTGAGGGGCAGCTACAGGCATCGGAATTTGCTCGCTCGCCTGCGTGGCATTCTGAACAGTCATCCTTACATTGGCGTCATTAACGTGTTTTGCGGTATTCGTATTAATCTGCGTCGGCTCGCCGTCGGTATCACCAAGCAATTCGGACATGCGTTTTTGCATATCTTCGCGCTTTCTCTCCATGGTAACGTCATGGATTGGCTGAATTACGCGTTCGCCGTGTTCGCTAGAGGTCTGAGACTTCTGCTGTTCTGTGATTTGTGGCGCATTTTCCGTGTCGATAAACATATTGGCGCCGCCGGAACCTGGCGCATCTAAGCTGGCCTGTTGACTGCCTTCCTTGAACTGTTGAGGCGGCGCAACGGCCATGTTTTGTGCTTCAATAATAGCTTTGGCTAGGAGTTGTGCTTGAGCTTCCGCAATTTGCTTGGCATCAGAAGGATTAGCCGGTGCTGCTGGACTTGGCGGCATCGGCGCTTGCCCATTCGGTGGCACGCTAGTGGCTTCTGGTGGTAATGGTGGCATTTTGCGATATTACAAAAAGTTATAGATTATTGAAAATCAGCTGGTGGAATCTGGTCAGGACTCGTCATCGGAGCTGGTTCAGGTGGTGCAATTGGTGCTGGCCCAGCTGGAGCAACTGGAGCTGGCGCAATTGGTGCTGGTCCGGCAGGTGCTGATGCTGGAGCCGGCGCGACTGGAGCGACTGGCGCTGGAGCAACTGGTGCCGGTGCTGGGGCCGGATTATCTACAGGTAATTCTGTTGGAGAATCCGGAATAATTTGGCTAGTCGTTGGAGCTGGAATATTAGAATTTGTTGGCTCAATCGTAGTGGTTGGAGTTGTCTCTACGGCATTGAGCTCAGTAGTATCAGGAAGCGGCGCCTCTGCTGGCTGCTGTTCCTTGATTGCGGCTTCAACTGCAGGCATAGAGGCAGCGGTATCCATGTTTGCTTGTGCGTTCGCGTTTGGCACGTCGCCAAGAACCTCATGAACGGTTGCAATTACGTCCTCGATGCCAACTTGGGACTTCACCAAGTAACGTTCTGCGCCAAGAGCTTCACCGCGTTGGCGTTGTTCGTCACTAGAAAGTGCCGTCATCATAATTACTTTAATTTTGCTTGTTTCGGGCTGAGAGCGAAGGATATCAAGCATATCAAAACCAGAAATCTTTGGCATCATTACGTCTGCAATGATAAGTTCTGGTTTGTACTGCACGGCCAATGCGAGTGCTTCCTCGCCGTCGCCTGCAGAGATGATATCGTAGCCTTCGGCGACCAACCTAATGCTATATATTTCTCGCAAGGACTTATCGTCCTCAACTAACATAATCCTAGTCATACTACTTATGATTATATTCTATTTTGAAGCAAAAATCTATAAAAACCGCAAAAGATTAAGGCATTAACGGATCGCTGACCGTCGGCTGCTTTTGCTTGTTCATATCTTGCTGAACTTGGTTATCCAATAAGAAGCGTTGCTGTGCGTACTGTTCTTGAGAAATTCTAGGAAAGAGCACAATAAAGCGCGTACCTTGTCCCTGTTGACTTTCTGCCCAAATACGGCCATTCATTGCCTCGACGCGCTGTTTAACAAGGTATAGACCAAGACCAGTGCCGCCAATTTCGCGCGTATCGCGATTATCGACGCGATAGAACTTCTGGAAGACGTGACTAAGCTCTTCGCGAGCAATACCAATACCAGTATCTTGTACGACAATCTGGACATTGTAGTTGTCTGCGCGGACGTTAACTGTCACCCAGCCGGCCGGCGTGTATTTAATTGCGTTCTCGATGAGGTTATTAATAATTTCCGTCAAGAAATCTGGATCAATGCTAGCATAGATGACTTGCTCGATGCGTTTGCCGCCACTCAACTGTTGGTCAACAGAGCCACTACCAAACTGATAACCGAGACCCTTTTCTTTGATCTTTGGAATCTGCGCATCAGAAATATTCTTTACCAAATCTACAATTTCTACTGGCTCCATGCGTGGCTTAATCTGGCCATCATCGAGCTTTGACGTGTCGAGTAAATCCTGGAACAAGCGGCCCAAATGCTTTGAGTTTTCCTGTGCTTTTTCAATAAAGCTGCGGGCGCGATCATCAATCGTGGCAGTTGCCGGATTTAATACTAGGTCGAGATAGCCGCGGATACTTGCAACTGGCGTGCGCATCTCGTGGCTAGCAGTAGAAATAAAGTCCGAGCGCTCGCGTTCTTCGCGAAGCTCCTGGGCGATATCACGGAATGTAACAACAAAGTTTGAGCCTTCGCTATCGGTCGGTGTAATAATAATCGAAACTGGCGTGTTT
Organism: Candidatus Saccharibacteria bacterium UBA3723; assembly: GCA_002371895.1. Taxonomy (GTDB): domain Bacteria; phylum Patescibacteriota; class Saccharimonadia; order Saccharimonadales; family Saccharimonadaceae; genus UBA2834. The sequence goes on along the minus strand of DFHM01000006.1, from coordinate 22,004 downwards.
TTATTGCTATCAGCAGCAACTACGTCTAGGTCGCGCGTTTCTTCCTTGTACTCGTTGCCCTTAATGGCAAGACCAATCGGGTTGCGGCCTTCAGAAATGCGCTGACCCGTTTTGTCCAGCAAATTGATAACAGAATCGTAATACACTTTGGTAAGTTCGTCGGCGCTACGGCCAAGAAGTCTACAGGCCGCTGGGTTTGCTAGCTGGATATTGCCGTTTTTGTCGACGATGATTACGCCTTCGTGAATAGATTGCAAAACAAGCTCGTTAAGATTACTACGAGTTGTATCAACTGGTTTTGCATTTTCGACCGGAGCCGGCTCTTCGCCCACCTTCGCGGTCTTTCTACTGAATAGACCCATTTATCTCATTTTAGCACAAGCTCTTCGCGTGGTGCTCAAAAATTGCGCATATGCTATAATTTACTTATGAATAAAGACGTCATCTATATCGAGCCAGAGGACGATATCACTGATATCCTGGCCAACATCAAGGACGCGAAGAACAAAATCATCGCGCTCGTTCCGCCAAAAAAGGCCGGCGTTCTCCAGAGCGCTGTCAATTTTAAGCTAATTGCAAAAACCGCAAATCAACACGAAAAGACCGTAGTTCTAATCACTTCGGACAATTCTTTGCTCGCACTTGCAGATAAGGTCAAGATGCCAACCGCAAAGACTCTCCAGAGCAAACCAAAGCTACCAAATTCCGATTCCGCGGAAGAGTTTGGCGACAAGGATGAAGAAGAACCCGATGACGCTATTTCTGATGATGACGCAGAAGAGCCAGAAGAAGAGGAAGAGCCTGTAGAAGAATCGCATCATAAGAAAACCGAGAAAGCTAGCAAAAAAGATGACGCAAAGAAAGCTAGCGCTGCGGTTGTTGCCAAAAAAGCAAAAGATGTGGATCTAGAGCTTGATGCAGAAGATGTAGAATCTGATGACGACGAAAAATCTTCCAAAAAAGAAAAATCCGACAAGAAAAAGAGCATCAAAGTTCCAAACTTTAAGAAATATCGCAAATTTATTATTCTAGCCGTCGTGCTTCTCGTTGTATTCTGCGGCTTTGGTTATTGGGCTACCGCAATCGCACCACGCGCCAAGATTTCCGTAAAGGTCAAGACTACCGCTGCGAACTTCAATCAGACCGTCAGTTTCGTAACGGACGAAACCAAGTCCGATCCGGAAAACGGTATATTCTATGCCGAAAAGAAAGATACTACCAAGAAAGCTTCCGCAGACTTCGAAGCGACCGGCCAGGTAGATAAAGGCGCAAAGGCCTCTGGTACTGTTACGGTGAAAGTTAAATCTCCAGTCGTATTCAGTGACCTTAGCTTTAAAGCAAGTGTTAGTGTTCCTAGCGGCACTACATTCACCTACAATGGCAATAATTACATCAGTACATCGGCGGCTACTATTAGTATCACAAAAAGTAATATCGGTGGCGATGAAGGAATTATAAAGAACTGTAAAGTTTCCGTCTCCTCCATCTCATGTAATCTTGCTAAAGATGCAACCGCAGAAATTCAAATCGTCGCAGCGCAAAATGGTGACAAGTACAATGTAGCCTCGACTACTTCAGGCTGGACTACCAGCGCAAGCTCAATTACCGTAACTAAGGGCTCCGCGGCTGGCGGTTCCACGAAGATGGTGAAGGTTGTTTCTCCAGAAGACGTCGAAAAGGCAAACAATGAATTAACTGGCGAAACCGACAAAGAAGCTCGCGAAGAATTAACCAGCCAATTTAGCTCCGACTATATCCTCATTAGCAATAGCTTTGCTGTAGAAAACAGCGGTTTCACTACGTCTCCTTCGGTCAACCAGGAAGTTGGTGATGGTGTCACGCCAAAGATTGCCCGTGAGACCAAATATGTAATTTATGCCGTAAAGAAAGACGATATCAATACTTACATCCGCAAGGTAGCAGAAGAGAAGATCAAGGGCGATAAGACTCAGATGGTTTATTCGACCGGTATCGCTACGGAAGAGGGCGAAGAAGACAAAGCCTTCTTTGAGTCCTACAAGAACGAAAACGGCAACATGACCGCAAAGCTCAAGAGCACCACCAAAACTGGTCCACGTATTACCGAGGACATGGTCAAGGAAGTATCGCTCGGCGTAAAGGTTGGCAAAGTCCAGTCCAATCTCCGTTCCTACAATGGCGTAACCGAAGCTAACGTTGATACTTCATACTTCTGGGTAACTAGCGTTCCAAACGACGATAATAAAGTTGAAATTGAGATTACAGTAGAATAATGCGCATCCTGTCACTAGATGTGGGCACCAAACGCATTGGCGTCGCCTTTGCGGACACTTCGGTGCGCATTGCGATTCCGCGCGAAATGATCCCGGTAGACGGGAATGAATTCGCGGCCATCGCCAAACAGTTTCGTCTCGAAAAAGCAGATCTAATCGTCTCCGGCCTACCGAGAAATAATCAGGGCGAAGAAACCGCTCAGACTAAGGTCGTGCAAGAATTTATCGCGGCGCTTTCGAATTATTTCCTCGAAAACGAACCAAAGGTCCCGCTCATCAAATTCCAAGACGAGACACTAACTTCCGTCGCAGCAGAACAATATCTCACCGCAAACACGCACGAATTTAGCCCAAAAGAACGCGCCACTGGCAAACTCGATTCCGAGGCAGCGGCTATTATTCTAGAAGATTTCATGGAGGGCGCAAACTTAGCAAAAATAGAAGAGGAGCTCAAAAATGGAGAATAATCCAACTAAGAAAAAAGGCAAAGCTGGAAAAGTTATTCTCTCGGTATTTATCGCTCTAATTTTGCTAGCCGTGATTGCGATTGGTGGCGCATTCCTGTGGTATAAACATTCACTAACTGCGGTCTGCGAAGAGAATTGTAAAGAGCAAAGCTTCGTCGTTGCAGAGGCTTCTAGCGGAAATCAGATCGCAGATAATTTGGAGAAAAGCGGCCTTATCAGATCTGCGCTCGCTTTCAAAATTTATCTAAAGCTTGAAGCAAAGAATCAAACATTGATGCCTGGCGAGTATGATTTTACAGGCGCCGAAGACGTCGAAAAAATCGTCAAATCCCTAAATGAGGGCGTTGTGGCAAAAACATTTCGCATTACATTCCTACCTGGCGGAACTCTGACCGCTGCTCGTGAGCGCTTGCAAAAAGCAGGTTACAAAGACGAAGAAATCACTGCGGCTTTCAATAAAACTTACGACCATCCACTTCTTGCCGGGAAGCCAGCCGATGTTTCGCTCGAAGGTTACATTTATGGTGATACTTACGAATTCTATGTCGGTGAGACTGTAGAGAATATCCTTAAAAAGATATTTGATCACATGTATGAAACCGTAAAAAGCAACGGCCTCGAGGCAAAATACAAAGCCTCTGGCTGGACCTTGTATCAGGGAATTACTCTGGCCTCCGTAGTACAGAGCGAGGCTGGCATTATGCCTCTTCAGGATCAAAAGCAGGTTTCGCAAGTCTTTACTCTGCGCCTAAAACGCGGAATTGTACTTGGCTCCGACGCAATTATCGCTTATCGTGCTGACCAAATTAATCCAAACCGCAGCAAGAGCGACATGTCCTATTTGAATACGATCCCATGTCCATGGAACTCGCGTAAGTGTGCGGGGTTGCCGCCAACGCCAATCTCCAACCCTGGCAAGAATGCGCTTATTGCCGCTGCGGAACCTGCCGAGGGTGACTATCTCTACTTTATTTCTGGCTACGATGCTGACGGCAATCTAAAAATGTTCTATGCTCATACCGAAGCAGAGCATAATGCGAATATTCGCAACTATTGCGGCGACCTCTGTAAGTCGCTCTAAAAAATGCGTCAAAATAGTGAATATGGTATAATAGAATAGGCTTCTAGGAAGCATAAGTATTATCTTGCTCCCGGGGAATCCACGCTGTAAGTGGGCAGCAGTGTCACTTAAATATGAAAAGATTCGAATTATTATTTAAACAAGTTGCGCCGTACGTATTGATTTTTGCTGCCGCATTTTGCTTAATGTTTTTTGGCTCAAAGACGCCAGATAATCCAGTAAAGACCCCAATTGCAGCAAACTTTGACAATACAGATTTTACCGTTACTGCCGACCAGGTGTCGGAATCTTATACAGTCGCAAATATCGCAAGCGCACTTTCGCTTCCGTCCACTTCGACCATCAGCGAAAACTACGTCACTATTAACGATATTTATGAGACCACCGGTACAACCAGTACCTCTTCGACTTCCGTCGTAGAAAAACCTACTGTTATCGATACTTCCAGCCTCCAGCGCGGTATTATTTCTCATTCTGTCGTAGACGGCGATACTTTCCAGAGCATTTATGATTCTTACAAATCTTATGGTTTTACCAAAGATCAACTCCGCTGGTCTAACGGCCTAAAGAAAGAAACCGTCACGGTCGGCAATACGCTTTATATTCCAAGCGTGGCTGGTATCGTTTATAAGGTAAAAAGTGGCGAAACGCTCGACAAAATTTCCGAAAAAACTGGTTCTCAGAAAGATTTAATCATCTCGTACAACGACCTTGAGGACAGAGATATCACCGTCGATCAGCTTTTGCTTTTGCCAAACGGCACATTGCCGGAAAAAGAGCGCCCAGAATACGTAGCTCCAACTCCTCGCCCAACCTATACGCCTAGCTATACCTATTCTTATGTTCGTGATATTGCAGATCGTCACGGCAGCTTTGAGGTTGGTAGCTATGGCTACTGGCGTGGTGTATATAGCAGCACTTCTTGGCAACACAACCCTGGCGCTTTTGGCAACTGTACTTGGTTTGCTTGGTACTGGCGTCGCAATAATATGGGCTCCGAATATTGGCTCCCAACTGGCGCAATCGGTAATGCTCGTAGCTGGGTTTCCTCGCTCGGTGGTTCTTATTGGACTGGCCGCACTCCAGCTTATGGCGCAGTTATGCAATCTACTAGTGGCCGCTATGGTCACGTTGCAATCGTCACTGGCGTTGTCCAGGGTCAATATATTACGATTCAGGAAATGAACTACCAGGGCTACAACCGCGTATTCCAATCCACAATTAACTGGTCTGACGCCCTCAATTACAACTATATTTACGCTCACAAATAATCTTTATAGCGTTTTACTTTACATGCAAAATATGTTAAAATATTTTTGATATGTTTGTAGATACAGCGAAAGTTTTTATTAAGGCGGGTAAAGGTGGCAACGGCGCCATTTCTTTCCGTCATGAAATTTACATCCCTAAAGGCGGCCCGGATGGCGGCGACGGCGGCAAGGGCGGTGATGTGGTTTTTGTCGCAAGCAAAGACTGCGACACCTTAATCGATTTTCGCTTTCAGCCAAAGTTAATTGCCGAAGACGGCAAGGCTGGTTCTGGCCAAAAATCTTCTGGCAAATCCGGCAAAGATCTTATCGTGGAAGTTCCAATCGGCACAGTCGTAAAACGCGACGGGGAAGTTGTCGCAGATCTTACTCATGACGAAGAGCGCGCGATTGTTGCTCATGGCGGCGACGGCGGCTATGGCAACTGGCATTTCCGTTCCAGTACGCGCCAGACCCCACGCATCGCAGAGCTTGGTAACCCGGGCGAATCTTATGATGCCGAGCTAGAACTAAAACTTCTCGCGGACGTTGGCCTTGTTGGCTTCCCAAACGCCGGTAAATCTACTTTTCTTTCCGTAGTTAGCAATGCAACGCCAGAGATCGCCGACTACCCATTTACGACTATTACGCCGAATCTTGGTGTCGCAAAAGTTGACGATCGCAGTATTCTTATCGCAGATATTCCGGGCCTCATCGAAGGTGCATCCGAAGGCAAAGGCCTCGGCGACCGCTTCCTTCGCCATGTCGAGCGAACCAAAGTTTTACTTCATTTGATTGATGTATATAACGACGATGCGGGTAAAGCTTACGCAGACATTCGCCAGGAACTTGCCAATTATTCCGACGAGCTTGCAAATCGCCCAGAACTAGTCGTCCTAACTAAAATCGAGGGCGTCGACGAAGATATCGTCAAAATGCAGATGGCTTCTATCCTCGAAAAGAATCCAGACGCCAAAGTTATGGCAATGTCTGCTTCTGCTCATCAAGGCACGCAGGAGGTTCTTCGCGAACTTCGTCTTATGATTGAGGCTGCCCAGGCTCCAGCAGAAACCGAAGAAAACGAAGCCGAAGCCGATGCGGATATTCCGGTCATTACTCTCGAACAAAAAGAACAAAAGCATCGCGCACATCACCAAAAATATCAGCTTGGCGAACGCAATGCCATCTTGGAGCTAAATGCTTCCGAAGACGAAGACGAAGACGACGAGCTCGACGAAGAATTTTAAGTGTAATTATTACAACATATTTTTGGCTTTACCCCTTGACGCTTAAGCTTAAATTTGTTTAAATATATTCAAGCTGGTACGCTTCACGGGGTTCCACTGAAAATGTGGAAAGTGTGGAGACTGAAAACAAAAATAAACAGCGGATTAAAACAAACCAATGTGCCCCAGGGTGGGCGCGTAACAGCGTAGAAAACCGGAGAAATCCGGTTTTCTTGTCGTATAATAAGGTTATGCTTAGCGAAGAAGAAGTAAAGAAAAATTTAGTCGGTTCTAATATTACGACTTATTGTATAGCGGCTTTTGCGGAAGTTATGTTCGCCGGAATGGCAATAATGCTAATCATGTTCTTCTATACAGACAAGGAAGAATACGGCAATCAAGCCCTCGCGATTCTCGTGCCGGCAGTGATGATTTTTACGGCCATAAATATCGTTTTAACGCGTAAGAGTCTCAAGCACTATCAAGACGTCTCGGATAATCCAGCCGTCCTATATTACGGCTCGCTAGGCGATCTTACTAAGGCGCTCAACGAGGCCAGAGAGCAGCCAGTATTATTCGAGTCGAAAGAGAATGGCGGTGTAGTTCTAACAAAAGATTATATCTACAATCGCACGCATTATTCTATGATCAGAAGAGTAAAAGACCTCAATGAATACACCTATCAGGTCGCAGAATATAGGACCATGACATGTCCACGTGTTTATGAGCTAATATTCGTCATGTCTAATAAAAACTATTGTAGTTTCCATTTTTCTTCGCGCAAAGAAATGAATCGATGTTTAGAGGCTGTCAAAAATCTTCGCCCAAACATGCCTGCTTTCAGTCTCGAGACGGCAATTATGAATAGTGGACGATAAGTAATCCGCCTTGGCGTAGAGAGCGTGGTGTATCGGTTGTCATATCTATCACGGTGGATGGTAAATCTCCGCCGCATTCGCCCTTAACGATAAGGTCTACGCTTGGCATGCGCTTGTTGAGTTCGCGACTAGTGCGGCAAGGTTCTTCGCCGCGTGGGTTAGCGCTTGTGACTAGTAACGGACCAGCTTCGCGGAGTAAGTCTAGCATGTAATCATGGTTTGGAATACGAATTCCGACCGTATGGAAATTGTCAAAATATGGATGGCGCCAATCTTCGCGCTGTCTCAAAATCAAAGTTAATTCGCCAGGGAAGTAACGACGGGCAAGATTGGTGGTCATGCGGTTCATCTCGACGTATTTCTTCATCTCATCAACGTCCGCAACCATCATTGTGAGAACTTTGCCGCTATCGATGTGGCGATTTTTTACATTAAGAAGTTTCTTGATTGCTTCGGTATTGTCTGCCGCTACAGCGAGGCCGTAGACGGTCTCGGTTGGGACACCCAAAATGCCACCCTTGCGAAGGGTCTTGATGGCAGTCTGTTTATCCTCTTGTGACACATACCTCATAACTCTTCCATTATAGCACAAAAATCGAAAAAAGTCAAGATAGAGCTAATGGTATAATGGAGGTATAAACATAAGGAGCTTATTTCATGTCCAAAACCGTAGCGAAAAAAGCCGAGCCAAAGCGCAAGAATTCAATTTTTTACTCGCTGATGGCCGGTCTAATAATTTTAGCCGTCATTATTGTCGGCGTAGTTGTGAATCTAATTGGCGGCGGCGGAGAGCCGACTCCCGATCGTCCTGGAATGTCGTACCGGTCGAACGGTTTCTACTTCTTTAATATCGAAGGCAATACTTATGAATGGGCCTTCGAGGATTACGCTATCATAAATCACTGGAGCGATATTGAGGACTATTTTGCAAACGATACGGCAATGATTGCGGCTGCGCAAAAACGAATGGATATTACCGGCTATACTGAAGAACCAGATGATGGTGACAGACCTTTTATTCTAGTCCGTGTCGATGCCAATGGTGGCAGTGACAGAATCTACTCGGTTTATGCTGAAATTTCGGAATACCATGATCCAGAAATCGTGATCAAAGGCAACAGTGGTTGTGCCGATGTACGAGAAAAATACGATTACGAATACTGGCTCATCCCATATGACGAAATAAGTGCTACGGATTTTGAAATCAACTACGAAATCAATGAAGATTGCGATATAGATTATCCAGTCGTAGAAAAGAAACCCGTGATATATCTTTATCCTGAAGTCGACACGAATGTCTCCGTAAAGCTTGGCGCAAAGGAAAAGCTCACAGTTAGCTATCCAAAATACATTGATGGTTGGAACGTGCTTGCGCGCCCAGACGGTAAGCTTACGGATTTGAATACGGGCAGAGAATTATATTCGCTTTATTACGAAACCGAATATGATAGCTCTAAAGGCGTTCGCGAAGATGGCTTCGTTGTAAAAGGCTCCGATACGGCAGAATTTCTCGAAGAAAAGCTCGCCAAACTTGGCTTGAACGAGCGCGAGGCGGAGGAATTTATCATCTTCTGGCTGCCACAAATGCAAAACAACGCGTATAACTATATCCACTTTGCGGATGTATCGGAAATCGATGCCAATATGCCACTCGAGGTTTCTCCGGCTCCAACTTCGACGATCCGTATCAATATGGAATGGAAAGCGCTGAAAGCTCCAATTAATATCAAAGAACAAAAACTCCCAGCAACGCCAGAGCGCAAAGGCTTTACGCTTGTCGAATGGGGTGGAACTATCTTAAAATAAGGCCATGAAAAAGATTTTGATCATCAACCGCAAGGTTGAAATTGAAGATAGCATTGCGGAACTCAAACGAGTTGCCGAAGAGACTGGCGAAATCCAGGTCTCTACTGGCTGTTTCTCGGACATTAATCTCTTGATTGATGGCGAAAATACCTGCATCAAGAATGAAAAAACCGGCGAAGACCTCGCAGATTTCGATAAGATTCTCTGTATTACTACCGCGCCGTTTGAACGTCGTCATATCTTTAATGCTTACGGCTGTTACTGTCGCAAGAAGGGCGTGATCATGGCGGACGATACTTTTGCGAACGCATCCGGCAAGCTCTACGAAATGTGGCGCTGCTGGGAGCACGATGTTGTTGTGCCAAAAACCGCCTACGGCACGAAGGAATTCCTCGGCAAATGTCTCGTCGAAAACTTCGGCGGCATCGGCGTGTTTAAGTCTATCCGTGGCACAAAAGGCCAAGATAATTATCTCGTCCACTCCCCAGAAGAAATTTCAAAGATTGTCGACGATAATCCAGATATAGAATTTATCTTGCAAGAATTTATTCCAAATGACGGTGATTATCGTATCGTAACGCTTGGATTTGAGCCATATATGGCAATCTATCGCTCTTCCGGCGGTAAAGATCATCGTAACAACACTTCTCTCGGTGGCTCAGCAAAGATTATCCCTCTAGAAGAAGTTGACCCAGAAATCCTCGAGATGTCTCGTGTTGCAGCTAAAGCCACAAACAAGCGCTTTGCCGGCGTAGATGTTATTACTCATCGCGATACTGGCAAAAACTACATCCTAGAAGTGAACCACACGCCACAAGTCGTAACCGGCGCCTTCATCGAAGAGAAATACAAAGTATTGCGCGACTACTTCCTAGTCGACGGTCAATAATCCAAACCGGACATAATATACAACACGTTACGGTGCTCGGCGCCAGAAAGCGTGTTGTATTTTTCTGACTTACGCGTGTCAATCACGTAAGGCGAATTCTCGCGCGCCGCTCGACATTCCGCGTCTATTTTCTGGCGCAATTCTTCATTACGGCGATGTGCCATCTCTGCGCAAACTAAGTACTCGAGTTTCATGTCGAGCGATATGTCGTTGTAATAATTTTTTATTATTGGTTCGGTGTGGTCCATTATTATTTCTGCTAGCTGAAGATAATGTCCCGTGATTTCTTTCGTATAGTAATCTGACATGCATAAAATGATATGCGTGTAGGCATAGATATAGTCGGCTTTCTGTTGTAGAGATTGAGTGTAAATACGAGTGAGGCGGTCGTATCTATTGTTTAGCCCATATATCCGATCGCCAAATAAGTTAATAGATAGACCAACGACATTAACCGCATACGTAGATAATGCAATCATCGCCTCGTAATCGTGTAACAATTTATGGCATAGATCAGCAAGCTTATCTAGCGAAAATATTTTCAAAAAGTCCTCGCGCAAATCCACATCATACTCAATCAAAAGGCGATTAATGCGAAAAAGGCAGGCTTCGAGGCCATATAGCTCGGGATATTTCTCGAAAAACGGTCGGCGCGCCTCGAGATTATTGACGCCAGAATAATCATTATTCGCGAGAACGGCGGCAAGGTCATGGCTCGGCTCATTCGCAGCCAAAAAATCATCAAATCGCGAATCTTTAAACCAATATTTGATGCGTGTAGCAAAATGTTTTTGCTTCTCGAGTGGCAATTCATCAAAATGTTCAAGATAATAATCCCTAACGCTCATGTAATTATTATACCAAGATGCTATACTATAACCATGAGCAAGTTGAATTTTGATGGGCCGGTTGTTCTCGTTGTTATGGACGGCGTTGGCCTTCGTGACAATAGAGAGGGCAATGCTGTAAAGCAGGCACATCTCGAAACTTTAAACTACTTGATGGATAAATATCCAACCGCAAAACTCGGCGCAGCCGGAGAATACGTCGGCGTACCAAAGGATGACATGGGCAACTCTGAAGTTGGCCATAATGCTATGGGCGCAGGCGAGATTGTTCTTCAGCGTTCCGCTGCGGTCGAGAACGATGTAAATACTGGAAAGATTTTCGAAACGCAGACTTGGCAAGATATTGTTGCGCGCATTCATGAGCGCGGTTCAACCTTGCATTTTATGGGTATTTTCAGTGACGGAAATGTCCACTCCAATATTGCTCATCTAGAAAAAATGCTTGCTCAGGCTCAAAAGGACGGTATTAATCGCGTTCGCGTCCACACGCTAATTGATGGTCGCGACGTTCCGCCGCAGAGTGAGCCAAAATACATTCAACGCCTAGAAAAATTCGTTCACGACCTTGGTGATCCGGATTACAAGATTGCGTCCGGCGGTGGCCGCATGGTTATTACTTGTGATCGCTACGAAAACGACTGGCCGATGGTCGAAAAAGGTTGGCACACGCATGTGCTTGGCGAAGGTCGTCAATTCGCTAGCGCCACCGAGGCAATCGAAACCTTCCGCGCCGAAAACAAAGATCTTCAAGATCAATACATGCCAGCATTCGTAATTGCCGAAAATGGTCAGCCAATCGGCACTATCAATGATGGTGATGCGGTTATTTATATCGATTTCCGCGCCGACCGTGCTGTAGAGATGGCTCAGGCCTTCACTTATGACGACTTTCCGCACTTTGACCGCGTACGTCGTCCGGATGTCTACTTTGCCGGCATGACGGAATACAACGAGGACCTTCATGTGCCAGCGCATGTCTTAGTTGGCTCGCCAGAATTCAAGCATACCTTGCCAGAATATCTCGCAAGCAAAGGCCTAAAGCAATATGCTATCTCCGAAACCGTAAAATTCGGTCACATTACTTATTATTTCAACGGCAACAGCTACCACGTGCCAGATGGGGAAGTCGACGAAGAAGTTCCATCCTATACGGAGCCATTTAACACGCGCCCATGGATGAAATCTGCCGAAATCACTGATAAACTCATCGCGGCTATCGAATCGAAGCAATATGATTTCCTTCGCATCAATTATCCTGGCGGCGATATGGTCGGCCACTTTGGCGAACTCGAGCCGACCATCAATGCGATGGAGTCTATCGACATCTGTCTAAAACGCATCGTAGAAGCGGTCAATAAGCTCGGTGGCATTACTATCATTACTGCCGATCACGGCAATGCCGAAGAGCTCCTCAATCCGGACGGTACACCAAAGACCGCCCATACCACTAATCGTGTCCCTTGTATCTTTGTAGACGATACGGCAAACGCCGAAAAATATCGCCTTAGTTTAGGCGACCGCGGCTTAGCAAACATCGCTTCTACTATCGCAGTATTACTTGGCCGGGAGCCTCATGAATCATGGCTTCCACCAATCATAGAGGAGGAATAATGACCCCTGTTATATATTCAATAATCGTCGGGTTACTAATGATTCTTGCAGTATCTGCTGCGCTAAAACTTTTTGATATCAATAGCGATTACTCGCCGATTATCCGAAAAGTCAGTATTCCTGCGGCCGTAATCTTGTCTCTCGTCCTAATAGTTTACTCTGTGCCAACTATCGTCAACGAAGAAAAATACGATAATGGCACCTTTGCGCTCATTACGGCGGGGTCCTTTGTTGGTCTAGTAATTTTTGGTTGGATTATGTCCAAGATAATCGATTCTATCTTTAATAAGAGAATTAAGGGCAAAAAGAAAACCAAGCTCGCATTTGCGCCTCTCCTTACTATTGATGTACTCGGCGGTATTATTGCGGGTGTCGCATTTAGTGGCTGCTTCTTTAGCTCCATTATTTGTTATCTTGCGGCCGTCGCTCTGGCTTTTTATCTCATCATCGAGAAAGCAGCAATCGTGTTCCGCTATCAAAATGAGTGGCCACGTAATCAGATTGTTGCGGATATTGCAGCCTCGCTTATCGCAATTCCGGTTACTTCTACGCTTATCATTTGGCTGGTCGGCGAGAGGTTTGAGGTCCTGAACATCCTCCTCGCATTTGGCACCGGCTATATCTTATACCGCTGTGTCTATCATCTGTTTTTTATTGTAAAAACGATGAAGAAAAGATAGAATATAAAAAACTATACGGAGATTTCTCTAATGCAGATCAAAAAAGCTATTATTCCTGTGGCTGGATGGGGAACGCGTCGTTTGCCGGTTACTAAAGTAATCGAGAAAGCTATGCTTCCGATCGGTAATCGCCCGTTGGTTGATTACGTCGTCGAAGACTGCGCAAAGGCCGGTATCGAAGAGGCCTATATCGTTATTGATGAAAAACCATTCTCTCAGATTAAGGCTTATTACGAAGAAAACACCAAGCTAAACAATTACTTGGTCGCTCGTGGCAAGGAAGACAAGCTCACCCTAACGGATACATCTCGTGATGGGCTGACGCTTCATTTTTATGCCCAGAAAAATGTTGACGAGCGCTATGGTAGCGCCGAGCCAGTTGCTCAGGTCGTAGAAGAATTCGGAATTAACGAGTCTTGTGTCATTTTGATGGGTGACGATTTTGTCTACAACAAAGATGGTTCTTCGGACTTGGCCCGCTTAATGAAACTCGTTGAAAACGAAGATGATTCCGCGATGCTTGCCGTAGAAATTCCGATCGAAGAGGTTGAGCGCTACGGTGTATTAAAGGTAGAGGATGGCGTTTTGACTGGCATCTACGAAAAACCAAAGAAAGAAGAAGCTCCAAGCAACCTTATCAATATTAGCAAGTACATCATGTCCAATGAGCTACTTCAGCGCATCGTAAAATACTGCAAAGAGAACAATTTTGGTCCAAAAGATCAGGAATATCTAATTACCGATCCAATCATCGAGCACATCAAAGCTCACAAAAAGATTCATGTTTTGCCAATCCAGGGCGAATATCTTGATGGCGGCTCCGTAGAGGGCTGGCTTCATGCAAACAACGTAGTTTGCGGAGAAAAATAATGCGCATCTCCGTTCGTGTCAAACCTGGCACCAAAGGAGCAACGCGTCTTGAAAAGCAAGAAGACGGCAGTTATGTCGCCTTTTTGCATGCGCGCGCTCATGACGGGGAAGCAAACGCAGCACTCCTAGAGCTTATTTCTGACGAATTCCATGTCGCCAAGACTCAAATCTCAATCGTATCTGGCGCAAAATCTCACCAAAAGGTCCTCGAGTGGTAAAGTATATCTGGCACGAAGCGCCGATCCCGAAAAATCTGCCGATCACTCAGGTCTACGGAGTGCTTTTTACTGACGATGGTCGCATTATGTTACGCGTCGATAACGGTTTTCATGGCCTAGTTGGCGGCACGCCAGAACCTGGTGAAACTTATGAGGAAACATTGCATCGTGAGGTCTACGAAGAAGTAAACTGTCAAATATCTGATTTGCATTATCTTGGTTACCAGACCGTCGAAGGTGACGGTAAGCCGTATGCTCAGCTACGTTATATCGCAAAGCTGACCAAAATTGGCAAAAACCGCCCCGACCTTGACGGTGGCAAAATGTGCGAGCGCATCCTAGTGCCCGCCGAAGAAGCTGGCGATGTTTTGGACTATGGCAAAGAAGGGAAAAAGATTATAAGCGCCGCCATAAAACTAGCCAAGAAATACAAAATAATCCCATAGCCATATATGTACTAGACAATATTGCCTTGGGGCATTCGTGCGTCGCCACGTGTGTGCTGAGCGATGTTGCCTTTGGGTATTCGCAGGCTGCGGCCGAGAGCGAGCGCGAGACGCCCGTAACGACGGGCCGTCTCGACGCGACCCAAAGGTAATATTGCTCAGTGCACAGGCAGCTAAGGGAGAATCTTTGTATCTTTGATCTCGTCAGGCAAATAATTTTTATCTAGATGGAAGCCAGCTTCCCATTTCTGTCCTTTGCCAAAGCCGAGGTCTTTCATGAGTTTTGTCGGTGCATTGCGGAGCCAAATCGGCACCGGGAGATTCATTGTCTTGTTTGCTAAATCCTGCGCGGC
>DFHM01000006.1:0-7009 GCA_002371895.1 Candidatus Saccharibacteria bacterium UBA3723 | reverse complement strand
AGAATCAATCCACTCTCTGGCATACCAATTCTCTCAACGGCCATAAACGCATTCAGGGCTAATCCGAGTGCGCCATTTCCAGCCAAACCAATATCCTCGGAGGCGAAAATTACCATGCGACGCGCAACGAACTTCGGATCCTCGCCGGCATTAAGCATGCGTGCTAAATAATATAGCGCCGCATCGGCATCGCTACCGCGCATCGACTTAATAAAGGCAGAAATATTATCGTAATGATTATCGCCCTTTTTGTCGTAGCCTGGTACTTTGCGGCCAGCCGCCTCTTTGACTTCCTCGACGCCAATCTTGTTACTAAGACTTAGGGCCAGTTCTAGATCACCGAGGGCAGAGCGGGCGTCACCACCAGATAATTCTGCGAGGTAATCAATCGCAGCTTTCGATACGCGCTTCGTGGCTTTTTCGGCCTTGATTGCTCGCTTCAAAACCTCAATAATGTCCGCCTTGGATAAATGCTTCACGATCACAACGCGGCTACGGGAGAGAAGCGGAGAAATCACTTCGAAGCTCGGATTCTCGGTGGTTGCGCCAATCAGGGTAATCAAGCCACTCTCGACGTGCGGCAAAAATGCATCCTGCTGCGCCTTATTAAAACGGTGGATTTCGTCCACGAATAGCACTGTACGTGTCTTGAGATTCCAGTTTTGTTTTGCGCGCTCGACGACTTTTTCGACGTCTTTTTTGCCAGAAGTAACCGCAGAAATTTCAATAAAATCCGCTTTAAACTCCTTCGCAATAATGCGCGCGAGAGTGGTTTTGCCGGTTCCTGGCGGACCCCAAAAGATAATATTGACCGGTTCCTGCTTTTTGACGATTTCCGTCAAAATCTTACCCTCGCCGATAATATCGTCTTGGCCTAAAACATCTTCAAGTTTCTGCGGGCGCATGCGCTCGGCAAGTGGTCGTCTCTCGTCCATTATTTCTTGTAAACTTTTTTCGCGTATTCCAGCGCGTCAATTTCTCTTCTTGTAAAGAAGTATGCGCCATAAAAGCCGATTTCTTCAAGCTTAACCGATTTCAGCGCGTCAATTGCGGCGTCAAAGCTATCAAACCATTCAAGCGTGTCGCCGTCTTCGATTTCATCTTCCATTTGTTGCTTGCCGACAAACTCTCCAGCGCGGCAAAGATACATCTGTGCTTCGGCGGCCATCTGCCAATCGTGGCGTACATTGCGGCAAACGCCTAGATTTTGTAATACTTCTACTCTGTAGCCAGTCTCCTCGATTAGTTCACGCTCAAGATTCTCGCGGGCAAGTTCATCTTTTTCGCGACCGCCGCCAGGCAACTTATACCAGCCACGGTTTACGCTATGAATCAATGCAACTTGATCTTTGTCATTGAGCAGAATCGCACGAGATCCCAACTTGAAGGAGTAATCTTTGCCAGCCTCGCGCTTTTTGTCCGCCAAACCGACGTCTTTGTCGTCGATGTCGTCAATCAAATGCTCATTAATAACGTCAATCCAGAAATCATCATATGTGTCATCTTCATTAAAGTGGAACCAAGCCTCAACCTTCTCGCCAGCCAACACATGCGGGTACCAATGTTCGTCATCGCACCACATTTTACTGTAATCGAGCTCGGATATCTTTACCCAATGTGGCTCAATTTCGTCGCTTTCAACCGGCTCGCCCTCCCACTCGAGGCCAAAGAATACATGCATCATGTTACGCTCGGGCACGCCCTTGTAATAAAGGTTGTCGAAAACAATATCCGCAACATGCTCCATCTTTGTGAGTTTGACTCCGATTTCTTCTTCGGTCTCGCGGATGGCCGCTTCTTCTATGGTCTCGCCCGGCTCCAACTTTCCGCCTACGCCATTTAATCTGCCTTTACCAAAGCCGCGTTTCTTTAATCCGAGCAGGATTTCGTCGTCTTTTTTCAGGATAATTAGCGTAGTATGCAGCATTACATGTACCTTTCGTAAGTTTTTTGAGTTATCGGACGGGCGCGCAGGACGTAAAGAATACCGTTATCGTAGGCCCAGTCCACACTGACGGCCTCGCCAAGTTTCTTCTCGATCTTGCGTATCATATTATAGAGTTGAGATATCTGGTTTGGCGTGAGACAAATCTCGTCTTCATCTTCGCTCTCGAGGTTGAGTGCGCCGGTGTTTTTGTTTACAAGAATCATATCGGTCTCGGACTCGCCGGTAAGAACCGTGTTGTTCATCCAAAGGTTGGCCTCGATTAAAATTTCGCCATTATCGAGCGTTACAGGGTTATAAGAATGAATCGTGCCGGAGAATTCTGCATTTAAATCTTTCTGTACGACCACGGCAACCTTATGGCCACGGCGTAGGGAATTGTTCTGTAAGTAATTAATCGTATCAACCAAGACGTCGCGCTTGACACCACGGATGGTTTCGCTAGAATAAATATCCATTTCAATCGGAGCAGCACGTAGGGCAACGGATTCTGCATGGAGTCGATCAAAAGCGCGGAGCACCTCGCTGCTAAGGCCAAATTGTAGCTCTTCGTCTGCGGGGATAATAAAGCCATCGACCACGCGAAAACCAGCCCGCTTTAAGCGAGCCAAGTATACGCCAAGATTACCGACTATAGTGATATCCGTACTGGCGTCGATGTCTAATAATTTCCCCATATCTGTCTCTATCTTAGCATAAAAGTTATAATAAATGCTACCATACTATTGACAAAAAAGCAAAACTTTGATATAATATATCATGGATTGCTGCCAATAGGGGTAGCAGCCAAATATTCTACCGCAAAAAGCGGTTGTTCTTTAGGAGGAAAGAACCATGATTAGAACTACGTCTCTTATCAATCTGCTCACTGGCCTGAACGTGACTCCCGACACCAAGACCGAGACCATGCGCAAAGGTCAGGGTTTCAAGAAGGTGAACGAGAACACCATTCGCGTCGACCTGCGCCACCTGGATGATCTGTTCATGCTGGATGGCTCTGCGCACAACGTCCTGATCGTCGATCCCGAGAACGCCGTGTTCTTCGGCGAGAAGGTTACCGTCTATGCACTGGCGGAATCCGTCGGCTGCGGCAACATCAGATGGATGCATCCTGTCACTGACGGGGAGGGCAATATCATCGAAGAGATGGCTCTCTGGACCTGCAAGCGCAGCAAGACCGTGATGGATGGGGTCATGAACTTCCTGACCGACAAGGCTCCCGCCGAGGAGCATGACGAGAAGCCGGCTGAAGTTCACGCCAAGAAGCCCGTCGAGGTCAAGGTCGTGCCCGCTGCTCCCGTCGAGGAAGAGTCCATTGAAGTCGAGGCACCCGCCAAGCCGGCCACTCTGGAAGAGCTGATTCGCGTCCACCGCGCCGCCGCCAAGGCACCCGCCGAGAAGCCGGCTGAAGTTCACGCCAAGAAGCCCGTCGGCCGCAGGGCTGTGGTCCACAAGCCCGAATAAGGCGCCCCGCAGGGAAACCTGCAGTATCATTCGTTTTTTCTCAGACTTGCCACCGCGAAAGCGGTGGCATTTTATTGCTTAAATTTATTCCGTTAATGCTATAATAGATTTAAGAATTAAGGAGAAAATATGCCAGGAGTTGCATTTACCATAATATTATTTGTTATAGTTTTAATTATTTTGCCGGGCGTTCGCGTCGTACGTCAGTTCGAGCGTGGCGTTGTATTTACTCTAGGTAAGTTTACCGGTGTGCGCAATCCGGGTCTACAGGTAGTTATCCCATATCTACAGACCATGACTCGCGTAGATGTTCGTTCCACACCTATCGACGTGCCAAAACAGGAAGTTATTACCAAGGATAACGTTACTGTTGGCGTAGATGCTATCGTCTACTTCCGCGTACTCGATCCTTCCAAGGCGTTGCTTGAAACCACGAACTATGTCTATGCAACCACAAACTTTGCTCAGGCTGCTCTTCGTGATATTACCGGTAACTTCGAGCTTGATGAACTTCTTTCCAAGCGTGATGAAATTTCCGTTCAGATTAAGGAAATCGTCGACAAAGAAACAGATAAATGGGGTATCGATATTGAAAACGTTAAGCTTCAGAACATCGAGCTTCCAGGCGATATGAAACGCGCAATGGCAAAGCAGGCTGAGGCCGAACGTGAACGTCGTGCCGCAATCATCGCTGCAGATGGTGAAAAGAGCGCCGCTCAGGCCGTTTCCGAAGCTGCCGCCCTTCTTGCTCGTACTCCAGGTGGTATCCAGATTCGTACTCTTCAAACCCTCGAGAAGATTTCCAATGATCCTTCCCAGAAGACCGTTATCGTTCTTCCAAACGGCGCAGAGAAATTAGCACAACATCTTCACTAATTTACTCTTAAGAAGCTGAACGAAAGCTAAAAACATAAGCAAAATTAGCACTCTCGTATTGACAGTGCTAATTTTGTGTAATATAATGGAACCATAGCGAAAGCAACCGACAAGAACAAGATATAACGGTTAGCAACTAACTATCTTAAACTAAAAGTTAGAAAGGACAAAAAATATGTTTTACCCTAGTGTAGATAATCTTTTTGACGAAATGTTTAACTTTGACGACGATTTCTTTGAACCTAAGCCAGAGCGCGGACTTCTTCCATCACATCGTGGACCAAAAGGTCACCATGGCGAACTAATGCGCACCGACGTAAAGGAAACCAAGAAGGCTTACAAGCTTAGTATTGATCTTCCTGGCTATAAAAAGGACGATATCAAGGTCAAATTTGATGATGGTATCCTAACCGTCAGTGCCGAGAAAGTCGAAGAGAATGAGGAAGAGAAGGATGGCAAGGTCATCCGCCAAGAACGCTTCTCTGGCGCCGTCCGTCGTAGCTGGTATGTCGGCGAAGACATTAAGAGAGAGGAAATTGCGGCAAAATATGAGAATGGTGTACTAAAACTCACTGTTCCAAAGAGTGATCCAAAGAAAGCCCTCCCAGAAGACAAGAAATACATTGCCATCGAAGGCTAATATACCCATAAAACCGTCAAAGAAAAAGCCACCTTTGCTCCAAGGTGGCTTTTATTGATGGCTATTTTTTACTTGTTAGGCCGGCATCCATGAGGAGCTTGACCTGTTCGTAGTCGTTAGTAGTATTCCAGTTTCCGGCAAAGCCAGAGGTCTTAAACTTGTCGAATGCGAAGTATGGCACACCAGAGAGAATACTGCTAGCGCGATTAGTGTTTACGTCTAGCGTATGCTCCATCTCGTGATTGTCGAAGCATGCCTTAAAGCGGTTAATTTCTACACCGGACCTTTCGGCGATGCCATAGAAATATTCGTTCTCTAGGTCGCGAATCTTTGGCGAAGTCTTGTCTACGCCGATACCTTTGGAATGAAAATCTTCGTAAAGTGTAGAAAGTGCTTCGTGGTAGAATTCCCAGAACTTGCCTTGGTCGGCTGCGCAATAAGCTGCCTCGCCACCTGGTTTACTGTTATTGGAGTGGCCGCTCTTGTAGTTCATGTCGGTCATGCGGATTTCAAAGTAGACATTCTCGTCCTCGATGTAGCGTTTGTTAAAATCTTCCATATTCGCCTGGACGGCATCAGAAAACTTGTCGCAGTATGGACAAAAGATATCGGTATACATAATAAAGTGATGCTTGGCGGTTTCTTTATTGCCCAGCGTCATCGCCTCATTCCAAGGTGTATAATCTACCGGCTTGGTTGCGTTGTAGATGATTAAAGATAGTAATAGTCCCACCACCGCTACGATTGCAATAATTCTAATTGCTTTTTGCATGATGCTCCTTTTTCTTATATTTTTCGTTACTTAAATTAATGAAGGTAATGTAGCCGAGTTTAATAATTGTATAGACCAAGAGGATGAATGCGATAATCGTAAAGATATGTCCAACTACTTCTGCAAGTGCGAGTGCGCTAGCTCCAGCGATTGCGGCGAGAATTGGCGTAAGGAGGCCTACTCCGCAGCTAGGGCAGCCAAGCGCTATAAAACCGAGTACTGCTCCAATGCTGCCGGTGCTTGCACCGTCGAGAGCCTGATCCTTGTTCTTTTGGTCGCGGGCGCGCTGTTTCCAGGTATAGATAAGAAGCGGAATAATCGCCGCCTGCAAAATCGCCATTAGGGTAATAATTATCCCGTACAGACTTGCAAAGTTCTCAAAGATGCCTACAAATACTCTGCCGAGTACTTGCATCTTGCGACCAAAGTCTAGACCGGACGTTAATAACACCCAGTTGCTATCACCATCTTTAAAGAAGCTTAGGACAAATAGGAATACAATCAGCGAAACGATAAAAACTGCCAAGTATTTTGGGCGTTTCAACAATTCAAAAGTTCCGACCATTGCAAATTTGCAACGGTCGATAAAGGTCTCCCAGAGATCTTTGAGCTTTATTTTTCGCTTTCCCATAAGCCGTGAATGTTACAGAACGCGTAGGCGTGAATCTTGCCGTCAGTAGACATCTTGGAAAACTTCGCAATAGGCGGAGTGGTAAGGCCGAGCTTTTGGACTTCAACGCGAGTACCATCGGTAAGTGCAATCCATTCAATACGGTGCTGTGCGTCCATTGGGTGGAGCTGCAAGCCAACTTTTACGGAAATATAGTTTTCGTTAACTTCAATGATTGGTAGATGCTTTTCGCTACCTTCGTGAGTGTGATGACGGCTGTCAAGCATGTCCATTTCGGCGCCACAGCAGGTAGGGCGGACAGCTGGATCGACCATTACTAGAAACAAGTTACCGCAAGTATTGCAGCGATAAAACTTAATACCTTCGTTATACATTAAACCTCCTTAGATGTTTTTATCTTAGCATATCTAGATACAAAAATGTAGCCATAACTAGTATAATTATTTCACAATGAAAAAATAAAAAGTCAATAGATTTTGCGTTTCCACCCCTGTTAATTTTGAAAAAATTAAACCATAAAAAATATAAAAATCAATGTTGACACTAATTCTGCTTGCGCTAAAATATAAATAGAACGTTCGGACGAAGTTGAGAGATCGCCTGAGCGGTCTAATCGATGTTTGATTAGAGTGTGAAAAAAATACCACTGGGAGGTGGTATTTCTTTTTATGCTAATATATT
>DFHM01000008.1 GCA_002371895.1 Candidatus Saccharibacteria bacterium UBA3723 | reverse complement strand
ACCGAAGCAAGCTATACGGCATCAACCTATGCTTTCTATGGCCATACTATCAATAGACCAACGGATCCAACTCGCAATGGCTACGATTTTGTTGGCTGGGCCACTGATGAGCAGGGGACAAATATGTTCAATTTCAATACGCCACTAACCAGCGATATTGAACTTTATGCAATTTGGCGTCCTCATACAGATACGCGGTACCGTATTATTTTCTGGAAGGAATCTCTCGACAATGGTCATTACGTTGCTGGAAACTATGAATATGCCTCATATGTCGACGCAACTGGCACCAGTGGCGCAATGACAACCGCTACGCAGACTCAGATAAACAGCGTATTGGGCCAGAGCGATATGACATATTACGAGCTTGATCATATTGGTGAATCTGAGGCAATTCGCGGTGATGGCTCCACGATTTTGGATGTTTATCTAAAACTTAAGGTATATACAGTCAACTTTACGGTAGAGACTAGAAGCGGCAGTAGTTATTGCTTTAACTACTACAATACCAATAACCGAGCTACTACTATGTGCCAGAACTCTAGCCATGCCACAAATGGCAAAATGACGGCTGTATATACGGACAGTGATGGAGATACTCACGACCTCACACAAGGGTATAGCTTCGAGGCGCGCATGGGCGAAATTATCAGCGATCGTTATCCAGGTGCTGGCGAAATAGCCCTTACTTACACCGGAAATACTATGCGCAACATTAAAGCATACGCATGGCATGCCGTAAACGATAACCCAAGCAATACCGTACGCGTATCAAAACCTATCACGATGACCGAGGACTTGTTATTAACAAACAAGTCAGGTGGTACGACTCTTTATCTTTTGGGTGCATTGTCTACTACGACACTCGACGTAAATTACTGGTTCCAGAAACCAGACGGAAGTGGCTATGAGCGTTCCGAAGAATATTCATTTGTAGCTAATACTACATCATCCGCAGCAAACTTTAATGGCCGCGCAGTTACTGGTTATACACTCTTAACTAGCACCCCTTCCGGATACGAGAGTACCAACGGCAATACTTTGCATTTCTATTACAACCGCAATACATATTCGTTGTACTTCTATAATTACAATACTGCCGGCAATACCTATAACAATATCCGTCACGGTGCAAGTTTGACGCTCTACGACTATATTCCAGCTCGTCCATCTGGACTCAGTACGGCCTATACTTTCCAAGGCTGGTACACTACGCCGGAATATATCGATGGTACGGAATTTGATCTCACGTCCCAAGTCATGCCAATGAGCGATCTTATGCTCTATGCAAAGTGGGAAAACACGGACTATGTTACAGTTTCATTTAATCCGAACGGCGGCGAGCCAATCCCTTCACAGAGGGTCCTATATGGCAATACTGCCAGCGTAGTAGATGATCCAGTACGTGTTGGTTATAGTTTCGTTGGCTGGCGTAAAACTGATGGCTCATTCTTCAGCTTCGATAATATTATTCTCGAGGATACCGAACTTGTAGCTAGCTGGGTGCCATATGACACAATCTATGTTCACTATAATCCGAATGGTGGCACAATCATTAATCAGGACGACCTATCTTACGTAGATACTTCGACAACTGCGATTTTGCCAATGCCGGATATAGTCCCAGAAGGCAAATACTTCGTAGGTTGGAACGTCAATGGGCGCATCTATTATCCTGGCAACGTAGTGATGATTCTCTTGTCTGATATTCCTGATGGCGGCGATACGCTTACGATCGTAGCGGAGTGGGGCAAGGAAGTCGATAAAACTTCATACACCTACGATCCGAATACTGCTACTACGGGCGAAGCGACGTCCTTCGAGCAGGAGCAGAATGAAGCATTCACCGTAAAAACCGCAGAGGAGCTCGGTTTCAGTAAAACTGGTTATACTTTCAAGGGTTGGAATTCTGAACCAGACGGATCCGGCATTTCCTACGCGGTAGGTACGCAATGGGCTGCAGACAATCGTGCCGTCTTACCAAATACCCTTTATGCGCAGTGGGAGATTAACTGTTACACTGTGACGGTTATTCATCAGTTTGTGGATGGTTCCGAATACGACACGACTGAAACATTCGAAAAATGCTACGACGAAACGTACGAAACGGCTCCTTCTACAAAGGATAGTACTTACTATGGTACCGTAACTAGTGGCGAGCCAAGCGGAAGAATTGTCGATCACGACATCACGGTTATTTATACATACAAAAAACGCGACGCCGTAATTACCGTTTATCACCTAGATGAAGATGGAAATGAACTGGCAGAAAAGGAAGAAATTCCGGCTGCATTCGACGATGAATATAATATTCAACCAAATGCGGATTTGACTCCATATTACGATTACGAGGCTGACGTTCCTACAACTGGCGTAGTTAGTGGGAATGTAACTATCACTTTCACTTATACCAAGAAAGATTTTACCCTCACGGTCAATCATCAATACGAGGATGGCACCAAATACGATGAGACAACAACCACGACATACAAATATCTCGATCCATATGCTGCAGTCCCGTCGGCCAAAGATAATAACTACGAAGTTGTAAATTCGATTGGTGATGCTACTGGCGTCATTACGGGAAATACTACCGTGACCTTTATTTATGCCAAAAAGAAGGCAACGATTACCGTATATCATCGCGATGCTCAGGGCAATAACCTAGTTGATCCAGTTACAAGCGATGCCGAATGGGGCGATGCTTATCATGTCTATCCTGACGTCGATCTTGCGGTCAGTTATGACTACACTGTCGAGGGCGAAGAAAACGGCACCGTAAGTGGCGATGTGACGGTTATATATACATACACAAAGAAAACCTTCCAACTTATCGTCAAACACATAACAAATACTGGCACAACTTTGGACACCTCGACTACTACTCACGAGTATGGCTATGAATATACGACAAGTCCGATTAGCCGCCCAGAATACGAGCTAGTGAGCGTTGATGGCGACGAGTCTGGTACATTAACCAATAATGTTACCGTAACCTATACATACAAGAAGAAAACTTTCACCATCACCGTCAATCATATCATCGAAGATGCGGATGATATTACGGAAACGATTACCGTCGAGTATGGTGAACCATGCTCCGCGCAGCCAAAAGCTGACCTATTGACGGAGTATAACTATACTATCAGCGGCGATCAGTGTAGCGATTCGGTAACCAGCAATATAACTGTCAACTTTAATTACACGCGCAAGCATTTCACGCTCACGGTTCGTCATCTCGACGAAACTGGTGCGCCAATCATTGCTGATAAGGCCGACGACAAGAAATATGGCGACGCTTACAATATTTCTGCGGATGATACTTTGTCTGACGCCTATATCTGTACGACTGAAGACAATACTACTGGCGTAATTACCGGCGATACAACAATCACATTTGTGTGCTCAAAGAGGCATTACTCGGTAACGACCCACCATACGTATGCCGACGGTAGCAAGTACGCAGACGACGTGACAGACGATTATGAGTATGGCGAAACTTATACTACTCATCCATTAACGAACGATGAGGATTATGAAGCTACGCTTGCGGATGGTTCAGTCGCGAGCGGAGAAGTCACGGGTAATATTGAGGTGACTTACATTTACACAAAGAAGCAATATACGCTCACCGTAAAGCACGTCGACGCTAGCGGAAATGAATTGGCGGCAACGACTACAACGACGATGGATTCAGGTTCTAATTATGAAACCAAGCCAGATGATACCCTTATAACGACTTATGAATATACCGTCGATGGCGCGGAAACCGGTATAATCCGTTCGAATCTCACTATTACTTATACTTATACCAAGAAGCAATATACGCTAACCGTAAAGCATGTCGATGCTGACGGCAATAATCTTGTAACCCCGCAAGTCTCTCAGGTAGAACATGGCGCAACTTACAATGTATCGCCAATTGCCGATTTGCTCGCGAACTATGATTACACCGTAGACAAGAGTGAAACCGGTACTATTACTGGTAATCTCACGATTACCTACACATATACTAAGAAGATTGCGACTGTAATCGTTCATCATATTAATACGGATGGCGATAAAATTGCGGATGACGTTACCTTCACGGTAGAATTTGGTAATACTTATACAACGAATGTATCGGATAGCATTCCTGCAAACTACGAATTCTTATCCAAGACGGACAATTATACCGATACGGCATCTCAGGCGAGAATCGAAGTCACTTACACATACCAAAAGAAGGATCCATCGCTCAACTCAGTAATCTCCATCGTTGACGGCGACGATACTATCACGAACGATTCCAAGAAGAGCGATTACAAGATTAACTATTCGGCCAACATCGACGATTTCATTGGCGGTGCTCAGATTGTAATTGTAAATAAGTTACCGTATCCAATCGACCTGGATCAATCTAATCTTGACGGTGGTATTTATGATCCTGTCACTAATACCATTAAATGGGTCATTAATACTAGTATTCAAAATGTTCCAGAGACAGTCACAGTTGAAAAGAATATAAGTGTTGTCTTTACGGGCGTCGTAAGCACGGATCGTGTCGCAACAAATACTGTAGAGGGCACAATTACTCTCGATACGAATAAGACTCGTACGAGCAGTAATAGCGCCACTCTAGCGGTGAAGATTATGGGCTACGCAACGGTGCATTACTATGTTGAAGGCACTACAACTAAGGTTAAGGCTGACGACAATCTATCTGGCCTAGTTGGCGATACATTTAGCGTAGAGATTCCGGAAATCGAAGGCTATGAAATCGTAAAAGTAGAAGTACGCGCAGCTGCAGTAAATACCTATACCTTCAAAGATCAGGCGCAGGAAATCGTAATCAGCTACCGCGCATTGCCTGAGCCGGAGCCAGAACCAGAACCAGAGGAGCCAGTCAATCCAAGTACGGCTTCCGACGTGAACCTAATCCCGGTATTTGGTATATTTACGGGTGTCGCGGTCGGTTTATTCGCAATCCTTCGCCGCCGTCGAATCTAATACTATGTTATAATTAACATAGTATTATGGGTGGAGTTGCTAAGAAGAGCAAGCTTAAGCAAGCTTTGTCGAAGATATTCCATTTTAGCACTTGGAAAATAGTCCTAGTATTGATTTTGATGTGCTTCGTGGCGGCAACTTTACTTAGAATTGACCATATCCGCATGACGGAGCTAAAGCAGGCGGTCATGGACGCAGACGCAAGTAATGACGACGAAGCTATCGCAAAGTCTCTATCAGAGCTCCAATCTTTTACGCGAACTCATATTATTTTTAATTACTTTGACGAAAACGGGGAACAGAAGATAATATTCGGCACAGGTGCTTTTTATCTTGAAAATCAATATAACCGCAAAGCGAATGAAGCGTTAAAAGCTGCACAGGAGAAAATCGACCAGCAAGGCGGCAATATGAACGAGTATAACGTTCACAAAAAAGTAGCAGAGATTTGTGACGCTGAGGCTATTAAACATGGTTGGCGTTATCCGAATATTAATTACATCAACTGCTTTGTTAATGAATTGGCAAAATATCCAGAGGCGGATCAGTTAACGGTGGCCGCATCGGCAAATCTTCCATCGACAGATTTATTCCGCTACGACTATGCGTCGCCAATGTGGTATCCATGTGCATCGGGCATTGTGATTCTGATTTGCATAATCTTGCTAATTATTGTGTTAATACGCTTTATTATCTGGGTGGGGCTACAGATTGCTATCTTTGCGGTAAATCATACATAAAAGCTAACGTTTTTCGAGAAAATACCCCTTAAAATCCCTTGACAATCGTTTATAGGGGTCATAAGATAAGAGTATCAACTAACGGAGGAAAGCTTTAAAATGGCTTACGAACATACCAATTCAAAAGGTGTAAAGTATTATCTTCACAAGTCCGAAGTAACTCTTCGTGGTGGCAAGCCACAGACTATTTACTTCTTCACAAAGACTGCGAAGAATGCTAAGGGTACTCCATGCGACCTCCCAGCAGATCGCGAGGTTAACGAAAATCCACGCAATGGCTTCTTAACCGTATCCCGCAAAAAATAATAGCTTTTCGGATATAGATTGATAGTTACACCCCATCTATGGGGTGTAACTTTTTTGATACAATAATATATATGAACAAACCGACCAAGAAACAGGCAGCTATACTCAAATTTATTGACGATTATACCGTCGAGAATAATGCCTCGCCGTCTTATCGAGAGATTCAATCCGCACTTGGTCTTGGGTCAGTCGCCACTGTGGCTCAGCATATAGAAAACTGCGTAGAGGCGGGATTTTTAAAGAAAGTCCCAAATACCGCCAGGTCACTAGAAGTAATCCCTCTGGAAGACTACAAAGAAACCACTCAACTCCTCAAGGGCAAAATTCATGACTTAACAGATAAGCTAGAAAACGGGGAAGAATTATCGGAGCAGAAGGCGCAATCTATTAGGGACGACATCATTACACTCCGCGCCGCCGCAAAGATACTTGGACTTGACGTTTAGGTTCTATTATTGCATAAAATATGTTATGATATAGATAATGAAGAAAGAGCCAGGATTCGGATATAGAGTAGCACTTGTATTTGGCGATGCGCTTGCGATCGTCTTTTCTTTTGCATTTGCATATTATTTTCGTGTAAACATCGATCATCGCGCCTTCTACTTCACGGCGGAAATTGGCGATTTTGTTTTATCGATGACGCTATTATTGCCTGTTTGGCTTATTATTCTTTCTAGCCTTGGTCTTTACTCAAAAAAGATTTTATCCCGTCGAACGCTACAGGGGTGGAGATTATTTATTGCATCACTCGTTGGTATGATGGCAATCATTACCTATGATTTCTTCGCCTCAAGCTCGATTGCTCATGGTTCGTTATTCCCGGTACGCACAATCGCTCTTTATGCACTAATTTTTAGCTTCCTGGCCCTTACTATCGAGCGCTTTATCGTGAGTCAACTTCGCCGTATTATGCGACGTCACGACATGGGGCTCATTCGTACCGTTGTCGTCGGAAATAGTAATAACACCACGCAGCTTCTTATGGGCACTTTTCCAGAAAGCGGCTTTAAGATTGTGGGTGTGGTTGCAAATAATGAATATATCCCGCAAGAATGGCGCAAGCGCAAGTATCCAAACCTAGATATTGCCCTCAAAAATCTTCGCCCAGACGCAATTATCCATACCGACCCAGAACGCATCGAAGAAACTAATAAAATGGCCGTGGAGCATCATGCTTTGTATTATTATTCGCCATCAGAGAGCTCAATTATTACACTTAGTGGCAACGTAGAGTTTATCGCTGCAACTCCTATTGTTTTAGTCCGCACAACGCCTCTAAATGGCGCAGCACGCGTTTATAAACGGTTCCTAGATATTATTCTAAGCATTTTACTTATTATCGTTGCTGCGATTCCTATGCTAATAATTTTCATTATTCAAAAAATCATTGAACCAAAAGCCCCGGCAATCTACAAAGATACGCGCCTCACGCGTTTCAATAATGAGTTTTCTTTGTTTAAATTCCGCAGCATGAAGCAAGAATTTTGTGGCCTCACGCCAGAGCAAGCATTCGAGAAAATGGGAAAGCCAGAATTGTCTGAGAAATATCGCAAACAGGGCGATTATCTCAAGAACGATCCACGCTATACTAAGTTTGGCGCGTTTTTGCGCAATACATCCTTGGACGAATTGCCTCAATTCTTTAATGTTCTAAAAGGCGACATTTCTCTAATTGGCCCAAGAGCACTCCAACCGGCAGAGCTCAAGAATTACGGCGACCGTGGGCTAATCTTGTCGGTAAAATCTGGCCTATCCGGTCTAGCCCAAGTATCTGGTCGTAGGAACATTTCCTTCAACGAGCGCCGTTCATTGGATATTTATTATGTCCAAAACTGGACACCCGCTTTGGATGTCCAGATTTTCTTCCGTACCATCGCTAGCGTCTTGCGCCGCGACGGTGCTAAATAATTATTTATGATTTTGCATATCTTCTTGGGTATGCTTTTCGTGCTCTTTTTCTTTTAGGCTATCCTCGTATATTTTGCAGGCTTCCTTTTTATATTCAATCGGCACTTGCTCTGGGTCCAATTTGAAGGTTGATATCCATTTTTTAACGTCTTCTTTTGCGGATTCTTTGGCTGCATCGTCGTCGCATTTTGCGAATACACTAAGTATTAGTTTTGGATCATACACTTCGTGTCTGACGTTATAAACTTCTTCACCGTCGACAATCTTTCGATAAGGTAATTCTGACGCTAAGTTTGTATCAATCGAGGAATGACCTTCCGTGCCAATACAGAATGTCTCAGGATATTTTGCGTCCTTTGCTGACGTGCAGCTAATACTTACCTCAGAAGGTTCTTTCGCATTTTGCACCATCCAGACATTGTAAGTTACCTTTACGTTTTCTACGTCTATAGTGAACGAAATGGTTTTATTGTTTTCTTCCCCGTACTCTTCGTAGGTTGATTCGCGGATAACAGCATTAATCTCCTCGTTTTCGTCTAGATTATATCTCTGCGACAGAAGTGTTCTTAACTGTTTTTTAATCATAGAGTAATCGTGTCCATTAATAGAAGTGTCTTCGGACTTCTGCACAGTTTTTTCGTTTGAAATGGCTACTTTCGGATCATCACTTGTGAAATAACCTATTATGAAACTTAGTGCTACTATTACGAATGCGAAGCAGATAAAACCTACAATTAGGATTATTGTACGCTGCCTAGTAACATCTACTCGATTATCTTCCATATTCCTCCTAGAATTTTATGTAATCATCCGTATACGCAAAGGTCCAATCGTGGTCGTCTAGCGTATGTTTGCCTACGTGGGCAATCATCGGACTATCCCATCTTGCCGAACATGACGATTCGCCTACGATAAACGATCCATCATCGTTGACACCCAAGACAATGCCCGTGTGTCCATAGCCAGAGTTCGACCAGCTAAATACTGCGTATGGCCGCGGCTCCGTGCCAGTAGGGAAGCCGTCCCCCTTCATATAGCCCACGACCTGTGCGCCGTCTCCTTGTATCTCAAATCCTGCCGGAATATCTACGTATGTATACACGAACCATTTTGTGAACGACACACAGTTTTTAAGTACGCCGTCATAAGTCCTACCGTCAGAATCTTGCGCGCTACAGTTGTTAGACCAGCTTCTTGTCTCGCCATTCTTGGCTGTCATTGAGAATTGGGTTTTGCCCTTATACTCCAAAACGAGCTTTTTATACTTTTCCATTAACTGCTCAGCTTCTTCTTCGGTCATACCACCTGGCTTTAGGTCGGAATTTCCACAAGAACTTACGCCTGTGCCACTATCAGATTCTGGAAGTGCCTCCCATAATTCGTCCATCAAGCGCACCACCCAGCTAGTATCCTTACCTGGTGCCAAAGCGCCATTATAGGTATCAATGTGTAAGTGAGATTGAGTATTTTGTGCGCATTGTGGAGCGCCAATCTTTATTAGCTCGTCGCCCGCCTCAACATGCTGACCATCTTGTACGACGGCCGACTTTAGGTCGAGGTGGCCTAACCAGTAATAGTTGCCATCGTCACCCATCAAACCAATCTGAGCACATTTATCCCACCAGCTCTGGTCAACGCCGTTTTTGTACTCGCCAACATACTCAACCGTACCAGCCGTAATGGCAACCACGGTAGCTCCAGCAGAGTTGTAATACATGTTGGAGAATCCGGATTCACCGCCGTAATCATCAGCTGTCGGATCTTTGCCGGTAACCATCTCCATCATGATACCCATATCTACTGCATGATAATCGTGATGGCATGTACCAGGAGAATAATCGTTACACGGAATCCTAGAGAGCATTGTTTCGCCTGGGAACGTGCTGGCATTCAAGTAGTTAGATTGGGTCGCGCCAGCAAGAGGGAAGGCGTATTCTGTGCCATCTATTGTCTTCTTAGTGACGCCACCAATTGTTCTGTCGCAACATGCACTTGAACTTGCGCCAGCTACACCATTACCTTTAGGCACATTATCTGCATAATAACCGAATGGGTCGCCCGTATGGGTAGCATCCGTCCAGTCGGCAATAATTGTGCCGTCAGGGTTCGCGAAGGTCCAGAATATCCATTGCGTGCCACCACCCTGGAAGCGGCTAGGGTTTTGATGAATAATGGTCTTACCCTGAACGTAATTCTTTATATCCTTAAAACCATCGGAACCGTTATTGTATCTCGTGCCGTCTAATTCGATGTAGTCGATATCTAGAATTAGATCGTCGTGCTCAACAATCTCCGGCGGAATTATGCGCTTACCCTCCAGGAGAATCTCTTTAACTGCGTCCATTTCCGTTTGGGAATAACCGGAGAAACTTTCGTTATACGAGCCAGCCGATGCAAACCAGCCAGATGTCTTTACGTAGTTTACTAACCCATTCGCATCATGTACGTCATTCTTTTTCCAGTATTCGAATAGATTTGGCATAATCGAAGCCTGGAATTTAACAGCGGAAAGTGTACCACCGTTTTCTTGCTTAATTATCGCCATGAGGCCATTAAGCTGCCCTTCGGATAGGGAATATTTCTGTCCTTCATAGAGGGTATCGTTGCCCCTAGTACCATCCGCCGGGTCGCAGCACTGATCTGCTGAAGTGCCTACCACCGCGCCACCAATGGCATTCTTGATTGTCTCTGCCCATAATTTTGCACCTTCGGAATTAGGGTGAGTGCCGTCGCTTAATAATTCGCTCTCTTTTCCGGTTATTACGGACGCCCAATCTGCGATTACGACTTTACTCGCGTTGTCGCCTGCCGCCTTTTTGAAGAGTTGGTTGTTATTGTCATAATTATTGTCTGATGTGTGGTTAGTTACGAATACTATCTTGGACGCATTGCTTGCCAATTGTAGTACTTTATCAATATCTGCCTGCGTTAGGTAATCCTGGTTTGTACCAAGTGCAAATACTAAAACATCACGGAGTTTATTGTCATTGACTAGCCCCTGTAGGATTGTCGTACCCGCTTCGTTGCCACTTACGTCTCTAGAGAAGTTTTTACTATCCTGCGCATAGATATCAATACCAGACAAAACTTCGTTTAGCTCATTGCGTGTACCATTAGTGATGGAGTCGCCAATAATTGTCACTTTCGAGCCGTCCACGGCCTGCGTGGAAGTACCACCAGTAGAGCCGGCGCCGAATGACGTTTGGCCATTGAACTGATCGTAGAACTTTTGAGCATCAGTTGCGCGTTCTGGATGACTTTCTATGTATGGATTCTGCGGAATTTCTACGTGTTCGAGGAAGTATTTTGCCGCCTCGTATACGCTAGTTTTCTCAAGCACAGGTTTATAAGAATCGACTACGTTCAACTCGTTATTGACGAGGAAGGTAAGTTCTAGCGAATAGAGAGCATTCGCCTCGTTGTCGTTCGCGGCCTTGCCAATAAAGCAGTCACCATCGCAACCGTAAGGGCTACCGTTTGCGTAACTATAAGTATATGGGTCATCTAGGTATTTAAGAAGTCCAGGGCTTTTTTCTTTGATGTAGTTATATACGTTTACGCGACGACCGAAAGACCATTGAATAAGACCTAGGCCATATGACGTCTCGGTATTGCCACCCAGGTCAAAATTGCCCCAGCTGCTCATGAAACTACCTTCGTGCTGTGCCGGGTTAAACGAGTTACTTTCGTGCATCATATTGCCCATGATGCCGGCTACGGCGTAATCGGACAATCCCATCGACTTGAGGCCAGACCAAACCTTTTCGGCCGCAGTTGAGCCACTAACGACTGCCTCGCCACCGACGATTCCGCCTCCGCCGTCACCTTCGCAGGCGTCTGGATCATAAAACATAATATTATTAGCGGCAAACTTATCAATAAAGTTTTCTACTGCAGCATATGTCGTATCGAGCGGGAATGTAATTATGATTGCAAGAGCAACCAAAAGCGCGCTTTTAATTATTTTTTTAATCCGCATAAATTACCTCGTAGTCGTCATAATTAAAGCCCGCAAGCTCAACCACCTGCTTTGCGCGCCATTCCATATCTTTGCCTACATTAACTTGTAAGCAGAAAGCATAAGTGCATTTTGGATTGTTACTTCCGTCGGTAATCTCGCCCGTGATTAAGCGAGCGCGAACCGGGTCGTAGTCGTTAAGGAGAATAGGGAGGACTTGCTTGATTGCCAATTTTTTGTCGTATTTATCGAGAAAAGTTTTAACGTCGTCATTATCTTTAATCTCGCGCAGAGTATTAATATCTGAACGGTTTTTCTCAAAATAATTAAAACCTTCAGTTTCACTCAAAATGTATTCGTAAATTGTTGTAGTTTCTCCAGTCGTTAGCGTAAAAGAAATCTCTTTGCTTTCGAAACCGTCTTGGTGAATTGTCGCAGTATAATTGCCCGGCTCTAGATTGTCATACGCCCCGACATGAAGCTCCTCGCCGTTCAGTTCGATAGTTGCGGTACTTGGCGCAATATTTAGACTTAGTATTGCGGGCTTTTTTGCTCCACTAAACAATGGCGCAATAATAAAACCCAAAATTATTAATGCTGACACGCCAATGCCAGCCAACAAAAAAATCAAAATTTTTTTGTAATTCCTATCAACAGCCTCCATATAGTACTATTTTACCATAAGCAAAACAGTGTTATATGGGCTACTTTTTTATATTTCTAGAATTCTTTTTATCGACAATATAAAGTGGTCTCGCCTGAGTTTCTGCGTGAATGTGCGAGATGTAAAGCGCTGTAATTGCCTGGGAGACAAGCACCAGCCCAACCAGGAAGGAAATAAAGATGCTCAAGCAGGTCGTGCCGGTCCACTTTAATTGCATCGGATCACCAAGAATAAATTCCTCGATAATCACGAATAGGCCCAAGATAAATGAAGCTACCGTAATAAAACCGCCAATCCATCCAAAGATTACGAGTGGAGTAGAGGAGAGTGAGATGAAGCTATCAATCGCAAGATGGAAGAGTTTACTAAAGTTGTAGCTTGGCTTGCCTGCCAAACGATTACCATAGATATAGTCGATATAGACTTTCTTGAACCCCATCCAATCCATCAGACCACGTGTTATGCGCCCGTGCTCAGTTAGCTTTCTGTATTCTTCCGCGACGCATTTATCGATTAGACGGAAATCCGTGCTGCCCGGGACGGTATCTTTTACGCCCATTACACCAAGAATCCAATAAAATAACTTGGAACCCATTTTCGCGATTAGGCCATGCTTCTCGTATTTTCCGCGTACGCCAATTACAATTTCGCCACCTTCTTCCCATTTTTGGATAAATTCATGAATTAGTTTTGGTGGCTGTTGTCCGTCGGCGTCCATTGTCATGATGGCGTCGCCATCTGCCTCGTTGATGCCGGCAGTTAAGGCTACCTCTTTGCCAAAATTCCTAGAAAAAGCCAGAACTTTAATATGATTATCTTTCTCGGCTAAATCCTGGATTATCTCGAGGCTCTTATCTTTACTTCCATCATTAACGAGAATTACGTCGTAGTCGTATTTGAGCTTTTTGAGTTCTGGCAATAACATGGAGTTATAAAACTTCAAAAAGCCTTTTTCTTCGTTATATATAGGGATCACAAAAGATATCTTCATTTGATGTGAGTATAACATAGTATAGTCAAAAAGACTAGCATTTATGGCAAAAATGTGATATAATATATAGATTGTTACTGAAAAACAATGCACTTTTACCAAAAGGAGATGATTGTGATGATTACAACGAATTATCAGATCTATGGCTTATCCGATCCTGCAACTTTCATGACAGTCTCTGGTACAATCTATTTCCAGAAGAACCTGTCTGTGGAAAACTATCCGCTTCGCTCCGCCGTCATCGTCGATGACGTGCTGCGCATGACCTTCAAGCCTTGCAGCCTTCCTGATACGCTGATGTATGGCGAGCATTTCATCGAAATGAGCCCGCAGAAGGACACCCTCGTGGTAATCAAAACCGTCCTGGATCAGGGTGATCGCAAGCATGCTTTCTATCGCATCATCGATAGCGTTGAGCGAGACCACAAGCTGTTCTTCCGCGTTCGCAAGTACACGATGCATACCGATGGAGAGTACAAGAACTACGGTATCAAGTATAGGGCGGGCGAAAACTGTATCCCCGAGGAGGGCTTTAAACTCGTCGATACTCGGTGCTCGAACTGTCGCGACGAAATCAACGTCTATCGACAGACATCCGATGATATGTAAAACCATTTCGTCATCATCTCGGTTGGCCACGGGAAACCCCCGTGGCTTTTTGTAGCATAAGCAAAAATATTAAAAATACGCTACAATGTAATTAATGGTATATTCTCAAAGGATTAATGACGCTATTCGCATAGCGGCGAGTGTTCACGAAGGCCAATATCGCAAAGGATCATCGACCCCATTTATTGTGCATCCTATGGCGGTTGCGCTAATTACTCAAAAATACGTCGATGACGAAGATACTTTTATTGCTGCCTTATTGCATGACGTTCTAGAGGACGTCCCGGAAAGAATATATTCACGTACGGATATGTTGCGCGACTTTGGTGCAGATATCGTTGGAATCGTAGAAGATGTCACTGAGCCGGATATTACCGAGCCGACAAAAGAAGCTTGGCAGGAGCGCAAGCAGGGCTATATTGACCATTTGGCAGAAATTAGCGACATACGTCCACTTATGGTTTCCTGTGCGGACAAAATTCATAATATGTCTGAGATAATTAGGGAGCACAAGAATTCTGGTGGCGCAATTTGGAAAGCCTTCCATGTTAGCCGTTCGCGTGAAATTTGGTTCTATGAAACAGTCTTGTCGGTTTTGCAGCAAAAAGTCCTTCCACTGGAAGCAATTGAGGAATATATTGAAATCCTGACGAATCTTAAAAAACTTCGCTAACATGATCACTATTGAGACAGAAATCGCTAAACGCCAGAAAGTTATTATTCGCACAAGTATCGTCGGCATCGTCGGTAATTTTTTTCTAGCAGCCTTTAAGGCATTTGTCGGCATTCTTACAAACTCCATTGCTATTATTCTTGATGCTGTTAACAACTTTAGCGATATGCTTTCATCTATTGTTACGATTGTGGGCATTCTGCTTGCAAATAAAGCGCCAGACCGTCGCCACCCAATGGGGCATGGTCGTTACGAATATCTAAGTACGGCAGTCATCGCCATAATCATCATTTATATCGGCATAACGGCAATCAAAGAATCAATTGATAAAATCATCAACCCAGAGGATGTCACCTACAACGCTTTATCGATTACTATTGTGGCTATTGCGGTTATAGTAAAAATCTTCATCGGATTATATTTCCGAAAAACCGCGAAGAAGGTTGATTCCGACTCATTGAAAGCGTCTGGTACCGATGCGCTTTTTGATTCCATTATCTCGTTTGCAACGATAATATCCGCAGTTATTTATCTAACCACCGGATTTAAAACGGAGGCCTACCTAGCGACTATAATCTCAGTCCTAATTATTCGTTCTGGCCTCATGATGCTGCGCGAAATCTTTAGCGTAATCGCAGGAGAGCGCGTTAGTCCAGAGCTATCCAAAAACATCAAAAAATCAGTCCGTGAAGTGCCCGGCGTAAAAGGCGCATTTGACCTAATGATTCATGATTATGGCACCCAAATGATATTCTGCTCGCTAAATATAGAAGTAGAGGAATCCCTTACTGCGCGCGAAATCGACGATATCTCGCGCGAAGTCCGTCGGAAGGTTTTCTATGGCTACCATATCTATATCAGCTCGGTTGGCATTTATTCTATCAATACCGAGAGCGAAGAAATCAACAAGATGTATCGTCGCGTCAAGGAATTGCTGTCGCATTATGATCACGTAATTCAGATGCATGGTTTCCATGTAGACGAGAAGAAAAGGGAAATAAGCTTTGACGTAGTGCTTAGCTTTGACGTTAAGAATCGCCGCGCCTATTATCTTGCTATTAAGCGTCACCTCAGGAAAACTTTCCCGAAGTATTCAATCAATATTGCGCTAGATTCCGACTACAGTGATTAATGACTATTAAAGCCGGCACGGATGGAATGTGGTAAATCAAGAATAATCAAGATGCCACGCGAGTAGACATCTTCGAGCCAGAAGCACAATACGGATAATTTTATAAGGAACACGCGCCGGCTAGCACCAAGTATGGAACAGCCGGCCTTTTGTTAAAAGCATGAGTATTAAATAATTAGGACTAAATAAAAAGTATCCCCCCATTAAAGGGGAGATACTAGGGTCATTTAGGTCGTTTATCTGATTAACGGCGACGGCGAATTGCTACGAATGCACCTGCGAGTAGGAATGCGCCACCGGCGATAGATACTGGAAGGATGCTCTGGCTATCAGTCTTTGGGTT
Organism: Candidatus Saccharibacteria bacterium UBA3723; assembly: GCA_002371895.1. GTDB lineage: Bacteria > Patescibacteriota > Saccharimonadia > Saccharimonadales > Saccharimonadaceae > UBA2834. The sequence goes on along the minus strand of DFHM01000008.1, from coordinate 42,980 downwards.
GGCTACGCCACCATCAACTGGTTTTGGAGTATCGCCTTCTGGTTTCTCAGGATTGCCTGGTTCGGATGGGGTTGGATCGGTAGGAGTTTCTGGAACCACTGGGTCACCACCAACATCCTCGCCATCTGCTTCTACAGTGAAGGTAATCGTTGCGGAAGTTACCTTATTGCCAGCTTTGTCGAAGATCTCTGCGTATGCGGAATATTCGCCGCCTTCAATGTCGCTAAGCTTATGAGTCTTAGTGACGGCCATTGCGGAAAGGCTGTTTGAAGAAATGGTATCAGAAACCTTAGTGTATTTGCTGTCGCTGGACTTCTTGTAGTACCAATCAATCTTGTCGAGACCGCTCTCATTTTCATCGACGGAGACAGATAGAGTTACGCTATCTTCGGTAATATCGGAAGCCTTGATATTGGTCGTAAGAGCTGGTTTGGTCTTATCGATCTTATTAACGGTAAAGGTTTTATAAGCAGTTTCATTATTGCTATTCTTTAGCCAAATTGTGTATGTACCATTCTTAGAAACAGTCTTCTTTTCGGCAATGGTCTTACCTGCGGTGGCAACATTGGTCCAGGCAGTTGGGGTTGTCATGACATTGCCTTCGCCAAGCACATGCTTTTGGATGTTGTAAGCGGAGCTGCTTGCGTTTACGGTTACTGTGACGTCTTCATTAGTCCATTCGGTAGGAACGGTGACGCTGTTAATCTTGAGGTCGGCATATTTATTGACGTGGAAGCTGACGCTGCCCCAGCCATAATATTCATCCCATCCTGCATCACCTAAGTCTTCTGCGTTGAGCTTTAAGTACTCGAAGACTTCCTGTTGAGAAGCGCCAGGATACTCCATCTTAATATTTGCAATTGCTGCAGCTAGGAATGGGGAAGAGAATGAAGTACCTTTTATATTAATATAGTAGTTTTCATTATCGTCGTATGCTGGCAAAATTAAATCTTCGCCAGGTGTGGCAAAATCTGCTCTAACGCCATGATTGGAAAAGCTACTGGAGAATTGATTAGAGCTGTTTACGGAAGTAGCAGAAATACATGCTGGTGCGGCTGCTGGATAATCTATAGAATCCGCGGATTCGTTGCCCGCTGCAGCTACTAGAATCGAACCTTTAGCCTTTGCCGCTGCCATCTCGTCATCTATGTACTGCATTTGTGTGGCAGTGAGATTTTTTTGTTCTATGCCGAGGCTCATATTGATAATGTCTACCTTGCCAGCAATATCGCTAAGCGCTGAGAATAACCAGCTAAAGTCGCCGTTCCCCTCATTATCTAGAACCTTAATTGGGATAATCTTTACATTCTTTGGCGTAGATTCCGCGACGGTACCTGCAACCATTGTGCCATGGAAATTATCATCTGCAGGATCGTTATCGTCATTTACGTAGTCGTGTGCGTACGTAAAATCTAAACGATCATATTGTGAACTTTCGCTGAATACCTCATGATCCTTGTTGATGCCGGAATCTAGCACGGCTACAGTAACTTTATTTGTTTTGGACTCCAAAGAATCGGCATAAACATCCATTTTCATGGTCTTTACGCCCCAGGCCTGTGCACCTTCTTTGTCGCCAGTGAATTTAAAGCGGTTACTCTTAAGCTTGAGGTTTAGAATAGCGCTACTGTCGTCTGCATTGGAAATAGCATCATAGCCCTTAGCGGTATCTTCTACGGTTTTATATTCTACGATATATTTACCGGCAAGCGTACGCTCGAATTTGACAATTGTTGGATCATTTTCTAGAACAGAAACGTCCGGAACGTCCACAATGATAGTTTTTGTTTGTAGCGATTCGGATACGCTATCTGCAGACATTTCGGCTTTTTTGCTGATGACTTCCGAAATATCTTCAACGCTCATTCCGTCGAAGTTGACCTCTTCAGCGGCGTGAGTATTTGATGTTAGCGCTATTACAGAACCAGCAACCAAACCGACGCCGGCTAATGTTGCGGAAAAAAGCGCTGACTTTTTTCTTCTGTTCATAAAAATGACCCTTGTTTTTAATTTTTATTTTGACCTTTTATAAGCCAATTATAAGCACAACCAAAAACACGCGTCAAGTACGATTTTTTAAGGTTTTTCAATTATCTACCTCTGTAGGAAAAGATAAACATTATATTTACAATGATCAGGAAAAATAGTAAAATAAACGCAAGTGGAATGTGTGAGTTGAAACAAAAATTCAACAAAAACTAATACAAAAAGGTCAAAAATGGTTTTCAGCAGGTCAGCGAAAGCCAGCATTAAGAAAAAACTCACAAGAGCACTCTCAATTGCTGTACTGGTAGTTATAGCAACTGCTTTTGTTTTTAATGCTGTTTTCTCTCAGACTGGCATGAATATTCCAGTCCAAGTTGCATGGAATGACCAGGATGCCTCATCTAGACCAAGTAGCGTAACGCTCGAACTTCTAGATGGCAATAATGTGGTCAAGACGATCACGCTCACTTCAGCTAATCAGGATCAAACTGATAGCAATAAGTGGGTAGGTGTTTTTGATTCTGTTCCATACAGCGCAAACTACACCATCAGAGAAGCCGACGTCGAAAACTATGAAATCACCGCCAATAATCTTTCCCCAAATACTACCGACACTGTTGCGGTTTTGAATTCACAAAGCAGCACTACGACGACTAGCCAGACGCTTGGCGATGTAAACTTTGTCCTAATGAGATCAAATTCTGGCACTTACTATCTATGGACATTGGAGAACTATAGTGGAACGAAATACTCGCAACTCATAAATCTTTTGAAAGAAGTCACCGGGAATAATAATTTAAGCGTTAATGCATCAAACTATGAAACCACGCTTCCATCTTCCTTCACTATTTACTCTCTATTAATACTCAGTGAGACTGCAGAAATAAGTGGCTCCGAAGGCAATATTTCATTAGAACATTCCTATATTTTAACTAATCGTATTAGTAATATTTATTACGGCAATGTCGTCACGGGTACTAGTGATGCGGTTACTTTCGAGAACGTTAATAATACGACACATTATAGCCTTACTATCCATCATATAAACGAAGACGGTACGGAATTTGCGCCGGACGTGGTTACGCAATATGAGGACGGCGAAACGTATACTGCCGCCCCAATCGACAATGATCATTATGATGCTGAGCTCCAGGGCGGAGAAGCTACCGGTATTATTACGGAAGACATGGAGCTTACCTATGTTTATCATCCAAAATACCACAACGTTATTTACCAATTTGCAGGCGATGTAATCCCACAAAATGCTGAAACACTTCTGCCGGCTACAACTGAGCAGTTGCATGGGAGTACTGTCGCAGTAGCACCGAACCCAACCGCAGAAGGCTATCGCTTCCTCGGCTGGAAGATTAATGGCTCCGATGCTGGCACCTCATTCACGATGCCGACCGAAGATGTCATTATTACGGGCACCTGGGAGCATTTCAATGGATACTTTACTCCAGAAATCTCCAAGCAGGTCATCAACGCGCCAGAATATTACCGCGCACTAGACACTGTTCCATTCGAAATTACAGTCACGAACACTGCAGATTTCGATATCACAAACGTGGTCGTTAACGAACTATTAGATGGCGCTGTTTTCTCAAATGGTGAGGGCTATCAGGTAGACTCCGATGACCAGGCCACAATCTCAACTCTGGCCGCAGGCGAATCCATAACATTATATGCATCATATGTAATTCCAAAAGATCTCACGCAGACAATCACTAACACGGCAAAAATTACCTCAGCGACCGCCGACAATTATTATTACCTAGATAATTCACAAGAATATACCGCAACCGCGAGCTTCGACGTCCGAAGCACGCAGGACGACCCCGTCCTGACTGGGGTTCATTCAACTAGTACAATACTTTATTCTATATTAATGATCGTAGGAGCGATCGGGATAGGAATAGGTATTGTAAATAAAAAACGTAAACAAAAAATATAAAGAAAGGGAGAAATGAAAAAACTTTCATTTGCCGCTGGCGTATCTGCTATCGCTCTAGCAGTATCAACGATTTTTCCAGTGGCTGGCGTATTCGCCAACACAGCAACTTATGACGGTACCGGCAATATCGTCACACTAGAGAGGAGCATTACTAATATTACAAACCCGGTAACGAATACCTTCACGTATTCGGTCACTACCGGTGCCGATAATCCAGGTACGGTGACTGGCTATCCTACCAGTGCTACAATCGAATTCAATAACGTAGCGCCAACCGGTACGACTGCCACGCAAACCACTACATTAGATTTCTCTAGCGCGGATTTCAGCAAAGTCGGTGATTACACCTTCAAGATTGCTGAAACCATGTCCACAGATGGTGCCAACTATCCTATAGATACCGCGCACAACGATTATCTAGTCGAAGTACGTGTTCGCTATCATGTAGACGCAAACAATGTTCCGGACAACAATATTTATGAAGCATCCGTTGCAATCCTAAATAAAAATAACGATAAGGTAACAAAAGCTACCTGGACTAGCGGTGCTGCGTTTACCTACATTGAAACAACTGCTATCACTACCGGTAACATGGCCGAGAAAGATCATTGTTTCGAATATACTATCAGCATTCCAGCAGCTGGTGCCGTAACTTCTCAGTCCGCCTATAATATTAGCTCCGATACAACTTGTCCTAATGGCGCAACTTCTATTTCGGGTGGTTCAACCGCAACCGTATATCTACGCCATGGCGATACTCTCACGATTGGTCAGAATAACGGCGCAAACCAAATTCCTGTAGGCACAAGCTATACCATCACCAAGGTAGGTGACGAAGAATATACCACCAAGATGGACGGTACAGAAACCAACACTGTAACCAAGGTTACCGTTGCTGTTAATGATGACGAATTTGACACCAAGAATAAAACCGAAATCGAAAACAACAAACAATCCGATCCACTAACTGGTATCGTTACTAACTTCTGGTTCTATCTCATTCTTCTCATGATTGGTGCATTTGGTATCTTCTTTATCATTGCTCGCCGCAAAAATGACGACGAAGAAGAGGCTTAATTAGCTAAGAAAGTTAAAACAAAAATATGAACACGAAGGTCTTTCTAAGAAAAAACCGTAACTGGGTACGCCTAATAATGAAATCCGTAGTACTAATACTGGTACTGTGGCTGTTATTCGGTGTCTTGATTGGCCTTCGACGGGTAGAGGGCGTATCTATGTCTAATCGCGTAGAGGACGGTGATCTTGTCCTATTCTCCCGTACGGATAAGACATATTATCCAGACGATGTCGTGCTGTTTGAGCGCGATAATGAAACGCACGTTTCGTCGATACTAGCCTCTCCCGGTGACATTGTCACCATAGACGACGTTGGGCGCCTGTACGTCAATGGCGCGCAGGTGTCCGACCGCGTCGTCTACAGTCTCAATGAGGGAGAAACACCAACAATTAGCTTTCCGTTCCGCGTTCCAAATGGAAGTTACTTCCTACTGAACGGAAATCTCGAAGCCATGGACGACTCGCGCAGCTTCGGGGCAATCTACGCAAAAGATATAAAAGGAAAAATAGTCACTATTCTCAGAACGAGGTCAATCTAATATGAAGAAAAAAGTTTCAGAAATTGTCCGCCATCACCTCGAAGACGTAGTCGACTTGGCATCAACGGCGGTTTTCCTGCTGCTATTTATAGTAGGGTTTTACGCATTGTTTGATATTCATTACGTGCATGTTAGCGCAAAAATGGATGACGAAATTGCTACACTCGCACCGGATGATGATAAAGAAATTGATTTTGATGAGCTACATAAGATAAATCCGGAAATAAAAGCCTGGCTAAAGATTAATAATACCGAAATAGACTATCCGGTAGTTCAAACATCGGATAATACAAAATATCTCACGCGTAATTATCGTGGAGATTTCGCAACAGCAGGGAGCATCTTTGTTGATTATCGTAACCACGGTTTTAAAGACGACTTTACGCTTGTTTATGGTCACCGTATGGACGGCAAGCTCATGTTTGGCGGCATCGCAATGTTTGAGCAAAAAGACTATTTCGATAGCCACGAGAAGGGTATTCTTTACACCGAAGATGCCACTTATGATCTAGAAATTATGAATTTTGCAGTTATAGATGTTAATCGTACGACTATTTACAACCACGACAGTAATATTAATGGCAAAAATGATTTGATTATTAATGAAATTCACAACTATTCACGCCAATCGCGCTACGTAGAGCTAGGAGAGAAGGATAAAATTATCGTTCTCTCTACCTGCGATAAAGATTCGAAGCACTATCGCAACGTCATCCTCGCGAAGATGATCAAAAGATAAAAACAACAAAAAACCGCCCATGAAGAGGCGGCTTTTTGAAAGCTAAAAAATGGCTCCCCCGGTCAGACTCGAACTGACAACCTCGAAGTTAACAGCTTCTTGCTCCACCATTGAGCTACAGGGGAAGGTAATCTAAGTGTACTAGTTTCTCGGAAAAAAGTCAAGATATAGAATAAGCACTTGCATTTTGTTGATAATAATGCTATTATTAGGCTACAAAAGGTCAAAATAAAAACATAAAAAGAGAAAAATATGAAAAAACTCCACACTTGTGCCTTTTTGACAGCGGCCATTGCCAGTTTGGCGATGCCACTATTTGGAGCAGCCGATGTAAGCGCGGCTTCCTCTGTGTCATATAAGGACTTTAGTCAGCTCGATACGAAGCTGAACAATACTTATGCTTACACAAAAGTTTATTGGACGGACGATACAAAGATCACCGTCGTAAAAGCAGCAGGCGATGCTACGCTTGGTGAGGTTACTAAAGTATCCGACCATGCATATAGAAATTATAACCTTATCGGAAAAGGTCAGAGCCTCACACTCCTAATCGAGGACAGTACGGCAGTTGACGCTCAGGGCAAGAAGCTCGATGTGCTATATAAGGTTCATGATGTAAATCCATGGATCGAAGGAAATGATGAAAATGGCAACCCAAAAGCCTATGCGATTCTTTCTCTCGATACTCAAATTTATGGCTCCTCAGCCGCAACACATCCACAGGACGATTTGCATACTATAACCGAGCTAAAGGCCGGCGATCCAATCGTTGCCTGGAACCAATCACGTAACGCAGACAGTTTGTTTAGCGTCCAATTCTGCAAGAAGGGTACTTACGTTGCGTCCTCTGACTCCTGTACTCCAGCTGGCATTAATAACGTCAGTTCCGCACACTGGGACTTTGATGTGCCAAACGGTAATCGCGACGAGAATGGCAATATTACAACCTATGCCGACGAATTCCTAAGAGGCAACGAAGGTATTGTCCCTCAAAATGGCTCTACTACCATCTATTATGATAAAAATGCTAAAGCAACTGACACTACTCTACGTATTGCTGATAATGGTTACTCCGTCGATGCAATCAATGGCGCGAACTTTAACGGTATCTATTACGCAAACTCTATCTTTACAGTAACCACCGGATTAACTAATTCCACTTGGACCTATCGCTATGGCGGTACGGGCTGCGGCGCAGGCTTTATGTTTGGCTCTGCGGTTCCATACAGCATGCCAAAACCAGTTAAGACTGTAGATAAGGCAAAAGCAAAGAAGGGCGATACGCTTACTTTCAAGATCCGCCAGGAAGTGCCAAACAACTATTCTTCCGAGGCTGACATTACCGCGTTTATGTCTCTCTGGTCGAATTACTCTCAGATTGTTCGCAGCAAGCTATATACTGGCTTCACGATTTCTGATTCCTTCGACGATCATCTTATCTTACCATCCAAGGATAAAATCAAAATTACTGACGAAAATAACAAAGACGTAACTGCTAACTTTACGATTACTATTTCCGGCAATACCGTCTCCGCAGTTGCAAAAGCCACATCCGGCATCAACTTCTACGGTCACATCTATACGGTTACTATTCCAACAACCGTAAAGTCGCCAATCACGGTCTCGCCAATCGAAAACTTAGCAAAAACCGTTTATACCCCAGAAGGCGGCAGTGATATTACCTTAATATCCGATCCAGTCGAAGTAAAGATTCAGCACACCGTCACCGTTATCTATATCGATGACGAAACCGAAGAAGAAATCGCTGAAGGTTACGAAGAAGATTACGATCACGGTGCTCGTTATGACACTATCGAATCTGACGAAATTCCAGAACATTATGTCCTTGTAGAAGATCCAGAAAATGCAAGTGGTACAGTAAATGATGATGTTACTGTTATTTATCGCTACACTCCACCATATACCGTAACGGTATGCTGGATTGATGACGAAACCGGCAAAGAATTCGTCGATTGTACCGAAGAAGAGTACGGCAAGGGCGATGAATACACTACCAACCCACTCGAAGAAAATCCAAAAGATTATCAGCTAGTCGGCACCCCGGAGAATGCAAACGGTACCGTAGATGGCGATGTGGAAGTTATCTATCGCTACCGCAAGATTAAGAACCCAAAGACTCTCGATGGTAGCTTCGGCGCATTCGTAGTAATTGCGGCTTCCAGCGTTGCAGGTTTTGGCCTTTACTTCGGCCTCAAACAGCGTCGCTAAAATAAAAAAACATATTTTTCTCGAACTAGGCGGTCATCCTTTATGGTGGCCGTCTTTTTGACTCTAAGATAAGAAAAAGTTATACTAAACATAAGAAAAACAGGAGGTTAATATGTGTGGAATTGTGGGCTACGTTGGTAATAAAACTGCTCAGAATGTTTTACTGAGTGGGCTTAAACGTCTCGAATATCGCGGCTATGATTCCGCAGGTATTGCGACTCTCGACGACGAAAAGGTACCTCATATTGCGCGTTCGGTAGGAAAGATTTCAGAACTAGAACAAGTATTGTCAGCAAAACCGCATGAGGGCCATCTTGGTATCGGGCATACTCGTTGGGCAACTCACGGCGGTGTTACTGTTGCGAATGCTCATCCACACCATGTAGGGAATATCTACCTTGTTCATAACGGCATTATCGAAAACTACAAAGAGCTAAAAGAAAAACTCAGCTCCTATACCTTCGCTTCCGATACCGACACCGAGGTCCTTGCTGCACTCATTGATAGTAATTACAAAGAAGGCACTACGCTCAAGGATGCTGTTGCGAAGTCTCTAAAGGAAGTCCGTGGCACTTATGGTATTGCTGTATTTTCGCCAGAAGAACCAGACACAATTGTCGTTGCGCGTCTTGGCTCGCCGCTCATTATCGGTCTTGGCAAAGATGAAACCATTATTGCTTCTGACGCTTCTGCATTACTCGGTTATACTCGCGAAGCCATCTATCTAAATGATGGCGAAATTGCCGTCTGCAACAAAAACGGCGCCGAGGTATTTAATCTAAATCTCAAGCACCTCAATCCAAACCCAGAGAAAATCGAAGGCGACGTAGAGCAGATTCAAAAAGGCGGCTACGATCACTTCTTGCTCAAGGAAATTATGGAGCAGGCTACCACCTTGCCAAATACGCTTTCTGGCCGCGTTGATGCAAAGAATGGCACAATGCACCTCGGTGGTCCAAACCTTACCGAGAAGGAAATGCGCGACGTTCGTCATATTGTAATCGTTGGTTGTGGTACCGCATATTATGCCGGCCTCCTTGCTTCGTACTACATGGAACAATTAATACCAGACATTACAACAGAAGTAGTTATCGCATCAGAATACCGTTATCGTTCCTTCCACTTGCCGAAGGAATCTATCGCCCTTATTGTCTCTCAGTCTGGCGAAACCGCCGATACGCTTGCATGTCTCCGCGAAATCAAAAAACGTGGCGTAAAGACACTCGGTATCGTCAACGTAATTGGCTCAACTATCGCACGCGAAGTTGATGGTGGTACTTATGTTCATGCTGGCCCAGAAATTTCCGTTGCATCTACAAAAGCCTTCACGGCACAGGTTGTAACGATGTTGATGTTTGCTGGTATGCTTGCTGGCTATCACGGTGGTAATACCGAACTTATCCATAAGTTCGCAAGAGAATTGTCTATCCTTCCAAAAGAAATCGAAAACACTCTCAATACTCATCGCGCCGAAATGGAACAACTCGCAAAGAAATACGCAAAGTACAACGATGCGCTTTACCTTGGTCGCGATACCGCATATCCAATCGCTCTAGAAGGCGCGCTCAAACTCAAGGAAATCTCTTATATTCACGCCGAAGGTTATGCTTCCGGTGAGCTTAAGCATGGCCCAATCGCCCTCGTCGACGAAACTTTCTTCGAAGTGTTCGATATCTTGGACAACTGGCTCTATGACAAGTCTCTCGGCGGTCTCCATGAGGTTCGTGCTCGTGGCGGCAAAGCTATTGTTCTCACTAACAGCAAAGCGGACATTGAGGCGGACGATATAGTCCGCGTAGATAGCAAGATTGAGCTCTTGATGCCAATTCTTCTAAATACACTCCAACAGTTGTTCGCATATTATGTCGCAGTCGAACGTGGAAACGATGTTGACCAGCCACGTAATCTCGCAAAATCAGTCACAGTAGAATAGTATGTCAGAAAAAAGCAAACGGAAAAAACAGGCAAAACGCGACGCTCGCAATATTGAACGCGAGCGCAAGCGTGCCCTAAAAGAAGCGGAGCGAAAAAGTGCCAATTATCCGCGCATGTCGCTCCGTTCCGTTTGGTATACAATGCGAATTTATCGTAAGGCGGTTGGTGCTAAGCGATATTTCTTCTGGATCTATAGCGCGTTCAACTCTATTGTCCCGTCAATCACCGCGTTACTGTTGGGTCATGCCACTAACCAACTCCTTCGTGCGGTTAATACGCAAGATTTTGTGCCTTTTGTACTGATTGCGGTATTAATGCTGATTATTCAACTTATTAATACGCTCCTGCGCGAGGTCAACAATATGTTGTCGCTTACGACTTGGCAGGATGTATATATTTACGTAAGTGAAAACCTAGCAGAGAAGTATATCGAAATCCCACTCGCTACGCGCGAAAGTAAAGAGTTCGCGGATAAGTTTGATCGTGTGCAGGATTTTGGTTCATCGGTCGCAAGTGTTTCGAATAATGTAATAAATATCGTTTCATCCGTGATTGGTTTGATTGCTGTACTTGTTTCTACTTTTACGGTTTCGCCAATCGTCGCAATCATTGTAATTCTTTCATCGGTACCATATTCAATTCTCAGCCTACGTCTCGCCGCCAAACAACGTCGCAACTGGCGCGAATTCACGAAAGATCGCCGCGTTGCATTCGCAATTCAACAGAAGATTACTAATTCAAACTCCGCACTGGAAATCGAGCTTAATAGTCTGTCGAAGCAGCTTATTTCACAGATGGTCAAAGCACGTCGTCGCAGCCAGGAGCAGGATATCGCAGATGTAAAATCTTTCTTCTGGCCAAATATCAGCTCACGTGCGATAGAAGACATTGTTACTTACTCTGTTTTGCTATTTATTTCATTCGAAATTATGATTGGTAAGTTTGAGTTTGGTGCTTTCATGACAGTCCGTACGCTCCTAAGCAACCTAAATTCCAACATCACCTCTTTGTTTGCGAATATTGCCAGCGCAAGTGAGAGTGTCGTAAACGCAACTGACTTCATGGAATTTATGAACACGCCAGCTCGTCCAACCGGCGCCGTAATAGTGAATGATATCCCAAAGATAGAATTCCGCCATGTCTCATTCACTTATCCGCGTTCGCGCGTAAAAGCTGTAGATAATGTTAGCTTTGTATTGAATCCTGGCGACAGCCTCGCGATTGTCGGCGAAAACGGTGCCGGCAAAACTACAATCATCAAACTAATGATTGGAGCATATCAACCAACCGATGGCGAGATATTTATCAATGATATTCCATTCGAGCAAATCGAACGCGTATCTTATCTTGAACAAATTGGCGCACTATTCCAGGATTATTCGCGTTATGAATTTGCTACGCTTGGCGAAAATGTCTGGTTTGGCGACGTTACTCGCCCATATAGTCCGCGCACAATTAGGGAAGCGCTCGAACTCGCCGGCCTCGGTAATCTAGAAGAAAAATATCCAAACGGCCTCAACCAGGTCATGTCCAAAGATTTTGATGCTCAAAATGCTACTGATTTATCTGGCGGACAGTGGCAGCGCCTCAGCATTGCGCGCGCATTCTTCCGCCAGCCAAACGTCCTGATTCTAGATGAGCCGACTTCTGCCGTCGATGCAAAATCCGAATATGTGATTTTCAAGAATATCCTCGAAAAACAGAAGGGCAAGACCACACTTATTATCTCGCACCGTTTCTCGACAGTTAGAAAGGCAGAGAAGATTATTGTGCTAGACCATGGTAAAATTGTAGAAAGTGGCACGCACGATGACCTAATCGCAAAGAACGGTTTGTATAAAGAAATGTTTGAACTTCAGGCGGAAGGTTATAACTAAAAAGGGAGGCAAATGCGTAAATTTCGTAAATTCATGTTCATTTTAACAATTGTGTTCGCGGTTCTAACTTTTTTGGGGCTTGTTCTATTAATAGTGTCCTCAAAAGAGCTTGCGGATACGTTCTTTGACTGTATTATCTTATTAATTTCTGCAGCATCTATCGCAATCGCGATCTTCTCTCAGTTGGCAGCGGATAAGGAGCAGCGTCATATCGAAAAAATCGTGCACGACGTCAATGCTATAGACAAAAAGACCCAAGAAGATTACAAAACCGACGAGGGTATTCGCCGCAAACTTGATAAGATCCTTAGCCTCGAAGAAGAAATCTACAAAAAAGTTGGCGGTCGCAAGGATATCAAAAAGGTAGAAAATGGAGATTGAGTTAACTGATTTCTATTCCAGACTTGGTACAATCGGCATTATTTTGGCGCTAGGCTTTTTGCTTGGCAAACTCAAACTCATCTCGCCAAAAACCAACAAAGACCTAGTTAATCTATTACTTACCGTCTTCATGCCGGCCTCTTTATTCGTAGCATTTCCGGCAAGCTACAACGACGAAACATCTGACATGTTCTTATCTGGTCTCGCTGGTGGCTTTATCGTAATGATGGCGGTAATCCTAATCTCAAAATTAATCTTCAATAAGAAATTCTTCAAAAACGAAAAGCAACGCAGCGCCGCGCAGTTTGCTTTGATTTTCAATAATGCCACATTCCTGGGCTACCCAATTATTGCGAGTACTTTTGGCGAGCAGGGAATTATCCCATACTGCGGCTTCATCATTGCATTTAATATCGCACTATTCTCGTATGGCGTGTTTTTATTCAAGCATAAAATCGACGGCAAGCTCGTCCTTAGTGTCATTACGAATCCAAACATTATTGCCGTAATTCTTGGCGTAATCGTATTCCTAACGAGCTTCAAGCTTCCGAGTTTCGTTAAAGATTCTGTACAATTTACGAGCAATGCTACCACGGCGCTCTCAATCATTTGTGTTGGCTATATGCTAAGCAATGCAAAATTCCTCAAGCTCATCAAAAAGTGGAAGCTTATGCTAACAGCTTTAATCCAGCTAGTCGTTGGCCCACTTGCGACCTGGGGACTTCTATCGCTCCTGAGCTTTCCACAAGAAGTAATCGTAGTATGCACATTGATCCAAGCGCTGCCTACCGCTACTAGTCTTGGTCTCTTTGCATCTAAATATGACGGCGACGAGACAGAAGCATCCGAGCTCGTCACTATATCCACGGTTCTTTCAATTATTACTATGCCACTGATGGTTTCGTTATTATTAATACATTAAAAAGGAGACGATATGAAACCTTTTAAATGGTGGGAAACATTATTAGTTGTACTATTAACTTTATTATTTATCCCAAGCTTCTTTTTTACGACCGTATTCTCAATCGAGCCGTTAGAAACAGATCCGCGCTTTTTCTTCGTCGGGCTTGCTATCTTCGTAGTGAATATCGCGGTATTCTTCGGCCTCTTCAAGATTATTTCCAAGTACTACGATTATCATAATCGCAAAGGTGTAAAGCTTTTCTTTTACTTGATAATTTTGTTGCCACTTCCGGCGACCATTTCCTTCCTAATATTCTATAATCATTACGGTCATCTGCTAGTCTACCCAGTACTGGTCTTCATGTATTATTCGATTATCGAAAAGCGCTTCGGAAAATTTAGTATCAAAATCGACAAACTGACGGACGGGTTATATGTGAGCAACCTGGCCAGTTCTAATGTGGATATTCAGGTGGTTGCAAAAAATAAAAAGGTCAAAAGTAGTACTGATGAAATCAAAGTTGGCGATGTTATTCGCATCACAAAGGACGGCGAAGCTATCCTTACGCTTGACGTAATCAAGAATAAAAAGTAGCGGAAAAGGTACTATTCGCCGATTTTTTCGTGAGCGGAATTTTCGTAATATTGTTTCATCAAATCGTCGTCGTAATATTTATCGAGCACTGCCTCAATCGCATTAGATGCTGGTTGCCCTTCGGCTCTCGTCCCATAACGAAATAGGGCGGAGTAAGAAATAACGTGGCTTAGCAGTACAAATATTAGGAATGTCGGCATAATCAAATTACCGATACGCTTCGGAATCAACTCAATCAACTTCGAGAGCCCCGGATAGACGAATTTTACAAATATTAGGCCGCCCAAGCCCCAAAAGAGCATGAATGGAATCGTAGTCCTACCCATAATATTCAAGAACTTATCCGAATAATCCCATGCATTAACTTTGAAAACATATTCGCTAATCAGGCTCGTAATTACCTCAGCTGCGCCGCCAATAAAGCAGGAGTAAATATATGTTAGCCACCATTTACGTTTCAAATTGCGGCAGAGAAGCACAGTAAAGGCCAAGAATCCTAACCCGTAAACCGGATTAAACGGCCCATAAATAATACCTTGTCTAGACAGCCACTCGCCCGTGCGGCAGACGGTCAAAATCTCTTCGTAATACACGCCGATCATACAGCCAATCACGTAGAGTAGGAAAACCTTATAAAAACAAAAACCTTCCGCAAACACCTCTTTTTTCTTTTTCTTCTTGGTCTGCTTGTTTATGTAAACAATATGGGCTACCAAGGCAGCAATCCCGGCATAAAAAATCCACCGAGTATTGTAAACGCCAAGGAAATGATGCGCTACAGCGTAAAGTGTAAAATATAGCGCCAATCCAACCTGAATAATAATATCTGAAGTTTTGACTTGCTGTTTCTTTTTCGTGTTTGTTTTCATGCTACAAAAAATGTTTATGCTTCTATCAAAACTATATCATAAAGAGATATTGCAGACAAAAATAAGGTAACAAATATGCTAAAATATAATTAATATCCAACAAAGGCAAACACAATGGAAAACAAAAATAAAAAAGTACAACGACCACCAAAAAGCAAAAAGCAGATTATGCTACCGCACTTAATTGTATTGGGTATAGCAGTCGGTATGATTGTCCTAAATTATGGTGCACTATCGAATACTCATGGTGGTCTCGATAATATAGGTGTGGCGCTCGGCTATGCAATAATAATACGTTTCTTTGAGCTGCTTATTTTCGTAGACATCATTTGGCTTATCATCCGATTACTAAACGCAAAACAAACCAACAAAGCTCAAAAGAACCAGAAAGCAGGCACCAACAATTCTTCAAAGATCATCGTATATGCAGTTATATTAGGCATAAGCGCATATTTCTTCTTGCGAAGCGCGGCAGGTTTCTTGCAAGCTTGGAATGCATATCATAGCTTTAATGATCTGGTGGCGCTTGTAAGCCTAGCGTCTGCGGTGTTGTTTGGTGGCCTAGTTGGTTTTACTGGCTATAGCCTCGTTAAAGTAATAAAAGGCAATAAATCCAATTAATTATTGACCGCTAAAAAATCGGCCATTTTGCCGATTTGTATACTTTTTGGTGGGGGCACCTGGGCTTGAACCAGGGACCAATCGGTTATGAGCCGACTGCTCTAACCACTGAGCTATGCCCCCATGCACTTAAGTATATCACACCCCTAACAGGGGACGGCTAAAAACGATTTATTTTTAATGGTATAATAAGCTTATGCTAGAGAAGGTGAAAACTCAGCTACGCAGAGCCCGCTATTATACAAAGAAAGATATTTTGACGCTCAATAATATCGTGCTTTTTGCGGCCTTAGTTTTGTGTCTCATCTGGACTTGGGGTGCAATCAATTCCATGTCGCGCAACTGGGCGCTAGAAGAGAAGCTCAAGGCGCGCCGACTCGAAGAGGCAAAGTTGCAACTAGAAGTCGAAACTCTAAAACTCGAACAAGAATATTACAAAACCTACGAATACAAAGAACTTATGGCGCGCATTCGATCCGGCAAAATGCAGCCCGGCGAAACTATGGTAATTTTGCCGCAGAATTCCGAACATGCCAAGACAAAATACATCAAACCAACAGAGGAAACTTCGAGCTATCGCAGTAATTTTTCCGAGTGGCTTGACTTTTTATTCGGATAAGTGTAATATATACAGTATCGTCGCGGGGTAGAGCAGCCTGGTAGCTCGTCTGGCCCATAACCAGAAGGTCGTTGGTTCAAATCCAACCCCCGCCACCAAGTTTTATAAAAGCCGAAAGGCTATTTTTTTATTGCTCGGAAACCAGCCCATCAAAAAGCCCCCACATTGTGAGGGCTTTTGGCTAGCTATTCGCCTTTGTTTTCGTGAATCTTCTTACCATCGTAAGTGTAATACTGAACCTTACTATCATTTTCTGTCATGAAGTAATGTTCGCGAAGAGTTGGATATTCTTCCGAGGTTGCCAATTTTTGACCATCCTCTGCGCGGAAGATACTGTATTCATCCTCGCCAGTAGAAACGTAGATATATAGTTTATCTTTAAAGACGTTGCCGTGAGGATAAGAGCGGCTCTCTGTGGATGTCTTTGCGAGCTCCTTACCCTTATTGGTGTAAATGGTATATGCATCACTACTCTTGTCGTAGCCGTAATAGACTGTATATTCGCCAATGGTATTTTCGTAGAGGTATTTGTGGCTGTTACCTACCTTTTCGCCCTTTGTATTGATAAGAGTGTAACTATCAGAGCCCTTTTCTCTTACGCGTGCGATGCCGTCAACGGAGAATGCGTAGGCGTTATCGAAGTCTCTACCAAACAATCTCTTGCCCTCGGCAGAGTAATACTCATATTTGCTATATTCAATGCCATCCTTGCGACAATCGGAAGAATAACGCGTGTAGGCGATATAAATACCGCCGTTTGCTTTGCCAGAGCTTATAAATGAGCGGCAGCTAATTTCTGCAACCTTGGAGCCATCCTTGTAGAAGGTGATGCCGTAATTCTTACTATCTTCTTTGTTGCGTGCGTAGGTATTGTCGTCGATGAACTGGCCGTTAGTATACTCGATACCGACCTTCAAATCGCTGCTTAGTACGTAGCGCTTGCTATCCTTTGTACAGTAAAGAACTTTACTTACGCTATAATAGTCAACGCTTTCGCAGCCACCAGGAAGATCCTTGGCTTCACCCTTAACGATGAACTTGTAATCACGACTATCGCCTGCGCCATCTTCGCTACGGAGAAGTAGAATATCGTCATCCTTGTCGTAGCCATAGATTTCGAAATTCGTCTTGGATTCGAATTGCGCGGCAACCTCAGCGGTCAAAGAATTAATGACATAATTGGTTGTACCATGAGAAACAATAACAAAGTTGTTGTCATACTCATTGCTGAGATGAATATCTTTATCGAGGTTTTCGGTAATAGACAAAACGTTCTTACCGCGATAGTTGAGAACCTGAAAGCCTTTCGAATCTGCTACAACCGCAAAGCTATCATCATAAGTTAGCAACTTGTTGTCTTTGAGAACATATAGTTCTTTGCCGTTGCTATTTAGTAGGTGATCTTCTAGGTTGTCGTCCGTACCAACGTATAGGGCGCCACGGCGTTCGATGTAGCGGTACTTATCATAATTAACTAGAATCTTGCCTTCGCTGTTGATGATGGCGGACTTGTCATTGTCGGCCTTACGAACTAATGCGGTACCGCCAATGATGCTGCTTGCATAAGAAAATTCAAACTCTGTAATGCGCTCACCCTCGTCATTGAATAACGCAAAGTGGTCGTTATCATCACGAAGGAAAAATGCGTTAGAGTCATAAATGCTCTCGTCTTCTGTATCTCCGCCGTTGCCGAGAAGGGCAATGATACCAAAGATTGCGCCGCCTAACACTAATACGCCGAGCACAATGCCGATAATTAGGCCAACTTTACTCTTTTTCTTTTCTGGTGCTGGTGCGCCCATTGGTGCTACTGTGGCTGGCGCGCCCATAGGTGCCGGAGCCGGAGCTGGAGCGACCGGGGCTGCTGGTGCTGCTGGTGCTGCTGGCGTTACTGGTTCTGGCGCAGGACCAGCCATTGGCGTAGGCTGTACTGGCGGAACCGGATTGATATTTTGATTATCCATAAATTCCTTTCTTTATTATGCTTGTTCGCATGCGACGCGGATTAGCTCGCTCCAGTCATTTGCTAAATGAGGAACGCTAGCGAGTTCGTATGTCGTCATTTCGTAGCGGATTGCTATTGCAAGTTCTTGTGCGATAAGGCCAGCGTGTGGTGCCATAATTGTGCCGCCAAGAATCTTGTTGCTTTTCTTTGCTAGAATCAATTTTACGAAGCCCATCATGTTATCTGAAGTATTGGCTTTTTGGACGGAATCGAGGGCGATAATAACTTTGTTGTATTTCGAATCGTGGCGAATGCAATCATCTTCGGTGATACCAACCTCAGCAATTGCAGGGGAGATGTTCGTGACGCGAATTATCCCGCGATAATCTACTGCGGCTTTCTTACCGCGGCCAAGGATATCGGCAGCAGCAGCGCGTGCTTCAATGAGAGCTTTCTCGGTAGAACTATGTCCGCCAAGCACATCGCCGGCAGCGTAAATATTCTTCACATTTGTGCGGCAATGTTCGTTGACATCGATACCGCGCTGGGTGAACTTTACGCCAGCATTTTCTAGGCCAATATCGATGTTTGGCTGATTCCCAGTGCACATCAAAACCTGATCTACGCGGATGGATTTTTCCTGACCGCCGCGAAGGAAGATGACCTTCTTGCTTGTGGCGTCCTTTTCGAGTGCAATTACGCGTGACTGCGTAAGAACCTTAATCTTTTCTTTATTGAAGATTTCGTCTAGAACCTGACCAACTTCTTCGTCTTCGCGTGGGAGTAAGCGTCCAGCGATATCGGCAATGATTACTTCCGTGCCGAGCGTTGCAAAGAATTGCGCAAGCTCGCAACCGGTTGAACCGGCGCCAACGATAAAGATGCTCTTTGGCGGGCGAATCATTTCGAGTACGTTTTCTGGCAACCAGTACTCAATGTCGGTTGGAATCTTAATGCCCGTATCAAGCATCGAAGCACCCGTCGCGATGACGATTTTCTTCGCTCGGATAGTTTGCTCGTTTACGCTAATTTCGGTAGAGGAGAGCAAATGACCTCGGCCATGAAGGCAGGAAATACCAGCTTCCTCAAAGTCCTTCTTGCTGTTTGCTTTGGCACGTTTTAGCGCTATATTTTTCCAGTTGTTTACGGTTGGATAATTGTAGCGTAGGCCAGTGCTAGAAAGGCCAAATTTTGCGCCGTTTAATGCGTTTTTGAACTGCTGGGTAGCATAAAAAAGCGCACCAAAAGGTACATTTGAGTAATTTAAGCTCGAGCCACCCCATTTTCCAGATTCAATTAAGGCGACTTTGAGCCCTGATTTAGCAGCAATTAATGCTGCTTCGCCTCCAGCGTCCCCGCTCCCGAGTACTGCCAGATCGTAATCAAAACGGTTCTTCATCTTATATTATTTTATCATGATTCTTATAAGCAAAAGCGAGATCAGGGTCCAGAATCTTGATTTCGTTATAGATAATTCTTCTTAAATCTTCCTCTGTAACCGTGTCCTTGTCGGCAATCCAGGCATCGGTCGCTTTCGAAACGCGCTCAGCAATTTGCTTTGCCCAGTTTTCTGGGACATTCTGACTACGCGCGTAACGCAATACGTTCTGTTGTATGCCACGAGATGAATATTCGTAAGTTATTTTTTTCTTCATTAGAAAATCCAATAAACCGTTACAAATGCTGCAAGAACTAGGAAGCCGCTACCAGAGATAATTCTTGCAAATGCTTTGTTGCGAAGGCGCCACTGCTGAACCTCGACGACATTTTTGCCACTCTTTACGCGTAACTTTAGGATTAATAGCGGAACCACGCTAAGTAGAGTATAGCCAAGCACGGCAGCAATCTGATACTGCGCACTAAGATTTAAGATGCAGTTTGCGACCACAAAGTAGAGCGCAATACTAAGTGGCATTTCAGCAAAACTACTAAGCAGGCCAAGTGAGAAGGCTTCAATATTGTCATTCGTAGCCTTTGCGCGCCTCTGAATAAAACGAGTGAATGATCGTGGTAGCCACAATTCTGTGCTTTTGCCGCGACGGTAATAGAAAAGCCACATAATCAAGGCGCTTGCGACGAATATCCCAACGCAAATTACTAGGTATTCTGTCCTGAGTGCACCGTTAAATATCGTGGAAATTATGAACCCAATCGTGCAAACCATCAAGAAACTAATCACCGCGGCGCCAATAATGTAATGTCGTGCCAAAAAGCGCGTCTTGCGGCGACGGTGGTGGCCCATGCTGGCATGGTATAGCAAAATTAGGCCGCCCAAGCTAAGTTGCAGGGAAGCCTGAACAATACCCACAAGGATAATCGTAGCGATACAGAGTAAATCGCTCATGTTTTAAGTGTATCACGCTTACGGAAATATTGCACTTACGCTTGTTGCTTTTTTGAATAATTTGTAAGATGCTCGCATGAGAAAAATATTAGCAATCATTTTTACTATGTTTACTATCGCTCTTTGGGCGGGGAATCACTCTTATGCGGAGTCGGCTCCGTTCTGAATTTCAGCCGTCAATGCTGGCTACAAGAATGACTCATCATCGCAGAATTATGACTTTATCGAGCTGTCGCACGGCAACGAAGAAGAGTTTTTATTAGATGGGTATTCTCTGGTTTACTATAATAGCTCCGGCAATGAATCTGGCAAAATAGCCTTCCAGCCGGGACAAACTTTAGTCTCCAAGCGGCTAGTTCTTGGCTTTGCGAAAAGCCCGCAATATCTAGACTATCAGGGCACGGTTTACGCATATAATTTTGGCAGTTCTGGCCTGGCATCCACGGCGGGCAAACTCCAGCTTTTTCATGAGGACAATCTAATCGATGAGGTTTGCTGGGGCAAACTAACTTGTCAGAATCAGGGCCACAGTTTCTCTACGAAGGAGGCGGATAATCAGTCGCTTATCCGCACAGAGGAAGGCTTCATGGAGGAGAAGTACTACCCGAATATCGAGGAAGTTATTGTGGAGCCTGCTGTTCAAGAAGAGCTGCCAGAATCTTGTGGCGTCATGATGACGGAGATCTTTACCTATTACACAGATTCGCCAGCCGAGCAGTTTGTCGAATTTTATAATCCTACAGAAATTGACCAAGATATATCACTCTGTGAATATTCCTATAAAAATAAGATTTATCCCATAACCGGCATTATCTCACCGGGTGCATATTATGTATACAAAAACCCAGACCTAACATATACGAAGAATCCAACCGTATTTAATACTTATTCGCTATCTGGAATCGATACATTGCTCCCGCATGGCCAAAAGAAAAGCACTTCTTATGCACTCTTCAATATCGGCACCGAGTCAGAAAAATGGCTCCAAACCTACCAACCCACCCCTGGCGCAGAGAATGTCTATCAAGAATTCCAAACCTGCGACGATGGCAAAGTTATTAATCCCGAAACCGGCAACTGCGTCAAAGAGGTGGCAGAAGAAGAGATAACTTGTCCAGAAGGAAAATACCTCAATCCGCTTACTGGTAGATGTAGAAATATTCCAGTAGTAAAGACCACTACGTGCAAGGAGGGCTATTATCTCAATCTGGAAACTGGCCGCTGTAAGAAAAACCCGGCCGCCGCCACCGTCAAAGAATGTGCCGAGGGCTATGAGTTAAATCCAAATACGAATCGTTGCCACAAAATCCGCGAAAACACCGGTATGGAATATCCAGTAGAAGAGACAGAGGAGGGCTCGTATGATAACCCTAAGATATTCATCGCCACGGGTGCAGTCATACTACTAGTTGCCATCGGCGTCATATACGTGGTTTATCAATACCGTAAAGAGATAAAACAGGTTATACTAAAGATATGTCGGCGAAACGTGTCTTAGGAATTGACCCGGGTACGGGCATCTGTGGTTTTGGCGTTGTTCAGTATGAGCATCGCAAGCAGCCACGCATGATTACGGCGGGTGTTATCACTACGCCTGCTCACACTCCGCTTGAGGATCGTTTGCTAGATATTTACGACTCGTTAAATCAGATTATTGATGAAACTCACCCAGATGAGGTCTCAATCGAGAAACTCTATTTCAACCAGAACATCACTACGGGCATAACCGTTGCGGAGGCGCGTGGTGTCTGTATTCTTGTCGCGAAACAACACGGCATCCCTATTTCCGAATACACTCCGCTTCAGATCAAGCAGACTTTAACTGGCTATGGCCGCGCCAAAAAGAAAGATATGCAGGAGGCAGTCCGCGTTTATCTCAAGATGGAACAGATCGTAAAACCCGATGATGCTGCGGATGCGCTAGCGGCCGCCATTACACATGCTTTAATGACCAGAATCGCCTATCGTTAGTCCCGCTCAAATAGCACATGCTTGACAAAATAGCAAATCTATGCTAATATATAAACACGGGCTGAATTAATCCCGAGTAATTTTGCAGTTCACGTAGAGATGAAACACTCTTATGTGGGGAAGGAGTTATTTTTATGGAAAAATCCATATCAAACCACAACTACGACATTTTCAAACATTTCGCCATCGCGGCGCTGATCTTCGGCATATTAATCCTATGCCTTGCGCCCAGTCATAGTGCTGGCAGCGCTAACGCAAAGGATGCCGACAAGGCAGACGTTACCTACGAAGCGGTCATCTTGACCGCAAAAGTGGTAGACTCGTCCGCCAACAAACAGGCACAAGAAGTTGAAACGCCAACAGAAACCGCCAGCGAGATCAATCAGGCACAACCAGAGGCAACGGAGGAGACGGAAACAGAAGTTCCAGCTCCGCCAGTCAAAGAGCCGGATTATCACAATCGTTATGCCGGAATCATACCAAGCATCTCGGACTCAGATAGAGACATCTTGGTGCGCCTGGTGTATCACGAGAGTAGGGGAATCGGCGGCGAAGCCGTTATGGAGACAGTGCTAAACCGTATGCTGGATGACGAATTTCCGGATACAGTCGAAGGGGTTGTCTATCAAAAGAACCAATTCGAACCAGCCAAAGGTCTATACGCTTATCCAATCAAGGAGCCGGATTCTTACGCCCTATGCGAGGAAGTCGTAGAAAAGGTTTTATCTGCCGACTATAAGCCAATCTTGCCTAGTTATTATCTATACTTCAATAACTTTGGCGCAGATTCAGACGATTATGAATGGCACGGCGGCAACGTCTTCTACGGATATCCTGCATAACCATGGCCGCACCCGCGGCCTTTTTCTTGTATAATAATAGATATGATTGCACACGTCCGTGGCCAAGTGGCCGAAAAATTCGCAAGTTCAGTGATAATCGACGTCCAGGGTGTGGGTTACGAGGTTAGCCTTACGGCGATAGATTTCGAAAATCTCAACCTCAATGACGATGTTAAACTCTATACTTATCACCATATCCGCGAGCAGTCCGAGGAGCTTTTTGGCTTCACAAGTCTCGCCGCCAAGAAATTATTCGAATTACTAATCACCGTCCAGGGCATCGGGCCAAAAGCCGCCATGGCGATTCTAAGCCTCGCCACCCCAGAAGAAGTTCGCAATGCTATTGCAAATGCCGATGCGGGCTATATTTCCAAGGCTAGCGGCGTCGGCAAGAAATCCGCCGAGCGCGTCATTGTCGATCTTCGCGACAAAGTCGGCCTCCCAACCTATTATGGCCGCAAGTCCGAACCAGAGCAACAAGCCCTTCAAGCAAATGACGAAGCCCTAGACGCATTAATGGCGCTTGGATTCACACTTGCAGACGCTACAAAGGCCCTCGAAGGCGTCGATTCTAGCCTTTCTGTGGAAGATCGCATCAGGTTAGCACTCAAGAATCGTTAAGGGGTAGAAAAAGTTTATGCTTGTCTTAGCGAGCATTATTTGCTAAAATCTTAGACATTGCTCTCGGATCCACATATCGGATTTTGGGGAAAATGTCGTAAGAGAGCATGTCATTACTAAGCAGGAGAACACCATGAAAAAGCGTACTCGCAAGGGGACGCTCCGAATGGATACACTTCGATGGAATGAATACATCGAAATGTAACAAAAAATGCCCAATCGGGCATTTTTTGATGTTTGCAAGAATAATTATTCTTTTGCGCCAGTTTCTTCGCCGGCCTTCTTGAGTTCATCATTAATCATGGTCTCAATAGCCTTCCTCAAATCATCCTGAGTGTTAGCACTAGCTACATCAACTGCATGCCCATTTACATAGAAAGCTGGAGTAGCTGTAACTTTATCAACTTCACGTCCAAGAGAATAATCGAAATTAATCTTGGTCTCGATGTTTGCATCGCCCATATCTTTCTCGAACTTCTCGACGTCACCGTCTGGAGCGATATCCTTAAATAGGCTCACGAATACGGCAGTGCGGGCAGAACCAGCCTCAGAAATCCAATCTGCGCGGTTGGCGTAAATCGTTTCTACCATATCCCAATAATGATTCTGGAATCCTGCGCTTTCGGCGGCGGCTGCGGCAGCACGAGCGTTCTGGTGGCCAGAAATAGGGAAGTTGCGGTATAAGAATGCCACGCGATCTCCATATTGTTCGTATAGTTTGTGAATGTTTGGCATAGCTGCGGCACAACCAGGGCACTGCAAGTCTGCATACTCCACTACAATCACCTTCGCATCAGCATTGCCACGAACGTGATCGCCAATGTTGCCATTGTTATTGTCGCCGGCAATAATCTTTGTCGAATCGTAATCTTTTACGCTAGTAGGGTTTTCTTCTTTCTGAACGGTAGTCCAAACAATTAGACCTCCGAATAGGGCCAAAATCACCAAGATGGCCACAACTGTAAACTTATTCATGATAAAATTGTACCATACACGGAGGAGAAAAGATGGAAGAGTCATTCAAAGACAAATTAATGAAAAAAGTGACCGCCTGGCTCGATCCGAAACTCGCAAAATACCGCATACCAGAGAAAAAACAGCCTTATGTTCCAAAGACCGAAAAAGAGTTCATTGGCGTCTTAAAGCGCACCCCAGAGGAAATCCTATCGAACGACCAGCGCAATCTGATAGCTGGCGTCATGACCTTTGACCAGATACCAGTCTCACTCATTATGACCGAGCGCAAGGATATGATGTTCTTGTCGGAGGCAGATTTTCTTGGCCCGCTTTTGCTAGACAAGATGTACAAAACCGGCGCCTCACATTTTCCGGTATTAGACAAAGAAGGCCAGGTCTGTGGCATCGTCCATACGGATGACATCGACCCACTCACAATCACAGAAGACCAACCGGTTGACCAATTTATCGACAAAAAGGTCTCCTTCGCGCGCGGCGACTATTCATTAAAGATGCTCCTTGCAGCGATTATTCGCACTAATTCAGACTATATTATCGTCGTGGACCGCGATGCTCATGTCATTGGTAGCGTCACGCTCGATATGTTGATGGCAATGTTATTTGGTCGTCGCGTTAAAGATTCCTTCACCTCGGACGACTCTCCATTTTCGGTCGCGCGTCGTACTGAAAAATAAGCTGCTTATGCTAAAATAAAAGCATGTATTGGATCATCTTCCCGGCTCTGGCGTCAGTTTTTTACTGCTTCGGCGGTTTCGTCCAGAATTACCTGACAGATGTTGCCTTGCCAAAGAAGCGCGCTGGCGCATTAGTTGTCGCGCACATTCCAAGCTTCCTTCTGATGCTTGTTTTGCTTCTTGCAATCTTTGGTCGCGCCACTTTTATGATGCCGGTCAGTAATGCCTTTGGTCTTGTTCTTGCTGGCGCTATTAATATCATTGGCGCAGTCTACTATTACAAGGCTCTCCAGGAGGGCGACAATACCGATATTACAATCTTCGGCCAGGTCGGTCCACTCATCTCGCTAGGCCTCGGCGTAGCCTTGCTCGGCGAAATAATCACCATCAATCAAGGTATCGGTTTTCTCTTTATTATGGGCGCCACTGCGGTCGTAATTCTTGGTGGCATGAAGGGAAGCAAAAAACAGGCCCCAAATCTCAAGGTTGCACTCCTTACAGTAATTAGTAGCTTCTTCTCGGTTCTATCGGACATCGTATTTGCAAAATTCCTCGGTGACGCTACGGCAAATTACGTACTCTTTGCTCAATCATTCTTCTTCTTTGAACTCGGCTCGCTCCTCGCAGTCATCATGGCAATTATTTTCTTCGACTCCTGGCGCAAAGCTCTCGTGCGCACCTTCTTCCAGGGGCGCAAACACAACGTCAATATGGGGCTTCTTATCGCGGACAATATGACGCTCAGTATTGCCGAAATCCTCTACAAATTCGGCTTAATCGCAGCGCCAGTAGTCTCGCTCGTTTCGCCGATCGGTAAGGTCTCCAGCCTCTTTACCTCGTTCTTTATTACAATTTTCCTTGGCAAAATCTTCCCGAAGTTCATCCGCAGCAAACGCATCACAAAGAGCATTATTGCGCAGTATATGATCGCTGGCGCGTTAATCATTTGCGGCATCATTTTAATGAATTAGCACTCTTGACCCGCAGACTGCTAAAAGCTATACTGTAATACATGAGTAAAAGAGACTATTACGAAGTTCTCGGCATCCAGAAGGGTGCATCTGATGATGAAATCAAAAAGGCTTTCCGCAAGCTTGCTATTAAGTACCATCCAGACAAAAATCCGGGCAACAAAGAGGCAGAGGAAAAGTTCAAGGAAGTTAACGAAGCTTATTCTGTTTTGAGCGACAAAACCAAGCGTCAGCGCTACGATCAATTCGGCCATGCTGGTGTTGGCGGCGCAGGTGCCGGTGCTGGCGGTAATCCATTTGCTGGTGGCTTCGACTTCAATGGCCAAACTTTCAACTTCGACTTCGGCGGCGGTGGTGGTCTCGATGATATTCTTGGCGCAATGTTTGGCTTTGGTGGCGGTTTCCGCGGTGCACGTCGTGGCCGTGACTATCGCACGTCTACTACAATCGATTTTGAAGAAGCAATCTTTGGCACGACCAAAAACATCTCCGTTGATGGCGAGCAGATCAAGCTCAAAATCCCAGCCGGCATCCATGATGGCCAGCAGATTCGCCTCGGCGGCAAAGGCGGCCCATCCCCAGTCGAGGGTGGTCAGCGCGGCGACCTTCTTGTTGAAATCCGCGTACGCGCCCACAAAACTCTTACGCGTGAAGGAAACCTCATTCTTTCCGAAGCCACAATTTCTATGGTAGATGCCGTCCTTGGTACGGAAGTTGATGTCGATACCGTTGATGGCAAGATTAGGATGAAGGTCCCAGCCGGTACTCAGCCAGGCACAAACTTCAAACTATCTGGCCACGGCGCACCAATCCAAGTCGGTTCAACCGAGCGTGGCCCACACATCGTTACAATCAATGTTGAAATTCCAAAGAACATCAACAAAAAGCAAAAAGAGCTCATCCAAGAATTCGCAAAGGCAAAGCGTTCTATATTCGGCTAATGCTATAATGTGGTAAATGTATTGCAAAAACTGCCACAACGAATTTGAAGCTAACGACATGCGCTGTCCCGCTTGCGGCAGTGAAGATGTTATCCCAATTACCGACAAGCCAGAAGAAGCGGAAAAAGTTCAGTCGCCAATCGTAAAAGAGGAAATCGCTACCAAAAATAGAAAAAAGCGCATCGGAACTGTCATTTCGGCAGTTGTCTCGCTTGTGCTCGGTAGCATAATCCATTTTATTGGCCTAACAAACTACAATAATTTTGACTACACTCCGCGTTCTGCATACGAAATGTCTACAGAATTTATAGTTTATGCGGCGATGGCCAGAATAGGATTAACACTTATGGTGTACGGCATCATTACGATGGTTTATTGCGCCGGTCAATTAATTTGGGACTACCTAAAGGAGAAGAAAAAATAATGCAAGATTTCCTTGTCGATCACGCGCATATCATTGCGTATGCAACAATAATTGTTATTTTTGGTTCTGGCATTATTGCCGGCATCGTAAAACAGTACAAACACGACGCAAAGCTTCGCAATCCAAAATACAAGCGCACCGTTGGTGATATCGTAGACCTCAAGGCAGAAACCAAAACAGGCAAGAACGGCAGAACTACTACGCTTTACTATTCAATTATCGAGTTTGAAGACGAGCAGGGTAAAAAGTTTCGCTATGTAAGCGAAGATGGCACATTGACGGAAGAGCGCAAAAATAGTCGCGTTCCAATTTATTACAATGTGGACAATCCAACAGATTGCGTTGCGCAGACAAACTTTAATGGCTACATTGCAGCGGCTATTTGTTTGGTGCTTGGCGCGTTGTTCCTATTTCTTGTCGACTATGTAATCAAAAGCGGCGTTTTCGCATAGTATATGGTAGAATACCGCGACCTGTACGACAAAAATCGCAAACTCACCGGTGAGAAGATTAAAAAAGGCGACCCTATCCCAAAGGGGAAATATATTAATGTCGTCATGGTCTTTATTCGCAATTCTACGGGGCATTATTTAATTCAAAAACGCAGCAAAGCCAAGAATGGTCTATACGCTACGACTGGCGGCCATGCAAAAACCGGCGAAACTAGCCTCCAGGCGATTTGTGCAGAAGTAAAAGAAGAACTCGGCCTTGATGTTGAGCCGTCAAAATTCCAGCTGTATTATTCCGGCCGTTCCGAGGAAGACCAAGTTTTCTATGACGATTATTTTCTCGAACTCAGCCCACGCCTTTTTGATATCAAACTCCAAAAAGAAGAAGTAAGTTTTGTTTGCTGGATGCAACCGTGGGAAATCCGCAACTTATTCCGCCACGGTAGGTTTATGGACAACCATTACGAAGAATTCCTTAGGCTTCGCGAATGGCTAAAAACGCAGAACGCTAAAGATTCAGATGTTTCTTAGCGAGCTCAGTTACGACGCGCCCACGTGGTGTGCGCTGAATCATGCCAAGTTGCATCAAGAACGGTTCTAGATAATCCTCAATCGTTGAAGTTTCATCGCCAGTTAATGCTGCAATTGTGTTTAGACCGACTGGTTTGTCGCCGTATTTTTCGTACATCAATGTGAGCATGTTGCGGTCTGCGGGATCTAGGCCAAGCTCATCAATCTCAAGCATCTTTAGTGCGCCCTCGGCGGTCGGTACGTCGATAATTCCATCGCCATTCACATCTGCATAATCACGCACGCGTTTTAGGAGTCTGTTTGCGATGCGTGGTGTTAGGCGGGAACGCTCGGCAAGCAACTTTGCGGCATCTGGTTTTATATTGGCATTCAGTAATTTCGCAGAGCGCTCAATAATTCGTTGAATATCGTCATTCGCATAGTATTCTAGGCGGTAGGAATGGCCAAAACGATCGCGTAGCGGCCCTGCCAAATTACCAGCCTGCGTGGTTGCGCCAATCAAAGTAAAACGCGGCAAATCCAGCTTTACGCTGCGCGCGGCCGGACCCTTGCCAATTACGATATCAAGCTTGTAATCTTCCATCGCAGAGTAGAGAATTTCTTCCACGGCGCGGCGCAGACGATGAATTTCATCAATAAACAAAATATCGCCATCGGTTAAATTCGTAAGAATACTAGCAAGATCGCCAGCTTTTTCGATCGACGGGGCAGAAGTAGCGCGGAAATTTGCGCCCATTTCGTGTGCAATTACGCCAGCCATTGTGGTCTTACCAAGTCCTGGCGGACCGTATAGTAATACGTGATCCATTACGTCGCCACGTTTCTTGGCGGCATCAATTGCAAGTTTAAGATTGGTTTTGAGACGGCGCTGGCCGATATATTCGTCAAAGTTCGTTGGGCGCAAAGAAAACTCTACGGCACGCTCTTCATTGTCGTCTTCGTGTAGGCTAGTATCAATCACCCTCTCAATTGCCATATCTGTATTATAGCACCTATGGTATAATTCTCTTATAGATGTAGCTCTAGAAACTACATCTATGGTCTGGGTAAAACAGCTCCTTAGGGAGCTATTTTACTGTTCTAAACAAACCTGATTCTTATTCTAAACTCCACAACCCAGATTCGAATTGTGATAGTCATAAAAATCTTCCTCAGGGCGTCTAGTTATCTAGAATCCTGTTCATTGAAGCCCTGCGAGCTCAGCAATAACTTCAACGACAGTTCAAACCATGATTTAAGACACCTTGCGGTGCCATTCAAATATAGAGAATTGCCTACGGACATAAAAGCATGAGTGTAATTATTTGATATAATAACATTATGGGCGCGTAACTAGGATTACGCCCTAAATTTGGTTTAAGTGACCCTCCTAACGGCGGGCCACTTTTTTACGCTTCGTCACATCGATACTTAGCGTAACTCTCACGATCCACAACTTAATGCAGACGCTCAAATCACTCCTTTCTCATGGACTCTAGCGGAGCCTAGAACGCCGTTTAATAAGACCCCCGCGAGGCGGGCCCTATATGTAAAATAACTATCCACACTAAGGCATCATAAAAATAAAGCGAGAAAATAAAAAGCACGAGTTCATTTTATTTGACAATCATCAATACCTAGTTGTACCATTGTATTATGCAAGTAATACAATTTAAATTCGATAACGAACGGCCAATCTATTTGCAGTTGGTCGAACAGCTTCGAGTGGCCATTGTATCTGGGGCGTACGCGGCGGGCAGTCGACTCCCATCCGTACGCGAGCTTGCCGTGATGGCGAAAGTGAACCCCAATACGATGCAAAAAGCTCTAACTGAGCTCGAATCCGACCGGCTGATTTTTACCGAACGCACGAACGGTAAATTCGTTACGAACGACCAGCGCTTGCTCGACAAAATTAAAACCGAGCTAGCAAGCGACCTGGTGCAAAAATACACCAGCGACATGGCCAAAATTGGCATTACTTACGCGGATTCTATCAAATATCTAAAACAACTAGGAGGGCAGTAGATGGCAGCATTGCTTGAATGTAAACATCTATGCAAAAGCTTCGACCGGCGGGTCGTGCTAGACGATGTCAGTCTCAAAATCGACAAAGGAAAAATATATGGCCTACTTGGCAAAAATGGTGCAGGGAAGTCGACATTAATCAAACTTGTGAATGATTTATTGACGATAGATTCCGGCCAAATTCTCTTCAAAGGCAAGCCAATTGGCGTGAGTTCCAAAGCGCACATTTCGTATTTGCCAGAGCGCACTTATCTCGACAAAACGATGACCATTAAACAAGCATTCAAAATGTTTGGTGAGTTCTATGCGGATTTCGACCTTGAACGCGCGCGTACTTTGCTTGAAGATCTCGATTTAGCTGAAGATATGAAAATCTCCAAAATGAGCAAAGGCATGCAAGAAAAATTGCAGCTCATTCTTGTGATGTCGCGCGATGCAGATTTATACATTTTGGATGAACCGCTTGGCGGCGTCGATCCTGCCACTCGCGATCACATTTTGGATACGATTCTATCTAACTTCAAAGAAGGCTCCAGCGTTATCATTTCTACGCATTTAATTTCCGACGTTGAACGCATTTTGGATGACGTGATATTTATCGACAAGGGTAAAATCGCATTGACGGGAAGTGCAGATAAGCTTCGCGCAAAAGAAAAATCATCAATTGATGAATTATTTAGGAGGATGTTCTATGCTAAAAAAGCTCGTTAAGTACGATTTTCTTTGGATTAATCGTCAAATGCTAGTATTCTTTGCTATCACGGTAATCTTTGCGGTTCTAACGCGCATTACCGAGGGCTTTGCCGATTCTGTAATGGGGGAAATCATCTATCGCATTATGCGTGGCTGTACGATTGCGGCGCTCGTCAATGCAATCATCAACTGCGCAATTCGTATTTGGGTACGTTTCCGTCAAAACTTCTATAAAGACGAGGCTTACCTCACGCACACTTTGCCAGTTAGTAAAAGTACGCTTTATGATGGCAAAATCATCTCGTCAATTTGCACGGTTTTATTGTCTGTAGCTGTAGTTATCGCTTCGTTCTTTATCGCATTTTGGAACAATGATATTTACGAATACCTTCGCAACGTCTTCAAAGATGGCGACATGTCATTTATCGTAATCAGCTTATTTGCTACGGCGATCCTCGAAGTAATATATGCTATTAATGTAGGAATATTCAGTATTGTAGTTGGTCACCGTTCTAATAATAGCCGTGTACTAATTTCCGTAATTCTGGGATTCGTCCTATATTATGGCCTTCAGTGGATTTTGCTTGCCGGCATTGCAATCGCTGGTATTTTCGACGATAGCATCCAAGCAATGTTTGGCGATGCTTCCAATACGAGTATTGGCTTTTCGACCTATCGCACGCTCATGCTGATTACTAATGTGTTATATCTCACGCTTTGCACTGGCTTGTACTTTGGCGGCAAGAAACTCTTCGCCAAAGGCGTAAACGTCGAATAACAGTAACTGTGATAATCACTACGTATTCAAGAAGTAGCTATAACTCTGCTATAATTAATCCATATAACCATAAGCATCAACAAAGGGAAATATGGACAACGATAAACCATTAGAAGAGCCACAGGCAGATCTTCCTGTAGATGATTTTGCTGCAGATTTAGCCATAGAATCTTCCGAGGAGGCCGCCGTCAAACCAGTTGACGAGCCGGCCAAAGAAGAGCCAAAAGAAGAAAAACCGGACGAACCAACCGAAGAACCTGCCGCAGAACCAGAAGAAAAACCTGCTGAGGTACCAGCTCAACCAGCCCAAGAGCAACAGGCCCCAGTACAGCCAGCTCCGGCCGCAACCGAGAAGAAGCCAAAAAAGAAAATGAGCAAATGGCTCTTCACAATTATTATGACCGCCGTATTTTTGGCTATCACCGAGCTTGTTATTTGGGGGCAGGGCGGTAAATTCCTCGTTGATGCTATCAAAAACTACCCACAGGGTAATCTTGTAATTTCAGAAGCTGTTCTTGCATCGCTAGTTCTTATCGTGATGCTTCTCTTTAAAAACTCATATGTATTTACGCAAAAACAAGAAAAAGTCACCAAGGGCCTATATTATGGCTTATTCTTCCTAATCGCGTCCTCGTTTGTTTTTCTTATTTACGGCCTCGGTAGCGGCGCCATATTCGCCGGAAAACCAGTTGTAAACTTGCTGGTCGGCTGTTTCCTCGTGGGCGTAGCGGAGGAATTTCTGTGCCGCGGCTGGCTCCTTAATGAATTCTTAGAGCGCTACGGCGACACAAAGAAGGGCGTCTGGTTCTCAATTATTACCAGTGGCGTCATCTTCGGTCTCATCCATTTAGGTAACATCGCAAACGCCGGTCAGTCCGTCCCGACTACTATTACCCAGGTCGTCAACGCTGCCGGTATTGGTATCGTATTTGGCACAATTTACTACAAGACCAAAAACATCTGGTCGGTCATCATTCTCCACGCGCTGTGGGATTTCTGTCTTATGCTTTCGGATGTTGCGCCGGTCATGTCTGAGACGCCAGTTGTAACATCTTTCTCAATCATCGGCTTTATCTTTAGTCTATTAATGGTTGGCTCCCAGATGCTTAGTATTGCGCCGCATTTCAAAGATATTAATGCGGAGCCAAAGAAAGTCAGCGTTATCCTATGTTCGATTGGCGCCGTAGTTCTTTATGGTATGTTTATGATCGCAACCAGCTTATCTAGCGTTGATCTTGGTACTTTGTCGGAAGCAAAAGTCTATACTTACGGCAACCTCGCGTTAGATAATTATGCCGTTACTCGTGATAATTACGACACTTATTACATTAGATATTCCGTACCAGAAACGGAGATAGACGATGGTGAATTAATCCCAGCCAAGACTGAAGAGGAAGACAAAGCTGACGCATTCGACCTATTCAGAAACGTCATGAACACTAGACCAAAACAAGAAGCTGGCGACTATAAGTTCAAATTCTACGAAAAGGAAGAGAACAAGCTTGTTTTCGAAAATGAAATCACTAGTAAGTCCATTGAATTCGATTGCCAGGCACTTGAAGATTTCATTATCGTCGAGCAAAAAGACAATTTCATCCTAGCCTATGTAGACTACGAAGACAGCACGAATGCATTCTTGCATTACAGCTACATCGATAAGACCGACATTAATGACGATGAGGATTTCCTCAAATCCGTCAAAGAGGGCGAACAGAAGTTCATGCTTTCCGATCGCTCAGAGTTGGTTGCGCTTGAGGACCGCGAAAACAATCGCGTATACGTTACTGCATACGACGTAGATCACGGCTACTATGTATTAGTTGAGCCAGATAAAGTCTCGATTCTTAATCGTGATAAATAATTAGTTAATTATTATTTGGATTGCTTTAGCATCCAATCATCAAGAACTTTGCTATATGGGAAGGCGCCAGTAATTGTGCTGTGCGTCTGACCAGGCACTGTTTCGAAGATTGCCGAGCCGCCCGCCGCGTTGATGGCGTTCACGTTCGACTTCATACACCCGATGTAATTATTCTCATAACCGCCTGCAAGGGCATAAACTTTTGTTGTCTTAAAGTTGGCGCCAGAGATGCCGCCACAGCAGCTTACTGGGATTGCCGCCGCAAAGAGCGAAGGATTGCTGTTTACGAACGTCCAAGTACCAATCGCGCCACGGCTAAAGCCCATAATATAGATGCGCTTCGTATCAATCTTGTATTCGCTGATATATTTATCTATTAAGCCTTTGAGTGCGGCCTGAATATAACCACTACTCCAGTCGGTTGTCTTCGTTACCGGCGCGAGCGTGATGTATTTATTCGACGCGTGCATATGCTGGACCGGCTTCAGGTTCTTTACGGCATTCGGATTATTAACTTCGCCATCGCCGTGCAAGAATACGACAAGCGGCATTCCAGTGTGAGCACCTTCTGGTACGCTTAGTACGTAATCCAAGTTATGCCCATTGCTGTGCTTGTAATTATAAATATCAAATACGGAAGGAATCTTTTTCTGATTTGGCTCAACGGTGACCGTTGCGGTGCCTTTCTTGCCATTCTTGGCAGTTGCGGTAATGGTAACCGTGCCTTCTTTGATGCCTTTTACTACGCCTGCATTCGTGACACTCGCGATCTTTGCATCGCTACATGTCCAAGTTAGACTCTTATCTGCGGCATTATCTGGCGAGACGGTCGCCTTGAGAGTTGTAGTTTTGCCAATTTTAATTGTCACGGTTGCCGGATCGATCTTTACGCTTTCGACTTCGATTAATTTTTCGACCGTAAAGGTAAACTCTGTGCTCACTCCATTACTTGCCGTTACGGTTATTTGAGTCGTGCCAGCCTTAATGGCGGAAATTTCGCCACTACTGGATATCGTTGCTACGCCTTGGTTGGAAGAGGAGAATGTCAGAGTTCTATCCACTGCGTAGTCTGGCGAAATTCTAACCTTAATCTGGACTTTTTCGCCCTCGTAAGCTTTCTTTGCGGATGTAACTTCAAGGAAGGTAACTTCTGCGGCACCGGAGCCACCGCCGCCTCCGCCTCCGCCGGCACCTCCACCTCCACCGCCGCCGCCCCCAGCAGATCCGCCGCCAAGCGCACTAAGTATAAACGCGGTAATTGCGAAAGCAGAAATAGTAATTACCAAACCGATAATAGAATACATAATCGTGTTCTTTGCAGACTGCACTTTGCCTGGGTCGCCCTGGGAAGTGGAATATTTAATCCCCGCAATCACAATCATTACCACCGCCACGACTGCGATGACTCCATAAATCGCATTCAAAACATTGCCGACCGTATTCATTAGAGAATTTTCTTCATTGGTATTTTTATTACCGCAGAGCAGAGGATCGTTAATTCCAGTTGTCGCGCAGATATCATCGCCGACATCTTCGTATGGTTCTACCGCAAAAGCGGCATTTGGTGCCACGCTAAATACGCATAGGCACAAAGATATAAAAATAAACTTAAAAAACTTCTTCATTTGCCCTCATTATAACGCGCTTACACTTTTCGCGATATACATAAAACTGATAAAATAGAGTAAAACAATGGAGGATTTTTAATGGCCGAAATCAAAGGTACAAAAACAGAGAAGAATTTAAACGCCGCATTTGCTGGCGAGTCCCAAGCTCGCGTCAAATATCAGTTCTATGCCAGCAAAGCAAAGAAGGAAGGCTACGAGCAAATCGCAGGCATCTTTGAAGAAACCTCCGACAACGAAAAAGAACATGCCAAAATCTGGTACAAGATTCTTCATGACGGCGCCGTTCCTAGCACAGAAGAGAACCTAAAAGACGCCATCAAGGGCGAAAACTACGAAGAGACCGAAATGTATGTCAAATTCGCCAAAGAAGCCCGCGAAGAAGGTTTTGAGGAAATCGCCAAGCTCTTCGAAGAAGTTGGCAAGATCGAAGCCGAACACGAAAAACGCTACCAGAAAGTCCTCGAAAATATCGAAAAAGGCATCGTATTTAAGGGTGATGGTGTAACGGTTTGGAAGTGCCGCAACTGTGGCTACATTCATATTGGCGATTCCGCACCAGAAGTCTGCCCAGTCTGCAAGCATCCGCAGTCCTACTTCGAGATTCGCGCCGAGAATTTCTAATCAATGGCCAAGAAAACCTCATATCGTGTACGCAGAATTATTTTTGCACTGTTTGGTGTAGCGGTTTTTGTTCTATATTTAATCATTAATCCAAACTCTTACGAATTCGCTAGCATCCTAAATGGCGAGGTCGAAAAACCAGAAGAAATCTCCGAAAAAGACGAGACTACTCCGGATTCCTTGCTCGCCAAAGATGTGCTAGAATCTCTTGCCGTGCACGAGAAAAATACCTCCGAAAAATACTATCGCAAGCTTTTCTATGACAACTGGGGCTTAACCGCCTCTGGTTGCAACACTAGGGAAGCGGTTCTCGCACGCGACCTCACTGATGTCGTACTGAAAGGTTGCAAAGTCCAGACCGGCACACTAAACGATCCATATACTGGCAAAACTATTTCTTTCGTTCGTGGCCAGGATACGTCTGCGGCGGTTCAAATCGATCACGTCGTTGCGCTCAGTAATGCCTGGGCTACTGGCGCCTACGCATTTAATTCCGATATGCGTTACGAAATTAGCCAAGATCCGCTTAATCTCCTTGCGGTAGATGGCGATGCAAACCAAGACAAACTAGACAAAGATGCCTCCGATTGGCTTCCGACCAACGAAAAATTTCAGTGCCAGTACGTTGCGCGCCAAATCTCCGTCAAAGCAAAGTATCATCTCTGGGTGACGCCAGCAGAGAAGTCAAAGATGCAACTCGTTCTCGCCGCCTGCCCAGACGAGCCTACTGTAGGACTAGAAAATCCGTAACTTGGTAATTATCGCCAGATACTTCCGCGGCTGCGAGAATCGCTGCGCCACCGCCATTTTGGCTCATATATAGTTCCGCCGCAAAACGCATTTGCTCGAGCTTCTTTTTATCGATTGCATCAAGTCCGCCACCCGCACGGCGATATTTGACTTCCGTGAAACAAAGTACACCATTAAACTTCGAAATAATATCAATCTCACAAAACTTATTCTTCCAATTGCGTGCAATAATTTCATGACCGGATTTTACAAGGTATTCACAGGCCGCCGTCTCGCCGCGGTCGCCACGGGCCTTCGTGGTCTTTGTAGATTTTGTAGACTTTTCTGTGCCGAGCAATTCCGCAATCGGACGAAAACTCTTTCTATGTTCCTGGCAAGGGCCGTATTTTTCCAGTGCAGCCTTGTGCGCCGCCGTCCCATAGCCAACGTGCTTTTCGAAACCATATTCTGGATACTTTTTGGCGAGCTTATGCATATAATTGTCACGTGCAACTTTAGCCACAATCGATGCTGCCGAAACTTCCGGCACGAGCAAATCTGCCTTTTTTAAAATCTGCACATGCCCAGCCAGCGGTGTATCGCGCAAAAAGTTCACTGTGCCATCAATAATAATCTCATGAAACGGCACTTTAATCTGCTTTACCGCGTCGCGACAAGCCTTACACAGTGCCTGAGATAATCCAATGCGATCCAATTCCTCAGCAGATACCCAGCCGAGTCCAACCGCTGCCTTTTCTTGGATAATCGGCGCCAATGCTTCACGCTTTTTGGCGGTTAATTTTTTTGAGTCAGTCAAACCATCAATCTGCGCATCACCCAGAACACATGCGCCAACAACAAGAGGCCCCGCCCAGGGACCTCTTCCAACTTCATCTATTCCTAAGATTGCCAATTAGGCTTCTGCCTTTTCTTCTTCAGCTTCTGCAGCTGGAGCTTCTTCAACTTCCTCTTTTGGAAGTGCGTTTACTGCATGGCGATCGAAATCCTTCTGAGTAAGACGTGCGGACTTACCAGAGCGTTCGCGGAGGTAGCGCAAGTTGTTGCGGCGAACCTTACCACGGCGTACGATTTCAACCTTCTCTACGAGTGGGCTGTGCATCAAGAAGCTCTTCTCGACACCAACACCAGAGGTAACCTTGCGTACAACGATACGCTCAGTATGAGAATTTTTACGATCTACACGGATAACAGTACCTTCGAAAACCTGAATACGGAACTTGTCACCTTCCTTAATTTTTTGGGACACACGGACGGTATCACCAGAACGGACGTCAATGACGGCCTTCTTCTTTTGGGCATCTCCCACCATCTTTAATAGTTCAAATGACATATTTTTACCTTTTATATTTAAAACTTGCTTCATTTTAGCATATTTTTGCCCATTTGAAAAGGGGTAGAGAACAAAAATATAAGATATGCGTCGAAACTAGCTAATTGTCCTTAGATTACGCGGCCAACTTCTTCAATCGTGGTCTCGCCACGAAGTGCGCAGAGAATACCTTTTTGCTCAAGCGTAAGCATGCCTTCTGCGAGTGCGGTCTCTTCGATGGCTTTCGTATTAATAACGCCCATCTCGCCACGGATGAATCTCTGAATTGGCTCAGTCACGACCATCTGCTCCATGATTGCGGTACGGCCATCAAAGCCAAACGGATGTTCTGTAGATGGTTTCTCGCGGTAAAGCGTAAGATCATCAAGATTGTAATCATGCTTGACGCCCTCAAGCGCTTTCTTGATATAGCGTACGGTGGCATTATCTGGTTTATAAGCTTCCTTGTTGTCCGCAAGGCGGCGTACCAAGCGCTGTGCAATCAATAGGCGAATAGAGCTAGAGAAGACAGGGTTGATACCAATCATATCTACAATACGCGCAAACGCTGCGGATGTAGAGTTGGCGTGGAAGGATGAAAGCACCAAGTGACCCGTAATAGACGCCTGAATGGCGGTACGTGCGGTATCAACGTCGCGAATCTCACCAACCATTACTACGTCAGGGTCGAGACGAAGCACGGAGCGCAAACCTTCTGCAAACGAGCCACCCTCACCGGTTGCGATTGGAATCTGAGAAATACCAGGAAGGCCATATTCAATCGGATCCTCAAGTGTAATAATCTTGCGGTCGGTTGTATTGAGTGCGTTAATAATCGAGTACAAAGTCGT
Organism: Candidatus Saccharibacteria bacterium UBA3723; assembly: GCA_002371895.1. GTDB lineage: Bacteria > Patescibacteriota > Saccharimonadia > Saccharimonadales > Saccharimonadaceae > UBA2834. Next base: position 3,467 of record DFHM01000008.1, on the reverse strand, counting down.
AGACTTACCAGAACCAGTAGGACCTACCATTAGTAGCAAGCCGCGTGGATGTGAGACCATTTCTTGAATCTCGGCGCGTTCTTCTTTAGTAATACCGAGCAAATCTAGGTTCAATAAGCTTTCATCGAAGTTGAAGAGACGTAGTACGGCATCTTGGCCATACATCGTCGGCACCATCTCAACACGAATATTCAACAAGTGCGTTGCGCCATCACGGGTAATATCCTTCTGCATGTGGCCAGACTGTGGATGATTGGACGCAGTAGAAACGTTAGCGCGGGAGCTAAGCTCGCCCATGAAGATGCGGTAACGTTCGCGGCTAATTTCTGCTACAGGGTGGAGAATGCCGTCAACACGCATACGAATACGAATCTCGTTGCGCATGTTCTCGATGTGGATATCTGATGCGCCAAGCTTATCTGCCTGATCGAGCAAATAATCGAAAACCTTCTCAGTCGAAACACTGTCGAGCGTCTGGGAGACCTGCTGAATCGTTTCGGAATCGCCTTCCTTTGCGATCTCGATATCGTCGTAATGAACTTCTTTTGGAGGATCATGTCGTAGCATGAATACCTGGTAGGCAGAATTAGAGATGAGGAAAAATTGAATACGAAGACCGGCGTCATCATATTCTTTTGACATCTTGTCGATTGTGCTACGTGGGGTCTGGCTCGTTACCATAAACTGGAACGGTTTGCCTTCTAGGCCGCGCTGTAGCGGAATAATAAATTCTTTATGCATCTGGGATACTTCTAGCACGTCGCGTACTAGTGGGATTTCTTTCTCGAAATCTCGTGTATCCAGGTAAACTAAGCCCAAGATATGGGCACGTCGCGCGGTAGCGTCTTCTTCGTTCTGCCTACGCTTGCGCTGAACTTCATCCTCATTCATAATTTTATTGTAGCATGAAAACGCTTATAGTTATCTTATATAATATTCGTTCCACCTATAATGTGGGCGCTATTTTGCGCACTTGCGACGGTCTCGGTATTGATAAACTGATTTTTACGGGCTACACGCCTTTTGTGGATAAAGGCCTCCCGCACGAGCAGGAAAAACTCCGTAAGCAAATCCACAAAACTGCCCTTGGCGCCGAAGATATTCTCGACTGGACTCGCATCGACGACATCAATGACGCGATTGCGTATTGTCGCGAGCAGGGCTGCAAAGTTGTGGCGCTAGAGCAGGGCAAAGGCTCTTGGAATCTTGCCGAACCGCGCGATTATAACGAAGACATCGCGCTCATTCTCGGTGAAGAAGTTCATGGCATCCCAGATGAAATCCTCGCAAAATGCGACCAACTCCTAGAAATTCCAATGTGTGGCAAAAAAGAATCCTTCAACGTATCTGTTGCGGGATCCATTGCGCTCTGGGAAATTCGTAAGTCTAGCTTGAACGATAAAAGAACACATCTACGTACGCCAGAATAACGCCGACCACCATCACAATCCCGCGAATGCCGACAATCCAGTTAGCGAGTTCTATCGAGGTATTATCGAAGCTGAAGAAGTCTGCGAGATGTGGCGCCAAAAGAATCGTGAGTAGCAGTGCAAAAATAATCGATTCAATAATGCGAAGCACCCCAAAGAGGCCACTTTTGCCAACGCGGAAATAAATAATTAGCGGCATCACGGCCACGAAGAGAGCAAAGAGGGCTTTTTCTGTCCACCAGACATCAGCTGCCGGAATCCATTGATTAATTGTCTGCGCAAAAGTAGCGCCAAACGCATCATATAGTGCAACCCCGGCCACCATAGCCAAAAAAGGCACCCCGACGTGGTGGCGCATCAGTAGAAATATTAACAATAAAACGGCTAGCAAAACTACTAAAACCATAAGCAAATTATACATCAAAAAACGGGCCAAATGGCCCGCATTTTGTTAGGCGCCAACGCGGTCTTTACGAATTGTGCGTTTAGCGTTTTGCTCAACGTATTCAATAATCTTACCAGCGACGTTGCGACCAGTAACCTTCTCGATGCCAAAGCCTGGGGAAGCATTAACCTCAAGTACGAGTGGGCCACGCTTGGAACGCATGATATCTACACCAGCTACGCTAAGGCCCATTGCCTTTGCTGCCTTGATTGCAACTTTTTCTTCTTCGTCGGAGAGCTTAATTGGCTTGCCGCTACCGCCCTTGTGGAGGTTAGAACGAAAATCATCATCCAAACTCTGGCGCTGCATGCTTGCAACGACCTTGTTGCCAACTACGAATGCACGAATATCGGTGCCAGCAGACTCTTTTACGAATTCCTGGAGAAGGATGTTTACGCCGGAGTCATCGTTAAGGTAGAAGGCCTGCATTACAGACTTTGCTGCCTTGCGGGATTCCGCTAGGACTACGCCGTTGCCATGCGTACCAGATGCAAGCTTAATAATTACTGGCATCTCGCCCAACTGATCCAATAGCTCATCGATATCGGCAGTGTTGCGAGATACGACGGTTTTTGGAATATCAATATTGTTCTTTGCGAGAAGCTGCATGGAGCGAAGTTTATCGCGCGCACGAGTAATCGCTAGGGAACGAGAGAGCGTATATTCGCCCTGCATCTCAAGCTGACGTACGATAGTTGTACCATATTTGGTCATATGAGAAGCGATGCGTGGAATAATCGCATCAAACTTTCCAAGCGGTTTACCCTTGTAATAAATCTGGTTTTTGCCTTGTTCAATCGATAAGTAGCAGTTCTTGTATTTAATAATTTTGACGGTATGGCCACGAAGCTCAGCCTCTTCCTTGAGGCGCTTGGTGGAATAGTTTCCATTCCCGTTGGATAGAATAGCGATTTTCATTTATTTAGCTCCGTTTTCTTTTAGGTAGTGTTCTTTATAAAATTCATGAGGATTTTTGCGCATTTTTTCGTTCAAACCCTTTGGGGTGACTTTCTTGATGTCTTTCGCGGTCTCTGTCTTTTGAGTTACATCTACGAGAAATTTTCCGTGTAGTGTTTTTCTCCCAATCAGAACCGGATAATTGTGTGTCGATCGGTCACTAAGGCCGAAGTTGGCCTTGATACGTCTCCCCTTAAGCCTAATTGATAGCTTCGTTCGATATTTCATTACAACATCTCCCGAGGCGCTTTTTGTTAAGACTACAGAATAATCTTTTGTCGTAATCTCCTTACCCGTATAATACGGCGAACCTTCTCCGAATAACTTAAAATGAAGTGTGCCGTCCTCATCGACAAAAATATCGCTAGCCCATACGGCAGACCCGTCTGCGCCAGTATCAATCTTTGCTGGTACGTCAGTGGCCAAATCGACGAAATCTATCTTTGCGTCGCGGCCAATTATATGTTTTTCGGACATATTACAGGTTCCTTTTAACCTTCTAATTATACCATTTAAGCTAAATAATGTCAATGATACTAGCGGAAAATGAGCAGTTATGTTATAATATATAAAACCATATAGAGGGAGCAAGGGTTGATGAAAAAAGAATTAGCACAGCTAAAGCATTCGCGTAG
>DFHM01000009.1:29230-104232 GCA_002371895.1 Candidatus Saccharibacteria bacterium UBA3723 | reverse complement strand
TTTTTACTCAAGGTGGCGTTCTTTAAAACATTGGAGGTGGTAGTATGAGAAATATCAGCGGTTTCGATGGGATACTCGTTGTTCTGCCGCTTAGCGGCTTTATTCGCCAGGGAAAGGGCGACGATGTGGTTGTGACGATTGATCACGAGATGGACTCCAAGTTTGGGCATCTGGGATTCGGCAACAACCGCAACGCATACGCGGCGGCCTGCAGGCTTGCCAAGACTCTCAACAATGGAGAACCGGTAATGATCGGGGTTGTTGACCCCAAAAGTGGCATCAATAAGGTACTGACCAGAGAGGTGATAAGAGGAGGAAAGAGACACCGTCTGGCTATTGTATTTAACGCAGAATTTTCCCATCCCGAGGAGACTCGTGACGGCAGCTTTTGCCTGCGCATGAGTAAGCGCTTTGACCCGAAGGGGCGTTTCTCCGAAAGGATTATGTATATGCCCGGCGAGAATATCGTCTGGGACGTAGACCAGCTGAAAATGCTGGGCTAGTAAACTGGATTTTTGATCTTATACCGCTTCCTTGAGAACTGCCGGGGTGCAGCAAATGCCCCGGCTTTTTTATATATGATTTTTTTATGCTTGTGTTATTATATAGTTAGTTAATTGCGAGGTAAAATGAAAAAATCTTGGTTGGTGGGCATAGTCCTGTGTGGTTTCTTAAGTTTTTTGATGGCGAACCCGGCGTATGGTTGTATTGGACCGGATGGCAAGCCGATAGAAGGTAAAGACGGTGAAGTTACAAATTGTGCCACCGCCGAAGAAGAAACAAAGAAGACTGGCGATGCGCTAGAAGTTAGCACGGAGTTGCTAGATTACGGTTATTTGTCTGAGGTCGGCCGTTCCTATACGCAAACAATTACTTTAACCAACAAGAGTGATGCTACGATTGCCGTAAAACTATCTGCCGAAAAACCAGGTAGCGATGAGATTAAGGATGAATCTAAGCTCGCGGCCGAGTGGGTGGCATTTGTTGGCGGGATTAAATACTTTGAAATTCCAGCCAACGGTACAAAAGTAGTTGGTCTTCGCGTAATGGTACCAGCCGATGCAACTTTTGGCTCGCAATATGCCACAATCAAGGTTGAAGATGTATCTAATAAGGTGAAGAAGACTGTTGATCTTCGCTTGACCGTGGCAACTGAGGGCGTAGCCTTTGGTGGCGAAGTTGTAAAGAATTCTGCATCGCCAATTAACTTGAATAACAAAATTAACGCTGAGGCGGTCGTCAAGAATGGCGGAAATGCAGGCTTTGCGGCAACTTATACGCTCCGCGTAACGAAGAAATTTGGCCTCGAAGATTGGAAAGAGATTGCTAACGAGACGAAAGAAGTTTATCCAGGCTCCGAGACGAGCTTTAAGAGCAACTCCGAGGAGATTGGCTTTGGTTTCTTTACGATTGAACAGAAAATTACCTACATCAACGATAAGGGTGAACAGGTAGAAGAGGCTTCTACTCGTACCGTGTTGAATCTTCCGCTTTGGGCTGTGATTGCAGCAAATATTGTGATTGTTTTGATTATCGTTTTGCTTGTCGTGATTAATATAATCAAGAAGAAAAAGGCTGAGGACGAGGAAGACCGCGCGCCAAGGAAGGCAATAAAAGAGAAGAAGTCGAAGAAGAGCAAAGCTTCGAAAAAAGAAAAAGAATCAATCGAAATTGAAATGTAAAAAACTCCCCCATCTCGGGGGGAGTTTTTAAAAGCTAAAAAGCGAGTACTGTTTCGGCTTTCAATTCGTTCAAGCCTTACAGTACTCACATTTTTTGCCAAAAAAAATGGTGAGTCCGGCTTCGATTTTCAAGTGTTCAAATCTAACCGGCCTCACTTTTTTTCTCCAAAAAAATGGTGAGTCCGGTGAGACTTGAACTCACGACACCCTGCTTAAAAGGCAGGTGCTCTAACCAGCTGAGCTACGGACCCAATGCATTTATTATACGCTTTTATCTTATTTTTGCAAGCACAATGAAAAAGCGGCCCGTTTTTGGCGGACCGCTGGGTTGGCGGAACAGTTTGATCGATTAGCTCTCAGCGAGCGGGATGATGCGGTTACGGCCTTCGCCGTACAGATAGACGGTGGCGTACTCACAATCGACGTAGGTCATGGTGCTCTTGGCGAGCTCGACGAATTCCTCGGACCAAATGCGGTAGAAGTTGTCGTTGCTGACGGAACTTCCAGTGTAATCGGACTCGCTCATGCGGCTGCGGATGTGAATGGCGAGGTGCTGATTGGCGCCCTTGCCAGAGTAACCGCGACGCTGGGCGTAGCACGGAGTGATGTCGGCGGCGATGTAAAAATCGCCAACGTGGCAACGCTCGATGGTGCGATCGATGATGTCTTCCAGGCCTGCGGCACTTTCTGCGTGACGGCAGCGGATGGTAACCTCGGCGTAGTCCGAGTCAACGTGACGGCCAGTGTTTTCGTAGCTCTTGATCATGATGTTTCCTCCTAAGGAACGTATTTGCGCCATCAATGACGCTATATCTTATTATTATACCACAAGCAGTATGAAAAGTCAATAGAAGGGCAAAATGCTTGCGAGGGGCGCGCAACTGTGGTAGAATATTGCTAGACTTTATGGGCGGTTAGCTCAGTTGGCTAGAGCGCGTCTTTGACGTAGACGAGGTCATAGGTTCGAATCCTATACCGCCCACCATTTCAGAGTCTATGATTGCCTATCTCGGCATTTTTTCTTGCCGCTGCTCGGTCAGTAACCGCGCAGGGCAAAAAGAAAATACCAAGCTAGACAACCATAGCTCTCTGAAGCTGATATTTAGCTATATCGGTGGCGAGAGAAGTCTCGAATAACAAACCTGAATAGGGTGAGGAATAAATAATATGAACGACAAGAGTAAAATTCGCAACGTAGCGATTATCGCGCACGTAGACCACGGAAAGACCACTTTGGTGGATGCTCTTTTGAAGCAGAGCCATACTTTCCGCGAAAATCAGGCCGAAATGGGCCAAACATTAATCATGGACTCCGGTGATCAGGAACATGAGCGCGGTATTACGATTACCGCGAAGCAGACCGCTGTTTTCTATAATGGCTATAAGATTAACATCATCGATACGCCAGGCCACGCCGACTTTTCTGGCGAGGTGGAGCGCACGCTCAACATGGCTGACGGTGTGCTTTTGGTTGTTGATGCGCAGGAAGGCCCGATGCCACAGACCAAATTCGTGCTTCAGAAGGCTCTAGAATTGTCTCTAACGCCGATTGTGGTCATTAATAAGATCGATAAGCCTGCCGCACGTCTCGGCGAGGTAGAAGACGAAATTGGCGACCTATTCCTCGAACTTGCTACCAACGAAGAGCAGCTTAAGTACCCAACCTACTACGCAATTGCACGCGATGGTAAGGCTGGTAAGACTCCAGAGCTCGATGACGATCTTCATGTTATTTTCGATGCGATTATTAATGAAATTCCAGAACCACAGGTGGATGTCGACGATTCTAAGGGCGCACAGCTTCTTGTCGCTGCGCTAGCCGCTGATAGCTATCTTGGTAAGTATGCCATTGGTAAGATTTTCCGCGGCAAACTCAAGAAAAACGAAGCCGTTTCCGTCATGAAGACGAACGGGGAAGTCATTCGTGGCAAGATTGATAGCCTTTATACCTATCGTGGTCTTGGCCGCGAGGAGACCAATGAGGCGATTGCTGGCGATATCGTAGCTTTGGCTGGCCTTGGTGCAGCTTCGATTGGTGACACGATTGCAACTGGCGATAATCCAGAGGCTTTGCCAACGATTGAGCTCGAGGCGCCAACTCTTAGCATCTATATTGGCCCAAATACTTCGCCACTGAAGGGTCGCGAAGGTGAATTTACGACCTCGCGTCAGATTGGTGACCGCCTCAAGCGCGAGCTCGAGACAAACATCGCGCTTCGTCTAGAACCACAGGGCCTTGGTTATAAGGTTTCTGGCCGTGGCGAGCTACATCTTTCGGTTTTGATCGAAACGATGCGCCGTGAAGGCTACGAGATGGAAGTTGGTCGTCCAGAGGTTGTCTACAAGATGGTAGATGGCGTCGAGATGGAGCCGGTAGAAGAGCTCACAATCGAAGTTTCTCCAGAGTTTGTCGGCGCTGTTTCGCAGGAGCTTGGTATCCGCAAGGCAGAGCTTGTAGATCAGGAAATGACCACGACTGGCTCGACTCGTTTCCGCTATACTATTACGACTGCAGCTTTGATTGGTCTTCGTAACAGTCTTTTGACCGAGACCAAGGGTACGGCAATCATGAATACTTTGCCAAAGGGCTACCAGCCAGTAACTTCACATTATCGCCAAGAGCGCAACGGTGCCTTGGTGGCATCTGAGGCTGGACAGAGTACAGCTTATGCGCTCGACGCAGCACAGGCACGCGGTATTCTTTATATTCCACCGCAGGTTGATGTTTATATGGGTATGATTGTTGGCCTTTCGAAGAAGGATGAGCTTGATATTAACGTCTGCCGCGAAAAACAGCTTACCAACATGCGTACGCACGCATCTGATGGCGCAATCCAGCTTACGCCATACACGCAGTTGTCTTTGGAGCAATGCTTGGACTTCTTGATGGAAGACGAGCTCCTAGAGGTAACGCCAAAGAGTCTACGTCTACGCAAGCGTGACCTTGATCCGATCGTACGTAAGCGCAAACGCAATCACGCATTATAGAAAAAATACAAATCTGCCTTAGTGATAGGGCAGATTTTTTAGTGTTAAATTGTTGTAAATATTACAACAAAAATTAACAGATAATGAATAAAAAATTTGTACGCTGACGGGGGTAAAAAGCATAAAAATTATTGAGGAATTACCATAAGCAGTGATAAAATGAAATTAATATAAAAGTTTAGGAGTTAACAATGAAAAAGAACAAGAAACTATTAGTTTTGGTTGCATTGTTTTTGGCAGTTTTTGCCGTCGGTGGAACCTTAGCGTATCTAACTGATACAACGGAAGAAAAGACGAACACCTTTACATTTGGTAAAGTAGATATCGAGATTAGCGAGCCTACGTGGCAAGATCATCTTACTGCAGATGAGAATTATGGCAAGAAGATTGCACCAGGTGAATCATTTGAAAAGGATCCTACTATTACGGTTAAAGCTGATTCGAAAGATGCCTACGTCTTCATGGAAGTTACTGTTCCGACCGGTACAGTCAAGGGTACACCAAATACTCCATTGTTTACCTATGACGTTAAAGACGGCTGGGTAGAAGTTGAAGGGGGCGGTTCTACTGCTACTGGCAAGATTACGAAGGTTTATGCGTACGGTAATGCCTCCCAGATGACTAAGGTGGCAGCTGAGGGTACAGCGGTTCTATTCGATAAGGTAACTGCTGCAAAAGACCTAAAGAGCTCTGAAGTATCCGCACTAACTGGTGATCAGAATATTGTCGTAAAGGGCTACGCTATTCAGGCCGATGGTCTTGGGGATACAAAAGCTCCTGGCGCAGTCTGGACCGAGTTGCAGAACAGCAAATAATACTAATTTCCTAACTTAAATAAGGAAAAATAAAAACTAATGAAGCGAATGACGCTACATAAAATTTGTATCGTTCTAGCTCTAGCGGCTCTATTGCCGCTGGAGCTCGCTTTGGTTAGTGGTAATACTTTAGCGTATCTGACGGCTGAGGCTTCGTTAACGAATACCTTCACTTTTGAGGAGCCGGTTCCGATTGGCGACACTCTTCGTATAGACACGGTAAATTATTATTACGCAACTAAAACCGGCTCGTTTAGTCAAATTGGGGATAGTGGATATTCTGGAAATTCCTCTAGATGGCGCCATTATGGCAATGAGCGCATATATGTAAATGAAACGAATACTGAAATTAAAGCGGCGCCAAATGGCTTTAAGTTGAGCTACGTTACCGTAAATGGGAATCGTATAGATGCGGGCAATAGCTTCTTGCAGCCAGATAGGAATTCGACTATTAACGTATACTTCGAACCTATTGAATATACAATCGCCTATGACTTTAACGGCTACAACGAGGAAGATATTACCTTTACCGATACTCCATTGCAGAGCACCTATACGGTCTTTGATATGATTAAAGTTCCTTATGATGCTGAGACTGTCAGTGAGGGGACATATGAGAGAGCTGGATTTTTGGGCTTTGATTCCTTGGAATATAGGCGACACTGTACTAATGCGTGGATTATTGGTATTGGCGATGCTATTGGCACAATTCGTTGTGAGCAGGATGTTCCTGGCGCAAGCGTAGAAGGAAATACTTTGCTTGGCTGGGAGGATCAGAGCGGCGCTTTACATAGATATGATAATGCTGGTACTAATACAAGTTGGTCTACCGATTTGACGAATATACCTAATAATGGAGTCTATGCAGCCTTTGCAGCTCGTCAAACTGGTGACTTGGTACTTAAAGCACGTTGGGAGTATGAAGTTGCTCCAAATAATGCCAATATGAATAACATGATGCGTAGCATCGAGGCACCGGAACTTGTTCCGAATACGAATACGGAAAACATCGATACTGTCGAAAATACTGAAAGTACTGAGAATATCGAGAGCACGAAAGAAGAAGCAGTAATGGGTGGAACAGAAGGAAAACAGGATGGCGAGACAACGACGGAATAGGATTCTCGTTGTTGCGAATGCCTTGCTTAGTATTTTGATGCTCGGCTCGGCGGCCTATGCGGCGGTTTCTTCGACGGCCGACGTAAACAATGAGGTTTCTACCGGTGCGGTTAATATATCTTTGGATCACCTATTGGACGACGGTAGCGGCGAGGCTGTAAAGGTCTACGAAAATGAGGATATTACGACGGGCGCAGTTATTTCTTCTGTGCCAAGAATTACGAACAAAGGTATCGCAAGCTATATTCGTTTATCCGTGCATTATTATGATGCGGCCGGCGACGTGGCTGAGCGTGCGCCAGAAAACGATTTGGGCACAGATTGGGTGGAGATTGGTGATTATTACTATCTGACGCGCCAGGCAACGTCTGGTGAGGTTTTTGACGTATTTAAGAGCATTACTGCGCCATCGAGCTGGGATCATGATGGCAATACGCAGGTCGTAATGGTCTTGCAGGCCGATGCAATCCAGGCGGCGCATTTTAATCCAGATTTCTCGAGTGAGACACCTTGGGGTGCGGTTGCAATTGAGGACTTTGCGGATTCTGATTACCAAGTTGACACAGAGTCGCACAGCTCTGCTGTGACGATTTCTTATGACGGCGTGGCCGGCCAGTATATTAGTGTGCCAGAGAATTTCCTGGCGCAACTAAATCTATTGGCGCCTGGCGATTCGGTTGAGAGCGAAATCACTGTAAACAATACCGATAGCAAAGAGCACGAGTTCTGGACTTCTGTAGATATAGCGGACAGCAGGCTTGGCGATGCTTTGGTATTAAAGATTGTAAAAGGTGGCGAGGTATTATACGAGGGGCCGCTATCCGAAATGCCAAATTTGTCGCTTGGCAAATATGCTCCAGGCGCAAGCGAAAAAATTTCGGTTACTCTAAGTCTTCCAGTTGAAACCGGGAATAACGCTGGTGGTATTGGTGGTACAATTAATTGGAAGTTCCGCGTGGATGCCGCAGAAGAGGCAGAACCGATTCCGGTCGGGCCAAAGACTGGCGATGATATCATGATTTCCATTACGATTTGTTTATTGTCCTTTGCGGGATTGATTATTGTTTATCTATTTGAAAAACGCGACCAAAAAGAGGAGGAGTAGATGTCGGTGTTGAACAAAATTATTAATGCGATTATTTTTGTCCTGATTGGCTTTGGTGCGCTGTTTTTGGCACTGTTTGCGATTGGGATTCGTCCATACGTTGTGCTTTCTGGGTCAATGGAGCCAGAAATAAGTGTTGGCAGTATTGTTTTTGTGAATCAGAATGCGAAGTTTGACGAATTGAGGGCCGACGATGTGATTAGCTTTCGCAAAGCGGACCTTATGGTGACGCATCGCGTTTTTAAAATCGAAGACGACAAGATTGTAACCAAGGGCGACGCGAATGAGGTTGAGGACGGCGGGTATGTTACGGCCGATATGTTAATCGGAAAAGACGTATTTGTACTACCAAAGCTGGGATTCATTGTGGAGTTTATCCAATCGACGCAGGGTAAAATTATTTCTGGAATTGTGGTTTTGGCACTGATTATCGCAAGTCTTGCGACTGGGCGTGATGACGACAAAAAGAAGCAGCCGGCTAGGGTCGAAATCGAGACTCAAGACGAACCGGAATCTGACGAATAATACGTGCTTATGATTGCGTTTTGCCGTCGTTTTATGAAAGAATAAAACGCAGAGGCAAATACTTTTCGAAAGGGGTGGAATAACATGCTTAGTACTTTTTGCTTCATTGTTGCTATGGCGATTGTCGGATATGTCCTGTACAGATTGTCTGATTTTATCTTTGAGGTTTTTATCGCCGAAAGAATCTATTCTGCCTCGATGTGGGTGGCGGAAAGTTATCTGATGGAGAATGGTCGCGGATTCTTTAAGGACAAAAACTGGGAAGCGATCAACGCCGAGCGGTCTGTGCGCATATTTCTGACAGGACTATATTTTATAGCGGTTATTCTGCTAGTCCTGTTAGTGGTACCGTTCAGATATAAGCTCTGGGTATTCTCCGGACTTGCGATAAAAATCGGCGCGATTGTCGGCCTCTTTGTGGATTTTGTCTTTACGGAAGTTATCGAAATCTTTAACGCGGCAAAAATCGGGCGACTTGCGGAAATCGACGAAAAAGGTATTGGACATTTCCGCGGTGATTACTGTGAGGACTTTGATGTGGATTTGTCTGCATGGGAAGATCCAGAGGAGCGCCCGCCGGTAGATAAGCGATATCTCGTACTGGATATTCTTATTCATAAGGCCTTCGTGTCGCTAGATATTAACTAGTGTTATAGCAACACAAAAAACATTCCCCCGGCCGCGATGGTCGGGGGATTTTTCATGGTTACTTGGAGAAGGGGTTGTTGGCGAAAATGCGGTCTTTGCGGCTCTTGCGGCTGCAGCCAGGGCAGCGGTCGTAGTAGGCCGTGGGATAGATGGTGCCGCAGTATTCGCACTCGCGGTGCTCGTCGGAGGACGGAGCTGCGTGGTTTACGGGTTGCGGATTGGTTTTCTTGGACATAGGGTATGACCTCCTCAAGTATATGGTGAATGTGCTAGGAGCGGAGCAGGGGACTTGGAAAAAATCCGGGACTCCACTCGGATGTTTATATATTAGCATAAACGTGATGTTTTGTCAAGGTGGGGTAGGGGCGTGGTTTTAAAATAAAATGCGAAAAATGCAAGGGGTACGATGTTCGGTTTTTAAAACATGAAACGAACAGAAAAGCAATCGTGGAAAAACCATGATCGGAATAATTTTTTGTTCGGTTTTACCCCTGTTAAAATTATTATTTTTGCACCAAACTGTGGAAAACTTTGTAAAAATGGGTCTTGCAAATCCATGAAAACTTGCTTAAACTAAGGACAAGTGGAAACAAAATAAAAACCACGAAACAAACATAAAGTAAAACCAGAAGGACGATTGGAAAATCATCACATGAAAAAGAAGATCGAAATCAAGGACCAATCGCGCAGTTATCAGATCGTTACCCTAGTAAAGCGCTAACTGGTCTTATTTTTAATAGTACATTGACATCGTTCGAATCCGGTCATCTAGGAGTTTTGGGCGCGTTTAGGACACGCGAAACCGAATCCGCCCAGTACATTCATGAAATACACACCTCCCAAACATATAACTCCACCTCACACAAATTAAGTCTCTCAACGCTATAATGATGAGCCGGCTATACGCTGGAAATAAGTTATAGTTTCTTAAATGTGTTAAGGACGAAATAAACACTAAAAAACACAAACACCTAAAATTTCTAGATGTTCGGATTCGAACAAGATATAATGAAGAAATGAATGAAGTTCATATTCCAGTATTATTATCGAGTGTTTTAGAGTATCTGCAGCCGCAGGGAGGTGAAACATATTTAGACCTCACGGCGGGATATGGTGGGCACGCTGATAAAATTTTGGAAGTAACGCGGAATTATAATGGTGCGGTCCTTAATGACCGTGATCAGAATGCAATCGATTTCTTAAGTGCGAAGTACCAAGAGGTGAAGCCGAATTTGATGCATGACGATTTTTATAGTACGGCGCTACGGTTAGTGGAGAGTGGAAATAGCTTCGATATGATTCTGGCTGACTTTGGCGTTTCTTCACCGCAACTAGATATTACGGAAAGAGGTTTTTCGTTTGCGAAAGAAGCAAGACTCGATATGCGAATGGACGAGTCGCAGGATTTGGACGCATGGACAATTGTAAATAAGTGGAGCGAACGAAAACTTGCGGAGATTTTTGAGAAATATGCAGAGGAGCGTCGTGGTCGTGCTGAATTGCTAGCCCGAGAAATCTGCACTCATCGGCCTATCAACACAACTACTGAGCTCGCCGATTTGATAAAGTTAAAATCGCCTTATTCTCATACGCACCCAGCAACGCGGATATTTCAGGCAATCAGGATCGTCGTGAACGACGAACTCGGTATTATCGAGCGAACGTTGCCATTGATTCCAAAGTTGCTAAAACCGGGTGGTAGAGTAGCAATTATATCTTTCCATAGTCTTGAGGATCGACTCGTCAAGGAATTTTTCAAGGACGAAAGTAGCAAAGGTATCGAGTCGAGTCTACGCATTATCACAAAGAAACCGATTGTTGCGGACGAATCTGAGAATGTTAACAACCCACGCGCACGAAGCGCAAAGCTGAGGGTGGCCGAGAAGATTTAATCTTGATGGCGCCGCTAGCTTGCAGGGAAGGCGCTATCGATAAAACATAAAAACAAAAAAGGAGCCACAATATGGCAAAGATCATCGTGACCAACAGGTCCCGCGCTCAGCAAGTGAAAGTAAACTTTCGCTAAATAATACACTCCAACTATTAGACCTTCATATTGATTTTTATTTTGACCGATAAAAACAATCTTTTTGAAGCAAAACACAAAACCTACATGCCCCTCTTGACCGGGGGTACCATCGAATAGGTGAAGTTTTTGCGGAGTGTGTAAAAAAATATTTGACCTTCTTGGTAGGAGCTGGACGTTTATCTCTTGTCGTCCAGCTACCGCCAAGCCTTGATCCTAGGGGGAAATGTGTGTGGAAAACAAGAGTGTGGAATATAAAACAAAAACGGAACAAATGAATGCCAGCATATAGAACAAATTATGCCAGTAGGGGAACGTATTCAACGCGAGGAGCGTCTTCTTCTAGTACCTGGGCGAGGAATCATAATGCGGTTCGTCATACGCCTAAAGTTACGCTGGGGCCAGTTAGTCACACAATTACGGTAGTTTTGATTGTGTTACTTGTTGGCTTGATTTTCTTGTCCCAAAGCGCAAAAGTCACAGATTATGATGTGGCAATCGCAGGGACTGATACTGAAATTGCGAATCTAGAAGCGCAACGCGATGCGCTAATTGTGGAAAATGCGAAAATTACCGCCGCTGCAGCAGACGAGGAGCGCAACGAAGTTGCCTCAACAATGGTAAATGCGACTGCGGCAGATTTTGTCAAGGAATAGTATAATAAACATATGCCTAATATCGAGCTGAAGCAAAGCACGCGATATATTTTGTTGAGACTTGTGCCGATTGCGGTTTTGACGGTTTTTGTGGCTCGATTATTCTTTATTCAGATTATTAATCACGACAAATATGTGTCGGAGGCGAACTCGATGCGTATTAAGCAGCGTGAGCTGATTGCGAAACGCGGCGAAATTTATATGATGAGTGGCATCAATAAGGAAACGACGCCACTTGTGATGAATGAGCGCACGTGGACGATTTTTGTGGACCCGAGCTACGTTGACGATAAAAACAAAGTGCAAGTAGAACTTCAGGAAATTCTTGGCGACCAGATGATTACGAGTTGGGAAAAAGTTTGGTCAAATATGAAGAATATGTACGTCGAAGTGGCGAAGAATGTAAACTACGATACGGTCGTGAAGATCAAGGATGCGAACCTGAAGGGTGTTGGACGCAAGGAGACTTCGCGTCGCGTATATCCGGCAGGCAGTTTGGCCGCCCAGGTGGTTGGTTTCGTGAATGCTGAGGGGGTTGGTTCCGGTGTCGAAGGGTCATTGAACTCACGCTTGACGGGTAAAAACGGTATGCTTAAGACTGTGACAGACGTGAATTCGGTGCCGCTTTCGATTGGTGACGACAATGTAGAGATTCCGGCTCAGGATGGCGAAGATATTGTGCTTACTTTGGATGAAAATATTCAGCGTAAAGTCGAGAGGGTATTAAAGAATTCTGTCGATAGAAGCAACGGCGCGGCGAAGAGCGCGAGCGCATTAGTGATGGATCCAAATAGCGGCAAAATTTGGGCAATGGCAAACTATCCAACTTTTGATCCGGCGGAATATTACAAAGTTACGGACGCATCATTATTTACAAATCGTACGACGGAGTCTGCGTATGAACCGGCGTCGGTGTGTAAGCCATTTACTTATGCGATGGCGATAAATGAAGGCAAGCTTGACCCGGATGATAGCTATTACAACTATGGCTACACGAAGGTTGGTGACCGCATTATGAAGAATGCGACCGGTACAGAAAATCAGGTCGGGAAGAGAACTTTTCGTGAAGCGCTGGACCATTCTTTGAATACTGGTAGTATTCAGGCTCTACGCTCAATCGGTGGCGAAAATATCCCGAAAACTGCGCGCACGACAATGTATGACTATCTTTATAATCGTTTTGGGCTTGGCCATACGACGGGCGTGCAACTATATGAAGCAACAGGGAAGATTTATAGCCCACAAGAAGATGAAGGTAATGCTGTGCGTTATGCAAACATGACTTTCGGCCAGGGTATGAGCCTTACGATGGTACAGGTTGCGGCGGGCTTTTCTTCGGTTATTAACGGTGGAAAGTACTATAAGCCGACAATCGTTGCGGGCACGATGAAAAACGGTACATTTTATGAGGATGACGAGCCGGCTTCTGTGCGTGATACCGTGACACCGTTGACGAGCTCTATTATGCGCGGAATGTTGCAGGAGGTTCGCAGTGTAAATGGCGGCAAAGCGGATAAACCGGGGTATAATATAGGAGTAAAGACTGGCACCGCGGAAACTTATGATGAAAGTGGCAAATACACTTCAAATAAGACCGTAGTAGGCGCCGTCGGTTTCGGTGGTTCCGCCAAAGAAGGCGCAATGCCGGAATATGTAATTTTAGTTCGTGTAGATGGTAATACATTGTTGTGGGGCGTTTCGAACGCCGTGCCAATCTTCACGGAAATCAGCAACTATATGTTGGAATATTTAAGAATTGAACCGGTAAACTAGAAAGGAAAAAATGCTTAACGACATAAATTCTAATATGGGCTTCGAGCTGATCTTGGCACTTGGTTCATTTTTGATGGCGATGTTTTTGACGCCGATTTATACGAATTTTGCATACAAGCACAAATTATGGAAGCGTCAAAAGAGTGTAGATGTGACGGGTAAAGAATTGACCGTAATGAATAAGCTACACAGGGATAAAATTAAGCGTCATTTTCCAACGATGGCGGGCGTAATTATGCTCGTGACTGTCCCAGTAGTTTTGATTGCAACCAACTGTCTAAATCGTGGCCAAACTTGGCTTCCGATTGCGGCATTTGTTGGCGGTGGCGCGATTGGTTTTATCGATGATTTATTGAATTTATTTGGCAAGAATGCAGCGGCAGGTTTACGTGCCCCGGTGAAGTTTGCGATGATCTCGGCGCTAGGCTTGTTCCTGGGTTGGTTCTTTGCTTATAAGCTTGGTTGGACGGCGGTAATGGTGCCATTCTTTGGGCCGATAGAAATCGGTATGCTTGGCATGATTTTGCTATTTGCGTTTGCTGTCGTGGCAACCGGTAATGCTGTGAATATTTCTGATGGCCTAGACGGTCTTGCGGGCGGCTTATCGATGCTTGCTTATGGCTCCTATGGCGTTATTGCGTTACTACAAGAGCAATGGTATTTGGCAGGTTTCTGCTTTATCGTACTGGGCGCACTTTTGGCTTACATTTGGTTTAATGTTTATCCAGCACGCTTTATGATGGGTGATACGGGTTCGTTTGCACTTGGCGCGGGTCTTGGCGTGGTCGCGATGATGACGAATTCGTTCTTGCTACTGCCAATCATTGGCTTCTTGTTTGTTATTGAGGCTGGTAGTTCGTTGATTCAGATCATTTGGAAGAAGTTCTTCCATAAAAAGATTTTTATTTCTGCGCCGCTTCACCATCACTTGCAAGCGATGGGGTGGGAAGAGAGTAAAGTTGTAATGCGCTTTTGGATTATTGGCGGCATTACGGCGATGCTTGGCATCTTCTTGGCAATGGGTGGGGGTATTATTCGCTAATGAGGAAGCATCGACCAGATTTCGCGATAGCATTAATTGTCTTAGCGCTGATGAGCGCGAGTCTGATTATCGTTTATGCGATTGGGCCACGCGTTGCGCAGGCGCTTAATTCGCAATACGGTACAGAGTATGGCGATACATATTTCTTAATTCGTCACGTGTTTGCAGTAGCGATGTCTGTCGCTGCGATTGTGGCAGGATATCTCGTTAAGTACGAGAAGGTTGGCAAATATGCAAAAACCCTGGTATTCATTAGCGCCGGCCTTTGTTTGTTGGTGAAGATATTGGCGATGCTGCACGTAGATGCGCTTGTGACCTGCGATAAGGGTGCGTGTCGTGCTTTGCGTATTCCTGGTATTGGAATTGGCTTTATGCCGTCCGAGATTTTGAAGGTTGCAATTTTGTTTTATTTGTCGTGGTTAATTAAAGATCGCAAAGAGAAGAAAGAACTCACGATTTTTAATTCGGATTTTGACTGGAATGAGCTAAAAGAGCGGGGAATAAAGGCGATACCATCAATGTTTAATATGCGCTTTGTTTTGCCGTTTGCGCTTTTGATGTTGGCCGTTGTGGTGCTAGTTGGCTGGTGGGAGAGCGACTTTGGTAGCACGGTAGTAATTGCAACGATGTCGCTTGCAATGCTTTGGATTGGCAAGATGCCGCTCAAGGATCTTTTGGCGATATTGCTAGTTGGTGGGATTATCGCAGCGATTTTGATTTTTGGCGCAGATTATCGCGTCCAACGTATTACGAATGAGAATTCTTACCATCAGGAAAGCTCGTTGATTAGCATGGGTACGGGTGGTATTTTGGGGGTCGGCCTTGGAAACAGCATTCAGGCAACGGGTTATTTGCCAGAGGCCTTGTCAGACTCGATTTTCTCAATTATCTGTGAGACGTGGGGCTTTGTAGGTGCATCGGCGATTCTAATTGCATTCTTTGTGCTATTTTGGCGCATGATTAGCGTATCACAGCGCACGGTTGATCTAGATAAGCGCCTATTTGTGATAGGGGTTTTTGCCTGGATTATAGCCCATGTTATAATCAATGTAGGTGGAATGACGGGCGTAACGCCGATGAAGGGTATTACGTTGCCATTCCTGAGCTACGGCGGTACAAGTATGATGTTCGTAGCGTATGCAACCGGTGTCGTTTTGCAAATTTCTGGCTGGACCGCCAGGGAAGCGATAGAGGAGAAAAATGAAAATACTAGTAGTAGGAGGGGGCAGCGGGGGACACGTTACTCCAGTAGTCGCGGTCGTTCGTGAGATTCTAAAAGTTCGTCCAAGAGCGAAGATTGAATTTTGGACGGATAAAAAATATTACAAAAACGCACGCAAAATTACGATCGAAAATGGCCTTGATATTAAGATTCGTAAGGTCGTAGCGGGGAAGTTGCGCCGTTATACAAACTTTACTTTTATCACTTATTTGCAGAACTTTGATGTTGTTATTAAGAATGTTATTGATTTCTTTAAGACGATTGGCGGACTATTTCAGAGTTTCTTCCGTTTGATTGCGAACCGCCCAGATGTAATTTTCTTGAAGGGTGGATACGTTTGTTTGCCAGTCGGTGTAGTGGCGCACTTACTTAGAATTCCATACGTGATCCACGACAGCGATGCGGCGCCAGGTTTGACGAATCGCGTGTTGGCAAAACATGCGACAAAGATTGCGACTGGTATGCCGCTCGAATATTACAATTATCCAGAAGAACGTGCGGAATGGACTGGCATTCCGATTAGCGAAGAATTTAGTCCGGTTACGGAAGCGAAGCAGCGCGCATTAAAGAAAGAGCTTGGCTTTGATGAGAAGAAGCCGTTGATTGTCGTGACTGGCGGCTCGCAGGGTGCGCAGCATATCAACGAAGCAATGCGCGAAATTTTGCCACAGGTACTAAAGATTTCTAGCGTGATGTTAATTGCTGGTCGCGAACGCTATCCAGAAATGCTTGATTTGAAGGATTACGAAGTCTGGGAAGAAGGCGAGTTGAAGACGAACTTTCGTATTATTGAGTTTTCTGCCGAGATGTATAAGCTATTTGGCGCGGCTGATATTGTGGTTTCGCGCGCTGGCGCGTCCACGATGACTGAGCTATCTAGTATGGCGAAGGCGGTAATTATGGTGCCAAATGAAAAGCTTCCGGGCTACCATCAAGTAAAGAATGCTGCTGCCTACGAGAAGGCGAATGCGGCCGTGGTTGTTGCGGACGACAAGATGCATGAAGATCCAGAATTGTTATTAAAGGCGATTCGTCGTTTAATCAATCATCCAGAAGAACGCGATGAAATTTCGAAGAACTTGAAGAAGTTTTCGAAAGATAATGCAGCTGAGAACTTAGCGAATACGGTTATTTCCGTAGCAAAAGAATAGAGAGCGTTTGACTTTTTGCCACTAGAATGATAGACTTATAGTACTGGTCACGTCGTCTAGTGGTTAGGACTCCAGGTTTTCATCCTGGCAATCGTGGGTTCGATTCCCACCGTGATCACCAAGTTGATTTCTAAAGAGCACTCCGAAAGGAGTGCTTTTTGCTTATGTTTTAGTTCGAGAGATAATGATATAATTTAAGGTATGAGCAAACTATTTAAACGTACTAAAATCTTAGCGACGGTTGGTCCGTCTGTCTTTGGGGAAGAAAAACTCAAAGAGCTAGTATACGCGGGCGTTAATGGCTTTCGTCTGAATTTCAGTCATGGCTCTTATGACGAGCGCGATGAACAAATCCGTATTATTCGTAAATATGCCGCAGAACGCGGCAAATCTGTTGCAATCTTGCAAGATTTGCAGGGTCCAAAGATTCGCTTGGGCGACATCAAGGACAATCATCTAGATTTGAAGAAGGGCGACGAGATCATCCTCGATTATGCACTCAAAGAGCATGATGGCGGTATGACTTTGCCAGTTCAGTACAACCTTGCCGAGAAGGTAAAAGTTGGCGAGCCAATCTTCCTATTTGATGGCAAAATCCGTACGGTTGTAAAAGAGATAGTTTCTAAGACTGCAATTAAGGCTGAAGTTGAGAATGACGGCTATATCATGAGCCGCAAAGGCATCAATTTGCCAGATACCGACATGGGTGGCGATATTATCACCGAGAAGGATCTCGCAGATATCGAGTTTGGTGCAAGCCGCGACTTTGATTATGTTGCAATGAGCTTCATTCAGAGCGCAGAAGATATTGATAAGCTTCGCCAGATTCTTGTTTCGCACGGTTCTACCGCGCAGATTATCGCAAAGATTGAGACCAAAAAGGCGATCGAAAGCGACGAAAAGATGGAAGAAATCGTCAAGGCAACCGATGGTATCATGATTGCGCGTGGCGATATGGCAATTGAGGCTGGCGCCGAGGTTGTGCCGATTGTACAGCGCAAACTTATCGCACTTTGCCGCCAGTATTCCAAGCTTGTAATCGTAGCAACTCAGATGATGGCAAGTATGGTTACAGAGCCAGAGCCAACGCGTGCAGAGGTTTCTGACGTTGCAACCGCAGTGCTTCTTGGTGCAGACGTCGTAATGCTTTCCGACGAGACTGCAAACGGTAAATACCCAGTAGAGACCGTCAAGGAAATGAAGAAGGTAATTCTTTATACGCAGGAACATTCCAAGATTCTTCCACTCGACAAGGAAACTACTGGTAACTACAAGAACTACGATGCTATCTCTCGCGCAGTCGTAAAACTCGCAGAGCAGATTGATGCAGATTTGATTGTGGCAGCTACGAAGAGTGGTGCAACCGCAGAGGCAATTGCTTCTCAGCGTCCAAACATTCCAATGCTATCCGTAACGAGTAATCCACGTGTGGCTGGCCAGCTAGCATTAGCTTACGCAAACTCCGCAATCGTACGCCCATATGATGTAGATTATGCAATTAATGCGGCTCTAGATTTGAAGGGCACTGGTTATCTTAAGGTCCCAGAGGGGAAGGACAGCTTGACGGTTGTATTAGTATCCGGTTTGCGCGACGAAGAAGGTGGCACGAACCAGATTCAGATTCGCAAGATTTAGTTAGGGTAGGGCAAAAATAGGAGGCAATATGGAATTTCGTAAGAAAACCATTCGAGATGTAGAAGTAGCAGGGAAGGTAGTGCTAGTTCGCGTCGACTACAACGTTCCGATGAAGGACGGTCGCGTAGCAGAGGATATGCGTATTCGCGCAAGTCTGCCAACGCTTAATTATTTAATGGAAAACGGGGCTAAGAAAATCATTTTGATTTCGCATCTTGGTCGCCCGGATGGGGAAGTGAAACCGGAATTTTCACTTGGCCCAGTGGCAGGGCAACTTGCTTCCCTTTTGCCAGAGAAGAACGTCGATTTTGTTGATGAAACTGTCGGCGACAAGGTAAAAGAAGCTGTAGAGAATATGCCAGAAGGCGGCATTTTGATGCTAGAAAACCTTCGTTTTTCGCCGGCCGAGGAAGAAGACTCTGATGAATTTGCGCATCAAATCGTGGATGCTACTGGCGCAGAATTGTTTGTCCAGGATGGCTTTGCGGTAATTCATCGTGCGCATGCATCTACGGATGCCATAGCAAAGATTCTCCCGGCGGTCGCAGGCTTCTTGGTAGAAAAAGAAGTTTCCAGCCTAGAAGGTGCAATTAATGATCCTGAACATCCATTGTTGGTGATTATTGGTGGCGCAAAAGTCGAAGATAAGGCTCCAATGATTGAGAAGTTCTTACCGATTGCCGATATGATTGCGGTTGGTGGTAAGATTGCCGCCGATGGCTATAAGACAACCGACGAGAAGGTTTATGTTGCCGAAGATTTCATCGAGAATGAAGAAGGCGCAAAGCTCGATATTGGCGAAAATAGTGCCGCACGCATCGTAGAGATGATTCATGATGCAAAGACGATTGTCTGGAATGGTACACTTGGTATGGTCGAGGACGAACGTTATGCGCAGAGTTCGCTTGCTATAGCAACTGCGATTGGCATGGCTGATGCAATGACGATTGTTGGCGGTGGCGATACGACTGGCTTCGTAGAATCTGTTCTCAAGGAAGAGCCGCATTTAACCTTTAGCCTTGTATCTACTGGCGGTGGCGCAAGCCTAGAATTATTATCTGGCAAGGAACTTCCTGGCCTTGAGGTGTTAAGGAATCGTTAAAATGGCGTTTTGGCGCGTTAAGAAGGAGGTCCAGGAGGATCACAAAGGGCCTGATAGGCGTAGTAAGGAGTCCAGCGAGACGTTTCGCGTTGGGCGCACGCTTGCTGGCGACGCGCAAAAAACTCGTGAAGACAAAATGCAACGCGCGGCGGATCGCAAAAAACGTGACGCAAAGAATATTGCGACCGTCGTTGGCGTTGTCTTGATTATCTTAGTGCTTTTAATCACGGCGATTAATTACGTTTCTGGTGTAATTAAAGAGCGCGAAGAGGCTGCAAAGCCGGCGCCTGTTTTAGAGCCTACTGTAGCGATTTTGGATGAGAATGCTGGCGAGAATGTTAGCCAGCGCGTAAAAGACTTCGTGGCGCGTCTAGAGGACGATTCTAAGGAACTTGGCGTAGAGATTGATCGCGTTGTGCTGCCGTACCAAATGGTGCGCGAGGTTGATGTGTATGTAAAGGGTCGTAGCGAGTATTATAAGATGTCGCTAGACCGTAGCAGTTCTGTGCAGGCAGAGGATATGTCGCGCATGATTAGATACTTAACCGAAAAGGAAATATCGCCAGGATACGTAGATTTACGCGTAGAGGGGAAGGCATATTACAAATAAAGGCGGATCGAAAGGTTCGCCCTATTTGTTCCCTAAGTGTTCGGTTTTTGTTCGGTTGCTTGGAGTAGCGAACAGAATAGGGTGGGGCGATGAGCTGCGTTGAGGCCTTTCTGAAATCGTCTTTAAGGGGGTAGGGGAGTGACGAGAAAATAAAACCGTGAAAAAGTCAAATTAATGGGGATTTCACGGGCGTGGAATTTCACGGAAACGGCAATAAATATGTTATAATATGTGATTTTACAGATAATGACGTATAAATTGCTGATATTAAAGTCAAATTTTGGGGTCAAATTTGCGCTTCCGAGCACTTCCTCGAATCTGATTTTTGGAAGTGCTAGCTATTACGACAATCGGCGTGAGGATCCGCGTATAAGATATAAATAAAAAGAAATAACTTTTAGAAGGGCTATTTAAAAGGGGTTTTCGCTTCTGGCTATTATATATGGACGATTGTTCATATATCCGGGTTTCAAATATATATAAGTCGTAAAATATACATTGTGCGACATTGGAAATATCGCGAAAAGTTGATTGTACACCCGTCTCATTTTTGGCTGTTTTTGAGGCCTGGCCGCCAATTCATTCGTATTGCGCCCTATTTTGCGCTGTGTTGCGTTTTTGCGCTTCTGGACGTGTATTTATATTACTTTTGTGCATAATTTCGTACGCGCGATTTTATGGCTTTGTTTACAATTTGATCTTGTAAGATAGCGAATAACAGAGGTGGGCGGCAGTTGCTACAGGGGTAGAATAGGGGAGAAATACCTTAAGCAAGGGGTAGGGGGCTTATTTTTAAATTCGCACTTCCTCTGCCCCGTCCGCGTCCGCGTGAAATTTAAAAATACAAATTATTTCACGCAATTAATATTTCATGATTTTTGTGCAGAGGAGAGCTAATGTAGAGCTTCACTCATCTGTAAAGTCGTAAAACCTACGGAATACGACGTTAATTTCTTCCCTGTTTTTCCTCAATAAAAACCCCTCACATGGAGGGGTTTTGGATTATTTGCGTTGCGACGTGATGATCTGTTTCAGCTCGGTAACTACGGAGCTGTACCGGCAAATATCATTCGTCTCAAAATTGACGTGGATAGATGTCGGGCCGCCGTGGCATTGGATGCCGGCTCCGCAGCGCCATTCTGGGCCAGTCAGAATCTGCGCCTTCGGGAAGCATTCACGCAGCTGAGATACGACAATCTCGGCGTCACGCGGGACATTGCCATGAGCAACAATGATTCTGCCGCAGGGGTCGACGATATGCTTGGTCGCATATTCGCCAATGACGTTCGCCCAGCGTTTGATCCCGCGAATAAAACCGTGCGGATTGACGTGCTCGAGTGTACGGGTCTCGTCATCGTCTTTGTAAACCGCAGCGCCAACCAGTCGAATGCCAAGTATATTAGCCGCAAAGGCGCGCATGGCGTCTACGCGGCCGCTTAGGCGGATGTAACTGAGCTCGCCCCAGGTAAAGAAGTGCCCAATGTAGCTACGGTTCTTTGTGACGAAGTCAGCAATCTCGCCAACGGTAGACACTTCGCCGTTCTCAATGGAATCGCAGAGATTCAGGATGAGCAGGGCAAGACCGGTAGACATACAACGGCTATCGAGACAGTAGGCTTGCGCCCTTCCCTTGTACTCTTCGTTGATTTCTTTGTAGCAAAGAGTGACGGAGTTGAATGTACTACTCATGGCGCTACCCATTGCGATATAGACTACATCTATTCCCTGTTCCAGCAGATTACGCGTGAAGGTCTCGACGCTGTCCGGATTGTCCCCGAATGGGTCGCCAACCTGTGGCATGCTGGTGCTTGCGCGGCCGCCGGCTTTGACCATCTTGTCGATTTTCATAAAGTCGTCGGCGCTGATGTGTCGAAAGTCATGGTAGCCGGTGCTATCCGAGACCATGATCGGCGTATCCACTATTGTTACGTAGGGATGTGCGCGAACCCAGCTAGCGGGCAGGTCTGATACGCTGTCGGTTAAGATTTGAAAGTTATTTTTCATTACGCATTCCTCCTAAAGAGCTATCGAAGTTTTTTCGGTTATTTATATTATGACATAACCTAAAATAAAAGTCAAAAATACTATGCATCTATAGTATTGACATTTGCTTAAAAAACGGTTACGCTAAAATTACAAAAGGTCAAAATAAAAAAGGTCAAATAAATATGAAAAAGGCTATTGTGGGCGCTGGCGCCCTACTAGCGGCATCGATCTTACCAGTTGCAAATGTTTTTGCAATTGATCCGCTAGATTATGCAAAAAGTGTTGGCTCAATCGGTGGTGCCGACACAATTAACTGGGTCGTAGAGGCGACGAGCGATGGCGGCTACGTAGTCGGTGGCCAGACCGTGGGCTGCTATAAGTACGAAGGTGGCGGCAGTATTAAGGCTGCGGCCGTTATGAATACCGGTGGCGAACTCGTTGAATGGTCCGAATGCGAAGAATACTTTGCGGATATGCCGGAAGATGGAAAAGTCTCCGTGATCGAAGCTAAGGATGCTGATTTACCATCCATTATGGATATATGTGGCAACAATCGGCCAGAGGTAGCACTCGATGCTAGTGTTGCCAGAGGCGACGATGGGGGCAATTACTGGTACAATATCAGCTGCATCGATTACATCGCTAAATTTAAG
This sequence comes from Candidatus Saccharibacteria bacterium UBA3723, assembly GCA_002371895.1. GTDB lineage: Bacteria > Patescibacteriota > Saccharimonadia > Saccharimonadales > Saccharimonadaceae > UBA2834. Next base: position 81,494 of record DFHM01000009.1, on the reverse strand, counting down.
AAAGACGGCACCAAAGAATGGCTAACATTGGTTAATGATAGTAGCCGTCCAACGGCTGTCGCTGAGACGAAGAATGAATATCGCATGTTGGTACAGAATTCTGCTCTGTATACATTCGCAAAAACTGGCGATGAAGGCTTGTCTACAAATCTTCAATATAATCCGAATACTAATAATTCAATCATTAATAATGATGGTTCTGTAGTGGTTGGCGATTATGGCGATGTTTGCTACTTTGGCGCAAACGCATCACTTGTGCGCTGTGCTGGCCAGGATGAAGATGAAAATGTCAGCTATTACCCAGCCGGTTTTAATGGCGGTATGATTCGTAGCGACGACAGCATTATCCTTGTTCGCGTTATCGATGGCGGAGAGGAAGAGGATACTTTTGAGCTAGTTAGAGCAACGAAAGATCTAAAGACTATTACTCCAATTACTAATGTCAATACAGACGGTATGGATGGCGTATTATTCGGCAATAAAGATGGCGACTTTGCTGTTGTTAACTGTAAGACTCAAGGGGGCGATGTAGCATATGGCAAGATGAGCGCACTTGCCACTGAGGCTCCGCAGGTGGCATGCAAGATTGTCAGCTATGACAAAAACGGTAATAAGATTGCCGAAAAAGATATTAACGATTTAGGCATTGATAGTGTCGATAAAATCATGCCTAAAGATTTCGTTATCATCGAGCGCGATGGCACCTTGGTGCGCTTTGATCGTAATCTAAATATTGTCCTCGAACACACCTTGAGTGAAAACGAAACTTTAAACGATGTTGCTCCGCTTAATGACGGTTCTGTAGTGGGCGTTGGCGTATCTACCGGCACGACTGATAACTACGAAGTTGATACTAATGCAAACGGTGTTTATCTACGCTTGGACGTGCCTACAGAACAGCCTGCTACTCCATCAACTCCAGATAACGTTAAGAACCCTGGCACGCTTGATGCGATTCAAATCTTTGCTGGCCTTGGCGGCGTTATCCTACTAGCTGGTGCAATTGCTGGCCGTAAGTTAATGACTCGCAGATAATAGAAAGCAATAGTCAAACAAAAATATATCCCCACTGGTAGGGGATATATTTTTTATCTAAGGCTTTTATTTTGCGCTAGGAGCGATTTTTATTTCGGTTCCTATTACGATTACGGTTTTTATGTTTGCCGCCGTTCTGCGCGTTCTGATTGGCTTGTATGACGACTTCGTTTTTATTGCTACCAGAAGTGATAGTAGGGCGCAGCTTTAAGTCTTCTTCTACGCTGTTATCTACCTGTTCGTTGGCCTTATCTTCTTCGGTGTCTTCGTATACCTGAATATTTGGGCTAGCCTTGCGGAGCTCATTAGCCTTTTCGCCAAGGAGTTTACTGAGGTCTTTTAGACCATTACCGGTCTGCTCTTCTCCCTGCGCTTGATTTGGGGAGATTTTTTGCTTGCGGAAATCTTGCTGCGGGGTTGGAACGAACTTGTAAGTTGGCTTTTCGGCTGGAGCCTTTGGCTCGCTACCGCGGGAACCAGCCTCTCTACCGGAATCGGATAGGTCCTTCTTCCACTTCTCTGCTGCTTCGATATTGGCGCGAATTTCGGCTTCAACTTCGTCGCGCGTGCGAGCATAAGTCATGCGGGAGTATTTGACAATACGTGGCATGAGATCGTTCGGTGGCTTTGGAATGCTAAGGGTTGTAGCCGAGAAGGCTGGAGTCTTTTCGCCGTTAATAATCATGGAGACGACAAAGTGGCGGTTGTTGAGGTTGAGGAGGTCCTGTGCCTCAAAGACTGGCTCGAATTGTTTCGATAGAATTGGCGCATCGTCTGCGGAGACGCGGAAGCTAATCGTAGTACCGACGTTACCGAAGACTGCGTCGCGGACGGCCTCGGTCATCTGGCTGGTGTACTGGTTGGCTACGGTAAGGTTGAGACCGTATTTGCGCGCCTCGGAAAGAATAACGGCAAAGGAATCGGTCGCGAAGTTTTGGAACTCATCTACGTAGAGATAGAATGGGCGACGATCGTCGACGTTTTCGATATCGGAGCGACTCATTGCGGCGAGCTGAACCTTGGTGACTAGGAATGCACCAAGAATTGCGGCGTTATCTTCGCCGATAAGACCCTTAGAAAGGTTTACTACAAGAATTTTGCCCTCGTCCATAATTTTGCGGATATCGAAGCTAGACTTTGGCTGGCCGATGATGTTGCGGATGATTGGGTTTGCAGTAAATGCACCGACCTTGTTTAGAATAGGTGCGACGGATTCTGTGACCTGCTTGTCGCCCCAGGAGCCGAACTCCTGCTTCCAGAATTGAAGAACGGTAACGTCCTGACAGTATTCAAGAGTTTCCTTGCGGAAATCTTTATCCGTAAGCATGCGGGAAATATCCAACATGGTTGTTTGCGGACGATCAAGAAGCGCAAGAAGCGTATAGCGAAGAATGTGCTCAAGGCGTGGACCCCAAGATTCGCCGAACATACGCTTTAGTACGCCGATAACCTCGGAGGAGATATTTGGCTTGCGGGCTGGATCGTAGACTTCGAGTGGGTTGAATGCCATTGGATACTGCGTATCGGCTGGGTTGAAGTAGACGACGTCCTTGATGCGGGATTCTGGGATGAACTTTAGGTTGTCTGTGGCAAGGTCGCCATGTGGATCGATAATACAATAACCCTGGTTGTGATAAATATCACTGAGTGCAAAGAGTGTTAAGAGACCAGATTTACCGGAACCAGTCTGACCGATGATATACACGTGACGAGAACGGTCGCGACGATACATACCGAATTGGTGCTTGATACCGCGGAAATCGGTAAGGCCAAAGGCGGAGATATTTTCGTCGAAGGTTGGATCGCCAGTAAGCATTGGAAGCTTTGCCGGTGGCTCTGCGGTTTTGCTGGATGCCCAAACGATGTTTGGCGTTTCGACGTTGGTGTGTGGCAAGTGATAAACCGATGCCAACTCGGAAATATTAAGAATGAAGCCTTCGTCGGTGAATTGACGAGTCTTATATGCATCGAGCGCATTGCGATCGAAGGTTGCGCCGGTCATCTTGAAACCGTTGAGGTTCGTGGAGTTGAACTGTTTGAAAGTACCGACGAGTGCCTGCATGTTGAGCTTGGCGTTCATTTCGTTGCTACCAACGTAGACGAGGCGAATCTTGACCTGATAGCCAAGTTTTGTGGCCTTCTCTTCTGCCTTGGCAACGCGAGTTTTATCGCGCTCGGAAAGCTCGACTTTTACTGGTTGTTCGGTGCCACCCTCTGGTGGGCGCCATAATGCAGCGAGAACTTCGAGGAACCAGCGCCAGTCGATATGGAAGAAGTCGAAGCCGCCTTTGCCGTCTTTGACGCTCTTAATCCAGCGGTCGGATTTGGTATGCCAATCATCAGCGATTGGACGAGTGAGAATTTGAATCCAAAGCTCTTCACCGCCGTTTGGATTGAGCTTTGCGAGTGTACCGGTAATACCCGCAAGTGGGTCAACCTCGAATGACTCAAAAGTCTTAATCGGCAAAGCTTCGTTTTCGATGAGAGTAACTTCAGAAGTGTATGCAACCGGATAATTATCGCGATGATCGACATAATCTTCCTTCATGCGATAAATCTGGACGCTTGGATACTGAGAATAAATCTGACCTTCTACGAATGACTGGAGAATCTTTGGCACCCAAACAAAGAAACGAATTTGGTTGCCAGTAGAGGCGATTTCGAATGAAAGATGCTCCTGAACGCCGCCAGAATTCTTTAATTCACTTTTGTCGCGCAAGATACCGTGAAGAGACGCAAAAAGTTGCTCTGCGGCGAGCTCTTTTTTGTCGTTGTCCTTCGGGATTTCTAGCATCAATAGGACGCTCTCGACGTTTAGGACTTGAAGGCGATTTGCTTTTTTGTGGTTGCGAATCGTTAAAATTACCAAGATGACGACAATCGGTATCCACACAATCGGCATCGTTAAAAAGCGAATAATTTGCATGCTAGTATTTTAGCATAAATGGTAAACTAAAACTATATGGATAAAGAGATGAATGTGGTTGTTATTGGTGGTGGTACTGGCAGCTTTATGGTTTTGTCTGGCTTAAAGGATTATTGCGGTCACATTACGGCACTTGTAAGCATGGCGGATGATGGTGGTTCGACTGGGCAACTGCGTGACGAACTTGGCGTTTTGCCGCCTGGCGATGCGCGCCAATGTTTGGTGGCGCTTTCAAATTCGCCAAAACTGCGTGATTTGTTTAATTATCGCTTTGATGAAGGCTCGCTTGCTGGGCATTCTTTTGGAAACTTGTTTATTACTGCGCTAGAAAAGACGACCGGCAGTTTTGCGGACGCGGTCGAGACGGCTAGCGATGTGTTGGATATTGGTGCACATAGCGTTCTGCCGATAACTTTGGATAAAGTTACGCTGGCGGTGGATGATGGCGAGAAAAAGATTTATCACGAACGCGAGATTCGTGAGGCTACATTTGCAAATACTCGTCCAAGAATTTGGCTCGAACCAAAGCCAGAACCAAACAGTGCTGCTCTGCGCGCAATCGCAGATGCGGATTTGATTGTGATTGCGCCGGGTGGCTTGTATGAAAGTCTTGGTGCGTCATTAATCGTGCGTGGCATTGGCCAAGCGCTTGCGCAGTCGCAGGCAAAGAAAATCTATGTCTGTAACTTGATGAATCAGGAGCGTCATACGAAAGATTTTACGGTTGCAGATTTTGCCGATGAACTTGAACGTATTGCTGGCGTAGATTTCTTGGATGAGGTTATTTATAACACAAATGAGCCGAGCGAAGAGCTGGTAAAGCGCTATGCTTTGGAGGGCGAACACCCGGTTAAATTTGAAGAAGTTGAGCGCCATTACGAATTTCGCGGCGTGGATTTATTGTCGCGCGCGATTTGGAAGAATAATGCGAAAATCGATCCGCTCGAAAAACAGCGCGCTTTGATTCGTCATGATAGTGATAAGCTTGCGAAATGTATTCTTGGCAGCTACGAAAAGACCGCCGAAAAAATCAAAGAAGTTAAATCGTTGTACGTGGTCGATATGGACAGAACGCTTATTCGTACAAGTATGTTGTTTGAATGTCTTTGCGAAGCATCAAATAAATATCAGGACCATTTGGGCGATGAGCTTCAGCGCGATTATGGTGATTATTTGATTGCACGTGATACGGAATTTGGCGAACTGGATTTGAATAGCGAAAACGAATACGTAAAAATGCGTCTTGCTGGCAAACATGCGACTTTTGATCCGACGACGGCGCTCAATCGTATTCTTGCGAAACGTCTGAGTAGCGCGACGGCGCATGATGTATATAATTCTATGGCGATGCAACTAGCGGAAAATGATAAATATCAGGATTATTTATTGCCGGGCGCGGAAGATCTTCTGAAATATATCAATGAGCGTGAAGATGCTGAGATGGTAGTTTTAACTTATGGCGAGCATGCTTTTCAGGACGCAAAATTCACTTCGGTTGTTTTGCCGTTATTTAGGAAATTAAATATCTCGCCGCGTTTTATGGCGACGCCAGATCGCAAAAAGCGCAGCTTCTTTACGGAATGTCAGACGCGCGATGGCGGTTTTGAAATTAGTGGTTTTTATGGATTTGAGAATATCTATGCGCACGAAGCCATTCAAATTGGTGACGAACGTGACGATATTATCGATTTTGAGGACGTCAATAATTACCGTGCTTACTGCGTAAAATCCCCACTCGATCATTCCAATCGCGCATGGCCAACCGAAGAAGAGCTAGCAGAAAATCACTGTTCCCTATTTGAAAATCTGCAGCAAGTAATTGACGCAGAAAAACATTTGCAATAAAAAATATCTCCCATGCGGGAGATATTTTTGGTTAGGCTGCTAATTTGTAACCGTCTTTGCCAACTTTGGTAAATAGGCTCTTGTTTTGGAGGTTTAGAAGAACGGTGGTTTCTTTTACCTTGCGTTCCTTGAGGACTTGCTTGACGATTTCTTTGCGGGAAAGACCTTCGTCGCCGGCGTTCCTGAGGATCTTGGTGATAATGTCGGAAACAGTTCCCTTTTGGTAGCCCCAGCTGTCGAGCGCATAAATACCGCGGCCGATTAGAACGAAGCGAGAATCTTTGATGAGCTCGTTGTGGATGGCTTGAACAGTAACGTTCTTGCGTTTGAAATCAGAAGAGCTAATTGCCTTTGCGATGTCGTTGAAGTGCATAGGCTCTTTGTGCTCTTCGAGAACTACGTAGATTTTGTCGCGAATGTTCTTTGGATTGACGGTTGGCCACTTGGTGAGGCCCCATTGATCATTGAGGGTGGAAAGTAGCTTGCTGATGCGGGCGACGGCTTCGATGTGAGATGGATGCTCATAGTTGAGCTTTTCGTCTAGTTCATCGATGCTGAGTGGCTTCTTATTGGCCTTAATCAGAGAAACAATTTCGTCTACCTTAACACGAAGGGCTTTTTCGTCGCCGTATTCAGCGATACCAATAGCATTGTGATACTTGTCGTTTTCGGTAATGATGGTCAAAGCTGGAGAGATTTCTCCGAGGAAACTAAAGTTTGCCTTGTCGACTGGAGTGGCCTCATGGCCAAGGATTTTCTTTGCTAGATCGGAGCTGCGTGCAACGCGGCCCATTTCAGTTAAGTTACGAATAATAAGTTTTTCTGCGGCGGCGAGGTTTGCGATTTTGCCTTCCTCTGCTGCGATGCGGAGACGAATAAGAATTGCCTTTTCAAGCTGGCGAACACGTTCGCGTGTAATAGACAACATTTCGCCGATCTGTTCAAGGGTCTCCTTATGGCCATTGAGCCCAAATCTACGCGAGATGATTTCCCGTTCACGTTCTTGTTCAATTATGCTGAGGCTATTTTCGATTGCTTTAGCAATCGTATCCGCATTATTCATGCTACTGCTTCCTTATTCTCCGTCGTTAGGGTTTATAACTTAACTTTTAAATATATTAACATGATTATTTCATGTTGTCAACAAGTAAAACTCTTTACTCACTAAAAATATTTTACCACATTTTTGGCATTGTCCATAATAAATTGTATAAAAGTTTAAGCATAAGCGGAATTGTGATGCGAGACTATGCATTTTTGTCCATTTATATCCTTATATGCAGGGTTTTATTTAGCGTTAGCATGTTATAATGGATGTAATAAAAAGTGGAGTTAGTATAGTGAAAAACAGAATACAAAGAGGCCTACTTGTATTGTTGGCAATTTTTGTGTCGCTTTTTGCACCGATGAGCACCTACGCGAAGGTAGAAGACTATATCGACAAATTTGCGGCGAATAATATTATGTTCTACGATCCGGACGCCTGTGGACCAGAAGACTGTTCGCAGATGACTGCTGGCGCGTACAACGGTGATGGCTCGGATGTAACATGGATTGGCGATTCCATTTCCGAAATGTCTAAGGACGTAATAAAACAGAAGATTCCGCAAGTAGATTTACATGCTAAGGTTAGTAAACATTTCTGGATGGATGCTTCGGATAGTGCTGGTGGTGACAGTGGTCTTACGATTTTGGAAGGACTATCTAAGAACAACCAAGTCCGTAAAGTGTTGATTTTTGCGCTTGGTACGAATGATCCTAATGCTGTAACTACCGAGCATATCAAAAAAGTACTCACACTGGCATCTAGCGCGGATCGCATCGTATTCACTACTAACCACACTACTAATGGCAACTACGATGATAATAACAAAAACTTCAAATCGATAGCTGATAGCGAATCAAAGGTTGCCCTTGCGGACTGGAAGGCTGTAGTTGATGGCAAAGAGAGCGAATATCTTGGCGATGGCGTACATCCAAAAGACCAAAAGGCAATGGAGACTTTCGTTGATACGATTCTTGGCGTTGCCGGCGGTAGCAAAGTTTCGAAGACCGAGATTGATAAGGGCGAAGCGTTAGCTAATCACTCTACGGTAACCTTTTATAGCTCTGACGCCTCGGAGAACGGCGGTAATGCTGGTAGAAATGCTAGTGAAAAATACAATGATGGTAAATTGGCGGATGGTCAGATTGCGATTAATCAACATGATCCAGATTTGAGCCTTGGTGACGTAGTCTATATTGAAACTGAGAAGTCTGGCGAAGGTTCTGCGGCGCACGAACATTTCTATCTCGTGACCGATACCGGTGCTGGCGATGGTGGCGTTTCTGGAAATTACAATATCGATGTCTTTCATGATCCAGCCTCGGAGAACACTTCTTCCCCGTATGGCATGAGCAAAAATGCGAAAATTTATAAGATTAAATCCGGTGTCTCTTGGGAAGATTATCTGAGTAAATATAAAGATGGCACGGCGGATATTGCAGAGTTCTGCGAAGGCAATAGTCGTGGCCAGGCCGTAATTAAGGGCAGTACGGCAAAAGAAAAAGTTTGGTCTGGCTTGACCTCTATCGGCTTCACTGAGGAGCAGGCAGCCGGCATTATGGGTAACATGCAGAACGAAAGTGGCTTCAATCCAGTCCGCCACGAAATTTCTCAGCATGACGCATATTGGCCATACGATATCGAACATGCTACTGACCATCCATACGGTATTGGTCTGATTCAGTGGTCGAATGGTCGCCGCGTAAACTTCTTGAGCTACATTAAACAACAGGCGCCAGATTTGATGCACTATTTCTTGGAGCCGGAAAAATACGATGTTAGTGGTGGCGATAACTTCATTAAGGCCGCCGATAGTGAAACTGACGTAAATGACTTGATGTCGCTCTCTGTAACGTTCCTCTATGATGAGGTGTCTAGTAGCTATAGTAGCTTCTTGAGCGTAGATAAGGATGTAAGACAGGCGGCCTTGCGCTGGTCGGTTGATGTTGAGGGCTGTACGCAGTGTACGGAATCCTCGGGCGAGACGGCCGCGCGTATTAGCAATGCTGAGGCTATCTATAAAGAATTGCATGGCAAGGCGATTACGGGTGGCGGTGGCACGACTGGCTCTGGTGGTAAAAATAATGCTGCAACTACGGCATCTGCCGGCGAAAACAAAGATTATGCTGGTAACCCGGTATTTACCGATGAGCAATGGGCGAAGGTACAGGAATATCAGCCGCTATACGAAGAGGCTTCAAAGAAACAAGGCGATAATATTCCATGGGCGGTACTTGCCGCAATTCACGTGCGCGAGTCCAACCTATCCCGTACGAACCCGAACAGCGATGGCATCTTCCAGATTTTGGCACTAGATGTTCCGGCTGGCCACGAAAATACCGATGCGGAGTTTGTTGAGCAGGCGGTAGCGGCCCTCAATGAGTTTAGTGGTCATTTGGGCGGCAAGGATGCTTCGGATGACGACAATATTAAATATGCATTCTTCGGTTATAACGGCCGTGCGGGTGTCTATAAGACTCAGGCGCGCGATTTAGGCTTTACTGAAGAAGAGGCAGAAAACGGCGAGGGTTCACCGTACGTCATGAACCGCGCCGATGCAAAACGCGACCCAACCGTAGAGCCAACCAAGAGTAACGGCACTTGGGGCCAGATCAAAGTCGACTATGGTCCAATTGAATATCCGGCGAACTCCGACTATGGTGCATATATCTACTATGTTGCAGCGGGTGGTGGCTCGTTTAGTAACGATAAAGGCGAATGTGGCTCTAGTAATAGTAAGGGCAACATGGATGTTAATCAGACCGCTATCGACCTAGCCTGGCCGGTTGGCGATCCGCACGTTGGTACAATGACGCCAAAACCAGAATACGAGGCTGCCTATAAGGAAGTTTCGCCGGAATGGACATGGATTCCGTCTGGTGGTTCTAGCTGCGACTTCTTCGTGGCTACGGTGATGCGTTATTCTGGTGTTGATCCAGACTTTGCGTGTTGCGGTACGGAAAACCAGCGTGATTACATGCGAGCGCACCCGGAACTATATGAGGAAATACCGAATACAGGCGACCCTTCAATATTGCGGCCGGGAGATATTTTGCAGGTAGATGGCGTACCTGGCGTCTATGGTGGACATGGACATATTAAGCTGTATGTTGAAATTGATGGCGTTGGTCACGAGGCGCAGGCTTCCTATAATAGCCACAGTGGCGAGCTCAGTACTAGCGTAAACTTGAGTGACCCTCGCGGTGACTACAAAATCTTTAGGCATAAATAAGGAGGATAACCATGGCAGAAGTAACCGAAAAACAAATGTCTAACCGTATTAAATTAATCATCGCGGGTGTCGTCATATTCGTAATTGCCGTGATTGCGATTTTGATAGCTTGGATTATTAATATTCCAAAAACTGCCACGATTGAAGTAATTGTGGCGCCTTCGGACGCAAAAATCTTGATTGGCGAGAAAAGATATAAAAATGGCACGCACAAGATTGAGCCAGGAGATTATAGCATTGCGGTAACGCGCGACGACTTCTCTCCTTATGCTAGCGAATTTAGTATCGAGGAAGGCGAAACGAAGAAGCTATTGGTTTGTTTGAATGAAATCGATGGCAATACTTGGTATGACGAGCATAAAGAAGATGATGATATTTGTCGTAGGGCGGCAGAACTTGCATCCGAGGAATACAAGAAGGAAAAACAGACGGCTGATATTTATTCCGTAACACCATACAATAGCTACGATGACGGTTTTAATATTGTGGCCTATGAAGATGAAGAAAAAGGCACGATTGTAAAGATTACCCTTCTCTCCTGCAAGGAGGCACGCCGTGAAGCTTTGAAGCCAAATGCGCTTGAGTGGCTAAAAAAGCATAATGTTGATCCAGAACAATATACGATAGAATACGCAAACGGTTGTCAGTAAAAAATAAACCCGGGCTTAGCCCGGGTTTTCGCTTTTGTTGAGAGCGATGAGAGAATCGCAGAATTCCTGCATGATACTCGTGAGAGTGCTGACGTATTCCTCCTTGTCCTTGGAGGTATAGGTGCCATTTCGGATTTTTTCACTCACCTTGAGGTATGCGGCATTCGACTTTGCGTCCGCTTCCGCCTTAAGCTCCTCTGCGGTTTTTGCGCGATTTATGTTTCCGTAGGTGTGATTCTTGCTAGGTGCTCGTCTCATGATATTCCCCCCCCTATTTGATGAATGGAGACGTTACATCTTTTAATTATACCACATTTGGCGAAAATAGTCAATGCTAGCGACGCATACTAGCGGCGCATGCCGCCGCGGTTCATATTGCCGCCAACGTTGCCGTAACTACTGACTGGGCTTGTGACTGTAATGGTTCCCGCTTTCAAATCGCCCGTATAAGCCGTGTAGGACGCGTTTGTAGCGATTTCTGGCGTTGAGACGATAATACTTGCGTATTGTTTTGAAGGCGTGTAGGAAACGATTGCATTGCCGTCAGCGTCCTTTAATGTGAATTCTGTATTTGCACTAGGCGTGCTAGAAAAGACAATGCAGATGCTGTTTTGTGCAGAACTGGTAGATGGAAGTTCTAGCATGCCACTGGATCCCGCAGCGATGAGTGTTCCGCCGGAGATTAGCATATTACCATCGTGGTCAAGCGCGCCATTGCCATTGTTGGTTGGGCCGTCAACGGTAATATATCCACCTGTAATCGTGATACTATTGTTGGAATCAAGGCCGTCGCCTGTGCTGTTAACATAGACGATGCCGCCATTAAATGTCAGGGAGCCAACGCCGTTGCCGCCAAAGTTGTTTCGGCCGGCGCGACCATTAACACTAGATGAATCATTGCCGCCTGCCGCATTAAAACCATCGTCGCTCGCAACGACGCTAATGTTGCCATCGTTTACCGTGACACTTTCAGCCTCGATGCCTTCATAGCTCTGGGCAATGTCGATGTTGCCATTATTGACGATAAGGCTAGAATCGGCATGGATGCCGTCGTCGCCAGAATTAATAGTGATGTCGCCATTATTAATTACGACATTTGTATTTGAGTGGATTGCGTCATCGCTCGTATTAAGAGTAATATTGCCGCCATCGATGAGGATGTATTTTTCTGCCTTGATGCCCTTTGCGGAAGTGTTTGATTCGGAATTGGCATTGCTGGTGCCACCCCATCTTCCCCATTCTTGGTTTGTGCTGGTAATCTTTGCGCCGCCGCCCGTGGTGAGGTTGAGGGTGCCGCCAGAAATCGAGATGCGAGTCTCCGCGTGAATGGCGTCGCCAGTGGCGTTGATGGTGATGTTGCCGCCATCAATTACGATGTAGCCAAGTTTGGTATCTGTGTCTTGGTTGGATTTGATGCCGTCATTGCCGCTTGTGATATTAAGCGTGCCGTCTTTGATGGCGACATAATCTTTGCCCATGACGCCGTTACGGATGGCGCTAACGAGATATTCGCCGCTAAGGACTTGTAGATAATCCTTGGAATGGATGCCATGATAATGATTGCTGACGATTTCGATTTTGCCGTCGCCGATTAGGGCGAGATTGCCCTTACTGTAAACCGCGGCATCGACGTCTTCCGTGCCGTAGTTTTCGCTATAATCTTCACCATCCGCTAGAGTGTTGGTCGTGTTACTCATGGACGCCAGATAAAGCGTATCGACGGCCTTCGCGTAGATGCAGGTGCCGTTGCTGTTTGTAATATTGGCGTTGTTTAGTACGACATAGACCGCTGCGCCGCGAGCATCGATTGTGATGCCGTCGGCAAAATCTCCGCTGAGTACATAGACGCCTTTGTTGCTGATGGTGAGCGCCTGGGATTTTACGGATGCGCCGGAGCCATCAATACTGATGCTGCCGTTTTCTGCTGTGATGTATGTGGCGTTATCCAAACTATATTCGTCGGAAAGATATTCGACATTGATGCCTTTGACGCTATCTTCGACACTCGTGTCGGTATTGCCTTTTGTAATTAGATAGATGGCTAAAACTATGCCGATGAGTGCGAAGACCGCGGCGATGATGACAAATAATTTTTTTCTAGGCATTTTGCTCCTATAATGTGTTATCTTCGACGATTGGAGTACTTAGCATGACCTTAAGGTTGCCGTTTTTGGTGCGAAGCTCATCGATGAAATCACGGCCAGATGCGTCAGACTTCATTTCTACTTCGTAGACGAGCTCATATAAGCTACCCATATTGATGGTTTTGCACTTAATGAGGTTAGTTTCGTTAGTGTATTTGTCGAGAACTTTATCGAACATTTTTTCGTAATCGAGATCTTCTGGTACGACAATTTTGAGGCGCTTGATATTTTTGCCTTCGCCAAAGTGGAGGCGGCTAGTGATAAGAAGAATGATGCAGGTTAAGACGGTAAATACGACAGCGAATAAGACTTGACCCATGCCGAGCGCGAGGCCGATTGCCATCGAAAAGAATACGCTGATGAGCTCGCGCGCGTTGCTTTTGATGCTGCGGAAGCGGATGAGGCTAAAGGTGCCGAGAATTGCGACGCTAGTGCCGAGGTTGCCGTTTACCATTACGATTACAACCTGGACAAGGACCGGGAAAATTGCGAGTGCAGTGAGGAGCTTTTTGTTTGCTCTACCTTCTGCGGCGTGCGTCAATGCAACGAGGATGCCAAGTACTAATGCGACGCCAAGACAAATCAGCTCACTTTTAATATCAAATACCCCCGAGTCTGTACTTAATATACTTTCAAACATGTTATTTCCTTTCCTTTTGCTTTGCTCTTTCTAGGCTTTTTAAATATGCATTTTTTGGTTTGCTGAATCCTCTTGGGTATATCTTTAGTTTTGCAAGTAGCTGCGACAGTTTTATTGGTAAACTATCGAGTGATTTTATTTCCATAATGTACATATCTTTATCGATAATGTGATGCATATCGTCGCCGTTGGTGAGATCTGGCTTTTTGACGCGATATTTGACGTTGTGGTCGAAAGTGACGCGCAAGTCTTTATTCCCTCTAAAGTAATAAGAATAGCGTTCGTAATTAATCAGGATGCTTGGTTGAAGATTGTATTTTTCAAAATCGTAATCTAATTCGGCGAGTGTAATTGGATTGGCGTTCTTTGGGCGATTGCCCTTTTCCATATATTTATAAAATTCGCCAAGTGTCATCGAAATGCGGCGCTTGTGACTAGTGCCGTCGAACTTCTTTTTGATTTCCAAATAGACTTTTGAGTCTTCGTTTTCGGCAAGACCGTAGCTGCGTACGCGAAACTTTTCCTTATACATCGGCTTTTCGATAGACTGGATGATAAGTCGATGGTCCGGTGCATCTAAGTATAAATTGTAGATGTCGTTATAGAAGTATTCGTCTTTGACAAGCTTATCGCCAAGCGCTTCCATTAAGGCGTTGTATTGCTCGGAGGTGATGAGATATTTCTGTTCTACTCTACGGAATATATTCATACTTCTGCTCTTATTTATAATTATAGCTTAATTGCCTATCTTTAAATGGAGCTTAAAAGTCTGAAATATTTTACTAATCTTCTTCTTTGTCTTCTGGGGCGGTGCCGTAGCCGATAATGCCGTAGCGCGTGTCAGAATAAGTGATGCGATGCATCATGATTTTACCGTTTTCGTTGCCGCCGACGGTTAGAATTTCGTCATAGTCTGTAGCGACGACGATGTTTGTGTGTTCGCCAAAAATACCATGACGATAAATTACGACGTCGCCTGGTTGTGGCAATTCTGAGTCGTAGGCATGCCAGCGCCCTTCTTTTTTGAAATATTCTTGCAAAGTATGCGTGCCAGGGATGCGCCAACTGCCGCTAGTCGGATTTACGAATTCGTGTCCTGCTGTAGCGTAAACCCAAGAGACGAAATCTGCACACCAAGGCTCCTTGGTGCCCTCGGTATATTTATACATGTCACCAGGATTTTTGATTTCTTGCTCGACGATTTCTAGCACGTCTTGGCGTGTTTCGCTTTGGACGCTATAGTCTGGGATATTAATCGTGCTGACGGCGCGATAATCAAAAGAATAGCTAGACTTAAAGAAGACGTAAACAGAAACAACGAGCGCAATCATGGCAATAATAGCGCCAATAGTGACAACGATTAATTGTTTTATTTCTTGATGCGCTTCGCGATCATCCATATTCTACTTCTTCTTTGTGGCCGCTTTCTTTGTGGTGGCGCGGCGTTTGGCTGGGCGGCGCGTCTTCTTTGGTTTATTGGCGAGATATTCTTCCGCCTGTTCTTTGGTGACAGTTTTTGGATCTACGTCTTTTGGAATACGGACAAAATTGCGGCGGCCCGGACCCTTGACGTATGGGCCGTAAGCTCCGTTAATAATCTGGATTTCGCCCCAATCAGCAATATAAGAATCGCGTTTTTGTTCGTAAAGTGGTTCGGCGTCTTCTAGAGTGATGGTGTATGGATCAAAATCTTTGAGCGGAATATTATATTTGCCGGCTTTGAGATATGGACCAAATGGCCCAGCGGCGGCAATTATTTCTGCGCCGTCTTTTGCCTTGCCGAGTGTGCGTGGAAGCTGTGGCAGTTCGAGCTGTTTAATGGCCTGTTCTAATGTAACGGTCTTTACGCTCTTGCGTTTTGGTAATGGTGCAAAACGTGGTTTCTTGCCGGTTTCTTTTTCGTTTTCGCCAAGCTGAATGAAGCCGCCATTTTTGCCAACTTTGGCATAGATGGCTTCGCCGGTCTTTGGGTCGTGGCCGAGTAGGCGGGCGTTATTGTAGCGTTCGATGCCTTCACTTGCGAGGACTTCGTTGTTGAATGGGCCGTAGAAATCGCGGAGCATTTTGACGCGGTCGAGCTTTGCGTCGGCAATAAGGTCGAGATCTTTTTCGATGTTTGCGGTAAATTTGTAGTCGACGATATTCTTGAAGTTGTCAGTAAGGAAGCCGGAAATAAGTTCGCCAATTGGTGTTGGTATGAGTTTGCCTTTGTTGGCGCCGTATTTTTCGGTGACTTTTTCGGAAGTGATTTGGTTGTTCTCGAGCTTGAGAGTATTAACCTCGCGCTCTTCGCCTTCGGACTCGCCTTTTACGACGTAACCACGAGCCTGAATAGCGGTCATAATGCTGGCATATGTACTTGGACGACCAATGCCGAGCTCCTCGAGTTTCTTGACGAGTGAACCTTCCGTGAAGCGGGGTTGTGGCTTTGCAAAGGTTTGACGGGCAATGATGGTATTTGCGGAAACTTTGTCGCCAACAGTCATCTTTGGAAGTTCGTTTTCTTTGATGCGGCCATAAACTTTTAGGAAGCCGTCAAAAGTGACAACTTCGCCCTTCCCGATAAAGTTGTATTCGGTTGGCGTAGAAATGGTAACCGTGGTTGTCTCGATCTTTGCGTCGGCCATTTGGGTTGCGAGCGCGCGGCCGCGAATTAAGGCATAAAGGCGCTTTTCATAATCGTTCTTGCCGGCAACTTCGCGATTGATGTCGGTTGGACGAATGGCCTCGTGTGCTTCCTGCGCACTAGCAGACTTTGTCTTGAAGTTGCGGACTTTGACGTATTCTTTGCCGTATTTTTCTTCTACGTAGCTGGCCATGCTGGCGATCGCCTGCTTGCTAAGGTTTAGGCTGTCGGTACGATGATAAGTAATCATACCGGACTGATATAGAGATTGTGCAGCCTGCATGGTGGTACGAGTTGAAAAACCGAGCTTAGAGTTAGCCTCGATTTGCATAGATGCGGTCGTAAAAGGCGGAGCTGGTTTGCGTACGCCTGGGGTGTTTTCGATTGCGCCGACGGTGTAGGTAGCGTTAATTAATTGTTTGAGGAAATTATTAGCCTCTTCTTCGGTCTCGAACTCGTGGTCGAGCTTAGTGTCGAAGCCGAAATCGCCGGACACTTTGTAGCTAAACTTTGAGGCGAATTTTTCGATGGCCTGCTCGCGCTCTACGACAAGGCGGAGGGCTGGACTCTGAACGCGGCCAGCGGAGACGGCGCCAGGAACTTTCTTGCGTACAATACCGGAAAGGTCGAAGCCTACGAGCATATCTAGCGTCTGGCGTGCCTGTTGTGAAGCGACCATGTTCATATCGACGGTACGAGGGTTCTTGATGGCGTCTTCAAGTGCGGTTTTGGTAATTTCATGAAAAGTGATGCGGGCGGTATCTTTTGGAAGTTTTAGGACCTCGCAAAGGTGCCAAGAAATAGCTTCTCCTTCGCGGTCTTCATCCGTTGCAAGCCAGATTTTGTCTGCAGCTTTGGCGGCTTTTTTAAGATCGGTAATAACACTCTTGTGCCCAGGGTCAATTTCGTAAGTGACGTCAAAAGTATTCTTATCGACCTTCGTATCTTTGCGAATGTGGCCTACCGATGCAAGGACAGTAAAATCACTACCGAGGTATTTTTCGATAGTATGCGCCTTGGCAGGAGACTCTACGATAACTAAATTTTTGCTCATGTGCTATATAATATCATAACTGAAAAATCAAAAAAGCATAAGCAACTAAAAATCTTGCGGCTTAAGCTCTGGATGATTCTTCTTATACTCGTCTAGAAAGTCGTCGGTGCGTAAGGTGAGATAGATATGAATGTATTCTGCTGGGATTGGCTGAATAACCTTTTCGTAGAAACCCTCGAAGTTGGTATATTCCATGCCGTTGTATTTAATGGAGATGCCTTTAGTGGCCTTAAATTGGTCGGCATCAAGGTTCCAAATTTGGACAAGTTGTTTCTCGCCATTGATATAGATATAGAATTCATCGATTATTTCGAGCTCATGTTCTTTGGCAAACTCGATGGTCTTCTCGACAAAAGTCTTGAATGTATCTTTGTCTACGACGTAATCGAATATTGAGTTTTTTGATGAAATTTTATTGAAAAAATCCTTCAATCCCATACATATATTATATATTAAAGGTATGTTATTTAAGCTTTTTCATAAAAACGACGACGATATCATTAAGGATCCGATAAAGGTTGAGCCGAAAGCAGAACAGCCGATATTTAAACGCGAAGAGGGGCCGTGCTCTGTTTCTGATGGTTCAGGCGAAATGACGATAGACGACGTATTTTCTATTAAAGGTAGAGGTATTGTTGTGACTGGTCGCGTAAAAGGACAGATTCGACTTAATCAGAATGTTGTAATAGAAAAGACCGACGGTTCTTCCCTTCAGAGTGTAATTACCGGCATTGAGGCTTTTCATAAAACTCTAGATCTTGCTATGGATGGGGATAATTGTGGTCTTTTACTGCGAGGTATTGAGCGCAATCAAGTTGAACGTGGCGATGTAGTAAAAACGGCATAATTTTTGCCACCAAAAAGCCCCAGGTAAGGGTGGGCATCACCTGGGGCTATTTGGCCCTACAACACACCTCCTAAGGCATCCGGAGAACTCCGGAAGCGTGACCCACCTCACACATTGGGGTCCGCCGGTTATAGGGATTGCTAGCTTTAGAAATAAGCTTTCTAAGTGGAGGTAATACTTTTCACTTCAAATTATGGAAAGAAAATTTGAAGGCCGAAAGTGTTTCTAAAGCACGCAACAATTGCTAGTTCAACACTAGCAAAGTTATAGATTATTTAGGTGCGGCTTCCAATCCTTTCGGATCGGAACTATGTTCATAATAGCACATATTTGATTTTAAGTCAATAGTTTTTTCACTATTTTTTGATATTTCAACCATTTTTTCGCCCCTGTTTGCCCGGATTTGCCTAGATTTAACAGGGGTCAAAATGCTTATTGTTATTACCTTAAAAAAGTGTTATAAAATGTCTAAAAATTTAGTATTTTGACACAAAATCGTCGATTTCGCGAAGGATTTCTGGCAGTTTTCCGCGCTCTGCGTCGGTAAATTTGGACAATACAAAATCTACATCGCCAATGCGTTGGCGGAGGTTGTCGTTGCCACTACCTAGGCGAAGACGAGGAAAATCGTCTGTGCCAAAGTGCGCAATAACGGACTTTAGGCCATTATTGCCACCCGCGCTCCCCCGCTCGCGGAAACGAATCTGACCAAATGGCAGATTAAAATCATCACAAACTGTCAAGAAATCTTGTGGCTGGAGCTTATAAAAATCCATGATTGAGCGCGCGCACATGCCGATGTCGTTATAGAATGTCTGAGGTTTTACGAAAAGAATATCGCCGTCTTTGACGATGTCGGCCTTGAATTTTGGCTCTGGTTTAAAAGTGAGGTCATGAACTTTGGCATAAAAATCTAAGGCCAAGAAACCGAAGTTGTGGCGTGTAAAATTATACTGATTTCCAGGATTTCCAAATCCAATAATGACCTTCATTGCATCTATTTTACCATGAAAAAGGCCGGCCAAATGAGGCCAGCCTTCTTTGCGGGATTATCCCTGTTTTGCTTGCACGGACACTTAGTGGTCGAGACGGCGAGCGATTTCGCGTGCGGCCTCGGATCTTGTGATTTCACCCTCAAGCATCGTGATGACGGCGGCATACGGGCTGCCAGCCATCTTGGTCGCGGCATACATCAAGCCATTGCTGTGGTAATTCATGTGCTTGTTGAATACCTGATGCGGGTCGCCGGTAATAACCATCTTGGAACCTTCGCCGATACGTTTCATCAACTGGTTAACCTGGAAGCGCTCCATGTCCTGAGATTCGTCGTAGATAATCCAGCAATCAGAGATCGAACGTCCGCCCATGTTGATGATGGATACAAACTCGAAATGATCCTGGATGGCAATCTCGACTTTCTTCTTGATGTCGCCGGCGGTCTGATCGCGGTTACCCTTCTTCTTGTCTCCCTTGTTCTTGAAGTAGTTGTAAAGGCTGTCAAGAATGGGCATAGACTTTGCGATAGTCTTCTGTGTCTCGTCGCCAGGCAGGAAACCGATTTCCTTACCGAGTTCGGCATCACGCGGAACGACAAAGATGCGGTCGTATTGGGACTTTTCCTTGTCTGTCACGAGGAAGTAGCCGATAGCTACGGAAAGGTAGGTCTTGCCGGTACCGAAAACAGCAGGACAAATTACGATGGGGATTTCCTCGACGGGTGCCATCAGAGCTTCTGCCAGCATCGCCTGTCCGACCGTACGCGGCTGGATGCAGCCTGGCAAATCCTCGATATAGTGGATGCGTCTCAGAACTGGATCTTCGCCGTCCTTGCCGGGCTCAAAGCGCCCGATTCTCTTGTAGAAATCGTGCGGGTTGATTGCATAGGTCGACATGACGATAGGATCAATGACGAACTCGACGAACTCGTTGAGAAGCAGAGGCTTCTCGTCCGGGAAGAACTCCTTGAACTGCTCTGCGGTGATGTGACGATCTCTCAGCCAACTGTCGCAAAGTTCTTCCGGAAGACTGAGTCTGCGGCGCCCAGTGTAAACATCTGGATTGATGTGGGCTACGTCGATATCTTGCGCGAGCGCCTTACTGGACATGTAATTGTCGCCAGTAAGGATTGCGACTGCGCCGTCATCGTTGAGCTGCTTCTGGGCGTACTTGGCGGTTGCCAACGCATGTGTGTTGGAACCAGTGCGTCCATTGGTGGAAACGTCGCTAATATCCTGAGGCGGAACGAACTCGATCTTCATGCCGTTTTTGCAGACGTAGGTCTTGCTGTCGCCATCTGCGTAGTGGACATATTCCAGAATGCGCATGAAATGTCCAAGCAGCGTGGTTGCGGCTTCGCCACGGCTACTCTGCTCATGACGGAATTCGCGAATCCTATCAATGTACTGAAGCGGAATGTAGAGAATCTCCGCCTTCAGCTTAGTATCGGGCCCTGGCATTAATATGTCGGGGTCTCCGATCAGTGCATCAAGAGCTGGCACAAGTGCCTTATGAGTGTCTCTTCGTTTAGCCATATTAACCCCTCCTTTTTGTTTGGCGTGCAATGCTATCAAAGAGCAAAACAAAATAAGCTTAAGTTTGTACTTAAGCCCACCTTGTGCCACGTATTATAACATATTAATCTCTGTTGCGGAACGAGAAGAAGATTGGAGTGCCGGTAAAGTCGTATGCTTCGCGGAGGCGACGTTCGAGATAGCGTTTGTAGCTCCAGTGAAGGAGGCTAAGATTGCTACCATAAACGACGAACCATGGCGGGCAGGAATCGGTTTGAACCATATAGCGGAGCTTTGGATGAGTGTTCTTGAGGCCTGCTGGTGGATGCGATGCGACGGCGTCCATTAGAAGCTTGTTGAGGTCGGAAGTCTTTAGCTCGGCGTGGCGAGCTTTGTCGATTTGTTGTGCAAGCTCGAAAATCTTGGTGACGTTTTTGCCGGTAAGGCTGGAAGTCATAACAACTGGCGCAAATGGCACGAAATTGAAGTCGTATTCGAGATTATCGAGGATTTCGTCGGTCTCTTTGTGCTCTAGATCGGTCTTGGTGACGACGAGAATAATGCCCTTGCCTGCCTTAACGATTTCGCCAGCGAGAGATTGGTCGAGCTTGGAATGCGGCTCGGTGCTATCGATGAGGAGGCAGCAAACGTCGGCTTCTTCGATGGCGGCAAGGCTGCGGAGTGCGGAGAATTTTTCGATGCCAACTTCGCGCTTGCCCGGCTTGCGGAGGCCTGCCGTATCGAGCAACTCGATAGTCTGACCTTTGTACTTGAGCTCGGTGCGGTTAATGTCGCGGGTGGTGCCACTAAGGTTTGCGACGATAGCTTGCTGCTTCTTTGCGAGCGAGTTAAAGAGTGAGCTCTTTCCTACGTTCGGGCGGCCGATGAGGGCGATCTTTAGGGCATCGTCTTCTTTTTCGGCTTTATTGTTCGTATTGAAACCAAGTTGCTTTAGCTCATAAAGAATTTTGCCGCGGAGCTCGTTGAGGTTGACACCGGTGGTTGCGGAAACGCGGAGTGGATCTTTGATGCCGAGGCTATAGAATTCGGTTTCTGGCAAAGCGTCGCCGAGGTCAGCTTTGTTGAGCAAAAGCATAGTTGGCTTGCCGGATTTTAGGGCCTTTTTGGCGATGAGCTTGTCGTCGTGATTTGGATATTTTGTAGAATCCATGGCGATCAAAATCATATCGGCAGAGTTTACGGCATCGTCGATTTGGTCTTGGATATGAGACTCGAATTCGTCCTCTGCTTCCTTGAGGCCGGCGGTGTCGATAAGAATATATTGGTTCTCTACCTTGCCGACGACGTTATCGCGGGTAGTACCTGCTTCGCGCGCAACAATAGCCTGCGACTTGCGAACAAGGCGATTAAAGAGACTAGATTTGCCAGCATTAGTCTGGCCGATGATTGCGACTACAGGTAATTTCATACCCTAAATTTTAGCAAACTTGACAAAAAATGTAAAGTGTGATAAAATAGAAATATGTAGTCCCGAAAGGGATATTTTTTATTCTGCGGAATATTTCATTGCAGCCTGGCGAAGGCGGAAGCGGCGCCAGAAACAAAAGATAACGATGTATAGGAGAATACCGCAAATGCCGGCTGCAGTATCGATGAGGACGTCGCTGATTAATCCGGTACGACCAATGACGGTGAGCTGATGTACTTCATCAATGGCGCCATAGACGGTCGTGATGATGATTGGATAAGCGACGAGGTCGTGCGTTGGGAATAGGCTTGGATGAAGGCCTTTGATAAAGCTACAAAGCGAATAACCAAATGCGCTAAATAGGATGATGTGAGCGATTTTGCGCATAACAAGATTGGATAGGCCGAACATATTTGCAAACTGGAGGGACTTTGCGTCAGAAATGTCGCCGTTTTGTGAAGAAAAGACCCAAATAATGACTGCGATAATGATTGGGAAAATGATGCGCCAATAGCGACGAATGACTTGCATATGTATAACTCCTATTTACAGAGGCGTCTCTCTAGCCTCTATCTGGCGCAATTATACACCATGTCTTATCTGTTTGCAAAAGAGATAATCTTTTGGTAAAATGTCGATATTGGTCCCGTCGTCTAGTGGTCCAGGACGTCTGGTTCTCATCCAGAAAATCGTGGGTTCGACTCCCACCGGGATCACCACAACTAAGAAAGAACGCCCGTAGGGTGTTTTTTGTTAGTTGTGATTAATTTTCTGGTGGGAGGCGAGCCCCGGGTTCGTCCAATGCCCGGTTGCGTAGCAACGACGGCGCATTGTTTATCTCCCACCGGGATTATTTGATTTCTATGCATACCGCATCGTCGTCTTCGATAATGGTATTGTAATAGCCGTCGTATTTTACTGTGCCGTCTGCGCAGTTTAAATCCTGCTCAAGTAGACTGTAATGGTCGTATTCGAGCCCGTAGCCAAAGCGCAGGCGCCAGGAGCCCCAAGCTGTATAGGATAAACCAGTCTGAAATTCGTCGATAATCTGCGCGGTAATTGGATATAGGTCGCTTACATGCTGGACGTTTGGCGCAAGGCTGATGTCTCCGTGAATCTTAAGTTTCTTTGTGGCGAGCTCTTCTCTGCTATATGTCTGCGCGATGCTGTCCGCGACGGCGGCGTTAATATTACTGCTGTATTCATATTGATCGGCCAAAGCGTTGCCGATCGCGAAGCTATAAACAAAGAACAGATATACCAATATGACGGCAGGCGCAGCTAGTGCGACTTTTGCATAGATGTTTTGTTTCTTGGTAAAACCATTAGTCGCAATAATGAATGCAACAGCGAGTACACTACCGACGCCGATGAGCGAGCGTGGGTTGGTTGGTGCATCCGCGAGTAGTAGATAAATGCCGTAAGAAAACGGTACGGCGAGAATTAAGAACAAGATAAAGGCCACTGTGTTTAGGATTTTTTGTTTGATTTTCTCTTTCGTGCTGATAAATATTGCTATGGCCGCGCAGACGAGGCTAAGTATAGTAAAGATGCGCCAACTTGGCGCGAAGCTGGCAAAAATTTGCTTGTAGATATTGGCAATATTTTTGAAAATGCCCGGAATTAATTCCGAAAAACTTAGTACTTCGATAGAGCGATAGCCTGATGGTTCTGGAAGTAATTTGAAGACAATTCCGGCCATGATGAAGCTAGCTAATCCGCAGCCGAGATAGGCTAAAAGTGGACGCAACTTCTTACCGTCTAAGAAATATTTTAGAATGAAGCTGAGTGCAACTAGTAGATAAACGCCACTGAACGCCTGGTAGGAAGTGAGTGTGATAAATAGCCCGACTACTGATGCGGCAGAAAACTTTATTAGATTCTTTTTGTCCGCTTTTTCTTTTATGAATAAGAACGGCGCGACGCTGGTTAGCAGCGCCATTGCCATGCATGGCGCGTCGAATTTGTAGAGCCAGCAAACCAAAGTAAATGGTGTTAATCCGACCAACAAAGAAAGGATTAAATGTAACCTGTTTTTGATATCACCAAAATAATAAACGATTAGCAAACTTGCGGCCGCCAAGAATACCATCGCGATAATTTGCGACCATGGCGAGATATCTACGAGGCTGGTATTTAGTTGGATTAAGAAAAACGAGAGGATTGAGGAGGAGTAGCGATTAAAATCCGAAGTCCAGCCCTTCCCCGTAAAGGCGCGGCCGTTGTCGTCGATGAATGATACGCCGGAACGCCAAATTGCCAGCATGCTAATACAATAGAGTGCGAAGACGATTAGAAAAGGTTTAAGAAAGGGTTTGTACTTCTTGAGCATATATTCATAGTATAGCGCAAAGAAAAACCCCGGTCTCATGCAGAAAAGCTGCAACTACCGGGGTCTCCCACATAGTGGGGCTATGGAAACCTGCATGTAGCAGAAGCTATATGGATTTCCTGTAAATTATATAAGGAACATGGACCGAATGGTCCTTTGAGAAAAAAATTAGAAAAGGTGAATCGATACGAAAAGCGGTGCAAGCGTGTTTGCGACTGTGGACATCAGTTTGATGCAGATGTCGAGCGAAACGCCAACAACGTCTTTTCTGGTATCACCTACGGTGTCGCCGACAACAGTGGCTTTATGTGCCGCAGAGCCTTTTCCGTGCCCCTCTAACCTGCCGGATTCGACATACTTTTTAGCATTGTCGAAAGCGCCGCCAGAGTTGCCCATGAAAATAGCGCGCGGAATAGCTACGATAGTAGCGCCAACCAGAATACCTCCGACGAATTCTACGCCAAGCAGAATTCCGCCGACGGCAGGAATGAGCAACGACAATAAAGATGGAATCAACATCTTTCGAAGCGCCTGACGCGCCGCCATGTCGATGCATTTATCATAATCTGGCTTTACTGTTCCCTCTATGACACCAGGGATGGAAAGCTGACGATCGCCTTCATCCGCCATGAGATGCGCGGATTCGATTGTGTGATCTGTCAGTAATGCGGAAAAATACTCAATGAACGCTCCGCCCAAGATCGCTCCTGCGATGACGGTGAAGTTAGCGATATTCAAATCCGGAGTTCCGGAAGAATAGCTACCAACATAGGCAAAGATAAGCGAAACTGTGGCGAAAGCCGCTGAACCGATCGCGAAACCTTTACCGATAGCAGCTGTCGTGTTTCCAACAGCGTCTAATTTATCGGTAATTACGCGGATATCGGCAGGTAAATGACAACTTTCAGCAATACCGCCAGCGTTATCGGCGATAGGACCAAAAGCGTCGATAGAGACTGTCGTACCTACAAAGCTCAACATTCCCAGCGCCGCAATTGCGATTCCATAGATGCCGCACAAAATACCTGAAATGATTAAGGCCAGGCAAATTGTTCCTATCGGTAACAAGCAAGAGCGAGAACCGATTGCATCTCCTTTGGTAATCACAAAAGCTTCGCCTTCGGTGGCCATTTCTGCCAATTTCTTGACGGGCCCGAAATCTGTCCCTGTGTAGTGTTCAGTAATCTTACCGATGGCGACACCGCTAACAATACCAAGAACACTAGCAATCCAAGGCGAAATCCAGCCAAGCAAGAAACTATCGTACAGCTCGATGCCGCCGAAAATGAATCTCGACGTAAAGAAGCTAGCTACGACAACAATCACTGCTGAGATATTTGTAGCTATGTCCAGCTCGTGCGACGGATTGTCGCTTGCTCTGTGACGTAGAGCGTACATGATTCCGATAACACTTCCAGCTAAACCGAAGCCAGCAATCGCAATCGGGAAAATACTGGTAGCCCTGAAGAGAGCCTCTCCGGTATTCTCGGTTACCATTGTACCGGCGATAAGAATGCACGCAACCACGGTTGCGACAAAACTTTCGAGCAAGTCGGAACAGTTACCGGCAATGTCGTTAACATTATCGCCAATGAAGTCAGCGATAGTGTTCGGCATACGACTGTCGTCCTCGGGCATATCGTGTCTGATTTTGGCCACGATATCCGCCGAAATGTCGGCAGCCTTGGTGTAGTTACCACCCGCGATACGATTGAACATTGCAACGAGTGAGCAACCTAACGAATATGTCGTGAAGCGCATGATGGTTGGGTTACACGAGAAAGACGCTAATAGTCCTCCGCCGGTAGCCCCAATTTTGACTCCGCCAGCCACGATGAAGATTAGCATTAGTCCTAATAGTCCAAACGCTGGGACACATAGGCCGCTAATACTTCCTCCTCGTAGGGCGGTTTGAGTGGTCGGCCCGATTTTCTTGGTGCGGAGTGCGGTATTTGCCGTACGCACGTTGGCGTAGGTCGCGCTTCGCATACCAATTATGCAGGCCAAGCTGCTCATTGTCGCTCCAACGATGAATGTGATACCGCTTGTCTTCTCGATGAAACACGTGAAGATTGCGGCGACGATGATGATGACTGGAATAATGATCTTGTACTCGGCGCGCATGAATGTTTTGGCGCCACGGCGTATGATGCCGGCGATTTCGACCATTTCTTCCGTACCTTCGTCCATGGCACGTAACCTGAAGAAATTATACGTGATGTAGCCGAGGGCGAGAATTGAGATGAGTATTACTAAAAAATACACCATAGAATCAACCTCCTCTGCTAAGGTGCAAGGTTTCGAGGCGCATGAAAGATTTACGCCCCAAAAAAATCACATACCTCCTCCTCTCTGTGGTATGTGATAAGAATTATAATACAAGTTTTACTTTTTACAAGGGGGATTTTAAGAGGTGGAACCCTACTTAAAGAGATTCTTGAACAACTTGTCTGCGACCTTTGAGCCAGCTTTGCCTGCAACATTGCCAATAAAGCGATCGGCGTATTTTTCTATGCGTTTTTCCATCTTGGCTTTTTGCTTTGCTTCGAGTGCTTCTTGTTGCTTTTTGATGGCGGCTTGCTGCTTTTCTTCGGCGAGGCGAATTCTTTCAGCCTCTTTTGCTTTCTTTTCTTCTTCCTTGGCGATTTTTGCTTCTTCTTTCGCCTTGGCAGCCGCTTCTTTTTCTTCGATTTTCTTCTGCTCTTCGGCAGCCTTAGCTGCGGCAGTTTCTTCGTTGTGCTTGCTAATTTTTTCGTGTGCGGATTCGTTGTCGACAGCCTCGTCATATTTGCCGCAGAGGTCGCTGTTATTGATAACTTTCATACGCACCATATCATTGATGGCGCCCATGTAGCTCTGTGGTGGCAAGATAGTAGCGCGTTCCACGATGCTTGGTGCGCCCTTTTCGTCCTGGAAAGAAATAAGGGCTTCGCCGGTGCCAAGTTCGGAAATTGCTTGCTGCGTATTAAACTTGGAGTTTGTGCGGAACGCATCGGCGGCCGCCTTAACGATTTTCTGTTCGCTTGGCGTGTAGGCGCGGAGTGCGTGCTGGACACGGTTGCCGAGCTGCGCAAGGATTTCGTCTGGGACGTCGGTTGGATTCTGAGAAATGAAGTAAAGACCAATGCCGCGAGAACGGATGAGCTTTACGACTTGAACGATGCGCTTGAGACGATAACTTGGCATCTCATTGAATAGTAGGTGTGCCTCGTCAAAGAAGAAGACCATTTTTGGTTTATCTAGATCACCAACTTCTTCGGAGGTGGCAAAGAGCGTATTGAGGAGCCACAGCAAGAATGATGCGTAGAGGTCTGGACTCTGGAATAACTCGACAGCATGAAGAATGTTGATTATGCCGTGTCCTTCGGAATCAATGCTAAAGAAGTCCTTGATATCTAGTGCTGGTTCGCCAAAGAATTTGTCCGCGCCCTGTTTTTCAAGTGCTAGGAGGCTGCGCTGGATAACGCCAATACTTTGGGTAGTAATGTTGCCATATTTGGTGATGTATTTGTCTTTGTTCTCTGCCACATACTGCAAGGTGGAGCGTAAGTCTGCGAGATTGATAAGTTCGAGTCCTTCATCTTTGGCAACCTCGAATACGATATCCAAGTTGCCTTCCTGGGCCTCTGAAAGGCCAAGCATCATCGATAGAATATCTGGACCGACGCTTGATACGGTTGCGCGAATTGGGTGGCCATTTTCGCCATACAAATCCCAGAAGCGCACTGGGAATTTCTTACACTCAAAGCCTTCGAGGCCAAGTTTATCGACGCGTTTCTTAATTGTCTCGATATCGCCCTCAAGTGCCGTGCCGGCTAAATCGCCCTTAACGTCGGCTAAGAATACCGGTACACCGGCATCAGAAAAACTCTCGGCCATTACCTTAAGAGTGATGGTTTTACCAGAACCGCTTGCGCCCGTAATGAGGCCGTGGCGGTTTGCCATGTTTAGTAAGATAGACAATTCTTTATCTTCGCTTTTTCCTACTAGGATTTTGTCATTTATGTACATAATAAATCTCGCTGTTTATTGATTATATTGTAGCATGCAAAAAGCACCCCTTGTATCGGAGTGCTTTTCTTCTTTATTTTACATAAAGATTGATTTGCGGTCGCCGTTGTCTAGGCCGGCCAATTCTGGATATTTGTCCGAGTTGAAGGCGCTGTTTTCGCCTTCGTCTTCGTCTTTATCTTTGTCCTTCTCTTCTTCTTCGGCAGCGGCTTCTGTTTGGGCTTGATTTACGGCGTCTTTGGCTTCTTCTGCCATATTACGTGCCTCGCCAACCGTCTCGGATATTTGCTCACCGGCTTGGATCGATGCGGATTCCGCGATGCCTGCAAGTTGCTCGGTTTCAGCTGCAGCCTGAGTGAACTCGGCGACTTTGCTGTCTGCGTCAGCATCGCCTTTTTCGACGGCGGCCTTTACGTCTGCGGCCTGTTCCTTGAGGGCGAGCGCCTCTGCGCCAGTATCGATAGTTAGATTATCTACGGTCTGTGCTGGGTCTACTGTAGCCTCGGTCTGGTCTCCGCCGGCCATTGCGATATCTTTTGCAGTGTCTGCTTTCATCTTGTCTACTTCGCCTTGGATGCCTACGCCTTGGCCTTCGAGCTTGCCACCAACGCTATTAAGGTCGATTGTGCCTTTGCCTGAACCTTCTGATACCGCTTGTGCGACTAAGTTGTCATCGTCGTAACGCTGCGCTGCGTTGGCTTCTGCCGCTTGTTGTTGAGCTATCTGCTCTTCTGGTGTTAACGGATTGAAGCCCGATGCTCCTTCTTTCTGTGGGAAATGCTGAATTCCGGCTTCTGTTGTCATTGATGCCTCCTCTTCTCCTTGATTTCCTGGCTCTGCCTCGTTGCCGTCTTTGTTGTCCGCACCATCTTCTTTGGCACCACTGTCGCCAATTTGAGGCGCTTCTACGTCATTTATGCCCTGTTTTGCATATTCCAAAGCCTGGTCTACGGCTTCCGCAATTATTGCGCCGGCTGGGCTTGCTGCAGCCATAGTTTGGAGTGTTTCTTCGGCACCCATGCCTTGTACGGGAATACCTGGCTTTGAGGCTTTGTCTTTAATCTTTGGGCGGCGTACCTTGCGTTTGGCTGGTTTGCCATTTTGGTCAATGTAATCCTCTTCTACTTCTTCGTATTCTTCTGGCTCTTCGCCGTTCATTGCTGCCTGATCGGCTTCTGCTTGCGCGGCAGCGGCTGATGCTTCTGCATTTGCCATGTCGATTTGTGCCTGAGTCATATTTTCTTCGGCCTGAGCCTGCAATACTGGTTCGGTTTCTGGAATTGTAGGTTCAGTTTCTGGATCTGCCTCTGCCTGTGTTGTTTCTGCAACCGCCTCAGCTACGGCTTGTGCCGTTGCTGTTTCTACTCCGGATTCTCCCATCGTGACAGCCCACTTCTTTGCCATTGCTTGCTGCTCTGGGGTAAGCTCTTTGTTTTCTTTCTTTCTTGCCTCTAACGCTTCTGGATTGTATGATGGGTCGTAACCGCCAAACATTTTTCTCTTGCTTCCTTTCTTTAATTCCAGTTTACTGTGCCAATATTGTCTGGATAAGCCGTTACCCATGTTTGGCCGCGATTTAATAATATTTCTTGATTATTGCTGTCGTAGAATTTGAGCGGATCGCCAATGTTTGCACGGCGCCATTTGCCGGCCGTGACTGTGCCATCCTGGAATACGAATGCGTCGCCTTCGCCCCAGGTCTCGTGGTCTTTATATCCATTTACGTCGCCTGCGCGATTAATGACATGAACCTTCATTGCTATGACGACATTCGGGCTAATCTGTGTAAGGGTACCATCTTCGGCTTTATCCATATGAGCGCCACCGCGCTGATGATAGCGAAGATAAGTATTAGTGGCGGCATTGTAGGTGAAGCCTGGATTATATGAGTTGTCGCCGGATAGCTTGATGGTAATATTGGTCGCATCGCGGTTTTCTACTTCGTTAATAGTGTCTGGCTGGATGCGTGCAAATGGTGTGAAGCTGGAAGTGGTCCATCCCTTTGAATAATTGAACTGATCAATCCAGGAGAAACGAGAATAGACGTTGTGCGGTGCGTAACGGCCACGGCTGATTTTGCGTGATACGTATTTTTCTTCGTAGAAACCAGCATTGAAGTCGCGGTAGCCATTCTTGAGCTCATTAATAGCGTTTGTGGCGCCACCCATGTGAATATATGTGCACTGATATGGCTTTGCGAATTGCACGAAAGTATAGCGAGCGGAGCGGATTGGACCGAGGTATTCTGGTTTACTGTCTTGGTAGACGGCCATAAAGCGCGAAATGCCACCTTCTGCAATCGCTTCATAAACAACCCCGGCGGCGCGGAGGCCAGATTGCGGGCGTGCGTCGGTGCTGTTTTCGATCATTACGCAGGTTACAGCGGCGGAGGCAGCGTCTTTATTGGAGCTTTCTAGGCCGGTAAGTGGTGAATAATAGATTTCGTCGGCAGCAGTGCCCTTGTTCTCTTTTTGCCCAAGAACATTTTGGATGGTGTTTGGCGAGAATAACCAGAGTCCGCCAGCTACGACGCCTGCAATCAAAATTACAGCAACAAAGATAGTAGCGATTGTTTTCTTGATGGATGATTTTTGCTTTTCTTTCTTTGCAGCTTTTTTGCGGGCTTTTTTGGCTTCGCTTCTCTCTGGGATATCTGTCTCGACGGTATCCTCAGCGTCATTAATGAATGCGCTAATATCGTCATCGATATCTTCTTCTTTGAGCTTGGTTTTAGAGTCTTTCGGGACCGAGTTTTCTTTTGTATACTCGCTCTCCTTGTAGAGGTTTACGAGCGTCTGATCTGCGTCTTTGTCACGCACGTAAATTTTTGTGCCTCGATAAGGCCTCTTAAAACCATCCATAAAAACATTATAGCATAAGCGTGTAAACTAATCACGCCCAAAGGCCGTAATGACCGCATTCATACGGGCAAGGCTGGCATTTTTGCCAAGAACGGCAAGAGTATCGTGTAATGCTGGGCTAAATGGCGCAAAGCTGATGCTGAGGCGAATAAGACCAAAGAGCACCATTGGTTTTTGCTCGGTCTCGGCGAGGAGCTCATTGAGCGCGTTTTGGAGATTCTCTGCGGTCCAATCTTCGATGCCGCTAAGTTTTGCGACAGATTTACGGAGAATATCGCAAATTTCATGTTCGGAGAGCTTCTTGAGGGCTTTGTTGGACGTAATCATATCCATGTCAACCTTTGGATCTTCAAAGAAATAGGTCGTCATGGTTTTTAGGTCGCCAAGGGTCTTGAGACGGTCATAAATAATGCTAAAGATCTTGAACTTGTAGTCGTCGTCGAAGCTAGCGGCGGTTTCTGGCCAGAAATCTTTGGTGCGATTGTAGAGTGCACGTGCGTCTTCTTC
Organism: Candidatus Saccharibacteria bacterium UBA3723; assembly: GCA_002371895.1. Classification (GTDB taxonomy): domain Bacteria; phylum Patescibacteriota; class Saccharimonadia; order Saccharimonadales; family Saccharimonadaceae; genus UBA2834. The sequence goes on along the minus strand of DFHM01000009.1, from coordinate 49,800 downwards.
GAAGAGCTTGCGAATCCACTGGCCGTTGAGCCAGAGAAGCTTTTGCTCGTCGTAGCGAGCGCCGGCGCGCTGAATGCGAGCAATGTCGAATTTCTCAATGAGGTCTTGTTTACTGTAGATTTCTTGCTCGGTGCCATCGTTCCAGCCAAGGCAGGCGAGGAAGTTTAGCATAGCTTCTGGCAAAATGCCGTCGAGGCGATAATCGTTGGCAGACTTGGCGCCATCGCGCTTTCCTAGCTTCTTGTTACCACTAGGTGCAAGAATATGTGGAAGATGTACAAATTTTGGACGTTCGAGACCGAAGGCTTCGTAGAGTTCTAGATAATTGCCCATGCTTGGCAAGTATTCTTGGCCACGCAAAACATGTGTGACGCCCATGGTCGCATCATCGACGATGTGGGCGAAGTTGTAGGTTGGCAAGCCGTCGGCCTTAATAAGGATAATGTCGTCCTGAGTTTCTGGGCCCATGTGAAGGTCGCCGAAGACCTCGTCGTGATAATCGTAGGCTTTTGGCTGCGCCTTGAGGCGAAGTGGCAAGCCGACTTCCCATTCTGGCGTATTATCCGGGCGGTAATTGCGATACAAAAATGCCTGCTTGTTTTTATTGGCTTCTTCGCGGTATTTGGCGACGGTTTCAGATGGGGTTGGGTCCGCATAAGCGCGACCTGCTGCGATGAGTTTCTTTGCCCATTCGTAATAAATTTCTTTACGCTGAGTTTGGTAGTACGGGCCGTGGCTGCCGCCTTTATCTGGACCTTCATCCCAGTCAAGGCCAAGCCAAGTCAAGGTGTCTTTAATAAGGTCAGTTGCGCCTTCTACATAGCGAGCCTGATCAGTATCCTCGATGCGCAAAATAAATGTGCCTTCTTCGCCCTGCTGTTTGGCGATGAGGTATGGATAAATTGCCGAGCGTACGTTTCCAATGTGAATATAGCCGGTCGGCGACGGCGCAAAACGAGTAACTGCTTTCATGGGTATTATTATATAATAAAATACCTCTGTTCGCTAGTAAAAATGCCCGCGACGTGCGATGCCGCGGGCTGGGTGAGTACTATCGATAAAGCATTCTGCGATGATATTGTTCTTGGCGGTACTGTTTGCTCGTTGGGGTTTTGTTGTTCTTGCGGTTGCGTCTGAATTTGTTCGGGTCGGCGCCTGCGTCGTTATCGCCTACAATCTTTACCTCGGATGGAGGGAGAATGGCCGGGGCGCCAGAACTGGAAACGGCCGTGGTTGCGATAAACAAGACAAAGACAACAATCAGGACACATGACAAGAAAACTCTGCGACTCAGATACACGTGCGTCACCTCCTTTTATGGAATGCATTGTCGGATACTCAGAGAAAAAGAACATCTCGAGATGCCGAGATGTTCTTAATTCTAAAAGTTTTTTCTTTTGAAGTAAAGTGGATGTGCTTACTTTTGGTGAACATCCATCTGTGGGTATGGTACGTCGACTTTATGCTTCTCTAGAACTTCGAGTGCCACATGGAGCACTGCGCGCTTTGCCTGAATGCGGCGCCTTGGCACGGAAGAACCGAACAGCTTGTAATTAATTGATGATGCTGCGAGCTCACTGACGCCTACGTATTTAAGCTCCTGAATATCTTCATGCTCGACGGCCTTCTCGGCAATTTCATTCATAATTGCTTCGGCTTTTTCTAGCTTGAGTTCGTATGGTAATGGGATATCGATGCCGAACTTAGTGCCGGCAACTTCGGAGCGCTCGATGTTGCGGTTGGCAAGAGTGATAACGTTGCCGGTGCCAAGATCCTGCAATTTAGTAGAGCGGATACCGACGGAGAGAACCTTGCCGGTTACGTCGCCAATGGTGACGGTTTCGCCAACCTTGTAATAGTCATCGGAAACAATGCTGATTCCGCGGATGATGTCTTTAAGCGTATCCTGGACGGCAAGACCTATGACTACGGATGCAATTCCGACGCCTGCGATAAGACTAGATACATCTACGCCATTTATTTGAAGAAGAATTAGGATGACGATGGTGATATAGGCCGTCCTCACGAAGCTTGAAATCATCGACATGTAGGTATTGCTTTTCTTGTTTTTCTGGAGGCCAAGAATGCGTTTGGCTGGATAGCGTAAGATTTGATAGAACAAGATTGCTACTAAGATGACGATGAGCGACGATATGATGTGCTCGAGGTCGATTGGTAAACTGTTGATAAATTTTTCCATAAGTCTCCTTATTTTTTATGCTCCAGGGCAGCTTTAATATCTTCAATTTGATCGCGCAATTCGGCGGCACGCTCGAACTCGAGGTTGGCGGCGGCAAGTTGCATCTGAGATGAAAGTTCTTTGATAATTTGCGGTAACTCCTCGCGAGGAATCTTGCGTAGATCGAGTTTCTTGCTCTTCTCTTTTTCTGGGATGATGGCACGAAGACCTTCACTAATTTCCTTGGCGACGGATTTTGGTGTAATATTGTGCTCTTCGTTGTACTTTTGCTGAATTTCGCGACGGCGATAAGTCTCCTCGATGGCGCGTTGCATGCTTCCGGTCATCGTATCGGCATACATAATAACTTTACCTTCGACGTGGCGTGCGGCGCGACCGATGGTCTGAATAAGCGCAGATTCTGAACGCAAAAAGCCCTCTTTGTCTGCATCGAGGATAGCGACGAGTGAAACTTCTGGCAAATCTAGGCCTTCGCGGAGGAGGTTGATGCCAACTAGCACGTCGTAAGTGCCGTTGCGAAGGTCGCGGAGAATATCGCCACGCTCAAGTGTATCAATATCGCTATGAATATAGGCGGTCTTGATGCCGAGCTCGATGAGGTGTTCGGAAAGATCCTCTGCCATGCGTTTTGTGAGTGTAGTAACAAGTACGCGTTGGCCCTTGGCGATGCGCTCGTCGATTTCTTCTACGAGGTCGTCGATTTGGTTTTCGCTTGGGCGGACTTCGATTTCTGGATCAAGTAGGCCGGTTGGGCGAATGACTTGCTCGGCTGGCTTTGGGCTATGCTGAAGCTCGTATTCGCCTGGGGTGGCCGAAACATAAATAATCTGGTTTACGTGGCGATCGAACTCCGCAAAAGTTAGTGGGCGGTTGTCTAGCGCACTTGGTAGACGGAAGCCGTATTCTACGAGCGTCTCTTTGCGCGCGTGGTCGCCATTATACATGCCGCGAATCTGCGGAAGCGTCATATGTGACTCGTCTACCATGATTAAGAAATCGTCTGGGAAGAAATCTAGCAAGGTTGCCGGCGGCTGGCCCTGGACGCGTCCATCGAGGTGGCGCGAATAGTTCTCGATGCCTTTTACGAAGCCGGTCTGCTCTAGCATCTCTAGGTCGTATTTGATGCGCTGACTGAGGCGCTGCGCTTCAAGATATTTGTGTTCGCGATTGAAGTATTCTAGGCGTTCTTTGTATTCGGCGCGGATTTTATCGATGGCGAGATCAAGCGACTCTTTTGGCGTAGCATAGTGGGTGTTTGGGAAAATACCAATTTCTTCTGGTTCGGCTAGAACTTCGGCAGTGAGTGGGTCGATGATTTTGATGCGCTCGAGCTGGTCGAAGCCAAATTCTAGACGGTAGGCGCGATCGCCTGAGGCCGGAAAGACATCGATTGTGTCGCCGCGTACGCGGAAATTGCCGCGCTCAAAAGCAATGTCGTTGCGATGATACTGGATTTCGCTTAGCATACGAATAAACTGCGCCATATCGCGTTGTTCGCCGCGGGCGAGACGGATTGCCATTGCCTTGTAGTGCTCTGGTGAACCGATACCGTAGATACATGAGACGGAAGCGATAATTAAAGTATCGCGGCGCGTAAGCAATGCTTCAGTGGCGCCGTGACGGAGGCGGTCAATCTCTTCGTTGATTGCGCTATCCTTCTCGATGTAGGTATCTGTGCTAGCAATATAGGCTTCTGGCTGATAGTAATCAAAGTAAGAAACAAAATAATGAACTTCGTTCTCTGGGAAGAATTCGCGAAATTCGGAATAAAGCTGCGCGGCGAGGGTTTTGTTGTGCGCCAAAATTAAGGTCGGACGGTTGTACTGCTCGACGATGTTTGCCATCGTAAAAGTCTTACCTGAGCCTGTGACGCCGAGCAAGGTTTGCTCCCGGCACCCTTGGCGGAGGCCGTTCATGAGTGTTTCGATGGCCTGCGGCTGATCGCCGGTTGGCTGATATTTGCTGTGCAATTTGAAGTTCATTGCTGTCTATATTTTAACATCAAAAAGCTCACCCTGCGCGGGTGAGCTGATTGAACTTAAGCTATTTTATTATGCAGACTTCTTATCTTCGCCTGCTACCCATGGATCTTCTGGGGTAGTGGTTGGCTGTGCGCCTGCGGCTGGAGCTGCACCTGCAGCTGGGGCAACGTTCTTGTCCTTGTTGAGGAACGAGAAGCTGTTCATGTCGATCTTGGATGGATCCCAAGTGCTCTTGTCGAACGCAAGGATACACATGAAGATGATTGGTAAGAGGATGTAGCCTACGATGAAGCCGTCGCTCTTGCCGAATGCCTTACATAGGCGAATATTAGCAAGGATGCCAATGATGGTCATACCGAGGCCGCCTACGAATGGAATGAGGCAGACGAGGATGAAGAGTGGGTTAATGTTGAGCTTTTCGTACATAACGATGATGTTGTAGATAGGGATGATTGATTTCCAACCTTCGAGACCCATCTTCGTAAAGATCTTCCAGTTAGCGATGATGGACACTACGCCAACGATAATTGCTGGAAGTAGCATGAAGCCCATGATCGCAAATACGCCTGCGGCTGCACCAGCAGCTTCCGCGCCACTGATATCGTAATCGCTATAACCATAGTCATAGCCGTAGTCGGAACCATAGCTGTAGCTATAGCTCATGAAACTCATAAGAGCGTTTAACATTATTTCTCCTTATTATTTACTTGCGTGACAAAATTTATATAGCTTAAGTTTTGTCCTTAGCATCATTGTATAACATTTTTATTCGAAATGAGAGTATTTTTCAACTAAGTTGCAGAAATCTGCGCCGCGTTCCTCAAAGTTCTTGTAAAAACCGTAACTTGCAGCAGCCGGCGACAATAAACAGGTGTGATTTTCGGCGGTGACTTCGTAGGCGGTTTTGACGGCCTGCTCCATATTTTCGACTGGAAATAGAATCTGTGAGCGCGGAGCTTCATTGAAGATTCTATCAAAGGATTCGATGGTGTTCGGTAGGAGGATGACATTGCGGACTTTGCTGCCGCGAATGAAGTTTACGAGAATGTGGTAATCTAGACCGCGATCCATACCGCCAAGAATAACCGTATCGACGTCTCCGATGGCTTTGATGGCGCTAATGACTGCTTCTTGTGCGGTTGCAATTGAGTCGTTATAAAACTTGATGTTCTTGAACGTGCCAACATATTGCAGGCGATGTGGCAAACCGTTGAAACTAGCGACGGCGTTGAGGATATCGTCTTGGGCAACACCGCAAGCCTCGCAGGCGGCGCTAGCAGCAAGAATATCGTAGTAATTGTGCTCGCCGATAAGATTGGTCTTGATGAATTCGCGCGGGATATTAATGTCGTGATAGATATCGATTTTTTGCATTGGATAAGCGTCGAGTTCTTCGTGGCTAGCATGCTGGAAAATATCGCCATAGATTAGGATGTCGTCCTTCTCTTGATGACGGAAGATGTTCTTTTTTGCATTGTAGTAGCCCTCGGCGTCGACATAATGATCAAGGTGCTCTTGATAGATGTTTAGGAGGATAGCAATGTGCGGGCTAGCTTGGATGAATTCGAGCTGATGGCTAGACATTTCAAAAACGACAATTGTTTCTGGGTTTAACTCGTCGATTACGCTAAAGCAAGGCTTGCCAATGTTACCAACGAGGACGGAATCCTTATTATTCTTCTGAAGGATATGATAAATCAGTGACGAAGTTGTACTTTTGCCTTTCGTGCCCGTGATACCAATGACGGTATTTTTGCAAAAGCGCAAGAATAAATCAGTTAAGGAAGTGATTTTGCTCTTCTGCTCTTCATCGAGATAATCTTTGACGATAACGCCAGGTGATTTGATGGCGATATCGAAATCTTTGACGGCGCTCAGGTAATCTTCGCCGATGATAGTCGGTACATCGATGGAATCAATTGGGTTTTGGTCGGCAACTGTTACTTCGGCGTTTGGCAAGTTTTGCTGCACAAAATCTAGCGCACTCTTGCCTTCGCGGCCGTAGCCAAGAATTAGGATTTTCTTGCCGGTTAAATAATCTATGATGTCTTGTTTCATATTAGCTGTTCAAAATTAGTTGTAAGTATTCGTCTGGGATGTGATGCTCCGGATTGTAGTAGTTTTCTACATTGTAGACTATGTTTGGATTATACATATTATCCTTGTACCACTTCAGAAGGACTGGGAGCTCATCCTGGGTATTGTTGACGGCTAAGGTCATGCAGTAGTTAATCTCTTCTTTGGTGCCGACGCACTCAAACGGCTTTGTGATGTCTGGACGGACGAGGCCGACCAATGTATTCGATAATGATGCGTCTTCAAAGAGATTGCCGCCAAAGATTTTTACGAGCTTGTCTAGTGAGATGAACGGATAAAGCATAATGAAGACGTAGAGACACTTCGCGCAGTGACCACACCATTTATTCTCGTGTGTACCAACGTTACAGCTGCGGAAAATGTTGAGATAAATTGGATGACGAATGAAGCGCTGGACGATTTCATATTCGTTTAGACAGCGCAAGAGGCTGAAGTAATGAATTTGGCTCGTAAAGTAGCGGTCGACATAGTGTTGGAAATCGCTTTCAAATTCGAAGCTTTTAGAATACTGATGATTGATAGTCGTACCGGCAATGTTGCCCTCGTTGGCACTGGCCTCGTTGGATAGAACGATATTTGCTTTTTTATTGAGATAGGCCGTGATGTATGCCGCAAAGGCGAGGCAGGACGAAAACGGAATGTGGCCGTTGTAATAACCTTCTTTGTTTAGCTCGAGCATGTGCTCGTCAAGCGTAAGGTTGAAGTTTGCGATATCACTAGTGCGGTAGCCGGCATTCTTGATGCAGTTTAGTGCGGCCTGGTTTTCTGGATAAATATTGCGATTGAATTGGAAACAGAGATTGTCTGGATGCATTGGCTGTAAAGCCTCTAGGGTTACGACGGAGTCTTTGCCGCCACCAACTGGGATAAGGTTGCCGGAGTAGCCCTCGCCTACCTCGAATTCTGGGACATTGTCTGGATCGATTGGTGCGCTCTCGATCTCTACGAGCGAATTATAGTCGAATGGCAAGTTGTTGACGTAGAGGAATTCGCCGAGACCATGATAGAAAAGCTTCTTGAAGAATAGCTTTTGCTCGTCGTCGATGTAGCCGGCCTTAATGACGAACTTTGGCGCAATGGTTAACTTGTAGTAATTGATAGCGTTAATGATGCCAAAGTTGAAGAAAAGATAGCTAAGAAAATCTTCGTCGAGTTCTTCGTTGCTGATGTCCGTGGTTGGGATTGTGACGGTCGGCTTGAAGGTATGCTCGCCGAGCGTGTAAACGTATTCGACTTTGATGGCTTCCGGCTCAAAGTTGACTTCGTAAGAGTCGAAGACGAACTCTGGATATTTGTTGCGGTAGAAAAGATTATCTTGTGTGCTATCAATCATGCACTAATTATAGCATTTTAGAGAATTCCCTAAAGGCCGCCTCGCGGTCGATGCCGCCAATGTATTTGGCGAGGATGCGGAGGCGTACTAATTCTTCCGGCGTATAATCGAAAAGATCTTCGAGTTCTTCATCGGTAGCATTTTCGCCGAGCATTTCTTCGGCTTCGATTAGTGCATTTACGGCCTCGAGGTTCTCCTCGTTGAGGGTGTATTCCTCGTAATTTTCCATCATGATATTACGGATAGTCCAAGTCGTGTACTTATCGAGACGGGCATTCCACCAAATGTCTACGTCTGGGTCGTTTTCGTATTTTTCGATGATTTCTCTGGCTTTGGCGAGGACGGGCTCAATCAAAATATCTGGCGCAAAACCCTCTTTGGAGCGTGTAGCCTCCGCAATGGTAATTTTTAACACCTTGCTAAGAATGTCCCTTTTCTCTTCCTCGCTATAACTCATACTTTATATATAACATGAGCATATTGACTTTTTCAAGAAATTTTGGTATAATTAAAAGATGGCAACCTCTTCTTCTTTTGATGACCAAAATATGATTAAAATTCGTGGCGCTCGGGCTAACAATCTCAAAAATATTGATATTGATATTCCGCGCGACAAATTAGTCGTCATTACGGGTCTTTCGGGCTCCGGTAAGTCTTCCCTTGCCTTTGATACGATTTATGCTGAAGGCCAGCGCCGCTATGTCGAGTCGCTTTCGAGCTATGCGCGTATGTTCCTCGGTACGATGGATAAGCCTGACGTAGATATGATTACTGGTCTATCTCCAGCAATTTCGATTGACCAGAAGTCCACCTCGCGCAACCCGCGCTCTACGGTTGCCACAGTGACTGAAATTTACGATTATTTGCGTTTGCTTTTTGCGCGCATTGGCGTGCCGCATTGTCCGATTTGCCACAACGAGGTGGCGCGTCGTACCGTGCAGGATATTATTGACCAGGTAATGGCTTGGCCAACGGCTTCAAAGCTGATGGTTCTTGCGCCGATTGTTTCGCAAAAGAAGGGCTCGTTCTCGCATATTGGCGAGCAATATCTTGCGAAAGGTTTTGCCCGTGCGCGCGTGGATGGCATTATCTATGCGCTCGACGAATGGCCGGAGCTCGACAAGAATATCCGTCACGATATCGAGATTATTGTTGACCGTTTTGTAATGGCGCCGGATCTTGAAAGCCGTATTTCGCAGTCGGTTGAGCAGGCGCTCGACCTTGGCGATGGCATCATGAAGGTGCTTTGCATCAAGGATAATTCTACGGCAATTGGCCAGAATAATATCAACACCGCCGATGCAGAAGTGGTGACTTATTCACAGCGCTATGCTTGCCCAAATCATCCAGATGAACTTATTCCGGAACTCGAGCCACGTCTCTTCTCTTTCAATGCGCCGCAGGGTGCCTGTCCAACTTGTACCGGTCTTGGTACGCGCATGGAGATTGACCCGAGCTTGGTTTTGAATCCAAATCTTACGATTGCGGAAGGTGGTATTCGCCCATACAACCGCATTAATCAAGATTCTTGGTGGCTAAAGCGCCTCACTGCGGTTGGCGAACGCCATGGTTTCTCGGTACGCACGCCGATTCGCGAGCTTTCTGATGATGCAATTAAAGTGATTCTTTACGGTACTGGCGACGAAAAATATCATGTAAAGCTTAGCAATGGCTACGAATACGATGCTGTTTATGAAGGCGTAATTTCGAACCTCGAAAAGCGTTACAAAGAGACCGAATCCGATTTTGTACGCAAGGATATCGAGCGTTTTATGCGCGAACGCGTCTGTCAGACTTGTCATGGCGCACGCCTCAAGCCAGTTGTGCTCGCGGTAACGATTCATGATCTTAATATTATGGACATGTGTTCCATGGATGTTGACCAAACACTCGAGGTTTTGAATTCTGATCTTGGCCTAACCGAAAATGAGGAGCTAATTGCGGCGCCGATTATCAAGGAAATTAAGGCGCGCGTCGGGTTTATGAAAGACGTTGGTCTGAATTATCTTGAGCTTAGCCGCTCGGCTGCAACTTTGTCTGGCGGCGAAGCACAGCGTATTCGCTTGGCAACCCAGATTGGCTCTGGCCTTCAGGGTGTGCTTTATGTACTCGATGAGCCATCGATTGGTCTCCATCAGCGCGATAACGACCGCTTAATTGCGACGCTCAAGCATCTTCGTGATTTAAAAAATACTGTGATTGTAGTAGAGCACGATACGGATACGATTAAGCAGGCGGATTATCTTGTAGATATCGGCCCTGGCGCAGGTGTAAATGGTGGTAGAGTTGTTTCTGCTGGTACGCCGGATGAAGTGGCGAAGGATCCAAATTCTGTGACTGGTCGTTATCTCTGCGGTGCAGCAAAGATTGACACGCCACGCAAGCGTCGCAAGGTGTCTGGCAAATATCTAGAAGTTATTGGTGCACACGAAAACAACCTCAAAAATATCGACGTAAAGTTTCCCCTTGGTGTCCTTACGGTAGTCTCTGGTGTTTCTGGCTCGGGTAAGTCTACGCTCGTAAATGAGATCGTTGCAAACGAGCTTTTGGCTCGCCTCAACCGCGCGCAGACCGTTCCTGGCGCACACGAACGTATCGATGGCATTGAGAATTTGAATAAAGTTATTGTAATCGATCAGTCACCGATTGGTCGTACGCCGCGCTCGAATCCTGCAACCTATACTGGCATCTTTAATAATATTCGTGAATTATTCGCTAATCAACCAGAGGCGCAAGTTCGCGGTTATAAGGCCGGCCGCTTCTCCTTCAACGTGAAGGGTGGTCGCTGTGAGAACTGTCAGGGTGATGGCGTGATCAAGATCGAGATGCACTTCTTGCCAGACGTGTTTGTGACTTGTGATGTCTGTCATGGTAAACGCTATAACCGTGAGGCGCTCGAGGTCAAATACAAGAATAAAACTATTTCCGATGTGCTTGATATGACTGTCGATGAGGCGGTGAGCTTCTTTGAAAACTTGCCACTAATTGCCGGCAAGCTAAAGACTTTGCAAGAAGTTGGCTTGGGCTACATTAGGCTTGGCCAGCCAGCTACGACTTTCTCTGGTGGCGAAGCTCAGCGCATCAAGCTTGCGACGGAACTTTCTCGTCGTTCGACCGGCAAGACGCTCTATATTCTCGACGAGCCTACTACTGGTCTTCATTCCGACGACGTAAAGCGTTTACTTTCGATTTTGCAACGCCTCGTCGAGGGTGGAAACTCGATGATTGTGATTGAGCATAATCTTGACGTAATCAAGAGCGCCGACTGGATTATTGATATGGGGCCAGAAGGTGGCCAAGGTGGCGGTAGGGTCGTTGCAACCGGCACACCAGAAGACGTCGCAAAGAATCCAAATTCTGAAACCGGTCGTTATCTAAAGCAGATTCTTTAATTATCCAACAAATAGTCGAGGCGCATTTGGAGAATTTGCAACTGACTGAACCAAAGCGCATTGCGACCAGCGAACTCCCCTTCCTCTGTGTAGGGGAGTTTTTCGCGGTCGGAAATAATGAAGCTGATTTGTTCTAAGTAGGCTTTAAGGATGGATTTGCGGTAGAAATCCGCGATGTCGAGATTCGCAAAGTCGTCTTTGAGTCCGCGGACGATTTGCGCGGCCAAAATTAGGCTTTCGGACAAAGTAAGATTTTCTGGCTTTTCGCGTTTAAACTTGCGAACTGTCCTAACCATATCGCCAACGCTATGGCCGTAGATTTCGCAGACTTCGGCGTATTTGTGGTGCGGCAGCTGTGCAAGGAGACTGGCGGCAAGGATTTTGTCGCGGCGAAGATATGCGGCTTTGGCGTTTTTGTCGTCTGGAATATCGTCGATGTAGGTACTGACGAGATTTACGACGTCCACAATCTTGCGAAGATTGAGCTTCTTGTCCATTGTGGCTTCGAGCTGTGCCATATTGTAGGCGTGTTGCGCGAGCGGGCAAAGGTCGAGGTACTCCTGAAAAGATTTCGTATAGACTTCGCTGTTTGGTGCGAGGCGAAGTGCACAAATACGCCAGTAATAATCAAATAAGTAACGGAGATTATCATCGCGCATGCCTTTGCCGTCTACGATGGATTCATAAAGGTCCTGGCGGCGATAGTAGCTGCAAAGACGCATTGCCTGATCAAAGAATTCGCGACGAATCAGTATAAACTTCCCTTCGCCGAGCGAGATATGAATCCAGTCGATATTAATAAAGTGGAAATATTCGGAATGGAAGAAGTAATCTAGCTCAATGCCAGCGGCGCCAACGAGACCACTTTGATCACCGGCTGGGCCGGCGTCGAGTAATTGTTGTGCATCTAAATTGAATTGCTCGCGCGTAATGGTATAGGCGCGGTAGACACGGTTGGACTCGTTGATAACTTTGATGCCGTCTGCGTCGCTATAAATAAACTGGGCGCGTTTTGCGGTAAGGTGGCGCTGCTCGGCACTGTTTGGTTTGCTATATTTATCGACTTCGAGTTCAAAGATATCTGCGATGGCTTTTGGCCAGTACTTCTCGATATAGCCAAGCTGGGTCTTGATGGTTGGCACGATATTGACCTGCGCGATGTTCTCAGAGATTGCGGCTGCGAGTTCTTCTACGTAGACGTCTTGCTTGCGGTTAATGAAGAGGTGACGATGATCGCCGATAAGATAGTGCATCCAGGTATGACTAAAGGCGCCAAGGCTAAAATTGATGCCGTCAAAAGACGTGATGCGCTCCTCCGGATAATCCTTCTGGATGCTACGAATATGAGCCTCTAGGCGCTGCGAGCGCATGAGTGGCAATAAAAGTTTGGCATATTGCTTGATGCTGAACTCGCTATCGAGATAATTGTCAAAATAAAAAGTAAAATTACCATCATTCAGGACTGCGATATCAATCATGCCGCTAAAACGTCGAGCATCTTTTTCGGCGTAGGTAAAAGCGATGATTTGGTCCGTATCTAGATTTTCTAAAGTCTCGCGGTCAATAGCTTTTACGCTAAAATCATTCATACAGTTCCGACACTCCCATATCTTATTCTTATCTTAATATAACTTCCTTAAAAAATAAAATGTATTATAATTAAGATAAATGAATAAGAATGAGCGCAATGTAGAATCTACTACATCAGTTGAAGGTAACGAAATGGGGACTTGGCAGGCGGCAATGCAGGATGCGCCTGTATTCAGGAGTGCTGGCGGTCAGCGCGAGCGCGCAGTAGTGACCCCACTTTATCCGTCCCATAATCAGGAGAGCCATAAAACTGTTGCAAACCTAAAGAACCCAGATTTTCCGGGAAAATTGGTAGTTAGAGTGGCAAAAGACGAAGCTACCGGAAAATATGACACGGTCGAAGATTACGACAATCGCCCTTCGCGCAAATTGAATGTTTCTGAGAATAGTAAAGCTGCTTCTGAGATTGGCACAAGCATTGCCGAGGCGCAAGCAGCGGCTCAAGCTCCAGAAGCAGACGCCGAAGGCGCAGCTGGTGCTGCAGAAATGAATGCGACGGAAAAAGAGTTGATGCAGGCAAGGCTTGATGCAATGTATAAGGAAATGAGCGCCATAGAAAAAGCGCTTGGCGATGAAGGAAAGACCCCGGAACAGATTAAAGAACAAAAGAAGAAGAAAGTTGGCCGTGGCCTGTTGAAGTTTGGCCTCAAGACGGCAGAAATACTCGGTGGTGCAGCGGCTGGAGCGGCATTCCCAGCACTCTTTACATTACTTTCCAACATGATCTAATAGATTCTACATGCTTACGCTTGATTTTATCTTGTGCTTATCTTAAAATATAGGTTAAGTCTAAAAATAGGAAAATATAATTTTATGAGCGAAGATAAATTGTCTCTCGCAAAGCGCGAGTTGACTGGTAAAAAAGTAAAAAGCTTGCGCGAACAAGGTCTCATCCCATCCGTCATCTTCGGTGGCAAGGGTGAACCAATTCTCGCACAGTCCGAATATGTTGCAACCGAAAAGGTTCTTCTAAACGCAGGTTATCACTCCCCTATCGATCTCGACATCGATGGCAAGAAGCAGATGGCTCTCGTTAAGACCGTACACACGGATCCTGTAAAGCGCACCATTCTCAACGTAGAATTCCAGGCGATTTCTGCAGACCAGGTCGTAGAAGCTACTACCCCAATCGAAATCGTTAACTTTGAAGCATCCGACGCTAACAAAGCTCACCTCACTCTTCTCCAGGTTATGGAAGAGATTGACGTTAAGGCAAAGCCAGCAGATCTTCCAGAATCTATCATTGTCGATGCATCTGGTCTTAAGACTGTTGAAGACGGTATTACAATTGCTGACCTCAAGCTTCCAAAGGGCGTAGAACTTGCCGATAAGGAACTTGATCCAGAACTAGCAGTTGCTAACGTTTATGACCCAGCTCAGGAAGCTGCAGAACGCGAAGCTGAAGCTGAAGCCGACAAGGCTGCCGAAGAAGCTCGTGCCGCAGAAGCCGAAGCTGCCGCTGCTGCTCCAGCTGAAGAAAAAGCTGAGTAATTCAGGGAATAGAATCAAAAATACCCCGACTGTCGGGGTATTTTTTTAATATTCTTCGTCGTGCGTGAATGGATCTTCTGGTTTTTCTGGCTGTGACGGTGGCTCATACCGTTGCGTTTTTGCTCCTCGCCCTAAAGAAAGATATTACCTCAAAAATACTAATGAGATAAGACACGCCGATTGCAGCCATACTGATGTTATTTGCGAGTGCTTCTGGGGTGTCTATTTGACTGATAAGGTTGTAGATCTGCGGACGTCCGAGATCCTTCATCGTTGTTATGACCTGTACCATTAGCGCACAGAGGAAAGTTGCCATAAATAAAAGGAGATGAACGACTGCCCGTCTACGCTTTCCTATAATGAAGTCGTGTATACCAAAAATGCAGAATGGAGTTATTCCAAAGAATACTACTAGGAATGCTTTATCGTCTTCTTTCATTTCTTAATAAGAGCATCAGCGTTCGCGACGAGGCGGAGGCGGAAAGCTTCACGGGCGGCATCGGCGTTGTCGTTATTGCCCTGCCATGCCTTGAGCGCTGGGTCCTGAAGTGCGCGTGCAAAGGAGAAGGTGACTGGCCATGGGAATGGACCTTCGTTGGTAACGGCTTGGAGATTCTCGGTAGCTTGCTCGACGCTCTGGCCGCCGGATAGGAAGACTACCCCAGCGAGTTCGCTTGGTACATGTAGACGCAAAACCTGTGCGGTGGCTTGGCCGACTTCTTTTGGCGTAGATTGTTTTTCTTGTTTTTTGCCGGCGAGTACCATGTTTACTTTGAGGACGCAGCCTGGGAGGCTGACAGACTTCTTCTCCAACTCGGCAAAGAGCTTGTCGAGGATGCGGCCAGTATATTCGATGTTTTGCTCGATCGTATAGTCGCCGTCATAGACGAGTTCTGGCTCAACAATCGGTACGATGCCGGCGTGCTGACAATCTGATGCGTATTGTGCGAGGATTTCGGCGTTCTTCTGCATGGCCATTTCGCTTGGACTGTGGTCGGTTACTTCAAAAGCGGCGCGCCACTTTGCGAAGCGAGCGCCCATGTGATAATACTCGGCGAGTCTCTCTGGAAGACCTTCAAGGCCTTGAGTGTATTTTTCGTCGGAATCTTCGAAGTTGACGAGGCCTTGGTCTACCTTGATGCCAGACATTACGCCGCGGCTGGCAAGGAAGCTAATGAAATCTTGACCATCGTCAGCGAGCTGGCGGGCAGTTTCGTCGAAGAGAATAACGCCATTAACGTATTTTTCGAGGTCTGGCGTGGTAAAGAAGATGTTGCGATAATCGCGACGGTGTTGCTCGTCGTCTGGAATGTTCATGCTTTCGAACTTTTTGTGAATAGAGCCACCAGATTCGTCGGCGGCAAGGATACCTTTACCTTTTGTCATCAAGAGCTTTGCGTTGTTTTCTACTTCTAACATTTTTGGACCTCTGTCGTTAAACTTTTGTACTAGGTAATAATCGTCGGCGATGTCGCGCTCGAGCTTCTGTAAGCTGCTAGTGCTGCCGAGGTTGCTATTTTGGACGTTGGCGCGTGCCATAAGGAGTGCTTCGGCGGATGGTTTGCCAAGCATGCGGGCTGCCAAGACTGTAGCAGCAATGGTCAGATGTGAACTTAGGCGCGTGACGATGTCCTGACGAGAATCGAGCGTCCACGGCACACGCTTGTTGTGAAATTCGATGTAATCTTCGCCAATGCGAATGATGTCGCGGGCTTTTTGGTCGAATTCGACGTCGGTAATGATGATATCGGCGCGTTCGATAAGTTCGCGCATGTGGTTGCTGTATTGATTGCTATGTTCGCCAATAAAGAGCGCAAGACGGGTGCTTTGGCTGAGATTGACGAAGCCGAGGATCTCTTCGGCGACTTGTGGGCTAATAATTGCAGAACGATCAATGTAAATCCAATCTGGATTGTGATCTGGGATTTTCCAGGCGGTACGTGCCTTGTCGCTTGGGGTAAGATAGGCGACGTTTTCGTCCTGGCATAGGATGTATCGGTATGTAGTGTCAATTTCCTTGGCGATGAATTGTCCGTCGAGGAAAGTTGCTGGCGTATTTGAAATATTGGCATTCATGCCGAAGCGCGAAAAGACTTCGAGTGAGATGCTTGCGCCGCCATAAATAGACACGCGTGAGTAATATTTATATGCCGACCCGTTGAAGGCTAGATCTAGCCATTTTGTACCGTCTTGGTCGGTTTCAAAGTTGTTTTTACGGTTGTCATACCGTAGATATACGTCTTTGGTGACGTTGCCCACAATCAATACATTCTGCATAAGCTTATTATATCACTTATGCTTCTCTTGCCTAATCTTCGCGATAAAAACGACGTACCGTATAGTCTATAGCTGGTACTTCGGAGCTGTGCTGAAGCATGTCGTCAATGACGGTTTCGATATCGTAGACGATGTCGAGCTGTTCGTAAGTAATTTTGTCTTTTTCGATATCTAATATGCCGGCGGAGGCAGAATCGGTGCCGATTGGGCAGCCTACGCTACCTGGGTTAATGTAGAGTTTGCCAGATTTGGATTGCTGTAGATTGCGGATGTGGGTGTGGCCATAAAGATAAACATCGGCGTCGTAGCCCGCAAAGATTTCTTCGCTCTCCTTGAGGTTTGGCTTGTAGTAGAACTGGCGGTAAGCGTCGTTTTCTTTTGGGTAGTGTGAGACGAAGATTTTGGTGCCTTCTACTTCTACGGTGGCGTATTCTGGCAACTTTTTGAGGTAGTTTAATGAACTCTCGACGATTTGGCGATGATTCCAGCGGAAGAGGTCTAGGATTTCTTTTGGCAATTTTGCCTTGGTCTTGTCGCCGTGGTTGTGGACTGGGAGTTCTTTTAGAAGGTAGTTTTCGTGATTGCCGCGGACGGCGCAAAGGATTTTGTCGGAATTTTCTTGGAGCAGCGCAACACATTCATCTGGCCTTGATCCAAGACCGATGATATCGCCTAGGCAGATGATTTTTTCTACGTGGCGGTCCTCAAATTCTTGAAGAACGGCACGAAGTGCCTCGACGTTGCTGTGGATGTCTGAAATAATTCCTACGCGCAAAATACTCCTCTCTTTAAGTTATCTTATTATTTTACCACAGATTTTTATTTTTGTCAAGAGAGGGGTGGCTTAGAGCTCGCCCCAATCCTTGCCAATTTTTGCGTCGACGGCGAGTTTTACTGGTAATTCTGGCGCGACGCCTTCCATCTTTTCGATGAGAATCTTGGAAACTTCTTCGACTTGCTGATCAAAACATTCGATAATGAGCGAGTCGTGAATCTGTAAAATGATTTTTGCACCTTCTGGAAGGGCTTTATCTACGGCGAGCATTGCTTTCTTCATGAGATCGGCTTCGGTGCCCTGGATTGGCATATTGGCGGCGGCACGTTCGGCGGCGGCGCGGACGAGGTAGTTTGGCGCGGCAAGGTCCGGGCATGGGCGGCGGCGACCAAATAGTGTCTCGACGTAGCCGTTTTTGCGGCCGTTCTCAAGGGTATCATCGAGATATTTGCGCATCGGCGCGCGAAGCTCAAAGTAACGCTCGATGAATTTCTTTGCTTCATAGAAAGTCATGCCAGCGGCGTCGGAGAGACCTTTTGGACTCATGCCATATAGTACGCCAAAGTTAATGACCTTTGCGGCGCGACGCTGAGCTTTGGTTACTTCTTCCATTGGGATATGGAAGGCGTCGGCGGCGGTTTTGGTGTGAATGTCTAGGCCGGCGTTAAAATCGTCGATAAGTGCCTGGTCGCCAGACAGAGCGGCAGCAAGACGGAGCTCGAACTGGGCATAATCTGCGGATACAAAAGTTCTACCCTTCTCTGCAACGAAGCAATTACGAATACGCTTGCCATCGTCGGAGCGAACTGGGATGTTCTGGAGGTTTGGATTGACGCTAGAAAGGCGGCCAGTCGCAGTGACGTCCTGAGTGTATGTGGTGTGAATGCGGTCGTTCTTGTCTGCGAGTGCTGGCAACGGCGTGACGTAGGTGGTGAGAAGTTTATTGATTTCGCGGTAGCGCTCTATCTTTGGAATGATTGGATGAAGCTCGCGTAGTTTATCTAGTTCTTTAGCGCCGGTAGAATAGGCGCGCTGGGTCTTTTTGATGCCCTTGGTTGGGAGTTGGAGCGTATCAAACAAAACTTCGGATAGCTGAATTGGCGAATTGATATTAAAAGATTTGCCGGCGAGCTGATAGATTTCCTGCTCGATGGCCTTGGTTTCGGCCGAGAATTCTTCCGCTAATACATCAAAGCGGTCGCGGTCGATTTTGACGCCAGCTTCTTCCATCTTGTATAAGACCGGAATGAGCGGCATATCTAACTCTTCGGCGACTTTCTCGAGCTTTGGCAGAGCGGCGAGTTGACGTTTTTGGAAAACGAAATCGCCCTTAGTATCACTAAGGTCCACGAGGGTTAGCTGCGCACTGCGCCTAGCAAGTGGGTTCAGCAAAAATTCTACCTGGCCAAGGTCCCAATACGGACGGCCGTCTAGAATTTCCTGCGCAAGCTTTGGATGGTCATGCATATCGCCTTTGACGTTGTGACTAATGTAGATGTTTTCTGGGATTTCTACTTCGATGTCGGCAGGTTCCGGGATAATATCGGTCGGAATGTCCGTCTTTACTCCTGTTGTATTTTTTACAACAGACTTAGCAGGCTCTGGTTTTGGTGTTGTATTATTTACAACACCTGCCTGTGGGAATAATTTCACAAATTTGCGGTATAGCGAATTGAATTGTAGCTTTTTGAGCTCTTCTACGACCTTTTGTGGGTCAAAATCTGCTAGCTTTGTAGCGGCAGGATCGAATTCTAGTGGCGCATCAAACTGGATTTGCGCGAGGTGCTTGCTGATAAAAGCTAATTCTTTGCCGTCTACGAGCTTTTTGCCGGTTGCGCCAGAGATTTCGTCTACGTGTTCGTAGATATTTTCGAGCGTGCCGTATTCTTGTAGCAACTTTACTGCGCCTTTTTCGCCGATACCTGGAACGCCTGGGATGTTGTCTGATGAATCGCCCTTGAGCGCTTTAAGGTCTAGGAACTGGGCCTTCTTTAGGCCGTACTTCTCTTCTATAGCTGGAATGTCAAATTGTTGGACATCAGAAAAACCGCGTTTTAGCTGATACATTTTGATGTGCTCGTCGACAATCTGGAGCATATCTAGGTCGCCAGAAATGATCTCGGCGCGAACGCCGGCGGCCTGCGCCTTGCGTGCAAGAGTGCCAATAATATCGTCGGCCTCATAATCGTCGAACTCGTAAAGCGGAATATGGAAAGCCTCGAGCAGTTCCATGAGGTATGGAATCTGCGCGTAGAAATCTGGCGGAGCTGGTTTGCGGTTAGCTTTGTAATCTGGATAGATTTCGCGACGACGACGGATGTTAGTCTTCGACTTATCCCAAGCTACAGCAATGTATTCCGGCTGCAATTTTTCGATAATTTCGATGAGCATCGTCGCAAAGCCAAAGACGCCACCGGTTGGCGTGCCGTCTGGGAGTGATAAATGCCCCATGGCATAATAGCCACGATAAAAGACGCTTTTTCCGTCGATAATAGTTAGATTTTCGCGTTCATCCATAGTAAAAGTATAACATCTGTAAATGTTTATGTTTTTTGTTATCATAAGGTTATGAGCACGAAGAAGATTGAGAAGAAAAAATACACACCAAATCAGGTGATTTGGTATCATACCATTTTATGGATGCTGCCAGCGATTGTCTGTTTCTTTATTGGGGCAGTATCATTGCATAATTACGCTGCTCTAGTTGAGCACCCGCTGTTGGATTCGTGTGATGTAGAATTTGAGAATCTTTCGCATGAGGAGTGCGTTACGCGCAATGCTCTAATGGATGCACAGATGGAATCGCGCTATATTGATCAAACTATGATTAGCCTTGGCTTTGGAGTGCTATTTACGTTTATCGCGGTTACTTATAATCATCACAATCGCTTTATGCGATAGGATATTTTCGGACAAAAGAAACGGGCCGTCACTTGTGTGGCGGCCCTTTGGGCTTTTGTGTTTGATTATCTATATGATTAATCCGCCGGACCGAAGAAGAGTATGCTCTCGACCTTGTAGGCCTGAGCGTAGGGCTCTACTTCGCTATTTTTAGCTCCTTTCTCCAGGACGGATGAAACCTTGGCCAACAGTTTGCACATGTCGCCGCCGTTCTCGAGGTACTCGCAGAGGTGCGGATAATCCGCAGCATGACCGTCGTCACCGGTCTTCACACCATGACCGGCAAACATGACAATCTGCGCCATGTCGCTTGCGGTAATGTCGCGATAAGGCAGCCTGTCGGCCACCAGTCTGCATAAGTCATCGAGTGCGGGCGAGTCCGTTTGTGCGCCCATGAGAATATCTTTGATTTCTAGCATAAAATCTTCCTCCTTTTTTGTGCTAGTTCTCAGATAATCTAGTTAGATAATCCGAAAGAACACTCCCTTTACCTCCCGTCGGTAAATAGAGAGAGTTCTATTTTAACAGATAT
>DFHM01000009.1:0-29066 GCA_002371895.1 Candidatus Saccharibacteria bacterium UBA3723 | reverse complement strand
CTGCGCGCAGAATGGACTGTGCGTGCGCCAAAACGGAGATTGATTTTGTCGATGGCGGTACAGATATTTTGCGCGCGTTCGATTTGATCCTGATAAAAACAGAGCTGTGTCTCCGGATGATCCTGGAGTTTATATAGCGTAACACCAATAATGCGTACGGGAGCTGGGAGCTCGTCGTATAGTTGCATGGTGGTGCGGCAAATGTCTGCGTCGGTGTTGATTGGTGTTTTGAGGATGGTCGAGCGATGCGAATAGATATCGTCGTAACCGTAGGTCCAGACATAGACGCCGCGTGCATAGAGATCTTTGCTGCGTAGACGGTAACCGACATCCTCGGCAAGGTGTAGAATACGTGCTTCTATCTCCTCCCTGCTTAGGAGCTTGCTTTCTAGGACGTACTGGCGGCCAACGGATTTGATGCCGTAATCTACGGCGTCTACCTCGATACCGCGGAGGCGCTTATACCATTTGCTGCCGTCGATACTCTTACAGACGAGCTTGACGAGGGTTTCTTCGTCGGCGTCAAGAAATTCTAGTGGCGTAAAAATACTGACGGCATTGAGCCTGCGCTCCATGCGGACATTGATACCGGGTAGATCGGTGAGCTTTAATGTAGCAAAGATATCGCGCTGGTTTTCTGGTGTGATTTCGTCGAGGCCATCTGGTTTATGAAGCTCTCCGGCGAGTTTTGCTAAGAAACGGTTGCTAGCAATGCCGACATTGCAGCGCATCCAATCGCCAACTTCGGTTAGGAGGCGTTGCTTAATCTCGCGACCAATTTCGTAGCGGTTGCGTTCTCTGATATGTGGCGGAGCCTCGGCGAGATCAACAACGCCCTCGTCGATGGATTTCATGACGACATTGGCGGAATAATCCTGCATGATGCGTTTGAGTTTTTCGTGGACAAAGATGTATTTGTCTGGCTCGGTCTCGGCAAAAATCAGGTCTGGGCAGAGTGCTTGGGCCTCCATGCGGCGCATGCCAACTTTGACGCCGCGCGCCTTCGCTTCGTAGCTGGCGGCAATAATGCATGCGTTCGGCGTGATGCGGTTGGAGATGGCGACTGGGTGCCCGCGCAGCATTGGGCGGGCTTGCTGTTCGATGGTAGCGAAACAAGAGTTGAGGTCGATATAAAGGATATCATTCATAGTGGTCCCCCTCGAATTCTAGATACCAGTTGAGCGATTCCGTATCGAGCGCTAGGCGGTAATCTGTAGCGCCATCGGTGACATCGAAGGCAAAAGTAGTCTTGAGGCCGTCGTACTTTGGGTGAACGAGGCCAATCTGAGTAATCCGCACTTCTCTGCCGGACTCCGTACGGAAAGCGAGCGGCCTACAATGGCCTAAAAATTGGCGCGAAAAAGTAGCGTCTACGTCGATTGGTTGATGTAAGTTTTCTGAAGGTTGATCCATAAAAATCCTTTGCAAGTATTGCGGTTAATAGATGTGTTTTTGACGCAATATTGGCGTCGGATAATTATGAATCTGAATCAGGGGCCGAAGCGTGATTCGATATAAAGATATTATAGCACTTTTTCTGAGCAAGAAAAAATGCTCGTCCATGTGCGCAAATGAGCGCGGGCGAGCATCTTTGTGGATGGGCGAATGGGCCCTTGGTGGCTTACCAAAGCTTTCCGGAAGCTTTGAGGTAAGTTTTGCATCTGTCGCAGTATTTCTCTCCGATCGGAATCGGCTTTCTGCAGTTTTCGCAGTAGTTAGCGTTTCCGCTAGCTCTGGAGTAGCTGTTGCAGTCGGGACACTTTCCGTTAGGATTGAGATTCCTAGGTTTGCCACAGACGGAACAAATTCCCCATGCCATCCAAATCACCTCCCCTCATGGCGAATGACAAAGATAAAAGGAACGAGCGTTAAAGCTTTTGAGATTATATAACTTCCTCCGGAAAAAGTCAATGGTATATACTAAATATCACCCCTGTTTAAGCATAAGCTTTCTTGACAATTTTTCGCATATATGGTATAATGGACTTGTATCTGTTGAAAAAGATAAGAACATTCAAATAGAGTTGAAGGGGGTTTCTCAATATGAAGAAAATCATCACGTTCATTCTTACCTTGGCGGTTCTCACCGGTTGCGGCGCTATTATTGCAGAAGCCGCGATGGCGGAGAAAATGTTCGTCACTGGCAATAAAGTGCGTGAGCGGACTGAACCTAACACCGACTGCGAGATTGTCGCTACTCACAATAAGGGTAAAGACGTCGAAGTGGTCGCGGCCGAAAATGGCTGGGCTCAGCTGGAAAATGGTAACTATATGTCTATGGACTATCTGGTTACCGAAGATAAGTCGGCAGAATTGTTCAATAATCTCCCGATGCTCGTGTTGGGAGACCACGTACGGGAGCGTTCCTCGATGGACACTTCCAACCCGGGCAACATCGAAGCGGTTCATGACGCCGGCGAAACTGTCTACGTGGCCGAGAGGCTCGACGGATGGTATCGTCTGACGAACGGCAACTACATCAGCGCGGACTTCCTGACTGCGGATACGCAGGACATCGTCGCTCACTTTCTCGAGAATTACAAAGATATCATTATCGTGTATATCTCCGAGCAGAAGGTTGAGTATTACCAGTACGATGTTATCATCGCCGAAGGGCCCTGTGTCACTGGCACCGAAGGAAAGCGCGATACGCCGATTGGTCTTTACGACGTAAAGTCCAAGAACAACGACTTCGATATGAATGGCAACCCCGATACGCACGTAGAGCGTGCCACCTACTTCAATGGCGGTATTGCCTTCCACGATGCGCATTGGCGGTCGAGATTCGGTGGTAGCATCTACAAGACCAGCGGGTCGCACGGATGCGTCAACTGCCCCGACGATCTGGCCTACGCGATTTACGACAATTCTCGCAAGGGCTACACCTACGTGCTCGTTCTTCCCTGACTCTGGCAAAAACGCTCGGCAACTAAGCCGGGCGCTTTTTTATGTAAGCATAACCAAAAAGTGTAGTATACTGAAGGCAGATTAATCTAAATAGGAGTTCATTAATGAACGAAGGAAATCCAGCTCCAGCAGCTCCAGCAGCGGCACCGGCAGCAGCTCCAGCAGCGGGCAAGACTATTGATAAAAACCTACACACCTGGGTATGGTGCTTCTTACTCGGTGGCTTCGGTCTAGACCGCTTTATGCGTGGTCAGATTGGCCTCGGTGTAGCAAAGCTATTATTCGGTTGGTGTACTATGGGTCTTTGGGCGCTTATTGACTGGATTATTGCTCTTAGCAAGGCCTACGGTAGTTCCTATAAAGACGATAAGGATTTCACCTTTGGTCCAGATGGCAAATATCTAAAATAGTTAGATTACACAAAAAATACCCCCTTGCCCGGGGGTATTTTTTTACTCTTCCGCAATAAGCTGGTCGTAGAAGGCTTTGGTTGGGTTGTAATTCTTGAGCGCTTCGGTGGTATCTGGCAAATCTAGCGTCTTGATATGACGGAAAACAACCTCGATGAGGTGCTTAATCTCGGCGGCCTCTTCTTCCTTGAATTTGAGTTCGAGCGGCGAGATATTGCCGTCTTCATCTGGCGAAATATAATCGATGCGACCTTTCGTGACCTGGTAATTCTTATAGTCGCGGGAATTTTCGAGCAGGAACTTATAGAAGTAGAGCTGAATCTTGTAGCCAAAGGTGCCGTCGTTTGTACTCCACTTGTCTTTTGGTGCGGCAGTCTTGAAGTCAGAAACGGTGATAGTCTTATTCTCTTCGTCGATTTCGATGCGGTCGATTTTGCCGGTCAAAACCGCGTCGCCAAGAACGATAGTTTCGGTGAAGAAACCGCGTTCGGACTCCGCATTGATGTTGCGGATGAGATCGCCACGTTCGGCGAGGAATAATGGCAATTCGGCATTGGCGCGCTTTTTGAGGTCTTCTTTTTCGTCGTCGTCAGCGTCGGCGGCGTCAATCTTTGCCATAAAGCGCTCGATTGCCTGCTCGTTAGTGATATTCTCTTTATTAATCTCGTCCATGATTTCGTGTACGTAAGTACCGTAGTTCATGGCGAAGTTGCGCTCACTTGGCACGCCGATAATATAACTCTTGAGAAAGCTAAGAGGACCGTCGCCGTAGCGCAAGTCGATAAATGTATTGAGGTGAGTTGGCGATAAACGATAATGCTCTACGTACGGACGTAGCAGATTCTTGCGCGTTTCATCGTCTGGCACATATTCGTCGAGCCATTTGTTCGGCGCAATGAGGTCTGGCTCGATGTCTTGACTGTTACTCTGGATGACTTTGCTGAATGCTTCTGGCATGACGCGGCTGACGAGTTCTTTGTTCTCGTTCTCGCGTTCATCGAGATATTTGAGTCTTGCGGCGTCATGGCCGGCAAAGTCCGAGAGGCTATAGGTTAGATAAAGATTGGACTTTGCGCGCGTAATCGCGACGAAGAAGACGCGAATCTTTTCGTCGGCGGAGTCGCCCGTGTGGCGTACATGCTCAAGGTTGCGCGGCAAAGTGATCTGGTCGGTATTACCGCGAGAATCGCTCCAGTTTTTATTGTCCGCAGCAATTAGGAACACGTGCTCGTATTCAAGACCTTTGGCGGAGTGGACGGTTTGGAGCTGAACGGCTGTATCAGATTCGTGATATGGAGATTTATTGAGGATCTGCATCTCGGCGGCATTGTATGCGTTCACGATATTGCAGAAATCTCTAATATAGAGCTTCTTTCCGGCGTGGGATGACTTTGCGGAGACCATATCGCGCAAGGTATTGAGGTTGCTATAAAGCTCGTAATTGTCGCTATCTGCGAAGAGCTTGGCGCAAAGATTATTGATAATAAATTCGGCGGAATAAATCTCGGACTTTGCGGCGAGCTCGGTAAAGTATGTTGCGGCCGCCTTGATATTCTCGTCTTCGCTAGTGAGCATTAGCTCGAGAATACTCTTGTGCTCGTGGCGGGCATCCTGGATTAGTTGAATGACCTGCGCGGCAGAAATATTCCAGCATGGCATCGATAAAGTTTGGAACCAATATGGATCAGCAGCTTTTGGTGAAGCGCCAATTGCGAGCAGTAAATCACAGGCGTTAAATAGCTGGATAACTTCTTCGTTTTCGAGGATATTCTCGCGGCGAGTGTAGGATACTGGAATGCCAAGCTGATGTAGATATGGCAAGATCGAGACGAGATATTTGTGCTTTGGCGCGATGATTGCGATGTTGTTCCCCGCTGTGCCGCCGTCAATGAGCTCGCGGATTTTCTTTGCGACGAAGGAATATTCTTCTTGGTAGGCTGGGAATTCGCGCAACTCGATGTTGGTTGAAGCTGGTGGATTTTCAGCGGTAATATGCTTGTCGATGTTGACGTTTGGTGCCTTACAGAAGCGGTCGAGGGATTGCTCGATGACGTTGTGGGATAGTTCCAAAATTGGCGCCGAAGAGCGGTAATTTTTGGTGAGGAAAATTTGTTTTGGATGGTATTTTTCGTCAAAGTCAAAGAAGTTTGAGGTGTTGGCACCCTGGAAACCATAAATGGCCTGGTCATCGTCGCCGACTGCCATGATATTTGGCCTGCCCTCGTTGACTGGGTTGTCAGTGAGAAGCGAGACGAGCTGTGCCTGCGCATCGTTAGTATCCTGGAACTCGTCGAGCAAGATATACTGGAAGCGTTCCTGGGCATTAAAACGTTTTTCGTCGTCGTTCTTGAGTAAATTAATCGCCATCAAAATCATGTCGTCGTAGTCGAACATGCCACTTTGACGCAAACGGTCGGCGTAGATTTTCATGATATTGGCGAGGCTTAATAGCTTCTTGTTTGAGACAAAGTCACCAAATACGTAACGATTGTTTTTGTCCTTCTTGAAGAATTTTTCGCGCCATTTGCTGAGTAGTTTTGTAGATGGTTTTTCGGAGTTGGCTTCGGTTTCGAGTGCTTCACCGAGCGCGCGGTAATAGATTTTTGCGAGTGGCTCTACTTTGCCAACGATGTAATCCTGGGCGCTTGGCGCGGTTGCAAAAGTACCGATGGCGTCGAGAATGCGTTGGTAAACAGGTTGCGCCTTGTTCCATCTGAGCCCAGCGGTAGATTGTAGATCTTCCTCGATAGCTGTGTAGATTTTTGCGTTATCTATCTGGTTGCGATTGACGATTTTACGGATGTCGTCTGGCGAAAGCGCGGCGGCTTTTAAGTCAGAAATTGCAGAAATAATTTTAGAAGTTTGGTGATCTGGGCGGAGGATATCGGTTGGGTCGAGCGTGCTCTGAATTTCACGAATCATCGTAAAACGCTCGAGTTCGTCGATTGCAGTTGTCAAATCTGGGCGATGTTCCTGCAAAATATAAGAACCGAAAGCGTGATAAGTTTGGATTTGAACTTTATAGGCCTCTGGGCCGATGAAGTCCGCCAAACGATTGCGCATGTTGCTGGCGCCGGTCTCGGTGAAAGTTAGACAGAGGATATTTTCTGGGCTAACGTCGGTTTGTTTCAAAATGTTTGCGACGCGCACGGAAAGAAGTTGAGTCTTACCGGTGCCAGGCCCCGCGATAACTAATAATGGGCCGTCGATGTAATCTACGGCCGCGCGTTGTTGTTCGTTTAATCCTTTATATGCTTTTTCGAATTCCATAGGCTATTTTGAGTGGCTCGCTACGAGATCTTGGATCTCATGGAGTAGTTTATATGATTCGGTGTCGGCGTTAAGTAAGGCGGTAAGACCTTCGACGGTCTTTAATTGCGAGGTAATTTCTTCGATACTTTTGCCCTCGCGTAGCCATACGCCGCAGCGGAAGTTGCGAGAGGTATCGTTGGTGCAGGTCAGAATTAAGTCACCAAGACCGCAGGCGAGTTCGGCAGTTTCGCTTTTGGCGCCATGATCGACGAGATAGCGCTGCATCTCGGCGTGTGCGTGCTGCATAAAGGTCGCGCTCATGTTCTCGGAATTACTGTAATAACCAGCGCCAATGGCATAGATATTCTTTAAGGCGCCGCACATCACAATGCCTGGCAAATCATCGCAAAGTTCTACAGTAACTTGTTGGTTTTGGAACAGCCCCATTGCAAATGGATTTGACGCGGTAAGCGTAGTTGGTTTGCCTTCCATGATTTCTTCGGCGAAGCCTGGGCCAGAGATTACGGAAAATTGCGTAAAGTCTGCAAAGCGGTTGACGTCCATCATGCCCTTTGAGGCAAGGACGGTTGGGATTTTTTTGAGGTTATCTGGGTATTCGTTTACGAACGAATCGAGATACATCGAAGGAATCGTAATTACGACAGCGTTTGCTTCATAAGTTGCCGCCTCGAGGGTGATTTCTGGATACAAAGCAGGGTCATAATAACTAATTTGATGTTGATTATCTGTCAGAATTTTGGCCAATGCTTGCCCGTAGGCGCCGGCGCCGAGAATCGCGATTTTCATACTTTATAGTTTAGCATGAAAAAGCCCCGACTGTGGAGTCGGGGCCGTCAGTAGAGGACGGGTCAGCGTTCGCCCTTTTGTTTGAAGAAAAAAGACAAAACAGTGCTTCCGGTATGTGCGCCGACAATCGGACTTACGTGTGCGAGCTGAATCTGCTCGTCGGTTAAATCTGTTCTCTCCTTCAATTTCCGTATTAGCTTTTCTGCGCGCGGGAGTTCTGCCTCGCCACCATAGCCGATACGAACGAACTCGTTGTCGTCCGCGACGTTCTCGATGAAGTAATTGACCCATTCTGTGAGTAACTTATCGCCACGATAGATCTGCTTCTCGATTGAAAGTTTGTCATTGCTCGGGAAGTACATCCACGGGCTAATATGAAGCTTCGAGAGCGCCCTCATGGCAAAACGTTCGAGACTGTTAAAGCGTCCACTTTCTGCGGAATAAGTCAGATCGCGCTCCGTGAACAGGTGTACGATGTGCTTACCGAGGTCGTGAGCATAAGTCTCGATGTCGTCGCCGTCGTATTTGGCGAGATACTCCAAGAATGTAGCCTGACCGTTGCTGATGCACTGTGTGTCGATATATACGAACTCTCTGTTCGGATATTTGTCCTGATAGTCGTTAATGGCAAGCAGCATGGTGTTGACGGTGCCAGAAGACATGTACGGAGAGACTCCGGCATAGACGATGATGGCGTCGTCGTCGGCGTGATCGAGCGCGCTATCCAAGACGCGGTAGGCTTCTTCCATGCCAGCCGAAGACGTCTTGAGTGCTCCAGCGGGATATTCTCCGTTATCGAAATGCTTGTAGAATGCCTCGGCGTCGATGTGAGGAACTGGCTTTCCGGCGCAGTCCATGTTTTGGGTAAAAACTTCCGGCAGGATGCCGTACTTGATTCGTTCTTCCCGCGTGAGATCGCAGGTAAGATCTGAAAAAATCACATACTTCTTCATCTTGCTTCCTCCTTGTAAAGTGCGATTGTGAACAATTTATGGATATATTTTAACATATTTTCGTTAAAAAGCAAAAACCGCCCAGTGTGACCAGGCGGTGTGTCGGCGGTTAGGCTTCGACATAAATGATGTGTGGTAATGATTGTGGCCTTGTTTTTCCGATACGGACTTTGCAGCCCGCGCGGCGATTGTGAATGTATCTCTTGATGATGCTGGCGCCTCCTCCATCAATGAATACTGTCGTATCGATGGCGGCATTGTCGGCGACGTATTCGCCGATATAGCTATAAACATCAGAGCTTAGGATTACGCCGTCGATTTTGTAGTGCTGTCCATCATTCGATGATAGGATTGCGCTAAAAAGCTCGTTGTCTCTATCGTTTAGGAAATCCAGATAGAATTCCCTGTCGTCTTGTACGGATTCAAGCAGTGCATAATCAAAAATTCCGCTCACGACGGGCACGATGTAGAGATTGATCGTCTTGCCCATATTCACCCCTCCTCACAACAAAAAGTACTATTGGATAATGCCAATAACCATCTATATATTATATCATACTTTGGTCAAAATTGCAAGGTTCTCAATGTGCGGCGTGTGTGGGAAAAAGTTATACGGTTGAAGTTTGTCGATAGAATAATTATCGGTAAGTAGAGCGATGTCGCGAGCCTGCGTAATAGGATTACAACTGAGATAAATAATCTTTGCTGGTTTTACTTCGTTGAGTTTATCGATGAGCTTGCGGTCGCAGCCTGCGCGTGGCGGATCGAGGATTACGGCGCAATCTGGCGTAATATAATCCGTGACGTCTTCGGACTTTGCGAGGACGCATTTGGCTTTGGTATCTTTTGCGTTGGTTTGCATTTCGGCAAAAGCAGCGCCATTCACCTCGACGAGCGTGAGATCTTTATCGCGTGCGACGGAAAGACCAATACTGCCGACGCCGGCGTAAAGGTCGAGGACTTTTTGGGTGGAAATATTCTTTTTGATTTCTTCTAGTACGAGTTCGTAGACTGGCAAGTTAATCTGGAAGAAGCCATTTGGCGAATAGGAATAATCGTAGTCGAGCAACCTGTCATTGAGGAGTTCCATGACGGGATGAGATTTACCATTTTCGAACAATGCGGCGGAAGTCTTCCCTGCTTGGTCGCAGCGGATTAATAGCGATTGATAAGTGCGCGCCTCGGCATGTTCGGCGTTCAGCTTATTGATAATTTCTTGGGCTTTCTGAAAGATTTCTGGGCGCTCGATCGAACTTCGCTCAATTGGGGTTTTGCGATGCGTGCCACGCGTATGGAATGCTAAATGAATTTGGTTATCGTCGTGGCTCCAATAGAGTGAATATTCCATTTTGTTGCGGTAATGGTAGTCCATACCGTCTGTAATGGTCGGCAAAACGTCGAGGTTTAGATGTTGTTGCAGGAAGCATTCTTTTACGAGGAGACTTTTTTGTTTGAGCTCTTCTTCGTAATTTACGATTTGCCATGGGCTAGTTGCGAGGAAGCAATCGTCGCGCGGGATGGCGCGTTCTGGCGCGGTCTCAATAATCTTTGTCGCGATTCCCTCGCAGTAGCTTTTCTTGTCTTTGGTGATTTCGAATTCGACTAATTCTCCAGGAAGCGCGCCCCAAATAAAGGCTTTCTTGCCATTATCTAATGTGGCGAGAGCTTGTCCGCCTGGAATAAATTTTTCGATTCTTGCCTGCATAGGGACAATTATAACATTTTTGACAATTATGATATAATATTTTAGAGTATTTTTTACTCTCCGAACCAGGCTGTGGTAGGAATCTCAGATAGGGGGTGTGCATATGTGGGATTTTCTTACTTTACTACTGCACGGGTTAGCATATTTCGGTGTTTGGGTACTGAATGTGATCATATATGAAGTGATACTGCTGGTCGTATGGCTGATGATTGGTGGCTTTTCGCGATATGTGCTGCATCGTTCCGAGGCGAAGGTGGATGACATTATAAGGATTTCCGGCGGAATTCTGACGATTGCCCTGCTGGTGATTTGTGTCATTCTTTGCTTCAACTGGATAACGATCGTGCCATATCCAATCTTCGACTAAGGTGGCGAGTGATATGCTGTATACGCTTTTATTCGCAATATTCTGTTTCTTTGTCGTTGGTTTCTTGATTGAGTTCACGCTTACGATGTTCTTCTACTGGCTTATATTTGTCGGTATATCGTTTCTGTTGAGCTTGATCGGCCTCCAAGAGTACGCCTGGCTAGTATTTGTCGTCTTCGTATTATGGCGATGGTTCAGATAAAACCCAAGCAACAAAAAGCCCCATCCGGCGTGGATGGGGTGTCTTTTTTATTCGTAACGCAAAGCGTCGATTGGGTTTTTGTGTGCTGCGCGACGTGCCGGTAATGTACCGGAAAGGAACGCAATTACCATGATGAGAATTGTGACAGAAATCATGTCTGAAATGGTATATGTCGCGAGGTTGAAGGTCGGGAATGCTTCGAGGAAGCCGCCTTCTGAATGGAAAGCTGCGTTCACGATATTACCAAGAATCATAGACACAGTGATGCCGAATACAGAACCCCAGAATCCAAGTGAAATTGCTTCAATGCTAAAGCTCAAAAATACCTTTGCGGATGACATACCAAGGGCCTTGTCGAGACCGATTTCGCGGGTGCGCTCTTGGACGGACATAAACAACGTATTGATAATGCCGATTGCGGCGGCGAGTAGTGCGATGAGGCCAAAGATCTTGAATACGGTTAGGATAACGTCGAAGAATGACTTAATTGTGCCGATAATGTCTTCGATAGACATTGCGGATAAACCGATGTCTTTGAGCTTTTCCTTAATTTCTTCTACGGAATACTTTTCGTAGTCGTAATTTGCGGCGACGGCGTAGGTATTTTTCTTTACTTCTTCTGGATAATATTTGGTGTTTTCTTCGTAAATATCATCGGCGAGTTTGTTGTTTGTGTAGGATTGCCCCATCGAGACAACGCCCGGTGCGATAACGCCTACAACTTTTGCGTCGAAGATTTTTTCTTGATGCGTATATTCGTCTAGCACAACAAGCTGGATTTTCTTGTCGACAATTTCTTCGTTGGTATAGCCAAGCGCGTCGACGTATTTTTCTTCTAGGACGATTTGATATTCGTCAGCCTTTAGGTCTAGGCCTCTTCCTGTAACTGTGTCGACTTTGACATTTCCAGGAGGTAGCGCTTCAGCAGCAAAGAGATATTTTTTGTCGGTTTCTTTGCTAGTGACATAGGTGATGTTGAGGCTTTTCTGTTCAATAATGCTGTCACCGTCAATGCCGTCTACTTTCTTTAATTTTTCGATTTGCTCGTCGGTAATTGGTGACATGCCAGTCTGGATTTTGTCTGGGTCGTATTCCATTGGTCCGCTATTGCCGCCCATGGCGCCCTGAAGGCCTTCGAGCGCATCAAATGAATCCTTTGCGACAATGGCTAGATAACCTTCACCGCCATAGCTATCCACCTGGCTATCGATGAAGTTATTGACGCCAGCTTGAATTGCGGAGGTGGAAATAATTGAGAATGAGCCAATGAAAATGGCTAGGATTGTCAAAAAGCTGCGTAGTTTGTTGCGTAGCAAATTGACGTTTGCGTCTTTGATGATGTCTAAGATTTTCATTAGTCTTCCTCCACGTCAATGTGCTTTGTTGTGTTGTGGTCGCGCATGCCGTCGTTATCGCCGTCACCGTCAAAATCTTCGAGATCGACGTCTTCGCGGGTATTTTCGCCAAAGATTTTGCCGTCGGCGATATGGATTTGACGGTCGCATTTGTCTGCCAAATCTTGGTCGTGCGTAACAATAATGAGCGTGATCCCCTTCTTTTTATTCAGGCCAAAGAGGAGTTTTTCGATGCGCTCGCCCGTTGCGGAATCCAAGTTACCAGTTGGCTCATCGGCAAAGATTACTTTTGGATTATTGACGATGGCGCGAGCGATACAAACGCGTTGCTTTTGGCCGCCAGAAAGATCATTAGCCTTGTTTTTTGCTTTGTCGTCGAGCTCTACGATGCGGAGTGCTTCAAGTGCGCGACGGCGACGTTCGCGGAATCCGACGCCATTGATTTTAAGCGGCAAAATAACGTTATTTAGCACACTATCGTTGGAATTCATAAAGAAACTTTGAAAAACAAAACCAAACTCTTTATTGCGAATTTCATTTAGTTTTCCAGCGCGAAGTTTGCTGGTATTTTTGCCATTCAATTTAATTGATCCCTCGGTTGGCTTATCCAAGAGTGCAAGCAGATGCATTAGGGTAGATTTTCCGGAGCCGGATTTACCAATAATTGCCACTGATTCACCTTCGTAGATATCGAGGTCTATGCCCTTTAGGGCCTCAAAACGAGTATCGCGTTTTCCATATACCTTGCGCAGGTTACGCGTACTCAAAAGTGGTCTTTTACTCATAGGTTAATTATACCGCACATATAGTACTTATGTTTGGCGTATCTTGAAACTGAATTTATAATTAGGATAATTTTGCGAAAGGTGGTGATTTATTTTGGATGACAAGAGCAAAATGGAACTTTATCAACGCATGGTGATAGATAAAACCAAATATTACGAGAATGGCGTTATCGAGCTTCCCGTCAAGGCACTGCAGGAATATCATGATGCAATTGGTTTAGGTCCAGAAGAGCTGTGTTACTTCGGACTGAATTTACCTTTTGCGGAGGATGGTCTGTATAACTACATTTTGGGCAACGATAATGATGAGGATGCGCTGGTGTTGATTATGAACGTTTATTATTACGATTCTGATACCGGCGAATCTGAACCCCTTGGGCACAATAGGGTCCTTGAGGGGTCTATCTATCGCAGGTTCTATGATGGTAGAGCGATATTTGACGGCGAGATAAGAGTCGACAATCTTGGCCGCATTTGGCTGCGTTCGATGTCGGAAGATAATATCGGCGCAGAATTCTGCGTGCAGTTTAGTGAGGGTAGCTTTGGGTATCAGATTTGCTACGAAGATCTTTCGATATGTGCGCGCATTTGGTTTGATGGTGAAAAGGTTGTCTATGCTCCTGTAGTGGTTCTTTTCTACGATGGTCCACCATGCTGAGAACGGGCCGTGGTATCTGTTGCCACGGCCTTTTTCTTGTGCTAAAATATGTTGCAGATTGGACCGTCGCCAAGCGGTAAGGCACTGGGTTTTGGTCCCAGCATTCGCAGGTTCGAATCCTGCCGGTCCAGCCATTTTTTGTTTAACAAAAAATGGGAGGCAGGATGAGAGCCCAAGGTTCGTCCAATGCCCGGTCGCTTGCGACGACGGCGCATTGTTTATATCCTGCCGGTCCACCTTTTCGGCTGTAAAAAAGGCGCCACTAGGGCGCCTGGCGTTGGGGTTAATCGTCGTTACGATATCTTCCCCAATCGGGATTGTAAGATGCGGGACCGCTGTGAGGTTTGAGTTTGCTATGAAGCACGGGGTCGTGCTCTTCGCTCATTCTGCTGGGCGGTGCGGGTGTCTTCTTCTGGTCGGGTTCGTCTGAGGCTTTATGCAGCTTCTTGAGGCTTGTTTCCATTCCAGTTCACCATTCCGTCTTTTCGACGGCCCTTTCCGTAAGATGCGTGGCAATGATTTTGCCAACTTGCTATATTATACAATTAATACCGTATTTTTTCAAATTTGCTATTATATAAGTAATGAAAAAGTTGCGTGAGGTGAATTGGAAAAAAGTTTGCTACTTTTTTGCATATTTCTTAGTACTGTTTGTAGCATTTTATGCCTGTAGATTTACAAGCGCTCGTCTGTATACAAGTGAAAATTTCGACATTAATGAAGTAACTGAATTCAAGAAAACTGACGTTAAGCATAATTCGTATCGGCAAGAATTTGTTGCCAGCAATGATAACCTAGCGGGGTTTCGTTTATATCCAGAAATAAATAAGGCTGGAAATAAAGATTATTGGACGGAACCCTATGTAAACGTCGGGCTTTATGATTTCGAATCCAACCAACTAATTACCGAGCATAAATATGAAAAAATCTTTTCGAATAGTTATGAATATAGCCTGGACTTTCCGATTGAAAAAATCCCAGATTCAAAAGATAAAAAATACTATATTTTGATTGAGCCTTATTTTGAGTCGGACATATATATTAGCGATTTTATTATCGGAAAAATCGACAATAACCCAGCCGAATTAAAATTATTTATTAATGGCGAAGAAAGTGAATATACATTTTTCGTTGATTCACTGTATAAGGACGATGGTCCTATTATCCTGTTTGGGGCAATTGCCTTTTTAGTCACTCTATTTTTCATTATTGCTAGCATTTTATTGAAGAAGACGGATAAGCTCGAGAATCGATATATGATAATTGCTTTGTGTATCGGCCTCTGTCTTGCGGCAGTCGCGTCGCCTTTTTGTGGCAGCGATGAGAATTCTCACTACTCGCGGGCTTTGGCGATATCGAATGGAGAAATAATAACAAAGACGAATGAAGATGGTTGGCCTGTTACGAAAATGAAACCGACGGAATTTTTCTTAGGTTTTAAAAAATATTATCAAGTTGGTGAGAATTTTGGTTTGATCAACCAAGACGAAGAAGATATCGAAGTGGACATGGAATTTGCCGGTGTTTATTCGCCGCTGTCTTACATTGCCTCCCTGCCTGGTCTACTTCTTGCGAAAATTATTGCGCCGCACTCATCTACTATGAGGGTTTATTTGATGCGGATTGTGCAACTTGTGTTATGCGTAATAATTGCGCGATATGCGATAAAAATCGCACCATATGGAAAGAAGGTCTTATTTGGCGTGGCGCTGCTGCCGCCATTTATACAGAGTTTTTGCTTCGTTTCTGCGGATTCGCTTTTATTTGCTTGTTCGCTGTTATTATTCGCGCAAATATTGGAAATTATAAACGATAAGAAGGCAATCACTAGGAGGCAATACTTGATTTTGGGGCTATGCTCAGTAATTGTATCAATCTCGAAGCTAGTGTACTTTCCGCTTGTTTTACTGCTGTTGTTAATCTTAATAAACAAGAAGACGACTAGGGTCGAGAAAGGTTGTCTGATTGGAATTGTGGCCGTATCGTTGGCAGTGACGGTGGGTTGGAATTTAATAGCTGTATCTATGCTAACTTCTGGTCAAGGTGCGAATGCAGGATATGCTATTTCTTATTATCTAACTCATCCGATTGAGTTGTTACAGATGTTGCTCCATACAAATTATTTATATGGCGGTAATCATATAGCGGACATGATGGGCGGCGCTAACGGTGCTTTTACGGCAACTATTTTCGATGGCGCAATTTTGCCATACGTTTTCTTGGGGCTTACGGCTACTTTGATTTTTAACGAAAAACAAAAACTCAATAAAAAGAGCCGCGTTTTGATATTTTCGGTTATCGCGTTAATATTCTTGTTGATTTGCTTAAGTTTGCTGGTGGCATGCATTCAAGTTGGGTATCCAAATATCCTTGGCATTCAGGGGCGTTACTTTATTCCGCTACTAGTTCCGTTGATGTTTGCCGTATTAAATAGCAAATTTAAGTTGCCGAAAAATTTCTTCGATTATTATCCATATTTCTATCTGTTTGCGGGATACGTATTTGTAATCGTACTAGCGATTAACTTTAGCTAGTATCTGTTATAATTATTGTATGGATGACTACGACGAAGAAGCATTGGAAAATTTAGCAGCCTCCGATGACGAATCTGATTCGGAAGAGTTGTTGGCCTGTGGTGATTAATAATTATTTCGATTTTTTATACAAGCAAAAATCGCGATAAAACCAGGATTGGTTTTTCTCGAAAAGCTTTCTGGAGTTTTCTTCGTCAAATACAAAGCGCGAATCATTGATGTAGCGCTTATTTTGTTGGTTCCAGTAGGCAATGCGTGCGCCCTTGTTTGCGATTTTTGCTATATGGCGAACGTTCTTTTTGAAGTCCTCTTCGCTCATGTATTCAAAGATGTCAGAAAGATTCATGAAGTCGAAGTTTTGGTCTTTAATAGCAAGAAGATCGCCGTAGACTAATTCAATTTTGTTGAGATTTGGTTTAATTCTGTAATAATTTTCGCGGCGAAGATAAAAAGGCAAGCTTTCTTCGTTATAGTAGCCGTATGCAATGTAATTTAGATATGGATTTGTTTTATTAATAGAATGCGTGACGCCAAATTTGATACGTTTTTCGACGTCTTTTCCCTGGTCGTCTTTGTCGTCAACGTATTTATAGAATTGTTTGTCGCGACCAAATCTGCCCATTACTTTTGCGCCAAAATATAACTTGATTAGGGCTTTATAGCGTCTAGTATTAATCTTTTCTTCGTAGAATTTTTCTTGCTTTTCAAGATTGTCGAGTTGCGCGAATTCCTGGAGGTTTTTTGTGCCGCAAACAAGCGGAACAATCGTCTTTCGGAAAGTTTTAAAGAAACGTTCGAACTTCCCTGCATGAATAATGCCGTTTTCGATTAGGTCCTGGTTGATGGCGAAATACGCGCGTGCATCATCGGAAAGTTGGTGTTCGATTTTGCGATAAAGCTCGAGGCGATTATTGCAATCTATGACGCCGAGGAGTTTCATTGTTTTAGCGCGATTATAGTTGCGCATAGCGGCGATTTTTAATTCGACTTCGTATAGCTGCGTTTTATTTACGTCAAAGGCGTAAACTTTTTCTGGATTATTTACGAGCATTGCTAACGTATTGTCGCCAGCAGATGCGATTGATAGGCCCACCTCGTTTTCTTTAATCTTTAGCGCCTCAAGCAAAATATTGGTATCTTCCCAGCAGTTTGCGTAGCGAATAAATGAAAAATCGATTTGTTTACTCATCTTTTGCGTGCTTAATTATCTCAATTGTACCATTTTTGCCGTCAACTTTAACGGTGTCGCCATCTTTGACGCGATCGGTAAGACCGCGAACGCCTACGACTAGAGTTATTCCTAACTCGCGCGCGACGACGGCGGAGTGAGATAATATGCTTCCGCGCTCGATAATAATGGCATCTGCCATTGGGAATAATACTGTCCATCCCGGATCGGTACGTTTCGCCATGAGGATGTAGCCTTTAACATCGGCGTTTTCCGGGCTCTCTACGAGCTTTACGATGCCGGTTACTGGATTGCCGCCACCCGCTACGCCGGTAAGCGTGTTGGCGTCGTTTAGGACTTCTTGGCGGCTATAAATGGCAACCATATTTTCTGGCTTAATATCGCCATAGAAATACATACGTTCGTTGGTTGGTTTTTTGTCGTTTTCTTCGTATTCTGCGCGCCTGATGCTGACTTTTTCGCGGATTTCTTCTTTGGTATAGCGGCTGCGTTTGATAATGGCGGTAATTTCGTCTTTTTCGAGGAAGAAAATATCGCGTGGTTTTTCTAACAAACCCTCTTCGTGTAGGTTTGCGCCGATGCGTAGGTAAATGTTGCGTACGATTGAATATATGTATGTGCGACGCAGGCGTAACATTTCGCGATTGCGTACAAAATATTTGGTAAGTTTGACGAGTGTTTTTGCTTCGGCTTTTTGGATGCCGTGGAAATTCTTGAAGTATTTCTCTTCTGCTTCTTCGGTATTTTTCTCTTTTTCTTCTGGTAGTTTGTCTAGTTCGAGGTATTGTTTGATGACTTCAAATAAGAAGCGCGAATCTTGCTGCAATGTGATAGTCTCGAGTTTTAGCTCGTTCATTGTGCGGGCGCCATATTTGTAGATGTAATTGTTGAGTTTTGAGAATATGAGAAGGCTATCGTCGCGTAGATGCGCCTGTAATTCATCGATACTCGATTCAGTAAATAGCTTTCGGAGTGTGCTATCGCGTTTGATTTCTTTTACGATTGCGATGAGGTCTTGGCTTTGGCGGGCGCTTTCAACGTTTCCCTGCTTTGAGAGGATATTGCTAAGGAGGCCTTCGTAATTGTGAATTTTGGCTTTCTTTGCCTGGTCGGTAAGCATGCCATAAATAACCATAGTACCCATGTCGTTGGCGATTGGTGTAACGAAGTCATCGAGAATTTCGGATTCAAGATCGTTATATACTTCGAGTAATTGCTCGTTGGTGTAGCCTTCGAATTTGTTGTCGTAATAAGGCTTCGTGACGCGATTGAATTTTGCGATAAACTTTTTGCTTGCACCTTTCATGTGGATCATTTTGTGAATGAAGCGAGCATAGATTTTTACGAGGCGTGTCTTTGCTTGCGATGCGGATTCTTCTAGTGGGGTTTTGACGCCCATCATGTTTTCCATGTATTTTTTGTTCTTTTCGTAGCCTGGATAAAGCGACGTCATTTTGTACCAGCCATTGAGGCGGTAATAGACTTTATTCTCATAGAAATACAGCATCGTTTCGAGATCTTTTTTGATGCTTTGGATTGCCTCTTCTGGCACGTAGAACTGGTGCAGAGTTTGGTTGTAGATTTTGCCGTAGACTTCGCGCGCAAACGTAAAAGTGAGTGGAGTCGTGACGCCAGAATAACTTTCGATGATGTTGGAGTTGTCTAAAATCGTGCGGAATTTACTTTTGTCGATGGTGCTATATGTTGTGATTGGGCGAGCTTGCAGGATGTAGATTTCGTCGTCCTTTATTGCGAATTCAATATCTTGAGAAAGTTGTGGTTTGTAACTTTTTTCGATGGTCTGTCCGACTTCCTGTAACTTAATCAAAATCTCGTCCGAAAGGCGGACATTGCTGTGCTCTTTTTTGACTACGATTTCGCCGAGACTGTTTACGACGAAGTCCGTACTGTTTTCTTCGCCAGAAACAAGACGTTCGCCGACGCCATGAACGACGGAAATGAGTGTTTCGTCGGTATTATTTGTTTGCGGATTGGTTGTAAACATGACGCCGGCATAATCTGGGTCAAGCATTTTTTGAATGATTACGGCGACGCTGATTTTGTGATTGATTAACTTGTTGTCGGCGCGGTATTTCATGGCGCGTTCCGAGAAACAAGAAATATAACATTTTTTTATGTAGCTAAAGATGTCTTCGGATTGTTTTACGTACAAATAGGATTCAAGCATACCGGCAAAGGAATGTTTTTTGCCGTCTTCGTCGGTTGCGCTAGAACGTACGGAAAGTAGATCTTTTTTGTCGAAAGTTTTCGCAATTTGCGCTAGAACTTTTTTCTTCGTATCGTCGGTGAAATCTGTTGCTTCGATTAGCTTGATGATTTTCTTGCGGTTTGCTTCGGAATAATTGTCTAGGAGCTTGAAATATTCTTCGCGGTGCTCGTATATAAAGTCATCAAAACAAATGGATGTTAGTGCGAACCATTTTGGTACATTTACGGAAATATTGGATAGATGAGCAAGATTGTATGCTTTGCCGCCGATTTGTTTTAATACTGGTTTTTGCCCCACCGTATAGATGATCATCTATAGCTCCTTTTTAAATACTGCGTAATGTTTTTCTTTGGATTCGTATTCTGCTGGGAAACGTCGGAACGTTTTGCGCTGTTCGCATTGAAAATGGAATAATGTCTCGGAATAGCCAAGATCTTCCATATATTTGAGACCAAGATATAGTAGCGCGATATAGACCTTGTTATTTTGGTATTCTTTCATGACGGCGCTAGATTTTGCGACGAAGATGGATTTGTCTGGATTTGGATAGCCGAGTACATAGCCGATTGCTTTTTGGTCCTGGTCGTAAGCTACAAAAATTACGAGCCCTTCTATTTTGAGGATTTTTGCAGCATAAAGCTTTTCAAAATATTCGTATGGAATATCTGAATATAATTCCGTACCAAGGAAAGCATCGCGCGTGATGTCAAATAAATCATGCAATACTGGCAAACATTCCGTGCCATCATAACGTTTGAAGGTAAAACCTTCGTTTTTCTTTTCGCTAAGCGTGGTGGCGCCGATTTCGTAGAGCGGATTATGGATTTTTATCATGGCGCTACGGTAGGTATATAGCGTATCGTAGCCTAACCGCTTGATATAGTCGACGTAATATGGCGGATTAGTGCAATCCGGGAATAATATCTGGTCGTAATTGTCTGTGGCCCAGCGATAATTCATCCAGGTGTTGTGATTGAGTGGGCCGATAATGTCCGAATAGCCAAGTTCTTTTGCCTTGCTCTCGATCTTTTCGAAAAGTTTTTTGACGGTCTCGAAATCTTCTGGGAGCTTTTCGAAGCCAAACATGCACGGATGAGTAGCGATGCTTTTATTGATGATCAAATAGGCGCTTGCTTCTCCTTCCGTAAAGCGCTCGGAATAATCCGCGAGTTGTAGGATGTCCAATTCTGTTTCCATGCTTATGTTAATTATATACCGTAGATACGGATAAGTCTTGCGACATTTTTAGGTATACGGGATAGAAATGGCAGCTTGGCTTTTAGGTTGAATGCGCGAAGAACGGACATTTTATTTACGGCGAACTCTAGTAGGCTAAAGCGAATGACTTGGATAAATTCCTGGTCGGTAAGTTTATGGCCGGTTTTTGTTGCCAGGACTTTGCGGAATTTTTTGGTGATGTCTAGGATTTCCTGATTGCTCATTCTGCCAAGATCGCAGGCGAGTAATTCTATAAGGTCATGCTCTGGGTTTTGCCAGCAAGCCATTTCCCAGTCCAAAATAACAACTTTTCCATCGTGCATGATGATATTTCTGGCCGTAAAATCGTTATGCGTGAGGGTTTTATACCCTTTTGGCAGTTTCGCATATTCTTTGCCGATATTTTTGACAAAGTTTTCAATTGTTTCTATTTCAGATGTTGTAAAAATTACATCATTCTGCACGCTGAACTTACGCCACATCTTGAGTAATGTTTTACTGGCTTCGCCGTAGTCTTTTTCGGAATAATTATTGAGATGCAGTTTTTCGATGCAGGATTTTTTGCCGTAGTACTTGGCGTGAAAGTCTGTGATGGCGTCGATTATGGCTGAGAAATCGCTAGTCTTTGGCTTGCTGCCTTTGATCTCCTCCATGGCGAGAAAATGCGTGCCGCCCTGGTCGCCGATATGCCAATATAAATCTACAAGATATTTTTTTAGATCTGCGTCGATGTTCTTGTAGAAGATATTTTCGCGGAATTCGCTATCATTAAAGCCTAGTACTTTGCGGTGAATTAATTGCGAAGTAAGGAGCATTATGTCGCCGCAACAGATAACCTTTGCGCCATTTATGATAACTTTACGAGATTTCCATTTTCCTATAAAAGATAGTTCTAGCCCGCTCTTAAATTTGAGATGATAGCGGTAGATGCTAGGTTCGGAGGCGGAGCTGACTTTGCCAAGGATGCAATCGTCGGTACTTAACGATTCGAGCTCAAAAACATCAGGCTGTTGTTTGAACATTACATCGAATGCTGCACGCGACCGTTGGCGTGTCTTTTCGAACTCCTCCGTACTCATGCAGATATTATATACTTTATATATGGACTTATCTAATGCAGAAACGAGACATGTTAAAAAAGATGGAGCTGAATACCTGGAATTTACGGCCTTCGACAAGTATATGGATAAGATTACTGCTGTCTTTGCAATAAAAGGCGAAAATGATTTGCGCTATTTTACGGAGGATGGCAAAGAAAACTTAGAAAATCTCTGTCGCGTTATTTCGGTTGACCCAAATAAGTTAATTAAGATTACAAAACAGGCGCATGGAGATAATGTTGCTGTTGTGAAAGATTTATCTGAAGTTGCCGAGGCGGACGGCCTGGTCACAAATAAAAAAGGCATTACGCTCTCTACGAGAGTGGCGGATTGTATTTCGGTATTAATCTATGATCCGGTGCAAAATGCGATTGCGGATGTGCATTCTGGTTGGCGCGGCACGCTGAAACGCATAGCGCCGAAGGCGGTTCTAAAGATGCAGCAAGAATATGGCACGAATCCTGCAGACGTCGTTTGTGTGCTCTGCCCTAGTATTGGCCTGGATCACTTTGAGGTTGATGACGATGTAAAAGACTTATTTGTAGAGGAGTTTGGCGAGCGTTATATGTACGGCCTGAACGGAAAGACATATATTGATGCAGCGCGACATTTGACAGAGTCTTTAGTAGAAATTGGCGTAAAGCTACAAAATGTACACGATGCTGGCTTGTGCACGGTTTGTAATAAGGAGTTACTGCATTCTTATAGAGGAATTGGCAGTAAGGAGCCCTGCTATCATAATGCAGCTCTGATTTGCTTAAAATAATTATGCTATCATAAAGATATGAGTGGTAAGGATACAGCTAAGAATAACAAACAAGAAAAGAAAAATAATACAGGCTCCTATGTGGCCATTACTGTAGTTGTTTTAATATTTATCGCGGTCGCAATAGGTGCAACGATAGTCGGCCTGTTACATAAAGATGATGGTCCAGAATTTTACAATTGTCCGCACTATGATCCTCACTGCATGACCGTTGATAAGCCGATGATTTATCTGTACCCTACCGAGGATAATACGGAAGTTTCCGTAAAGCTTAGCAATCCAGAAAAGCTCACTACGAGCTATCCAAAGTATACTGATGGCTGGAATGTTCTTGCACAAAAAGACGGTAGCTTAACCGATCTAAATACCGGTCGTGAGCTTTATGGTCTTTATTGGGAAGGCGCCAATTATCCCGCAAAGCAAACCGAAGAAGGTTTTGTTGTAAAAGGCGAAGATTCGGCAGAATTCTTGGAAGAAAAGCTTGCGGAGCTTGGTCTAACCGAGCGTGAAGCAGAAGAGTTTATTGTTTATTGGTTGCCAAAACTCGAGGCAAATAAATATAACTATATTCGCTTTGATATGAATGAGGTTTTGGATAAGTATATGAAACTAAATGTTTCGCCAAAGCCGGATACGGTAATTCGTATTGCAATGAACTATAAAGCCCTTGATGCGCCAATTGATGTAGTCGAGCAAAAGATAGAAACACCAGCTCGCAATGGCTTTACTGTAGTAGAATGGGGCGGCAGCGAGATTAAATGAATACTAAGACTAAGCGCATTGCGATAGTATGCCTTATCGGCTTGATTGTTGTGGTTGCGTTTGTTTTAGGGATTAATTTCATGAATAAGCCAAACGATTCTGAAGGTCCAAACGAAGTATCTGGAGAAAAAATGAGTAGCATTACGATTAGAGTAAATGACCACGAATACAAAGTGAAAGTTGCAGACAATGCAGCGGCGCAGGAATTTGCTAGTTCTACACCATTTGAGCTTCCGATGATAGAACTTAACGGCAATGAAAAATATTACCAAGGCAGCGATAAGCTGAAGGCTGAGGAGTATAATCCTGGCCACATTGAGGCGGGTGATTTGATGCTTTATGGCGACGACTGTATCGTGCTCTTCTATAAATCTTTCGATACAACGTATAGCTACACGCGTCTCGGTTGGGTAGAAAACCCGGAAGACCTTGAAGAGGTATTAGGCTCTGATAACGTAACGGTAATTTTTACTAAAAACTAAAGGAGGAATATGGGGAAAGTTTTAGTTTGTTATTTCTCTCGCGCAGACGAGAACTATAGTGTCGGAAAAGTTGAAGTGGGCAATACTGAAATTTTTGCGAAGAACATTATTGAGAAATTAAAGGCAGACGGTCGCGAGGTTGATGAATTTAAGATTGTGCCAGTAGTTCCTTATCCAGAAGGCTATGACGATTGTGTGGCGAAGGCGACCGAGGAGCGCACTATGCAAGAACGTCCAGAATATCAGGGCGACGTGAATCTCGATGATTATAGTACGATTTTCTTCGGTTATCCGATTTGGT
Source organism: Candidatus Saccharibacteria bacterium UBA3723 (assembly GCA_002371895.1). Taxonomy (GTDB): domain Bacteria; phylum Patescibacteriota; class Saccharimonadia; order Saccharimonadales; family Saccharimonadaceae; genus UBA2834. The sequence continues at coordinate 5,083 of DFHM01000009.1, read as the reverse complement.
GGGGCGATATGCCAATGATTATTTATAATTTCCTCGAAAAACATACTTTTAATGGCCAGAATCTCTATCCATTCTGTACACATGAAGGCTCTGGTGAGTCTGGTACATTTACGACCGTTGGCAATCTTGCAGTAGGTGCGATGCGCCAGGAAGGCCTCGCGATTGAGGGTAAGTTGGCACGTCAGGATGGCGGCAAAAAACAGGCCGAATACTTTGCCGATCAGGCAGCGATTTAATGAAAAAGAATATAGATTTTATCCTAAAAGCACCAATAGCCCATCGTGGGCTACACGACGCAAAGGCGCCAGAAAATTCTCTGGCGGCTTTTAGATGCGCCATGGAACACGGCTATGTAATTGAACTAGACGTGCATATGCTTGCTGATGGCAAGATTGCGGTTTTTCATGACGATAATTTGAAGCGCATGACAGGTGTGGATGCTGCTATAAAAGATGAAACCTATACAGAACTGTCTAAATTGCGATTAAAAGATACCTCAGAAAAGATCCCGCTATTAACTGAGGTTTTGAATCTTGTAAAAGGAAAAGTGCCGATTATTATTGAAATCAAATATGATCGTTCGGCGCGCGAAATCTGCCCTGCCCTGATTAAAATTATGAGCGATTATGCTGGGCAATTCGTAATAAAAAGTTTTGATCCAAAAATTGTCTTTTATTTCCGCAGAAAAGCGCCGTATATTGGTCGCGGACAACTTGCTACAAAGAAGAATTTCTTCTTGCAAAACTTATGTTTTAACTTCTTAACGAAGCCGGATTTTGTATCTTATGATATTCGATATCTACCAAAGAAGCGCGTGGAGAGAATTCGTCACAAGATGCCGGTTTTGGGCTGGACAGTGCGTAATAAGAACGATTTGGTGCGCGCAAAAAAGAATTGTGATAACTTTATCTTCGAAAATATATCTATTTAGATTTCTTAAGCTTGTTTAGCGCGATGTTATTTGCGATATTTGATATTGCAAAAATAATTAGCATCGCCCCGAGGATCTGAATGAAAATATCGGTAATCATGATTTTGCCGATAATACAAAAGACGCCGGCGACGAGCCCGATGATTGGTAGGACTGTTGAAAGAAGTGAAGTGGCGCCAAGTGCGCGTAGCTTAGCGGCGTCCTGCAAACGGATTAGGCTAATAATGATAATAAACGTGCCGACGATGAAACTAATCGCATCCTTAATGAAGTTGGTTTGAACCATCAGGAAAACGCCTGCAATAATCAGCGCGATACCGGTAATTATTGTAGTGAATTTTTGCAATTCTTTTGGCGTACGTCCATAGTCAATGAAGTTATAGAGGCCATAAATTGTAAAGATGATGCCGATTGAAATGGAGATAGCGGAAGTAACTCTGTCTGCCCAAATTAATAGACAGACGCCGAGCACCAATAATGCGACGTCAATCAGTAATGGTAGGATAACCTCGTTAAAACGGCGCTTGTTCTCAACTTTTTTACGCGCTTTCTTGCCGTCGTTGTCTTTAATAATTTCTGCTTCGACGATTTCGTTTGTATTCTTGCTCATAGTTATTTTTTAATGCGGCGCTCCTCAAGCCATTCCGGTACATCGGTAAATTTGATCTCCGGCATATAATTAATTTCATCTTCGGTAACGTCGAAGATTTGCTGATAAACGATTTCTACTGAGCCGTATTCGGCATCTTCCATCTTGAAGCCTAATTCATTTGCGAGCTTCTCGACGGCTTCGGCGGATGGGCCTTCAATTTCGATAAAACTTGGCACCCATGGCCAGGTGTCGATATCGATTTCGACACCATCTTTTACCCACGATTCGCGGTAAGTTTCTTGCAATGCTTTTGGCTTGCCGACGGCGTGAGTGAGAAAATCAATTGCATTGTCGTAATTGTCTACAGTGAGGCAGATTTCTTTCATTCCCTCTATACTACGATCATCGCAATGCTTGAATGACATTGTAATTTGATTTCCCTCATTGCGTACGCGGTAATATTCGTTTGGATTTGGGCTATCAAAAACTGCGCGCTCCATCAATCTTTCTGGTGCAACCAGTTCTGCTCCGAGGTTTTTGAGTAGTTTTCTAATATTTTCTTTGTTGATATTCAAAAATTTAGCTTCTATCTCTGCCTTCATACTTATAGTATAACCTAGAACAGCTGTAGGTCGTTGAAAACCGCGATTATGAGCGTAATAAATACGAGAGATCCATAGATAGCTATGAATGTTTCGTTGCCAAAGGCGCCAAGGGCAAGGACTTTGTCGGCGGCGTGCTGACGCTGGCGTTTTTTGCGGTCTTTGACGTAGCGTTCTTTTTCTGGGATGTAATCGAAACCTTTTGTATTGGCGTATCTTTCGGCCTTGGTCTCGGTTTTCTTACCAAATATATGTGATGCCGCCAAAGTTACAAAGGCGCTTACACCGGCAACGGCTAAGATAGCGAGCGTAAGAACTGCGGCAGTGGACACTAATCTTTCGTCTTTGGAACAAGCAATATATACCATTAAGACAAACATAACTATTGAGTAGATGGTAGAAATTATTGAGCTAGCCCTATTATTAACTCTTGTGTTGGTTATTGCGGCATAGGCTATTGATACGTGCGCTATTTGATAGACAGCTAGCATTAATAAGACGAAGAATATGCAGTATACATGGAGCATATTGAAAATTCGGAAGATGATCAATCCGGCAGCCGATACAGCGATTGCGATTGGTGTGGCGAATAACACATAGACTCTCTTTTGGGTTTTGGTCATCAGAGCATTCCTCTTTTCTTGAGCCAGGCCGCTACGCCAATCGACACGAGGACGGAAATGCCGAGAATCACCCAGGCAGATAAGTGTTCTGTACCAATGAAGCCAAAGTAGACGTTCATGCCGAGGAATGAAGAGATGATAGTCGGAATTGAGAGTACGATGGTGATGCCGGCGAGGAATTTCATGATGTTGTTGAGATTGTTAGAAATGACGGTAGCGTAGGTGTCGGTAATTGAAGAAAGAATTTTGCGGTAGAGTCCGGCCATTTCGATAGCCTGGCGGTTTTCGATGATGGTGTCATCGATGAGGTCGGCGTCGCCTTCGTAGAGCGGAATAACGCTTCCCTTGCTGAGGCGCTCTAGTACGCCGTCATTCTCGTTTAGAGATGTCGTAAAGTAGACCAAAGTCTTTTCCGTGGCGAGAAGATCGATGAGGTCCTCGTTGCGCGTTGAGGCGCGAAGGGTGTCTTCCTTCATCTCGATATCACGATAAATTTCGTCGAGAACGCGGAGATAGGATGCGGCGGCAGCGTTTAGGATTTGGATAAGGAAACGGCTTTTCTTGGCTGTGCGAAAATCTTTGACTTTCCCTCTGCGAAAATCATTAAGCAAGCTGACACTCTTTGGCGCAACCGTAATGACGTAGTTGTTATTTGTAATGATAATACCAAGAGGATAAGTAACATATTTGTCTTCCTGGCTAACGAATGCCGGAACGTCGATGACAGTAAGTGTGGCTTTCTTGTCGGTTTCGACGCGAGGGAGCTCGTCGTCATCGAGCATCTTCTCGATGAGCTCGCGATCGACCTTCGTCATATTGACGACGCGGTCGATTTCCTCTTGACTTGGTTCAGATAGGTCAATCCAACAATCTGGCAAAATCTCGTTGATGGATTCCAGCGTTTGCTTGCGGTTATTTGTGCGATAGCACTTTAGCATTTTTATTCCTCGTCGATATTTATTAATTCGTAATCGCGTGTACCGAGGCCGATTTCTTCGGCGTACGGAAGAATTTCTCTACCTTGCTGGCGGTCAATGCGCTGTTTGAGTTTTTCGGCGCCTGGATCGACGCTTGCCCAAATCATGTCAATGAAGGCTTGGTCGTTTGCGACTGGATCGAGGCTTGCGACGATGCCTAGATCTCCCATGACTGGATCACCCTGATGCGCATCGCAGTCACAGTCTACGGAGAGCGCATTCATGACGGTGATATAGACGATTGGTTTGTTTTGTTCTTTAAGGTGATCCGCGACGGCCTTTGCGGCTTCTGCCATAGATTCGATGAAGTTGATTTGTTCTGGTAGGTTATTCCAAAGTTGATCTGGGTCTTCGCTCTTGCCGGCAGTATGGATGTAGGCTTTACCGTTTCTGGATGCGATGCCAATGGATTGGTTTTTTAGGTTGGCGCCAAAGCCGCCCATAGCGTGGCCCTTGCCGTGTGCGAGGTTTACAATAGCGTCGTAATTATCGAAGTTTTTGCCAATAATGTCATATTCGAGATTCTTGCCGTTATGGACTGGGATTTTTACTTCGCCGTCGGCATCCATGATATCTACGTCCGCAAATTCAGTAAATCCGTGCTCTTTCGCGACTTCTAGATGGTCTTCGGCGGTATTGCGTGCGCCGGCATATGCGGTATTGCATTCGATAATGGTACCGTTTAAGCTTTTTACGAATGGCCCAATAAGGTCCGCTTTTAGATAGCCTTTAGAGCCGCGTTCGCCGGTAGAAACTTTTACGCCAACTTTGCCGGTAAGTTTTACGCCGAGTGCTTTATAAATCTTCATTAGTGAATCGCTAGTGATATTCTTTGTAAAGAAAACTTTTGCCTTATCCATAAGCTTATTTTAACATCTGAATTAAACTGAGGCAAAATGGTGTAAAATAAAAACATCCCTATCGCGCATGGGGAGGCTCATTGAAATTTTTTCTACTTTGACAAAGGGGGTAACCACAATGAAGCAGAAAAGAATTAGACAACTGATCGACAACAGCGGTGTACTTGGCTTTGAATTCGACAATGACAAAGACATGTATACCTGGGAAGTAACTCCGGCGAACGGCAAGATGCTCGCCCGTCGCACGGTTGAAAGCTGCGACGATAGCTTCCACGAGAACCTGATTGCTGTGCCCTACGACGACATTGACGCATGTGAGGCCATCTATCAGGAGGTTCTCCTCGATTTCATTGACTGCTATGCCGATGATCTCTTCTTCGGCAGTGCTGGGTCCTTGGCTCTGTTCAGTGATATCGCCAGCAAGGGCGACGATGGGCTGCTCGAGCTGCTGTCTTTCTTCGGCAAGACTTACGACGAGTTTCTACTGGACGTGTTCTA
>DFHM01000016.1:231-27056 GCA_002371895.1 Candidatus Saccharibacteria bacterium UBA3723 | reverse complement strand
ATAGCGTCGACCTGACCTGCAACACCACCACCTTTTACGAGGACGGTGATATCGTATTCTTTTTGCTTCTGAGTCATTGCAAGAGGATCGGTGATTTCTGCCATTAAGGTCTTGTTGCCGCTCAAGAAATCGAGAGCTGGCTTGCCGTTGATGGTGATTTCGCCTTTACCCTTGTAGAGACGTGCGGTTGCGGTTGCAGCTTTGCGGCTACCGTTACCGTAGGTATACTTAGCGTTCTTAGCTGGCATTACTTAATCTCCTTTGGCATCTGTGCCGTGTGAGCATGCTCTGCGCCTGGGAAGACGCGGAGGCGAGCTAAGCGATCGGCTTGAAGTTTATTCTTTGGAAGCATTCCTTTGACTGCTTGCTGAATTGCAAGAGCTGGGTCCTTCTCAATAACTTCCGCGAGGGTAAGGTCGGTAAGACCACCTGGGAAGCCAGAGTGACGATAGTAATGCTTGTCGGTCATCTTGTCGCCGGTAACCTTGAGGTTCTTTGCGTTGATAACTACAACGTAATCACCATTGTCGGTATGTGGCGTGAAAGTGACTTTGGACTTGCCGAGTAACTTGTCGGCAATAACAACTGCGAGCTTACCGAGTGGCATCGTAGATGCGTCGATAATCCACCATTCGCGATTGATTTCAGAGGATTTCTGACTATAAGTTTTCATACTTACTTCTCCTCTTTCTTAGCAGCTGGCTTTTCGGCCTTCTTTTCTTCTTTGACTTCATCTTTTATTTCGTCTACGAAGGAAATAGTTGCCATTTCGCTGTTATCGCCACGGCGGTAACCGGTACGCTCAATCTTGAGGTAGCCGCTGTTGCGCTTAATCTGTGGTGCGATAACGTCGACGAGCTGATTGCCAAGTATCTGATCGTTCAAGCGAGCGATAACGAGGCGGCGGGAAGCCAAATCACCTTTCTTTGCGATGGTGATGAGCTTTTCAGCTGGGCGGCGAATTTCTTTAGCCTTTGCTATGGTTGTATTAATTGATTTGTACTTAAACAAGGAGCGCATGAGACCACGTGTCAATGCGGTGCGTTGGTCGTTTTCGCGGCCGAACTTGCGCCCTTTATATCCGTGACGATGCATTTAAATTTTTAACTCCGTTAGTTTTTCGCGGACCTCATCGAGTGCCTTAGCGCCGAAGCCCTTAAGCTCTTTGAGATCGCTTTCTGATAATACGACGAGATCGCGTACGGTGCGAATTTCATTGTTGATCAATGCGTTTGCAGTACGTGCCGATAGGCCGAGGTCTTCGATTGGAAGCATAAGGCCAGATTCGTCTTCGGCTTTGCTTGCGGTTGGTGCTGGTGCGGATTCTACCGTAGTGCTACCGGCAAGCGCTTTGTATTGGTTTACCAAGATTGCTGCAGCTTCTTCGAAAGCTTCACGTGGGGTAATAGTACCATCGGTGTCAATCGTAAGAGTTAATTGCTGTAGGTTGGTATCTTGGCCAACACGAGTATTTTCAGCGTTGTAGCGAACACGCAAAACTGGAGTAAAGACGGCATCAAGTGCGATCATATCGCTGTGAATGCGGTCTTCACTGGATTGTTCGATGCTGAGGTAACCACGACCAGTGTCTACAACCATGTCCATCTTCAAAGTGAATTTTGGATCATCGATATTGCAGATAATCTGCTGTGGGTTTGCGATTTCAACTTCTGCTGGGAGTTTGATGTCGCCAGCTTTTACTACACCAGTACCCTTCTTTTCGAGGTGAAGTTCGACTGGAGCGTCGGAATGAGACTTGATGTGAATGTTTTTAAGATTCAACATGATGTCTACAGTATCCTCGACGATGCCTGGAATAGCGGAAAATTCGTGAGTAGCGCCCTCAATGCGGAAAGCAGTGATAGCGGCACCCTTAATGCTAGAGAGAAGTACACGACGTAGTGAATTACCAAGAGTGTTACCGTAGCCATAATATAGTGGCTTGATAACAAAGCTGGAACTGTTCTCACCAAGGTCCTTGATCTCTGCTAGTTCTGCTTCGTGAATTACTTTTGTCATACTTCTCCTTTAGCGTGAGTAATACTCGACGATTAATTGTTCGTTGATGCCCACCTCAGCTTCTTCGCGCTTTGGCGTACCAGTGATTTCGATTTTCATTTTCTTGACGTCTGCCTTCATCCAAGATAGTGGTGCCTGGCTAGTAGCACCGGCGACATTTTCAAGATTTGCGAAATAGGTGTTTTTCTTTGATTTTGGACGAACTTCGAGGACGTCACCTGGGTTCAAACGAATCGATGGAATATCGACACGCTTACCGTTGAGGGTAAAATGACCGTGAGAAACGAGCTGACGTGCTGCGCGGCGAGTTGCTGCGAAGCCGGCACGATAAACTACGTTGTCTGCGCGACGTTCTAGATATTCGAGAAGTTTTTCGCCGGTCTTGCCTGGAGTACGTTGTGCTTCATGCATGAGCTTAGCGAATTGCTTTTCTAGTAGACCGTAAATGCGGCGTACTTTCTGCTTCTCGCGGAGCTGGGTCAAATAAAGACTGCCACCGCGAACGCGCATGTCGGCGTGCTGACCAGGAATACCGGTCTTTTTTGCCATGATTTTTTGTGCTTTTGGAGCAAGCGCATAACCTTCACGGCGAGATTGCTTACCAATAGGTTGTAAATCACGTGCCATTACGGTTTCCTCTCTCCTTTAGGACGGCAACCACCATGTGGAATTGGGGTCTTGTCCGTGATGCTATTAATAGAAATGCCCATAGTGCTAAATGCGCGGATAGCGCTGTCGCGGCCGAGGCCGATACCCTTGACGAATACGTCTACGCTATTCATGCCGTGATCACGCTTTGCGATTTCAGCAACTTTTTCTGCGGCGATCTGTGCTGCGTAAGCAGTACCTTTCTTGGAACCGCGGAAACCGTTTGCGCCAGCGGAAGAAGCTGCGAGGATTTCGCCCTTCTTGTCGGTTACGCTAACGATAGTGTTGTTGAAAGTAGCTTGAATGTGTACTTCACCGGCTTGGACAATGCGTTTGCCCTTTTTGCCTTTAGCTTTTGGTGCTTTCGGCTCCATCTCAGGAGCTGTATTGACTGTTGTATCTTCTGCCATATTAACTCCCTTGATTAAGTTTTACTTGCTGCCTTTGGCTGAGCGCCGCCTACTGCGATAGCTTTACCTTTGCGAGTGCGCGCATTCGTGCGGGTGCGCTGACCGTTGACTGGTAAACCTGCCTTGTGGCGAAGCCCCTTGTAGGAATTGATATCCTTGATACGTTTAATATTGTTTGTCACGAGGCGCTTGAGGTCACCTTCAACGGAATATTTGCTAGAAATAATATCGTTGAGTTTTTGTTCTTGAGCCTCGGTGAGATCTTTCACCCGAGTGGTCGGCTCGATTTTAGCCGCCGCAAGGATGGCTTTGCTAGTGGTGCGACCGATACCATAAACGTAAGTAAGTGCAATCCACACTTGCTTTTCGCTAGGAATCGTAACACCTGCGATTCTTGCCATGCTTAACCCTGCCTTTGTTTATTCTTAGGTTTCTTCTTGTTAATGATACGTAGCACACCTTTGCGGCGTACGATGATATCATCAGGGCTGATTTTCTTTACACTAGCACGAACTTTCATGTATTGAAAATTACCTTTCTGAAAGCATCTGTTCTAAAATCCTCGGATAGCAAATACCCGAGATTCTTAGTTTCTCGCTTTCGATTAAATTTAATCTTTTTGGCGATAGCTGATTCGGCCCTTTGTGAGATCGTAAGGGGTCAACTCAACATCCACCTTGTCGCCCGGCACGAGACGGATATAATTCTTACGCATTTTACCCGACATGTGAGCAACAATAATATGACCGTTTTCAAGTTCGACACGGAATTTAGTACCAGGAAGAGCCTCAACAACCTTACCGGTGAGTTTAATCACTTCCTTATTTTTTGCGCCAGCTGAAGAATCAGCGTCTCTCTTGGCGACTTTTGTCGTTTTCTTGTGACTAGCCATAAATTACCTAGGTATTATAACAAAAAATACCTTAAAAGTAAAGGTATTTTTATAGTATTTTTTAGTTTAATACGGCTCTTACTATAACAATTGAAGTATAGTCGGTTTCTGCATCGCTTTTTTCGATTGCGGTAACTAGCGATAGAGTCTCTTTGTCATCAATGCGGCGCTGGATGCTTGGTAGTTCGTTTTCTGCATCATATGCGTCTACGATGCGAATTTCTGACACTTTGTAGGTGTATTTGCTGCCGTTTCCGAGCTCGATTTCGATTTTGTCGCCCTTTTCTAGGCTGTCGAGGTTTGCAAATGCGCCTGCTTTGGTCTCGCCGCGGCTGAGGCCACTCATGAGGATTACGCCGCCCTGAGATGGTTTGCTCGATCCGGCGGACCACATAACGTCATAGATGTTTTGTGGTACAGCGAGGACTTCGCTATTTACGGTAGATTCTTTGACGCGGGATTTAATATCTAGGCGCTCGATACTTAGATAGCGAGGCTTGGTTGCTTCTACCTGATGTGCGGCAAGATCTGGTGCATCTTCGGACGGATTGGCTGCTTCGGCGAGTTGTGTGATTACAACATCGGCGCGAGCTCGAGATTCTCCGCTCTTTGTATTGTAGTAATTGCGTTCCCAAATGAAGATTTTGGCCATGCAGACGATTAATACGGCTAGTACAACCCACCCAATGATCTTTAGGACATTCTGTAGTTTGCGATTAATCTTTAGTGCCATTACTGATAATCGTCGTAAGTTACCATTAACGCACGGGAATTAATCTGGCGGAGGTTTTCGAGTGCAACTGTGACAACGATAAGAAGACCAGTACCGGAAATGGATAGACCGAGTGGATATCCAAGTGTGATGATAAAGATGTAGTCAACGATGTATGGCAATAGTGCGATTACGCCAAGTGCTAATGCGCCGAATAGATTGAGGCGATTAACGGTTTTGTTGAAGTATATTTCTGTTTGCTTGCCTGGACGTACGCCCTCAATGAAACCACCCTGCTTCTGCAAGTTTTCGGCGATTTCCTGGGAGTTAAATACGATGCTGGTATAGAAGTAGGTAAACATGACTACCAAGACGAAGTATAGGACTGGATAGATGTAATCTTCCCAACTGAGGCCATTTGTATAATCATAGGTTGATACGCTTGGTGCGGAGAACCAATCTACCATGTTTGCGGCGATTTCGCTGGATGGATCGGCGCGCTGGATAAGCTGGCCAACGAATGCTGGTACGGATAGGAATGCTACCGCAAAGATGACTGGAACGACGCCTGCTGCGATGAGCTTGATTGGCATGATGGATTTGATGCCGCCGTAGGCGCTGTTGCCACGGACGCGTTTTGCGTAATTAATTGTAATAATACGCTGTGCTTCGTTGATTTTTACTAAGAGGTATAGAACGATGATCATGCCGACGCCTAGGCCGAGGACGATATAGAACATCTGTGGATTTACTGGTAAATCGAGCCAGCCAAAGAGACTGAGGGTGCCGCTTGATGTATCAAATAGGCTGCGGCCGATGTTTGTAATTGTGGTTGGGAAACCAGATACGATGCTACAGAAGATTACGGTAGAGATACCATTGCCGATACCCTGCTCTGTAATGAGCTCGCCGAGCCACATTAGAAGTATCGAGCCAGCAACCATCGCTGTGATGGATAGTGCCCACTGAGCAAAGGTTGGATCCGCCGAAACTGAGGTGTTTGCGGCGATAACTTCTTGGTTTAAGATGAAGATGTATGCAATAGATTGCAAAATTGCGAGAGGGACGGTAAGAATGCGGGTCCACTGGCTAATTTTGCGGCGGCCAGCCTCACCATCTTTGTTGAGCTCTTCCATACGTGGGATAGCCTTTGTAAGAAGCTGCATCACGATGGATGAGGTGATGTATGGTGAAAGACCAACGAGAATGATTGAGAAGTTGGTTAAGCCACCACCAGAAATAAGGTTAATAAAGCCACCAAAATCGGTGCTGTTCACTAAGTTATCTATTGCGCTCTTGAATGTTGTGGTGTCGCCTAGTGGTACTGGAACGTGTGCCAAAATACGGTATGCGACAAGAATTCCAACAACGGCGATGATGCGCTTACGCATGTCTTTGTTTTTCAAAGACTTAAAAATCGTCTTAAAATTCATGTTACCTCTTGTTTTTACTTATTATATATTAACACGAAATAGAGAAAGATAAAATACTATACCTCTAAAAATCTATTCACGGATGATTTTGTAATCGTCGAAATCGTATCCGTATTCTTTCATGAGCTCTCTAGCTACGTCGTCACTTTCGGTGTTGTCGATGAGCAGTAGACAGATTATTCTGTCGCATTCTGGATTCGATGTGCCGTCATTGATGATTGTTTCGCGACTATACATGCCGTTCTTTTTGTTTGGGGTATTGGAGGCGGTAATTCTGGATATTGGTAATACGTCTTTGATTGTTAGTTTTCTCTCGGTTTCTTTGAGGTAATCTTTGACTTTTTCGTCTCCGATTAGGCGTAGTACGTCATAATCCGTTTTTGAACTTTCGTAGTAATCAAACTTGCCGTCTTTTGTTAGGTAAATGTGTGCGGTTGTTGTTTTGTGAGGCTCCAGATTTAGCTTGACTACCTTGTCGTCCAGACCATCGTGGCTAACTTTAATCTCGACTTCGCCCGGGAATCGGTCCGTGGTGCCGTTATTGAATTGTTTGCCATTAATTTGGATAGTGGAATCTACCGGTGTCACAATAATGGTTAATCTCGCGTTTCGATTTGCGTTAATCGTAATTGCTGCTATTGCTGAGATTAGTAAAACTGCTGCTACTGCGATTAATGTGATTCTGATTTTATTCATCGCTATTTCCTCCTAGTTATATCCACCATCGCACATGTATGGTACGTTAAACTCTACGTCGTCTGGGTTGTAGCCAGTACTCTTGATCCAGTTTCTTGCGATTTCTTTTGCTTTTTCGATTGTTTTTTCGTTGTTGCAGTGATTAATGTTTAGGTTATACTTGTTGTTTTTCCAGGTAATTGAGAAAGAAAGTCCTTCTACGTTTGTGAATACTTTTGGCAGGAGTTTTGTCGCAAAGCTTCTGATATCTTTGTATTCTTCGCTAAATTCGGCAGATTCGTAGCTGAAGACCTCATTGTTTTTATCCGAAATCTTGAGTTTGTAGGCGCTGTTATTGAGATCTTCTACGGTTATGGTGAATTTTTCGCCGGTGTCCAACTGCGCTTCGTATGTATATACGTTGTCGCCGTCCTTTTTGCCGGTTCCGTTTTTGTAGCTAATTCTTTTGGCTTTTGGATATGCAAATGTTATGTATGTGCGAACTATGGTTGAGCTCTTTGCATTAAGCTCTGTCGGTATATTATTGCTGTCGCCGATTTTTTCTAGCCCGATAAAGGTTGTCATCTTTTCGGTGATAGCGCCGGTGTTTTTTAGTTCAAGATTCGTCTCAGAGATGTCGTCATAGTAGGTTTCATTGTTGGTAACTCTCGCTGCGGTCGCAACTAATGCGATTAGGGAGATGATGATAATGGTAGCAATTGCCCCGTAGAAGATTATTCGGATTAACTCTGCATGTTCTTGTGCGAATTTGTTCATGTTACTTCTTCCTTATAGCCTGGAATGTGCCCATATACGGATATACATCGTTAGGATCCCATTCCTTCTTTAATGTTACCTCTTCGCCATTTCCTTTCGAGTCGGCGAGTAGCCACTTATCATCGCTTGTTACGCCGCGAACACCAATACAGTGTCCACCTTCTGTGAATGGGTCTGGGCCGCCACCGCATGTCCATACCATCCATCCTTCACGCAAGACTTTGTTGATTTCGTCAATGGACGGACTGCCGAGGTCTTTGTGCTCGAGGCCGAAGTGGTCCGAGATTGTTGCTGGTAGAGACCAGCTACTACCGGCGCCACAAACGTGCATGCCTTGATCGCCAGCATATGTACAGACTTCATCTGGGGTATGTTCTACCTTTGTTAGAGCCGTCGCCATCATAGCGAACGAAGTACAGCCACAGCCTGCGTCACAAATACTACTGCCGCCGCAGCTGCCGTACGGTAAGCTGCCCCATTTGTCGTCGCACTGTGCCCACCATGGGAAGTCGCCGTTCCAGGAATTTGTCTTTTCGCCACAGCCACCGTCGTTTACTCCGGCGCCTACGCTATCGATGGCTTTTTTGAGCTTGTCCCAGACGTTACCCGGGTCGGTATGGTCATTCTTTGGTGTATGCATGTGGCCAAGTACGCCTTCGTAGTTTGTATACTCGTTTTCGTCTGTCATACGGACATTGTCTGGCTCGTCCCACTTTAGTGAACTTTCGAGCTTGATTCCAGTGTACGTACTGATACCTACTAAGAGTTTGGCGAGGTATTGCCATTCTTCGTCGCCGAAGTTCTGCGTATCGTGCAAATACCACGGGTCACTTGCGCGATCTTCCGTAGAGAAGCCGATAATCTCAATCTGGACACCTGCCGCCGTATCTACGTCCGCGACTGCAGCTGAAGGATGATCGACTGAGAAGTGCTGGTAGACCTTCTTTTCTTTCATATCGATTGTGAAGTGAGGCGGGTATGGATTGCCTGCATAAATATCCAAACCATACTGACCAACGCTGTTGTAGCCTTCTGTGCTATGGAGCGTAATTTTGTTTGGCCCCATCGCGCCGTCAATTGGGCGATTTGTAACGTAATCTAGGGTTGGCGAACTATCTGTTACGTCTAGGCCAGCCATTTCTGGTGTGCCTTTCGTGTAGCCGTCCATGCCACTAATAATCCATCCGTCTTGCCACTTGATATCTACCATCGTCGTTGCGGCGGTAGCTGCGGCCGTAGAGCTTGGGCTAAAGCTTGAATCCGGCGGATTGTCTTCGAAGTAACCGAATGGATCACCTGTGCCCTTTTCTGGGTCTGCCCAGGTGTAGAAGATATATGTGGAGCCATAGCGGTTTTTAATCTTTGTGACGTCTTTCTTGTATTGTGAGCGGTCATTTACGTCAAAAGTTTGACCGTTATTTGATGTCTCGATAATATCGTAAGTGCCATTACCGCAATAGATACAGTCATGCTCGAGGACCTGTTGCGGCAGGGTGCGGTTGCCGTTGTTTAAGATATCTTTTGCAGCATCTAGTGCTTCGTTGCCATAAGATGAACTGAAGCTTTCGTCGTATTTGTCATACGTAGCGAACCAACCGCTTTCTGATCCCGGCTTGCGGCGGATGTAGTGAATGAAGCCTTCTTCGTTGTCCGGTTCACCGAGCTTCGGGCCATTTTTCTCGAATAGGTTGGCCATAATTGATAATTCTGTCTTTACGCCAGCAAGTGAGCCGCCGTTTTCAGCCTCGGCTATTGCGAGGATGCCTCTTAGCTGGCCATCTGTGAAGTTGTATTTCTTGAACGCTGTAGCGGCCTTGTTGTTTGTACAGTTTGTGCCCGCGACGCCGCCTGTTCCGCTGGAGCTACCAGAGAATGAGCTTTGGCCATGGAACATATCGTAGAATTTTCTTGCGTCACCACGGCGTTCTCCCCTGGAGCATTCTGGACAGGCTGGTCTCTCGTAGTTTTCTAGCCACCAGTCCGCAGCTGCTTCTGGTGAATCTTGACCTAAAATGCCGCCGTAATCAAAGCCGACATCTTTAAAATCTCCGCGAATTGATTTTACGATGAATGTAATCTGCGTAGAATAGACGCGGTTTGCGGTAGTGTCGTCTAGTTTCTTAAGGAAGCATTCGGTACCTGGGCAGTAATGGCTGCCATTATCCGCAACGCTATATGTGTATGGATCCTCTAGAATCGCAAGTAGGTCTGGCGCGGTTTCTTGATAATAATTATCCAATAAATCGAACCAGGTATACCAAGTGAAGGCCACCATGCCCATACCTGTATCATTACTAGAGCCGATATTGTACATCTCGCGGAGTGTCTTGCCCCAGTTATGCTCGTGGCCTACCTGCCACTGAGCTGGGTTCATTAGACC
This sequence comes from Candidatus Saccharibacteria bacterium UBA3723, assembly GCA_002371895.1. Classification (GTDB taxonomy): domain Bacteria; phylum Patescibacteriota; class Saccharimonadia; order Saccharimonadales; family Saccharimonadaceae; genus UBA2834. The sequence continues at coordinate 17,110 of DFHM01000016.1, read as the reverse complement.
TTCGTGTGCGATATTTCCCATGATGCCAGCAGTGGCGTATTCGTCTACGCCCATAGAGATAAAACCAGACCAGACTTTTTCTTCTGCAGTAGCACCAGATACGATAGCTTCACCACTATTACAGCTACCGCTAATTACTGACGTGAGCGTATCTACGTATAGTGTTCTTTCTTCGTCGGTTACTGGATGGACATGTTCTTCTGTATCATTAAGTGATACGCCGGCGTTTTTGGCGGCAGCAGCCCAGTCGGCAACCTTGATTTGTTGGTTTGAGGTGGCGGTTTGCTTGAACAGTTCTGCAGTTTGGTCGTAAGCTGCTTGATATTCAGCATTCGTTGCAGAATATGGCGTTACGAGAATAACCGTGCGATCTTTGCCGACGACTTCTAGGAGGTCATTTAGCTGGTCAGCGCGAATCGCCGGGACGTTATTGGTGCCATGTTCAAAGATTACGATGTTTTTTAGCTGCATCGATCTAGCTTGCGTGACGCCGTTATCCCAATGTCTACCGACGACGGAGTTGTAGTTTCCTTCGGAAGTGTCGAGTCCCGAGAGCTTGTCTTTGAGCTTTGCTTTTGTGGCCTCATCCGCGAGGATGGAATCTCCGATAACAGTAATGTCGGAGCCATTTGAGCCAACGCAGGCGACCCTACAATCTCCGGCACATGCGTCCGGATCATAAAACATAATATTGTTTGCTGCGAATTTATCTATATAATCATCTACTTTTGCTGATGCCATTATTGGATGTATCAGGCTACTAAATAATACGACAAAAGCGTAGACGACATAGAGTACTGCTCTCTTTTTCACTTTACCTCCACTGTTCTGCTTATATATTAACATAACCGCAACAAAAAGAGCACCCGTAGGTGCCCTTTTTTGTGTTATACAGAACTATTCTTCGTCAGATTTCTTGACGCGAGCTGGAACTGCGACCTTCTTGAAGGAGCCGCCAGCTTTCTTGATAGCTTCGATTGCGGTCTTGCTTGCAAACTGAGTCTGCAATTCAATCTTGCTGGTCAATTCACCACGGGTAATGATTTTTACCTTTGCGAATGGATCTGCAATAAGGTTTGCTTCTGCAAGCGTGAAGTTGTCGACTTTGCCTTTAACTTCGTTAAGAGCGTCAGTGTAGACAACCTGTGCCTTAGCATGAATGGTTTTGAAACCTTTCATCTTTGGAATAGCTTGCATGATAGCGCGCTGACCACCCATGAAGCCTGCTGGAAGCTTGTGATGACCAGTACGGGACTTCTGACCCTTGGTACCACGACCGGCAGTCTTACCTTGACCGGCGGAGATACCGCGACCTACGCGCTTGCGATCAGAATTCTTGCTAACTACGAGATCGTTGTACTTCATTTATTTATCCTCCTTTTTGGCGGACTTTTCAGCCTTTGGAGCAGCTTTCTTTACGCCATTCCATTCGGAACGTGGAACTTGCTGCTTGAGGCCTTCCATTACTGCGTATGCAATGTTGGCTTTGTTGGTAGAACCAAGAGACTTGGAGATTAAATCCTTGATGCCAGTAAGGCCAATGATAGAACGTACGACACCGCCGGCGATAATACCGGTACCAGGTGCTGCTGGCTTCATGAGAACGTTTGCGCCAGTTACCTTGGTTTCAACTTCGTGGCAGATAGTATCGCCATTCATGTTGATGGTGATCATATTCTTCTTTGCGCGGCGTTCAGCTTTTTGAACGGCGGAAGTAACATCGTTACCTTTTGCCATGCCAACACCGACTTTGTTCTTGTGGTTACCGATAGCTACGAGTGCTTGGAAGCGCATACGGCGACCACCAGCTACTGTACGGGAAACACGATTGATAGAGATGTTTACAGTATCAAATTCTTTCTTACCTTCATCAGCTGCGCGGCGGTTGCGGCGATTGTCGCGGCGGCGGCCACGGAATTCGCGCTCTGCTTTGGCTTCTTTTGCAGCAACTGCTTCGTCGGTAAGTTTGGTTGTACCAGCTTTATTGATTACTTTTGGTTGCTTGTTTTCCATATTAGAACTCCAATCCTTCCTTGCGAGCTGCATCAGCGAGAGCTTTCATGCGGCCTGCGTAAAGGCGAGCGCCACGATCGAAAACGACCTTTTCGATCTTAGCTTTCTTAGCTTTTTTAGCGATTTCTGCGCCTACAAATGCGGCGAGTTCGGACTTGCTACCTTTTTGCTTGCTACCAACGGTGGTTGCATATGCCAAAGTAGCGCCCTTGTCGTCATCGATGATCTGTGCGGTGACGTGTGCGTTGCTGATATTTACGCTAAGGCGTGGGCGTTCAGCAGTGCCGTGAATCTTTGCACGAGTGCGATTCGCTCTAAATTCTGCTTTCATGATTATTTCTTCCCTGCCTTACCGGCTTTACGGATAATTACTTCATCCACGTACTTGATGCCTTTACCCTTGTATGGTTCTGGCTTCTTGAGTGCGCGAATTTCGGCGGCAACTTGGCCAACCTTTTGCTTGTCGATGCCACTTACGGTGATTGTCATCTTGTCAGTCTTGAGCTCAACACCTTCTGGTGCTTTATATTTGACTGGATGAGAAAAACCAAGTGCCATTTCGATTTCTTTTGGACCACCACTTAGGCGGAAACCAACACCATTGATTTCGAGTTTCTTCTCGAAGCCCTTGGTGACGCCTGTAACAGCGTTGTTAAGAAGTGCACGCTGAAGACCATGCCAAGCTTTGGACTTTGGCTCGTCGTCTTTGCGTGTAACGATGATTTGGTTACCCTCGACTTTCGTCGTGGTATTTTCCTGGACAGGAACTGTAAGCGTGCCTTTTGGACCAGCGACGGTAATTTCTTTGTCGCCGACCGTAATTGTCACGCCCGCAGGAATGTCTACAGGTAGTTTTCCGATACGACTCATTGCGTTCCTCTTTGTTAATAATATCTCGGTTATTTTATCATATCTGGGGATTTTTTGCAAGAAAAAGAGCTGGGTTTTAGTCCAGCTCGCCGTCGGAATCGTCGTCTTCAGGACATGCCTGAATTTCGAAGTATTCGATAGATACGACGTCTTCTTTGCGTAATTCCCAGAATGTTGCCTGAATCGGCGCCTCTGCGTCGCTCAGATCAAACACGGCTTCCCAGGTTTTGCGTACTGCGTCTTTGCCGAGACTTTTAATACGGTCATATTCGGCAACTGCGTTGTCTTCGTCTTCGAATTTCGATTCGTCTACATAAGGTAAATCCATGAATGCAGACTCTTCCCATTTCCAGAAGTCGGATAAGACGACCTTATCGTCGTCGATATCGAATGTAACGATGGCACGTTTTTCGCCAACTTCGCAAGGCGCGCCGTATCTAAAATCGTCGTCATCCCGTCTAAACCATGCCCAGACAGGATATTTTACTCCGTCCGGAGAAGGACCGATTTTGTCGACCATTCTTTCGACTAACCAGTCGTATGACGCGAGAAAACGAGGATTATCTTCGTCGTCGGCCCAGCTTTTTGTAATATCGCATACAAAACGGCCGTCTTTGACGAGTCTATCCACGACTTCTAACGGCTGAACAGTAAACAAACGCATTCATTTCACCCCCTTATGCTTGTAATTTGCGTAGTTTATTGTAAACTATTCTATTATTATATCAAAAATATTGCTTTTTGTCAAGAGTATTGTACGACATTGCGATTCTGGACTGTTTTCGGTTCTACTTACGTTCGTATCTGTTGATTTCGAAGTTTAGTTCCCCGTCTGAGCCGGTTTTTAGAGTTTCTTTGGTATAGTCTTTGCGGTCGAACTCCGGGAAATATGTATCGGCTTCTGGTTCGGCATCAATCTCGGTGAGATATAGACATTTGGCATATGGCAACATGTATTTATAAATGGAGCCGCCGCCGATAACGAAGATTTCCTCGTCCGTGTCTTGGTTTTCCTCGATGTACTTGTCTAGGTCCGTAATTATGCCGTCCGGGCCATCAAACTCGTCGTATGAGATAACGAGGTTCTTGCGATCTTTTAGCTTTCCTGGGAGGCTCTCCCAGGTTTTCTTGCCCATGATAACGGTGTGACCTTTAGTGGTTTCGCGGAAGAATTTCATATCTTCCTTGAGGTGATAGATGAGGCCGTTGCCTTTGCCAATGGCGTTATTCTTTGCGATTGCCGAGATAATGCTAAACATAATTACTCCGTAACTGGCATCTTGATAGTGCCGAGGTTTTCGTAGTTTTCGAGCTTGATATCTTTGAGTTCCTTGGAGCTGTCGAATTTGTAGAAATCTTTGATCTTTGGGTTGAGCCAGAGCTTCGGCGCTGGTGGAAGCGTGCCGTCTTTCATGGCTTTGTCATATCTTTCGATTTGCTCGCGGATGCCGTCAACTTGGTTTTCGTAGATATGAGCGTCGTTCGTAATGAAGGTAAATTGGCCTGGTTTTGCGCCGATAGACTGCGCAATGAGATAGCAAAGTGTGGCGTACTGAACAATATTAAATGGCAAACCGAGCGGTACGTCAGAAGAGCGTGACGTAACAAGGAGATTTAAGTGGCCATCGATAAGATTCCATTGAGAGTTCCAGACACAGCTTGGAAGTGCGGCGGTAGATAGCCATTCATTCTGCCAGAGACTCATAATCATGCGGCGGTTGCCTGGGTTACTCTTTAGGGTTTCGATAAGATTGCCGACGAGGTCGTATTTCTTTACGATCCAGCCGTAAGCAGTGCCGATAGTGCGAGCAAAGTCTTCTTTTGGCTCGGATGGGTGCTCTTTGGCAAAGATTTTATTGATGTTGCGACCCTGATAGACACCTTTTTCAGAGATTTCCCACTCATTCCAGATTTTGACGCCGCGCTCTTGGAGCCAGCGTACGTCGTTTGAAGCTTGCTGGTAAATCCAGAGGATCTCGATGACTGCGGTCTTGAATGCGACCTTTTTTGAAGTAAGGATTGGGAATTCTTCCTCGAGGTTGAATTGTAAGACTTGATGCGGGAGACGGATAGTCCTAGCCTCAGATGCGCCTTGAGCGGTATGGTCCGGGATGGCGTTTGCCGCCTTTTTGCTGCGATGGTCTTCTTTTTTGTAGTTCGTGACCTTTTCGCCACTTTCAAGAATACGGCGACATAAATCAATATATTGGTCGTCAAATTTGCTCACAATTCCTCCTTTTTTGCTTTTCGAGCGTTGCTTTTATTATAACATTCAAAAACCGCTTTCTTGCTAATGCTATAATTTGAATATGAGTAAGGTAGATAAGTATCTTCGTGAAGGCGAGAAAGTGCTCGCTGAAGCCTCGATTGATAAAGATTATATTGATGATCGTCCGCTCGGATGGCTTTATTGTAAGGTGGTCTTATGCGTGATGATTGCACTGACGCTATTTACCTGTCTTTATATCTTTGTCGAAAATCCTAAGATGACGGCAAAAGGAATGCCGTTTAATTCCTCTTTCTTTCTGATTGGGCATTATTTCTGCGGTGTCATTCTTTGTATACTCTGCGGCGTTTCGGCTGCGCAGCGAATTGGCGGCTTCTTCTACAACTCCGATAATGAGGCCGATGAAAATAAAAATGCGCCATTATCTACGTTAGATTTTAGTGAGACTTATTATTCTAGCTACTATATTCATTGGTTGGTATTCGCTTTTATCTACGGGACGTTCACGTTTTTTGTTTTTTGGATTGTTAGCGATGTGACGGCCTTGCATATAAGTTTTCAGGATTGGATAATTCGTACTCTCGAGAACGCCCCGGGCTTTCTGATTGCAGTCTCAGCGCTTGGTTTGGCTTCACTCGGCTATGCGGTGTTTATGATTGTTTCGCCTTTTTATAGGCGCCGTCAAGACATTGTATATTACGTTACAACGCAGCGTTTTATGATGATTAATTATAGAACCGAAAGTATCAAATATATGGAGTTAAATCGTAGGTTCAATATTTACGTCAAAGACCAGATTAAATATGTCTTGTTGAGATACAGATATGCCATGCCGGAATATAAGCCTGGAGAAGTTTATCAGATAGGAGTTAAGGGTGTTACGTTCCCGGGCAAGTTGCTCCAGACCTTAGCGGACCAGAATGCTATTGTTTGCGGAATTGTAAAATAGATATCAAAAAATACCCCCTTGCGGAGGTATTTTTTGTAGGTTTATTACCAAACTTTTACGAGTATCTCACCGCCAAGTTTGTTCTTGACTGCTTCTTGACCAGTCATGATGCCTTTGCTCGTAGATACGAGAACGGTACCGCGGCCAGACTTTACTTTTGGAATCTCGTTGACGCCTGCATAGATGCGGCGACCTGGAGTGGAAACCTTGTTGATTTCGTTGATGCGAGCAGCTTCGCCTTCATTGTTGATTACAATGTGAAGGATGCCGCGTGGTTTTACATCTTCGACTTCTACCTTTTCTAGGTAGTTAATCTTCTGTAGCTTATCAGCAACAGCAAATTTGAGCTTGCTAGTAGGGACACGAACTTCGGTCTTGCCAACAGCGATTGCATTGCGAATGCGAGTAAGCATGTCAGCTACAGGATCGGTTGTTTGAATAGACATATCTTCTCCTTTCCTACCAACTACTCTTTGTTACACCAGGGATTTCGCCCTTGCTTGCTTTTTCACGGAAGTTAATACGGCTGAGGCCGAAGCGGCGCATATAGCCACGTGGACGACCATCAAGCATATCGCGGTTCTTAAGGCGTGTTGGGCTGGAGTTGCGTGGCAACTTCTGGAGACCTTCGAGGTCGCCTGCAGCCTTGAGTTCTGCGCGCTTTGCAGCGTATTTTTCGTACATCTTGCGGCGTTTTTCGTCGCGGAGAACTGCAGATTTCTTAGCCATACTACTTGTCCTCCTTTTCAAACGGCATGCCGAACTTTTCTAACAATTTCATGCTCCCTTCTGGTGAACCATTCTTAATGACAAAGGTGATTTCAAGACCATGGAGTACAGCAGCATCTTCGAAGGAAATTTCTGGGAAGACGGTCTGCTCTTTGAGGCCAAGGTTGTAGTTACCCTGAGCATCGAAAGCCTTGCGGGATACGCCGTGGAAATCGCGTACGTGTGGTAATGCGATATTGATCAAGCGATCCATGAATTCATACATCTTGTCGTTGCGAAGAGTGGTCATGTAGCCAACAGGGGCGCCCATGCCTTTGCGAATCTTAAACTGAGCGATAGACTTCTTTGCTTTGCGACCAACGGTAGCTTGACCGGTAATCTTGGTCAAAGTAAGTTCTACGGTTTCAGTGAAACGCTTGTCTTCACGTTTTTTACCAACACCAGAGGTAACCATGATCTTTTCGAGTTTTGGTACCTGGTTGATGTTGTCGAGCTTGAGCTCTTTCATTAATTCCTTAGCGATCTCTTTGTTGTAAAGAGTCTTAAGGCGTGCTTCATATTTAGTTTCGGCCATTACTTAATCTCCCGATTGTTAGCTTGGCGGGCGATGCGAACGGTGTTACCCTTGTCATCTTTAGTGAAACCGACGCGGCTGGTCTTGCCAGACTTTTCGTCAATTACTAAAGCAACTTTGCTTGCATCGATGCCGACTTGAATATCTTTCTTGCCGCCAGCGCGATACATATTTGGGCGCATGTGGCGGGTGCGATTGCCGATACCCTCGATGAGTACCTTGTTTTCGCTTGGCAAGAACTTGGTAACTTTACCAGTTTTGCCCTTATCTGCACCAGAGATAATCTTTACGATGTCACCAGTCTTAATACGAGTTCCCATATTATAGTACCTCCGGAGCTAAGCTGATGATCTTGGAGTAACCGAGGTCACGAAGTTCGCGTGGAACTGGACCAAATACGCGGGTACCCTTTGGAGTCTTGTCGTCGTTGACGAGAACTGCCGCATTGTCGTCGAAGCGGATGGTTGAACCATCTGGACGGCGAATTGGGTTGCGGGTGCGAACGATTACGGCGCGGACAACGGCTTTTTTCTTGACGTTGCCGGTTGGGGATGCGTCCTTGACGGAGCAAGTTACGATATCGCCAACATGTGCGTAACGAGCGCGAGTGCCACCGAGAACACGGATAACGCCAAGTTCCTTAGCGCCACTGTTGTCGGCAACCTTCAAACGTGTTTCTTGCTGAATCATTTATTATTTCTCCTCTTTCTCGTCACTTTCGACCTCAGTGACTCCTTCTTTAAGCTCTACTTTGCCACGGCTCTTCTCAACGATTTTGACGAGAGACCATGTCTTGGTTTTGCTGATTGGGCGTGTTTCTTCAATCATGACAACATCGCCTTCATGAGCGGCATTCTTTTCATCGTGCGCAGTGTACTTGCGGGTGATGGAATACTGCTTCTTATAGATTGGATGCGTCTCACGAGAGGTGATTTCGACAGTAATTGTCTTGTCACGCTTATCGGAGGACACAACCCCTGTAAGTGTGCGTGCCATTACTTATCTCCTTTCGTGGCGTTAATTTGCGTTAAAATGCGTGCAATTTCTTTCTTCAAAGCTTTGATGCGATGTGGGTTCTGTAGTGTAGAACCAAGACCTTGCTTTGCAGTCAATAGCTCTTCGCGCTTTGCCTTGAGCTGATCTTCGAGAGAAACGTTCTTAGCTTCTGCCATAATTATAGTTCCTCCTTCTTAATGATCTTGCAGCGTACTGGGAGCTTGTGGCTTGCGAGGCGAAGTGCTTCTTTTGCCTGCTCGTCGGTAACATCAGCAATCTCAAACATTACAGTTCCGGCTTTTACCTTTGCGACGTGGAATTGTGGTTCGCCCTTGCCGCTACCCATCTTAACATCAAGAGGTTTCTTGGTTACTGGGACGTGTGGGAAGATGCGAATCCAGATTTTACCACCGCGCTTTACGTAGCGGGTAATTGCCTGGCGGGCTGCCTCGATTTGGCGGCCGTTTACGCGTTCGTTATCAAGGCTCATCAAACCCCAGTCGCCAAATGCTACGGTGTTGCAGCGGGTGGCGTTACCGGTGTTTTTGCCTTTGCGTACCTTTCGGTGTGCTTCTTTACGTGGTTGTGTAAGTGCCATAATTTATTTCTCCCCCTTATAGATCCAAACTTTTACACCTACGATACCAGCGATGGTCTGTGCGTGCTCGACGTAGAAATCAATGTCTGCGCGGAGAGTGTGTAGAGGCACGGAGCCTTCGATAAACTTTTCGCGGCGGGACATTTCTGCGCCATTGAGACGACCTGCAACCTCAACGCGGATACCTTTTGCGCCAGCGTTCATAGTAGAGGCACATGCCATCTTTACGGCGCGGCGGAAGTTCATACGCTTACCGAGCTGGAAACCAATGTTTTCTGCTACGAGCTTTGCGCTGAGTTCTGGTTTTTTAACTTCTTCGACATTAATACGAAGTGGTGCGCTGGTAACTTTTTCGAGCTCTTTCTTGAGTTCGTTGATGCCTGCGCCTTGCTTGCCGATTACTGCACCAGCTTTAGCGGTACGGATAGTAATGGTAGTAAGGTTTGGGCTGCGCTCAATCGTGATACGATCAATGGTTGGGCGGCTCTTGAAGCGATTCTCGATTACTTCGCGAATCTTGACGTCTTCGATGAGCCAATTCTTGAAGTCTGCCTTACGGGAGAACCACTTGCTGCTCCAGTTCTTGTTAACCTGGAGACGATAGCTGACTGGGTTTACTTTTTGGCCCATTACTTCTTCTCCTTTTCTGCTTTTTCTGCTTTTTCGGCAGTCTTCTTTGCTTTTTCTTCGCCTACGACCTCAACGAAGATGTTGGATGAAATCTTTTCATAAGGTAAAGCACGACCGCGGGATGCAGGAACGTAACGGCGCATGCGAGTACCAGCAGTGACGGAGATGCGGTTGATTGCAATCGTCTTGGTATCGATGTTGCTGTTATTGTTCAAAAGGTTTGCATTTGCGGATTCGATAGCTTTACGAACAGCCTTTGCTGCGCGACGTGGCGTATTCTCAAGGATTACGATTGCGTCGGCGACATAGCGGTCACGGACGAGGCTAGCAACTACGCTAACCTTGCGTGGCTGGCTGTCAACGCCTTTGATATATGCGTGTGCAGATTTAGTAGCCATTTATTATGCTCCCTTCTTTGCTGCAGCTTCAGCGGCTTTCTTACCGCCATGGCGCTTAAATTTACGAGTTGGAGCAAATTCGCCGAGCTTGTGGCCTACCATGTTTTCAGTAACGAATACTGGAACATGTACGCGACCGTTGTGAACAGCGATTGTGCGGCTAACCATTTCTGGGCTAATAGTGGATTCACGTGCCCAGGTCTTGACGATAGTGCGGTCTTCTGCGGAAAGTGCTTCGATTTTCTTCTGAAGCTTGGCGTCCACATAAAGGCCTTTCTTAAGAGATCTAGACATAGACTATTTCCTCTTCCCTTCATGACGACTGCGAACAATCATCTTGTTAGTTTTCTTATTATGACGTGTACGATAACCCAAGGTGAGCTGGCCCCATGGAGTGCGTGGAGCTTTACCGGTACCGTGACGGCCACCGTCACCACCACCGTGTGGGTGATCAGTTGCGTTCATTACGACACCACGAACGGTTGGGCGAATGCCTTTGCGGCGCTTGCGGCCAGCAGAACCGATCTTGATGTTCTGGTGCTGTTCGTTACCAACTACACCAATGTTTGCTTGGCAAGTAGTAAGAACTTTGCGCATTTCGCCAGATGGCATGCGGATGGTTGCGTAACCGTTTTCCTTTGCCATAAGCTGTGCGGAAGTACCAGCGGAGCGTACTAACTGTGCGCCTCTGCCTGGAGTTAATTCGATTGCGTAAATCTGGGTACCTACTGGGATCATCTCGATGGACATGCGGTTGCTTGTCTCAATTGGAGCTTCGTCACCAGTCTTGATTTCGGAACCCTTGCGCATATTGCTATCCGCGAGGATGTAATAATATACGCCGTTTTGATCCTGAACGCGTGCAATGCGTGCGCTGCGGTTTGGATCGTACTCAATTTCCATAACCTTGAGGGTTAGACCTGCAGGAAGGTTGTGGGTGAGGATGCGGTAATGGCGCTTGACGCCGCCGCCACGATGGCGAACGGTGATGCGGCCAGAGTTGTTCTTACCAGCATTCTGCTTTTTGCTCTTTACTAAGCTCTTCAATGGCTTACGAGTTGTAATCTGATCGAAGTCTTGAGTAGTCTTCTGACGCTGAGCCGGCGTGGTTGGACGATAAGCTTTAATAGCCATTATTTATCTCCTTTCTTGTCGGCCTTTTTATCAGCTTTTTTATCAGTTGCTTCTTCGACTGGTTCTTCGTCAAATACCTTGATCTTGTCGCCTTCTTTGAGGGTGACGTAAGCGATCTTCTTGTCTTGGCGATAGGTTGTACCAGGATATGCGTGGCGACCGCGGCTAAACTTGGTAGCTTTGCCTTTGCGGAGTACTACGCGTACGGAAGTAACTGTTACATTGTATTGTTCGGAAACTTGCTTTGCGACAGCTTGCTTGCTTGCGCTCGCTGGAACGATAAACATGTAAGCGCGCTTGGTTTCTTCACGGTAAGCTTTTTCGGTTTGAATTGGGCGAACTAACATTATGCGTTCTCCTTTCCGAGCAACCATTCATTGATGGTTGTTAAAGCTGTTTCGACGATGATGATTTCGTCTGCGTTAAGAATATCGAAGACATTGAGATAAGTTGGGCGAACAACCTTTGCGTTTGCAATGTTGTTGGTTGCGCGAAGGATGTTTTCGGTTTTCTCTGGAACTACGATGAGATAGTTCTTCTTTGCTTCGAGTTTGAGTTCTTTGACTGCATCGGCGGTCTTGCCACTCTTTGCGTCAAAGCTTGCTACGGTCTTTACGGCCTTGTCTGCATTCTTCATAGACAAAGCTTGGCGAACGGCCTGGAGTTTTGCGCTCTTGCTGATCTTCTTGGTGAAGTTTTCTTCGCCAGTACGACCAAAGGCTACGCCACCGTGACGCCAGATAGGGTTACGAGTCGAGCCAAAGCGTGCGCGACCAGTACCTTTTTGCTTCCAAGGTTTCTTGCCACCGCCGCGAACTTCACCACGTTTGAGAGTTTTAGCGTGAGAGCTGCGGGAGTTAGCTAGATACGCATCGTAAGCTAATTTGACTAATTCGTGATTGTCTACGGAAAGACCAAATACGTCTTTATTCAATTTTGCTTCTGCCATATTAGTCCTTTCCCTCCACCATTACTAGACCTTTGTTTGGACCAGGCACAGCGCCTTTGAGACCAATAAGGTTGTGATCGGTGTCGATGTAGGAGACAACCAAGTTCTTTACGGTTACGCGATCATGACCCATGCGGCCAGCCATCTTCTTGCCCTTGAAGACTTTCTGTGGATACATGGAACCGATGGAACCAACTTTGCGGATGTCGCCTTTGAAACCGTGTGTATTACGAGATTCCTGGAAGTTGTGGCGCTTGACGGTACCTGCAAAGCCCTTACCTTTGCTCGTACCTGTAACTTGGACCTTATCGCCAAGGGTAAAGTTGGCGACGGTGATTTCGCTACCAAGCGTGACGTCTTCTGGGATATTCTCGACGCGGAATTCACGAATGTGTTTAGGGTTGATATCTTTTCCGGATTTTTTAACGTGTCCGGACACGGCCTTGCTCAGATTCTTACCCTGACCATATGCCAATTGAACTGCGCTATAGCCGTCGGTTTCGACAGACTTAGTCTGAGTCACAGTGCATGGGCCGGCTTGAAGGATAGTTACAGGGGTAACTACACCGTCTTCACCGATGATCTGGGTCATACCAATCTTGGTGCCGAGGATGATTTTCATCTGTGGGCGTCCTTTCCCATTAAAATCACTTGGCTTATGAGTGGTATCCGGACTCTCAACCGGACCGTACCTCTTGCGCCAATGTGACGTTATTTTGATAATATACGAGACGTATTATAGCACAAGCGACCTCTTTTTGTCAAACATTTTTAAGGTATTTAAAAGCCCCCATGCGGGGGCGGGGTATGCGGATAGATTTTGCTGGCTTTAGCCAAAGAAGTGCGCGAATTCGTAGATTCTGTCGATCAGATTGAACCAGGTCTTGTTTTGCTCGACCATACTGGGACGAGCCCTGTTGTATTTTTTGCAGGCCGGTTGCATCTCTGCGATATCCAAGAACGTCGAGATCAGGCTCTCCAGGTCTTTCATGAGCAAAGTGGCGCGATCACTGTCGCTGGTGCCTTTTGCCCAGTAGGCGCAGCTCTCGAGGTGGCGTTTTAGTCTGAGCATAATGACGATTCGCTTTTCGAAGCGTTTCGAGAAAGCCCAGACGCGACGCTCATTTTCTGCCTGATTCTCGTCGAGCAGTTTAATGATTTTCTCGGCATTCATTTTTACGAATTGCAGATTATACATATTTCTATCCTCCAAAAGTGCGTGTCGGTTGCGATTCGACGAATGATTATTACATTATACCATATATTTCATAAATAGTCAATTGATACAAAAAAGCCACCCATGTTGGAGTGGCTTCTTGTGATGTCTTAATTACATCTTGATTTCTGCATCGACGCCTGCTGGCAAAGAGAGATTTTGAAGTGCATCAATCGTCTTTGGGGTAGCGTTGATAACGTCGATAAGGCGCTTGTGAACCTTCATTTCGAAAGCCTCACCACCGGTCTTGTAGACGTGTGGGCTCTTTACTACGGTAAAGGTAGAGCGCTTGGTTGGAAGAGGTACTGGACCACTTACCTGAGCACCGGTGCGAATAGCGGTGTCAACGATTTGCTTTGCGCTCTGGTCGATCAAACGATGATCGTAGGCCTTGAGGCGAATACGGATCTTTAGACCCTCGGCTTTGTCTGCCATTTGTTATTCCTTTCTGCTTTTCGTATAACCTCAGATTGCAGCTAGACGCGCAGTCCATGAGTTTTTACGAAACTATTATTAATTTGTGTTTATGTTATACCAAAATATGCTTTGTTCGTCAAGGAGGTTGCCTAGAATCCAGCAAGTGTGAGGACGACCGGAAGGGTGGCAAACAGTATGCCGAATACGATAAAACCGAAGGCTCCTAATAGCTCGATAATGCCCACTAAAGACCTTTCGGCCTTTGGGTCGTAATATTCCTTTGGGTTTGCGGGGTTGACGTACATATTTCTAACTTCTCCAACCTGAGTATCGCAGATATTAGAGTACATTTTTGGCTCTAATTCGATTGTTTGGCCGCAGTAATCAATTTCGAAGATGGGTGCGACGGTCTCACCTCGTTCTATTTCGTGTTCTTGCGCTTCATCTGCGTCAATCGGCTCGGTAGGATCTTTATAAAATTCTGAGCCATCAGAGATACGTACGCAACGCGCAACAACCGGTACTGTGCAGTTTTTGCGGGCTCTTGCGCGTCCTCTTAGAGTATTTATGAATATAAATAAGCCGATAATAGCAGAAAATGTTCCAAAGGCAATAAACGGCAAAAGTTCTTCGATTTGTTCGTCCATATCTTTATATTAGCATAAACTCTTACGGGCGCTTCTGTGCTAAAATTTAGGCATGATCGAAGATTTATCTACGATACTTATTGTCGGTAGTGTCCTTTTTCTTTTGTTGGGCTTTACCTTATTGTTATTAGGGATTTTAACTTTTAAGAGTTTTAGCAAAAAATCAAACTATATTCCTATCGTCGCGAGATGCGTTAATTATAAGATGGCGCATGGCTATGATAGTCTTAATAAAATGCCTGTTTATGAAGCTAATTACAAGAATAAAAGGTATGAATTTAGTGACATACTTCTGATGGAGTCCATGTCTAAAAAGGGCGACGAACGAAGGTTCTATATCGATCCAGCTAATCCGGAGAATTATTATATAGAGGGTAAGCCGGAAGAATATAAAGAGTGCGCTATAGTTGGATTAATTTGTGCCATCGTGGGGGCTGCGCTTTTTTGTGCAAATCTAGCATTATGAGGCCCCACTTATCTTAGTGCGATTTTTTGGTTGAAAAATCCCCTGGGCGGACCCAGGGGAAGAGCGTTCAACGTACAGATTCTTGGGTTGATGTTAGACAGCTTTTTCGTTGTAGGAAACCTGAACGATCGTACGTCCAGCGGAGATAATGCGGCCGGCATCATCGACGACTTCTGCCAGTTTGGTGGTGGAGACGCACATGTTGCTGACTCCAACGAAACCATAGCGGAATTCATGAGAGATGTTGCTCGGCATGACGAAGTTGTTCTGACCATACAATGTGTAGCTTTCCTGGAGCCACTTCTCATTATCCTTGAACTTGTCGACCAGTTCCTTAACTTCCTGCGCGTACTTATGGGCAACGACTACTAAGTATGTGATTTCGCCAATCGGGTTGACGACCACGGATACGTCGCGGAGGTTGCAGCCATAAAGCTCAAGACCTTCCACCGTATATAACAGTGTATTTCTGCAGTTGTCTCTCTTGGCGATAAAGTTTCCTTTGCCAAGGATGGCGTTGTTGTGATGTTTGCCGGTCTTCGGGGTGATATCAAGCAGAGACTTGAGTGTTCCGCAATCCTTCCAGCTGAATTTGCCGATGGCGACCTGGAGTTTATCTTTGAACTGACCCATGAGCGTCTCTGTGGGAACTTCGCGTTTGAAGTTGAGGTTTTTTGATGCCTTCTTGATATCCTGAAGACGCCAAACGTTGATACCTGTGTTGGCGGCGGAGTATTTGCCGCGGATCATATCGTCGATGAGCTCGTCGTCCTTCGGTTTTTCGATGAAGTGCGTCACGGGACGGCACTTCCCTTCGGAATTCCGATCGAAACATGCGTGGCCAAGACCACGGTAGGCATCACGCTCGATTCCTTCGAGGCCGACGATTGTCGGTACGCCGGAAGAAGCATTCGTGATGGCCGTGTTCATTACCTCGATAAAGCCTGTGCGGCTTTCGCCGGTCATGTCGATGTACTGATCCGCAGGAGTGTTGATGATAACTGCGTTTTTGCAGTATTTGCCGATGAAATCAGCGCCTTTGGACATGCAACCGGCATAACCATATCTTGACGGTAATTTTACGATGTTCGGCTCGATCACGCCAAGACCGCAGAGCTGTTCGACTGCGAGAGCATGCTGCTTCTCGTTCGTTACGACAACATATACGTTCTCGGGCTTTACGCCGACTTCATAATACCGTTTTACGGTCGCCTGGATGAAAGTTTCGTTGGGATTAACCAACGTGAACTGCTTCGGGCAGTCTTTGTGGCTGATGGGCCACAGTCTGGTGCCTTGTCCGCCTGCAATTACGAGCAGGCAGAGCTGAGAATTTTTAGCTTCATCTTTTTCTTTTTCAATCATATGAAACCCTCCCTTTCTGTGATTGAAGAATCTGTAGGTTGTGAAAGTGCAATTTAGTCGTAGGACACAAAAAATGTCGTTGGATTTACGACTATTTTTATATTATATCAATGATTTCGTGTTTTGTCAACACTCTGCTGGCTTAAAAAATATCTCCCCGTTTCCGAGGAGATATTCTGTATTAAGATATCAATTATTTGATAATCTTAGTAACAACACCAGAACCTACGGTGCGGCCACCTTCGCGGATTGCGAAGCGGTCGTTGTCGTTCATAGCGATTGGAGCTTGAAGCTTTACGCTGAAGGTTACGGTATCGCCAGGCATGACGATTTCCTTATCCTTTGGAAGCTCAACTTCGCCGGTAACATCGGTGGTGCGGAAGTAGAACTGTGGCTTGTAACCATTCTGGAATGGTGTATGGCGACCGCCTTCTTCCTTCTTAAGGATGTATACCTGACCTTCGAATTCGGTATGTGGGGTAATGGAGCCAGGGGCAGCAATTACCTGACCACGCTCAATCTGATCGCGTTCAATACCGCGGAGGAGAAGACCAGCGTTATCGCCAGCTTGACCCTGATCGAGAGTCTTGTGGAAGGCCTCGATACCGGTAACAACGGATTTCTGAGTGTCTTTAAGACCAACGATTTCGACTTCGTCGTTGATGTGTACGGTACCCTGTTCGATACGACCAGTAGCAACAGTA
>DFHM01000016.1:0-156 GCA_002371895.1 Candidatus Saccharibacteria bacterium UBA3723 | reverse complement strand
GAATACGTCTTCGATTGGCATTAGGAATGGCTTGTTGAAGTCATGCTCTGGAATGTCGAAGTATTCATCCATAGCATGGACGAGTTCCATAATTGCGTCTTCGTTTGCTGGATCGCCTTCGAGAGCCTTAGTAGCAGAACCCTTGATGATTGGGCA
>DFHM01000017.1 GCA_002371895.1 Candidatus Saccharibacteria bacterium UBA3723 | reverse complement strand
GCCAATAGTACTATTACTAGAATAATTACTAATGCCTTATTGCCACCTTTTTTCTTTTCCTTTGCTGGTTCAGCTGGGGCAGGGGATACGTCGGTCGCAACAGCCGCGGCTACCGCAGGAGCCGTTTCCTGAACCGCTTCCGTCGCAACCTCTGAGGTAGCCTCCGAGGCAGCCTCTGGGGTAGCTTCCGCTACAGGCTCAGTCTCTGCCGGTTCTTCTGGCTCAGAAACCGTCTCGGTTGCTGGCTCATCTACGGTATCAACCGGTGTTTCTACTGGCTCAGCGCCAACTGCAGGCTCTTCGACTGCAGGCGTCTCGACTACAGATTCTTCAGTCGCAGGCTCTTCGGCCTTTGGAGCATCATCTAAAAAAGGGTTGCTTTTTACAACCGGCTCTTCGGCAGGCGTATCTACGGCTGGATCGATATCCTCGACCGGCAAATCACCAACATTAGTATCAGCAGCAACTTCTGTGCTACCAGTATCTTCAGCTTCAATAGTTGTGCCCACCTCAGGAGTTTCCAATGATTCCTCCATATCAGGCGTTTCTAGGGAAGCTTCGTCAAGATTGACGTCTTTCTTATCAAATGAACCATCGTCCATCAAAATACCTCCTAATCTTAGGACTATTATAACATTATGCTAATGATTATTTACTAGAATTATTCAATCCCAAGCACGACTAGCACCAAACCAATTGTGCCGAGCAAATTATTCACAAAATGCAAGAATATTGAAGCCACCACATTTCGATCTGTTTTTATATAGGCCAAAGAGAAGAACAAGCCAAGCATCAAATAAACAATAATCGCAATATTTGTAGCATGAAGAACTGCAAAAATTAATGAAGAAATAATCACGAATATGATTGGATTCTTAACAATGCTGCCAAGAGAGTATCTAAACACCAATTCTTCCACAATCGGCGCGAATACTGCCGTCATAATTGCAGTTGGCACTAGTACGGCAGACATGGATTCGGCCAAGGCATCCTGGTTATCCATCTCTGCACCTAAGTTCTCAAGGAGTAAAGATAATCCCGTATTTATAGCGAGCATCGCAATAGCCGCCAAGACCAACAACCCCCATTGTTTTTTTGTTAATCTCTTAAAGTCATCTTTTAACCTTTTACGATACATGACCAATAAGATAACTGAGACAATCGCCATACATGCAATAGAAACACTCGTAGTAAGAGCTAACGCCTCATTACTATTCGAAAAGACTTTCGAATCAAAGTTTTCATCCTGCGCCATTTTTATGGCGGCAAACACCGCTATTACAACTATAGTGCCTATAATGCTAGCAATCTGCGAACAGATATAAATAATTATAGGTTTCCAATCTTTTTTCTGATCTTTCTTAGCGCTCATGTTTTTATAGTATCACTCATTTCTTTAATTACTTAAAAACTAGCACTCGCTGCTTGACAGTGCTAATACCTCGCGCTACACTAAAAATATACAAAAACATTAGGAGGAAAAATGGCAATCAAACCTCTCGCTGATCGCGTTGTCGCTAAGAAAGACGCTGCTGTCGAACAAACCGCATCCGGTATCCTACTTGGCGAAGCAAAAGAGAAGCAGAACACCGCAGTCGTCGAATCCATCGGCCCAGACGTAAAAAACGTCAAAAAGGGCGATCGCATCCTTTACCGCGAATATTCCGCTACAGAAGTTAAAGTCAACAGCGAAGACTATCTCATCATCAAAGAAGAAGATATCTTGGCAACTTTATAAGGAGTTTTTATTTAAATGGCAAAAAAAGTTTTCTATGATGCTGAGGCACGCGAGAAAGTTCTCGGTGGCGCCAAAGCTCTCTATGATGCCGTAAAGGTCACTTTCGGTCCAAAAGGACGTAATGTCGTTATTGAAAAGTCCTACGGCGCACCAACTATTACCCATGATGGTGTAACTGTTGCAGAAGCTATCGACCTCGGCAAAACCGACGACGAAACGCTTGGCTACGAAATGGGCGCAAAACTCATCAAGACCGCCGCGCAAAAACTCAACAAGGTAGCTGGCGACGGTACCACAACCGTAACTGTTCTTACTTACAACATTATCGCCGAAGCCAACAAGCTCATTGCTGCCGGTCATAACCCAATGGACCTCCGCAAGGGCATTGAAGCCGCTGGCGCAGAAATCGTCAAAGGCATCAACAAGACTGCCGAAAAGATTGATGGCGATAGCAAGAAAATTGCAGAAGTTGCCACCATTTCCGCTGGCGATGCCGAAATCGGCAAACTTATCGCTGACGTAATTGAGAAGATCGGCAAAGATGGTGTCGTCACCGTCGAACAAGGCCAAGGTCTCGAAATGCAGTCCGAAATCACCGAAGGCTACACTTATGACAAAGGTTTCGCATCCGCATTCTTTGTCACAGATGCTAACCGCCAAGAGGCAACTTTCGATAAACCAGACATCCTTATCACCGATAAGAAGATTTCCGCCGTCAATGATATCGTTCCTTTCCTCGAAAAAATGGCTCAAACTGGCCGCAAAGATCTCGTCATTATCGCCGAAGAGGTTGAAGGCGAAGCACTTAGCGTGCTCGTACTCAACAAGCTCAAAGGCGTCTTTAATACTCTAGTCCTCAAGGCCCCAGCATTTGGTGATCGCCGCAAGGAAATCATGGAAGATATCGCTGTCCTCACCGGTGCTACCGTTGTCTCCACTGATAAGGGCATGAGCCTCGAAAGCTCCGGTCTCGAAGTTCTCGGTTCCGCGCACAAGATTATTGCAACCAAAGACGAAACCACCATCATCAAGGGTGCCGGCAAACCAGCCGAAATCAAAGCCCGTATCGCACAAATCGAGGCTCAAGCTGAAGCTTCCAACTCAGACTACGAAACTGGCGAATTTAACAAACGTGCAGCCGCTCTTAAGGGCCGCGTCGCAGTCATCAAGGTTGGTGGTGCTACTGAAACCGAAATTGATGAGAAGAAATACCGCGTTGATGACGCAGTTGCCGCAACCAAGGCCGCTCTTGACGAAGGTATCGTTCCTGGCGGTGGCGTAACTCTCGTCAACCTCAGCAAGAATCTCAAAGACGACAATGCCGGCGCTACTATTCTCAAGAATGCGCTCAAAGCTCCATTCACTCAGATCATGGAAAATGCCGGCCTAAATAGCCAAGCTCTCCTCGCACAAGTAGAGGGCGCAAAGGACGGTCAAGGCATTAACGTCATGACCCCAGAAAAAGGCCTCATTGACCTCAAGAAAGAAGGCGTTATCGACCCAGCTCGCGTTACCCGCGAAGCCGTTCAAAACGCCGTCAGTATCGCTGCTACCACTATCACCATGGGCGCTCTCATTGTAGAGCTTCCAGAAAAGGAAGATAGTGCAGCCGCCGGCGCCGGTATGGGCGGAATGTATTAATATACACCTCCAAAAAACCTCACACACAACAAACCCCTCCGCAAGGAGGGGATTTTGTCGCGCCAAAGACATAAGCACTTGACTAAAGCTTAAAACCGCACTATAATAATCAAGCTTTTGTTAAGAACAAAGAGTTCTTTTTTGAATATTGAAAGGATGGTGGAACGATGAAGCTTTTGTCGATTTCAAAGCATATCATGCACTGTATTACGGGGAAAAAGGGAAGTGAGAACTCCAGCACCAGGCCGGGACGCATCTGTCCCTACTGCCACGGAACAGGATACAAATCCTACACGCTCATCTACCCCCAACAGCTGCCGTGCGATGTATGTGGAGGCAAGCGCCGTATTCCATATTAACTTTTGTAACCTTTCAATCTGCAGGCCCGCTCTTCCCAGAGCGGGTTGTTTGTTCTTATGCTATTATTATATTAGATAAAAATGGTCAAATATATTTCTGTCTTACTTGCGTCATTCTTCGCAATCTTTTGCATAGGAACAATTATCCCCGCCTATGCAGATATTTGCAGTGAAACTGGTTTTTCCGATCCAGCACTTTGCGGCTCTCCGAATACGAACGAAGAGGGAACATTAATAGAAACCGTCGGAAATGTTCTCAATGCAATCTATGGCGTAATCGCTATCGTCGCCGTTGTAATGATCGTTATTGCCGGCATCAAGTATTCTACTTCTCAGGGCGACCCAGGTAAAGTTCAGTCCGCAAAAAATACAATCTTATACGCTGTTATCGGTTTAGTAATCACTATTTCCGCGTTCGCAATCACCGCGTTCATACTTAGTGCCCTTGGCGGCAGCTCTACCGGCGGCGGAGGCGGCGGGGGTGGCGGCAACGGTGGCGGTAACGGCGGCGGAGGCGGCGGACAAGAAATTGTCGAAGTCGCACAAATCTATCTATCAGTCGACAGAAATGTAATAAATATTGGCGAAACCGCAAAAATCACCGTAGATTATTATCCAGATTACGCCGAAAACAGAACCGTCACTTTCACTTCATCCAATACGGGCATTGCAACGGTTAGCTCAAATGGTACCGTGACCGGCAAAAAAGAGGGAAATGTCACGATTACTGCCAAGTCGGCAAATGGCAAAACATCCACAGTCAATATAACCGTCAAAAAGATAGTTTACGACCAACCAAAACTTACCGTCAGGAAAACTACACTGCTCGACGAAGAGACCACTACGGCCACCGTAGACAACAAAAAGAGCGTCAAATCATTCAAATCAAGCGATTCCTCCATTTTCGTTGTAGATAATAATGGCGCAATCCGAGCAAAGAAACCAGGTTCAGCCACATTAACGGCAAAAGTAATCGATTTAGGCAACAAAGAGGTAACCCTCACGAAAAAGATTACCGTCCGCGAAATCAAAGTTCTCTGGGTAGGGAACAGTAAGACTTATGTGCAAGATATCGATACCAAATTCGTAACGATTGCAAAGAATCGCGGATTTAGCGTAAAGTCTACGCGAGTTACCAAGGGCGGCAAGACTCTCCTATGGAATTACAACAACCAGGGAACAAACATCAAAAAAGCCTACGATTACGTCATTCTCCAAGAGCAAACTGACGCCGCGCTGCAGGAAGATACCTTCTACAGTGGCGCACTCGCTATCGCAAAAGCCGTAAAGGCAAAGAATGGCAATGTTAAGGTTTTTGTACGTAAAGCCTGGATTCTCAAAAATTCAAACAGCAGCACAAGAAGTACCGCAAATACCGTTGCAACTAATGTGTCTAACCGCATCGCAAGCGCTACTGGCGTATGGTCTAGCACCACTAGTGACGGAAATGCCCTATACGAGATGCACGACAAGGGCTACAGTGTATTCGGCGACGAGAGACACCAGAATGCACTTGGCGCATATACTGCCGCAGCCTGCATCTCATCAAAAGTCCTAGGTTTCGATCCGCAAGACATCTCCACCAAAGCAGGCATCAGCGCCAGCGACTCCGCAATTACAGCCGCCAATAATGCCGCAAAGAATAAGTGCTATAACAAATAAAAAGCGGTCATAAGTTATGAAGATATAAAAATACCACCGGAGGAGTGGTGGTATTTTTCTAGATTAGATATGTCTATTGTTGGTCGGTACCGATACTCATCTGAATGCCGAGTTTATCGATGCATTCAACGATGTAAACCAAAGCTTCACCCTTTGCTTTCTCGTCTTCAATCAAACGAGCTGCATTGTAAGCTGGTTCAATACAAGCCTTATCTTCAGTTAAGTCGATAATATCTTTGTAAATCATAAACTTCTTGTCTGGAGAGATGTCTACCTTCTCGAGGATAGGACGAAGATCACTAAGTGCCATCGACTTTACCTTATCGAGATCTGGATCACCATACATAGCCTTCATTGGCTCTACTGGAATACCATCAACAGAGCTTGGCATTGCTGGCGCAGCCGGCACGGTTGGTGCTGGTGCTGGAGGCAATGTAGCTGCCTGCTGTTCTGCAACTTTATTTGCGATATCGGCAACTGGATCTGCACCTGCCGCAGCTCCTCCGCCGTTGGTTATACTATTGATTGCTTGTTGCAACTCATCTTGAGTTGCGCCATTTGCTTGGTCCATTTTGCCCACCTTTTATGATTATCTAATCTTAATTAATAAAATAATATCACGTTTATGCTAAATTCTCAACCAGCGAACTAGTTTATCAATAACATCTTGATGAACTTCTTCCATTGGCAAACGCTCGCCAAAGATATCTACAATCTGCTCACCCTCAGTTTCAGGGAAGTAGACCGTCACACGCGTACCGAAGCGCTTCTTTGGTGTTAAGACTATGCAGTAATGATTACCTTCATTCAAAATACCGAAGGATTTGAAGTCGTCATAAATATAAAGGTTATTGCCCTCGGTCAAACCCTTATCGTCAAGAGAGTAGTGAAGCATGCGCGGCGGACGCAAAACGTACGTCAAAAGCGCAACTGCTGCAAGAACAATTACGAGAATAAATAGCCAATATTGTAATAAGATCGCAATTGCAATTAATGCAACCACAACGAGAGCGAATCCGACATACCAGCCGGTATTCTTTTTACGCTCGATATATTCTCGAGCCTCCCAGTTCACCATAGTCTTCTTTGCCATAAGCTTATTGTACCATTTTTTCAATAATGCAACAAAAAATACCCACTTGCGTGAGTATCTTTTGGCGGAGGGTGAGAGATTCGAACTCTCGCACCAGCTTTCGCCAGTCTAACGATTTAGCAAACCGTCCCCTTCAGCCACTTGGGTAACCCTCCAATACAGATTATTTTATCACATTTTTATCTAATATTGATATATAATAATTATAGAAATATGTGGCACATTGACCTAGTGAATAGTTATGCGCGTTATTGCGGCATTGTAGACGGCGTAGTCTACCGAGGCAAGTACAACGGAGAAGAATATTATGAAACGGCCAGAAGATGGGGCTATAATATGTTCTTTATTTTTGGTGCCCACGGTACACGCATGGCAACAGTACAAGAAGTAAACGAATTTATTAAATCAAAAAATTACATCTATTAGCACCACCACTTGAAATTTTAAGCATTTTGGTGTATAATCAATACAACTTTAAGGATAAGTTTTAAAACATGAAAAATACCCTCAAAAAAGCAGGTCAGATTCTCACAGGTGCAGCAGCAGCTGTAACTATTTTGGCTGGCCGCGCAATGGCTACTATTAACGATTACGAAAACCCAGCTCAGGCAGGCGCAGAAGCCGCTCGCGGTAATGGCATGCCAGCCGATCTCGTCGGCGTAGATGGTGTTTTCACTAAGATTACTAACACCGTTCTTTACGCTGTAGGTATCATCTCTGTTGTAATGCTTATTATTGGTGGTATCCGCTATGTTATCTCTGGTGGCGATAGCAAGAAAGTTACCGATGCAAAAAACACCATTATGTACGCTATCATCGGTCTTATCATCGCAATCCTAGCTTACGCAATTGTAAACTTTGTTATCACCGCAGTTGGCGGCGAAGCAACCGTTTAAGACTTATCCACTTTTTGCAATTACAGCTATATTTATATTTTTACATCCAGCTTTTTGTAGGGCATTACAGGCAGCCATCATACTACTGCCAGTAGTCCAGACATCATCAACCAATAGATAGTTTGCATCACGGTCTATATTATCCTTTGGAATATAGGCCGTTTTTGCTTGCTCTGCGCGCTTTGCCTCGCTGGCACCAACCTGTACCGCATTATTGCCACGAATTAGCGCCCTAGACCTCGTACAGGCATTCATGCGCACAAATTTCTTGACTAGTAAGTCTATATGGTCAAAACCACGCTCCCGTATATGCCTACTAATCGTCGGAAGTGGCACTACGCACATATCGCCATAATCGCCAATCTCATTCAATAAATCAGCCAGCACTCAGCTGCAAACCCTTACGGAATCATATTTATATATATTTATTAACTTCTTCAATATATCCTCGCGGTTTCCCACATAGAACTGTTTCAGAAAGGGAAGATCGCAAGCAAAACACTGATTATTAACTAAATCGCCGCCACACGCCAAACACTTATCGCTGTGCTGCGATATGATGTATTTTTTACAACGTTCGCATAGTATTCCACCTACTTTTGCACACGAAATACAGGAATAAGGACAAATAATTTCTGCTACCTGCATAAATATTGTATTTTTCACAACATTTTCTCCATTTTCCTTGATTTTAGAGAAGAACCTCCATATAATAAAGCTTAAGAGTGTAATTTAGTGGAGGAATATATAAATATGGCTCGTAAACAAGACGAAATGAGCTTAGACGATGAGCTCACTGCCGCCTTTTTAGAGGGCGACAATTCTGGTTTAGTTGCAGAAGAGGAACCGGTGGAAACTCCTGACAACACTCCAGAGGCTGTCATGGAAGAAGAAGAATACGTCGACAACGGCGATGGCTGGGATGATGACGCAGACAACCTTCCAGGCCAATTAGCTGTTGATGTTTATGAAACTACCGACAAGCTTATTATTAAGGCTCGTACCGCAGGTATCGAACGTAAAGATCTCGATGTTTCCATTTCCGACAACATCCTTACCATTTCTGGCGTTCTCAATGGCGGAGAAGACGACAAAGCTACCCAATGGCATATTCAAGAATGCTACTGGGGCGAATTCAGCCGCACTATTGCTTTACCAGTTCAGGTAAAGGAAGATGGCGTAGAAGCCGTCCTCAAAGATGGTGTTCTTACTATCTCCTTCGAGAAAGAGAAGACCGAAGCGCCAAAGCGCATCATGATCAACTAATCCAATTGATTCATCAAAAATCCACGGCAATCGTCGTGGATTTTTTAATACACCAAAGCTAGTCAACAAAAAAGGGAGATACTTAGTCTCCCTTTTGAAATAACTACTTTTTAGAAGCCAACATTCGACAATACGAAGTTCGTAATTGCGAAGGCAAGAAGAACGATTACGAGGCCGATAATGCCATACATAATAGTATCCTTACCTTTCTTAACCTTACCAGGATCACCCTGAGAGGTTGCATAGCTAATACCACCTAAAATAATCATGACAACAGCTACGATACCGATAACCAAATAAACGATATTTAGAATGTTACCAACAGCGCCTTCGAGATCTTTAGTGGCACCAGTCTTGCTCTGTACCTTATTAAAACCGCTCTGTGCGCGACTTGTAGCGCCAATCATAAGGCCAGTAGCTGTGTTTAATAAATTAATCATTTGATATTGTTCTCCTTATCTATATTTAAGATACCATATTTATTATGTTTATGCCAATAAAAAATACCCCTCATCGAGGGGTATTTAGTATTGCATCTATTAGTTATTCAATGCCTGGAGAACGAAGTTGACAATCGCGAAGGCAAGAATGGAAATGACGAGACCAATGATACCATACATAATGGTGTCTTTGCCTTTCTTAACCTTACCAGGATCACCCTGAGAGGTAGCATAGTTAACACCACCAAGGATAATCATAATAACGGCGACCATACCTACAACGAAGATAATAGCGTTGATGATGGTGCGGACTACGGTGTTCAAATCACTAGAACAGTTATCTGGGTTGGAAGCGATAGAACCAGCCTGAGCACAGTCGGAAGACTTAGCGCCATAGATGGTAACGTTCTTAGTTCTACCGTTACCCTGGGATTCCGCAACAGTAACACACTTGATTGGGAACTTATTATTCTTTGAAGTAGATAGGGTATCGGAATAATTCTCCTTAACGCAGGATGCAATATCTGCGAAAGCGCCGGCCGCAATGATCAAGACGCCAAATGCAGCTAATGTCGCCCCTTTAATAAATTTGCTTACTTTCATTTGTTCTCCTTTTTTCCTTTCGAAAACTTTAATTATATTTTATCATAACTATTTTAAAATTTTTCAAGCTTTTTATAAGCCCTTGAAAACAAAATTCACGATTGCAAACGCTAGTAAGGCAATAACCATACCAATGATACCGTACATAATAGTATCCTTGCCTTTTTTGACCTTGCCGGGATCACCCTGAGAAGTAGCGTAGCTAACGCCGCCAATTACTATCATTACTACCGCAATAATTGCCACAATACCAAAAACTACGTTTAGGGCAGTACCAACGGTATCCATTATGTCCGTCTGGGCACCAGTGCCAGTACCGGCACTATTAATTTGACTCTGAATCGAAGACATTACGCTTAATAAGTTCATCATACCTCCTTACTTCAATGCACTTAAGATAAAGTTTGTAATCGCGAAAGCAGAAATAGTAATTA
>DFHM01000015.1 GCA_002371895.1 Candidatus Saccharibacteria bacterium UBA3723 | reverse complement strand
CCAGTCACTTTAAAGTGACTGGTCGCATATAGGGCGAAATAGAAGGTGCACAAAAACATGGGGGCTTGGCGATTTGTTTAGTGGGACATCGATTATTTGGAGGCTTGGCGATTTGTTAGAGGGAGCCAGCGATGGTTGGCGGGCGACTATTTATTGGTTCCGGAAGTAGAACCGGA
This sequence comes from Candidatus Saccharibacteria bacterium UBA3723, assembly GCA_002371895.1. Lineage (GTDB taxonomy): Bacteria > Patescibacteriota > Saccharimonadia > Saccharimonadales > Saccharimonadaceae > UBA2834. The sequence continues at coordinate 42,294 of DFHM01000015.1, read as the reverse complement.
GTTGGAGCCGGAATCCGAGGAGCCGGAACCGGAGGAAGTCGTATATTCCAAAATCTTAGCTTTGGCGGCATCGACGGTGGCTTGATTTGGGATCATAACATACAGCTTTTGGGAGCCCATGGAGTAGGTTGGGAGCATGGCGCCGGAGCCGTCTAGTTGAATACTCTCAACAGACCAGTGACGGAGCGAAGCTAACTCGACGCGGGCAAAGGAAGTAATTTCATCATAGGTCATCGAAGTCTCGAAAGAGCCTTTGGCGGCGTCCAGAATTTGGGACCAGCGGACGGCGTAATGTGGGTCGGACATTTTGGCAATAATCTTTTCAATAATCTGCTGTTGGTTTTGGCCGCGGTGGCGGTCGCCGGAGGCGTAGGAATAACGTTCGCGGGCAAAAGCGAGGGCGCAAGTGCTGTTTACGTCCTTATTGAGGCCTTCGTTAAACACACACTTCCCGCCTTGCAACTTAAGAGCTTGGTCGGAATCGATATCAATACCGCCGAGGGCATCGACAACCTTGATAACAGTTTGGAAGCCGACCTTAACGGTGTAGTTGATCTTGATGCCGAGTAGATCCTCGATAGTGTTTTTGCTCATTTCAATACCATAGATACCGGCGTGGGTGAGCTTGTCCTTGTTGCCGGTAGTGCCGTGGAGCTGGACGTAGTAATCGCGCGGGATGGAAATCAGGAGGATGCGGGCGGTTTTTGGATTGACGACCGCCACGATATTGACATCGCTGCGGGCGGTCTGGGTGATGGCGCCGCGAGAGTCGGAGCCGGAAAGATAGACGGCGAAAGGCTCGGCGGTGACGTCAACGGCTTGGCGAAGATCTGGGGTGTCGGCGCGGACTTCGAACTCGTAAATAACACGGGTGTCGTCGACAAAAGTAGAGTCGGTGTCCTCGGAGAGATAATCTAGGTAGCTGTCATTCAAAACAACCGCGGCGGAATCGTGGTCATAGAGGGCGGCGACGAGGCTGACGAGGTCGTCATAATCGTAATTTTTGTAATCGACGACGTTTTTGAGGGCGGCGTGGGTGTTGTCGAGGTTTGGGTTGGACTTGAGGAAGCCGACGTGCTGACGCGCGAGCATGCTAACCTCGGTGTAAGCACTGGATTTCAAAGATAAAACCTTATAGGTCTGCGTCTCGTACTCTGCGCCGGTGGCGGTTTCGATGAAACTGGTGGCCTGACGGACGTACTTGATGCCGAAGAATGAGCCGACAATTACCGCGATGGATAACAGGACGGCGATAAACTTGGCGATTTTGCCCTTTTTGCGGACGACGAGTAAGCAGAAATTAATCGCAAAAAGCAATACGACAACCGCAGCGACGACCAAAAGTTGCCAAACTTGCAAAAGGTTGAGCTTTGCGAGCGACAAAAGGAAGGTGACGCTGGCGCCAAGCTGAATAATTAATAAGATAAAAAATACCACTGTCATATCTATTAATTATTGCATGGATGGCCGGTGAGGTCAAAAATACCCCCGGACCGTGGTCCGGGGGCTGGTGGGCGCGGGTGCGCCCGGTTGATTATACTGCGGCGGCGGTCGGGACGGCGGGGATGCCGGCGCCAGACCAGGAAATGGAGCCGCCACGCTCGATCCAATGTGCGGCGCCAAGGAGCGGCGACTCGCCAGTGAGGCTCAGGTAGGAGCGCCACTCGCAGGTGCGGGCGTCGCAATCGTCGTCGTATTGCTCGATGCCGGGCGTTTCGTCGGCCATATTTATCATGTCCATGATGGCCGTAATGACGAAGTTTAGATAGCGAACATCGTCCAGGTGACAGTTGCACTCGTCGGGACGCGAAACGGTGATGTACTTGTTGAGCGTGACGGAACAAATCTGCGCGCCCTTCACAAAGACGAAGTCGATGCAGGGTTGCTTGCGGTGCTTGTGGGCGAAGAAGCCAACGTGCTGGCCGTCTTCCAGAAAGCCGAGGTCCACGTAAAAGTTATTGAAAGGCAGAACAGCCTCGCTGACGTCAAAGCGAATCGGTGCGGTGTTGCTGAGCAGCTGGTTGACCAGCGGCGCAGAAAGAATGTAGGTCTGCCCCATGCGCTTCCAGGATTCAAAAGTGCGGAAGGCGCGGAGCTGGTAGACCAGGTATTCGGCTTGCTGGGGCTGCATGCGGTGGATGCCGCGCAGAACCTTGGTGCCGTAGTCGGCAAAGCTTTTGATGCTGGGATTCCTGGTAATCTCGTTGCAGATAGAGATGTATTGCTCTGGGTTCCGGATGTGGTCGCGCAGGGCTTTGCTCTGCTCTGCAACCTGGACAGCCAGGGAGTTCTTCGGCGGATTGTTGATGATGCCGTCGTTGTGGGCCTTCTTGATAAGCTTTTCGTTATCGGTCAGGCCGGGCTTACGTTTCTTAGACTTATTGTGCTTTGATACGGGCACAAAAATCACTCCTTTGCAGTATAAAATCTGGAAAAATGCGCGAGCAAGAAAAAGAAGCTCGATATGAGTATATTATAGCATAGATGGAGTGATTTGTCAATTATGACAATTAAGCCATTTTCTCTAAGAGTTTTTTCTTTTCGCTTATGTTTTTGCTCGGATACGATATTGACTCAAGACTTAATTAATTGTTATATAATACCAGTATATGGCAGGCAGTTTTAGTGACGATAAGAGAAAGCATCTCGAATTTATTCAAGGAGTTATCAACCGCCTATCTTCTAATACTTTTCTGTTTAAGGGTTGGTCGGTTACTATAATAGTGGCCGTATTTTCGGCAATGATTACTACGGGTAATTATGAATTAGTGTGGGTCCTTCTCGGTTCGATTATTGTTTTTTGGTCTATTGACGCCTACTATTTAATGCTAGAGCGTGCTTATCGGTCCCTGTATGACGATGTGGTTAATTCTGCTACCAGGGTGACTGCTTATTCTATGAACATTAAGAAATATATTGGTCTACGGATGTGGCTCAGGTCATTGACGAGGCCTGTTTTGCTAATGTTCTATGGCTCGATTTTGCTTGTCGTATTATTTGTTATATTTTTTAATTACAGAATCACGATAAACGTGGAGGTTACTAGATAGATGAAAAGACGTGTATTTTACAGTTTCCATTATAATAATGATGTTTTTCGCGTTCAACAAATTCGACAAATGGGAGTTATCAGCGGGGACGCCCCTGTTTCGGTTAATGATTGGGAAACTGTTAAGCGCGGCGGAGATAGGGCTATAAGGAATTGGATTGATGAGAATATGAAGTATAAAGATTGCGTAGTGGTCTTAATTGGATCAGAAACTTCTAAGCGCGAATGGGTATTATATGAAATCAATAAAGCGTGGCGTGAAAAGCGCGGCCTTCTTGGTATCTATATACATAACCTAAAAGATTCGAATTCTAGAACTTGCGCGAAGGGGGATAATCCTTTTGATTGTGTTTATACTGATGACGGCTATAGATTGTCTAATTTTATCAAGTGCTACGATCCGTATAGCGAAGACGCTTACGGAGAGATATATAGGAATCTTAGCACCTGGGTGGAGACTGCGATAGCTGAAAAGAACTACCGCCCATAAACCTCCATTCAACACATCTTTTTGTTAGTCTCTCGCGAACAGATCGCGCGTGCAGGCCTTATCGGAGACCTTTTTGAGTTCGTCTTCGAGGCGGTTGGCGATGATGATGTCGCTGCGCTTGGAGAACTTTGCGAAGTCGTTTTCGACCTCAAAGCCATTGAAGTCGCTGCCGTCGGCGAGGGTTGGTTCGTAGATGATAACTTCTACGCCTTCGCCGCGGAGATATTTGATAACATCCTGGATAACGGATGAACGGAAGTTGGGCTGATTCATTTATTCTTCTCCTCTGCTTTGGCAATGGCGCCGAGAGCTTCGCGAAGTTTGGCGCTACTGGTGTCCTGAGTATACGAGAAGTAGACCATTTCGACACCTTTATCGGCGAAGTTTTTCTTCGTAGCGATTAAAACGTTCGATACCTTTATAATCGGAGCCGACAAAGGGCATATTATATTTATGATGCGCTCAGGCGTCGCCGTCTTCGCGTTTGGATTCGATCGCTCCATCGACATACTTAATGGCGCCGACGATGGCTTTGCGTTCTTCAAAAAAACAAAAAGGTTATTATAGAGCCATAGCTATAAATAATAGCCCTAATACTGTATGGTCTTTCATATTTCCGAAATGCTGTTACGGTTGACCTACTACTCTACTTCTTCGGAAGGTTTTCGCTATATAAAAAACTATCTTTGTTTGAAACAATTATTAACGGCAAAGTGAAATAGAATACCATCCCCATAGTATCAGCATAACCAATAGAAAAACGAGTCATGGTTTCAAAGATAGACATGACGACAAAGGCAAACATCATGGCTAACAATGAAGCTCTGAAGCGAGACTCAACTGGAAGCTTTTTTATCTTTGAAATTATACTAATGAGCACCCCTATTAGTAACATGAGTCCAAAGATGCCATACATGGCATACGTTTGAATATAGGTGGAATGAAAGTATTCAAGGCTATTATTAAATTCGACATTGTTTAATTCGATAGATCGTTCTCGGCCAACACCGGTAATGGGATTATACTTAGATCCTATCGTAATACCATTTCGCCACACCTCTGACCGCCCAGAAGCTGATCCAATAGTTTCAGTTCGTAGGAACATTGTATTTACAGTATTGTATAGTTTTTCATTATGAATCATACCAAAGATTGAAAATATCGATAGTATAAATATTATAACCGCTACTAGAAGGCGATTTTTAGTGACTTTGCGTTCACTCGAAATAAGATATATCCCAGTAAATATTAAAAGACCTAGAACAGAATTCCTAGACATCGATAATACCAGCATCGCAATAAACAGAATCATACAGAAGATAAATCTCTTCCTAGGCATTTTAGTTAAGATTTTCAAATTAACTAGTGAAACAATGCACGCAAACATAAACATACCGTATTGATTTCTGTTGGGAAAGAATGAACTGAAATTTGCAGAGTAAGAATTAGTAAGAGCTGCCAGGTTAAAAATCTTGTTATAGTTTAAAGCTACATTGATTATTGCACTAATAATTCCTAGGATAATAATCCTCCTATAAAACTTTACCAAATCCTTTTTATGGATTGTCGCCTGAGATGAAATTGAAATAAGTACAACGATATTTATGATATTAGCAATAAGCGAAATATATTCGGAAGAAGCGATGTCGCCCCATACGACAATATTATAGACAACAATACTCATGGCAATAGCTATTAGAAGAACAGATAATAATATATGTTTTTTACGAACTTTGACGGACTTGTCGCGAATTATCGCAAAGATAATAATCAGTGTCTGGATAAAATAGACAGCAGCATATAATGCTGTATATAGACCGTTAGGTATTTTTATTAACCCATATAGAGCAGATGGAATAATATTCAGTACAATAATAATATATAGCTTATCAAGTATATTACTATTTTTTTTCATCTTCATGTACAATATTTTTTAATTTAAAGATAAACGCTGCTAATAAATAAGTTTTCGATACTATTCCGCTAATAGCAAAACCAAATAGTCCCCAGATATTGCTAAACGCTATTGATGCAAAAATGAATACTAAAGTATATTGTATGTAGATTGAAAGCAGCTCTGTGCTTTTGCGATACTTTAAAACTAATGATCGAATAAGCGAAGATGCAGTGCCAATTCCTACACTAATGGCAATCGGGATAATAATACTAATTGACGAATCCGAATATTGCGAATACAGTATTTTTATCGCAAGATATATTACTGGGATATTAAACAATGAAATTACAGCAATAATTGGAAGCGTATATTTGAGTGCGAATTTAATATACCTTTTTCTCCCGTTCGCATCATCGTTTTTTAGCCAAGCGATTATTACGCCATTTAACGGGTTTATGATCAGTGATGAAATCTTAGAAGTAGTATTTGTTGCATAATAGGTATTTACAGCCAGCGGACCTAAAATTGGATAAATTATTAATTTATCAAAATAAACCATCAGATTCGTAATCAATTCTACTATGCTATAGTCTTTTAGCTTAAGAAAAATATTCTTATCGAATATTAGATATTTCTTAGTAAGACGTAATTGCTTAAAATCCGATAAATAAATCGAATAAATGAGCGATATGATTTCACCCATAATTGAAGGTACCCAAATGATACTCGTAAAGTGAAATAATAAAACTCCTACTCCAATTCCGACTAAGTATAAGATGTTTTGTACTAGCACCTTACTGAATGTTTTATTCATTCTAAAGTATGCGCCACAATATAGACGAATATTCGCCATAGCAACAGCTATTGAAAGCATTAATGAATCAAGAACTCCAAAACCTAATATAAGCGTACCGATAATCGCAATCACAAATGAAATTAGTGTTATGGGGACTAATAGGGAATTATATTTCCTAGCCTCTTTTTTATGTTCTAGAATTTGCCGAACTATACCAAGCTCGCTTCCCAAGGAATTTGATATTATAGAGAATATTGAGATGAAAATGATATATGATGCAAACGATCTCTCGTCGAGCATCTTTCCCATTAGCGGCATTAATATGAGCTGTTGAGAAATAACATAAACGCCGAACGAAAATGAATTCACGATAATATCTTTTATAAATTTCTTTTTGCTCATGGTTGTTTTTCTATTATATCAATGATTTTTTTGTATGTCGTTTTTCGATTAAAGCGTTCTTCGCCACACCTAGTTGCACCTCTAATTATTTTTTGCCAGTTTTGTCGCTCGTATTTATATACATTACAATAATATAGAATTCTCTCGCTGAGTGATGTGTAGTCTCCGGAACGGCAACTAGAACCCATCTGATATTCTTCTATAAGATCTACATACTCATTGCAGTTTTGTGTATTTATAACAGGAAGACCAGCTACTGCATAGTCACCCACTTTATTTATGATACTTGCTGCGGACTTCTCTACGATTGGATTAATTGCAATATGACATCTTGACAATCTATAGCACATCTTGTCATATGGCAGTTTTCCAGTAAATTCACAGTCTATTTTCTCTTGTTTGGCGTATAATTCAAATTCCCTTCGTAATGGCCCATCGCCCATTATTAAGAATTTAATACTTGCACCTCTTTCTTTCGCAATAGATACGGCTTTTATAGCAGTTCTTAAGTCGTAGCTATGCCCCAGAGTGCCAATATACGCCAATGTAAACTGTTTATATTTTTCATTTCGTGGATTATCCGCATTCTTATTAAACTGTTTTAGATCAGTACCGAGAAAAACACATAAACCGTTTGCCTTCGTATTTACTTTAAGTCCTCTGTTCACATAAGTTTGAGACACGGCTACTATTTCGTCTGCAGACTTATATATATAGTCAGCTATACTTTTCATTGGAGAAAAAACAATATCACTGACAATTGGAATATTAATCGCCATCCGAAATGCTTCTGGCCATAAATCTTGAATATCTACAATAAATCGAATGCCGTTCTTTCTAGCGAATATAGCCGCTTCTTTTGCGATATCCAAAGATGGGACAGCACAATAGATAACATCCGGTAATTCCTCGAGCGAATTAAGATATTTTCTCGTATTCCTTGCTAGCACCTTTGCACTATATAAACGTTTTAAGCTTATATTTTTCTTATAACCAGGCTCCTGAATAAAAGTGACTTTATATCCCAGCTCCTCGACGTCCTGGACCGAAAGATTATGCTTCCTTTTAGTTCCATGCCTAAAATCAGATGTTAATAATTCAATATCGTTTTTCTTGTTCTTCTTTAGAAGATTTAACAGATAACAAAAACGGCTATTACCGCCTTCTGACGGAAATGTGACATAGTGAGCCATCATGAGAATTTTCATATTCTCGGCTCCCTATAGGCCGGAAAGAACGATCCAGAAATGTCAGCCCCAACGTTGCTACAAATACGATTATACATATCAGCATTCCAAATTTTTTTCCCAATGAAGAAATCAAATTGCGTATTTTTTCCAAATTGTTTTTTGAATTTATATAGATTATCTTCTTCGGAAACCGATCGTCCGCCACCATGATGTATTAGTTCGTATCCATTTTCCTTACCCCACATCATAGCGCCATAGCGTAATATATATGCAGGAGAAAGGTGCAGGTATTCTTTTAAAGTTCCCGATAGATGAATATGAATAGTCTTATTCGAAACAAAGTAAAGACCAGCGGCTATCGTTTTTCTTTGATATATAGCCTCGACTAAAATTGTGTTTTTCTTAAAGTACTTTACTATCTTATTAAAATATTCATCATCAAAATAATAATAATCCGATGCTTCATTGCGCTCCATTGTTGAATAATAGCACTGTTTGAAAGACTCAAAATCCTCTGGGCACTCGGTTACCCTATACTCCATGCCCATCTTTAACCTTTTGCGTATATTCTGACGGCAACTTTTAGAGAATTCTTCCATCATTGGGTCCGCATATGCCTTTAGATTAGTACCCACAGTTAAACGGTTAAACTCGCAACTATATATCTTATTAAAATCAATAGAATTTTTTATTATAGGATGAAAACGAACAAATTCTGAGATGATATTGTTTTGCTCGCAATAAGCTGAAAACTGCAACTCGTAATCGCGCAACAGTCCTTCTTTATTAATGCATTCTTCTACTATTGGTCCACCATAGCCATAAGGTGTCACAATGTCATAATACTTATTGTCATCTACCTTAATCGGAATCTCTCTTTTAATGAATTGATTAGATATTCTACCGTTCTTTGTTTGACATACAAAAATTTTCGCCTCACCACGCTCAGCGTTTTCGTAGAGTTTCCCGTAATTTGGGTCAAAATAGATATCAAGCATCACATTTCTCCAAATAATTCATTAATAGTCCAACATATTGGGAAACTTCCTCGGCGTTATATCTTTGATCACAGATTAGTGATAGTTCTATATATGATTGGACACTTTTGGGTTGATTTTCGACGGGCCAGTGAATAGGTAGATAAATATTATGAGAAATGGCAAAATCGCGTAGATTATTGCGCTGTTTTAGACTACTAAGAAAAATAGGTACAAATAGAGGTACATCTCCATTCTGGAGTTCCAGAGTTGATATATGATTTTCAGCTAAAATCTCATGTATTAATATGGCATTTTTGCATCTTTTCGCTTTTATTTCATTATAATCGACCCTCTTGAGTATTTCGAATGACTCGTCGTCAATTAGCTTGTCTCTATAATCATCTATTTCCTTATTAGATTTAGAAAATAGTTTTATATATTCGTCTTTGTCATTAATCTGTCCGAGGATGTACTGCCTCTTGAGCTTCATCGCCTTCGTTCGAGTATCTATATACTCTTTATTCATACTATATTTGTCGGTCGATACTCTAAAATTATCATTTGCCTTTGCACAAAAGCTACCGCTAATGATAGGAAGCCATTTTCTTAAACTACAGAATACATAGTCAGAATAGTCGCTATATTTACTACTGCTGAAAAATCTATGAGTTATATCTTCGATAACTATAGTATTTTTTCGTTTAAACTCACGAATATATTTATCCATATTGGTGGACGAATAGCCGAAATAACTCATAGCAAAGAAAACGTCGCATTTTTCATTTAGACCAACATGATAACTCCTATTAACTAAATCTACTCCGTAATACTTAATTCGATATCCATTGTCAAGAAATGGCTGAATCATTGACCGGCAGCAGTAATCGGGCATATAGACAACGCCATGGGCTTTGTTGATATCCTTAAGAATATAATCTAGCGACGTACGGCCGAAAGCAAAGAACTTTCTATCTTTCCCGGTTGGGAGGTTATCAAAAACACTACTTTCACAATTACTGTTATCTTCTAACCAAAACTCGCTGCCGATTTCTTTCATTATTTTATTTTTCGAATCGTTCTTCGTCGTTACTAATATTTAATAGATCATAGTAATCCTCAAAACGTCCCCATATATCCTTGTTGGGTTGATTTTGCATGTGCCATTTTAGGTTCTCGAGATAACCCCTCCAATCATATTGTGGTTTATATCCAAGCCCAGTTTTTGTTTTCTCGATATCTAAAACGTATTGTGTACTATCTGGCATATCAGGTCGATAAATTATCTTTGAGATGTGGTCTTTATCGCAAAAAACGTCACGAATAGCTTTTACTTTCTCGTCTATGGTGACTCCACCGTTTCCTACATTATATATATCGCAATCATCTTTTTTATCGATAGCTTTTTGAACAATCTGTAGAAAATCTTCAATACATACGCTCTCAAGTATTCTATTTTTGTCTCCCCAAACTTCCAAAGGCTCCCCCTTCTTCGCCTTTTCAATCCACACTCTTTCTAATTTTATTCTTTTCTTTCCATCAATTAGAATATATGGTTTTGGATGATATTGATACACTCCAGGAAGTCTAAGAATTGTTGTGTTAATACCATAGGTCTCCTTATAGTATTTTATTACGTCAATTGCGGCGTTTTTGCATGTTACATATATAGAGTGATCGCCAGTATATACTGTTCTCCTTTCTGCGTCCGCCGATATTGGGTTGGCGCTACCAAATAGATAATGAACATCATATACCGACTGAGGGAAAATCAATTTTTTGCATCCGACATTATTCATATAATCAAGAACATTGATAGTACCCTTTATTATCGTATCGGGATACATTGCATTACTATCTGTTTTTTTCATCATAGCCGGAAGGCAGCCGGCAAAATTTAGAACACAATCAACGTCTTTTTGAGGTAATGCTTTAAAGCTAGAAAAATCGGATATTTCTATTCTCGAAAAATCGACACCTAATTTATTAAATAGGTTTTCTCCACGATTGCTGTGTCCTACCGCCAAAACATCATACCCTTTTTCTTTCAGATATCTACATATTGGTAAGCCTAACGTGCCTGTAGCGCCTAATACTATTACTTTTCCCATATTTCTCCTTCCATTTCTTTTATAAAAATTGGTTTTTCTTTACTGGAATATATAAAGTAGTTTTTATTAAAACCGTCATTATGCGTTATGTTCGTAAACGACGTTCCCATATCGTGTTTCAAATAGCACCAATCATATTTTTCGCAAGTATCAAATATTTTTTTGTAGTTCATGGTTTGTTGGGTAATAAAAATAACTCCTGAATAATTATGTTTAAATTTCCTAACGTCTGGAGCATAAAAGTCGCCTAACGCAATCGATATCGCTCCCTTTATATATTCATAGCCCGTACTCAGTTGAGTTAACGGATATGCTATATGATCCCCGCCGGGTCTCGCGTTAAATTCTATAAGGAAAATATCATTCCCTTTAATTTTAATTTCAGTATGACAAGCACCATTTTTGAGACCTATTTTTTGCAATGAGTCTTGCATAATTTTGGCTATTCTATTTTCCAAATCAATGCCTAATTCGGCTGGTTGAAAATGGGCCAATTCCACACAGTGAGGTGCCCCCGAGGTCTTTTTTCGAGTAATTTGTATCACGAAAGTTATGCCGTCTTTCGTAAGCGTCTCAATTGAGCATTCTATCGGCGCATCTATATATTCTTCTAAGATAAACGGCAGTTCATTGTCTGATTCTGAAACAGCATATTCAAACGCTTCTTTCGCTTGTTCCTTGTCATAGATCACAGTTATTCCTCTTTTACCGCCCCTTGAACGTGGCTTTAAAATAACTGGATAGTCCGCGTCAAATTTCAGGATATCCTCAATTGAATAAATTTCCGTATATTTTGGATGCTTTAAATTTTCAACGTCCTTTGTTTTTTCTCGATTTTTATATTTATCGGTAATTTCCACAGAATCTGTATAATCAATTCCAATCAAATTCAACTTGCTTGAAATGTATGCTGCAGGAGCTATGGTCAATTCTGTCGTCGACAATACTCCATCAATTTTCGTTTTTTTACACTCTTTAAGAAGGTTGTTTTTGTCTAATACGTCTACATCATGAATGACGTCGAATAAATCAGGCTCAATTATCCCCTCTTTTGGAGAAAAGCAATGGGACTCGATGTTCATTTGTCTGGCATTGATAGCTATAATTCCTGCCATTCTTCCACCACCTATAATTGCTAATTTCTTCTTCATCTACTTTTACCTCTTTCTTCGTCTAACCTCCCCACCACTACTCTATCTCCGTCAAGTATCACTGAATGATCAAAAACTTTAAGAAATGTCTTAATTAATATTTCGATATCTGTTCGAAATGTACACTTATTGACATACTTAATATCGAAGTTAAGGCGTTCTTCCCAGTTTTTAATCGCATTTCGCCCATTTATTTGCGCCAAGCCCGTGAGTCCAGGCCTAATATGATGCCGACAGCGCTCTTTGGCTGTATAATATGGGATGTATTCTTTTAGCAGTGGCCTTGGCCCAATAAAGCTCATATCTCCCTTTAGAATATTGAATAATTCCGGTAGTTCGTCGAGCGATGTTTTTCTCAACATTCTTCCAAATCTCGTAAGCCGCTTTTCATTAGGTAATAATTTACCATTTTTCGACCTCTCATCCGTCATGGTGCGGAATTTGTAAAGCTTAAAGATTTTTTCGTCTTTGCCGGGGCGGTCTTGTTTGAAGATAATTGGACTACCGAGTTTAATGCGAACGAGTATTGCTACAACGAGCAAGACTGGAGAAAGAATAATCAATGCGAGGAGCGAGAAAATAATATCAAGTGGACGCTTGAAGTATTTCTCGTATGGGCCGTATGGCTTGTGATTATTCTTGTATCCTGACATTTTTATTCAAAACAATTATGGATTAATTTAATTATAATATCTTGCTCTTCTGGCGTCATTTTATTGTCGGACGGAAGGCACAGGCCACGATTAAAGATGTCTACGCCGGCATCGGTGGATTCGCCAGCGATATATGCGTTGGTATTGGCGCGACCGTTGCCGTCTTTGGTAATAAAACCATGATTGCGGAAGATTGGCTGCATGTGCATTGGTTTCCAGATTGGGCGACCTTCAGCATTATACTTAGCAAGAGTTTCTAGGATTTCGGTTGGGCAGGATTTGCCTGGTTCACTGAGATATAAAGCATCCTGCTCGCCGCGGACTTGTTTGCACATAGCTTCTGGGTTGATAATCATGCAAGATAGCCAGAAGTTTGGCTCAGAATTTTTCTTGTCGTACGGGTTCATTTGTACCGGAAGGTCTTTTAGCCCTTCTTTGTAATGCTCGTAGATGGCTTTCTTTTGTGCGATATGCTCTTCTAGATATGGGATTTGGCCGCGAACTACGCCAGCGATGACGTTGCTCATGCGATAGTTGTAGCCGATTTCTTCGTGTTGGTACCATGCGGCATTCTCGCGGGATTGAGTTGACCATTTGCGGACTTTATTGGCGTCGTGCTCACTATTAGTCAAGAACATGCCACCGGCGGAACCGGTAATAATCTTGTTGCCATTGAAGCTAATGCAGCCAAAATCGCCAAAGGTGCCGGTCTGTTTGCCTTTATAGCTTGCGCCGAGGGATTCTGCGGCGTCTTCTACGATTAATGCATTGTGAGCCTTCGCAATTGCGCGTATTTCGTCGATTTTGCCCGGAGTGCCATAAAGATGTGCGACAACTATCAAACGGACGTCTGGATAGATTTCAAAGGCCTTTGCGAGGGCCTTTGGATCCATGTTCCATGTATCGTACTCGGTGTCGATAAATACAGGTTCGCCACCTTCGTAAGTGACTGGATTGACGGTCGCACTAAAGGTAACGTCGCTACAGAAAACCTTATGGCCTTTTAGCGCGCCTCCGCTAACAGGCGCTTTGCCATATAGAGTTTCGCCGGCTAGACGGATGGCTAGGTGTAGCGATGCGGTACCAGCAGATAATGCTACGGCATATTTGCAACCGACTTTCTCGGCGATTTGCCTTTCAACTTCATTGATATTTTCGCCAACAGTAGACATCCAGTTGGACTCGTATGCGTCCTGAATATACTTAATCTCGTCACCATGCATAGTTGGTGTTGCAAGCCAAACCTTGTTCTTGAATGGTTTGATGTCTGACATTATTTCGTCTCCTTTTGTGGCTTATATGTAGTTACAAGCTTGGCGGTTAGTTGTTTGATGGCTGGCGAGTTGCGCTCAGCGGCATCGATTAGATTATCTAGGTCTTCCTGGAAGGTATCCTTAATACGAATTGGGCGGCCAATATGAATGAGTTTGTTCGGTGTTTCCTTGAGGCCTTCCTCTTCCATGAGCATTTCTTCGTAGAGTTTTTCGCCTGGGCGAAGGCCGGTAATCTTGATTTGGATATCTTTGCCTGGTTCTAGGCCTTTGTAGCGAATGATTTTCTTTGCAAGGTCATAAATCTTAACTGGCTTGCCCATATCTAGGACGAAGATTTCGCCACCTTCGGCATAGACTCCAGCCTGCAGAATGAGGCTGACGGCTTCTGGAATGGTCATAAAGTAGCGTGTGATGTCTTTGTGAGTGACGGTGACTGGGCCGCCGCTTTCGATCTGCTTGAGGAATAGTGGAATGACGGAGCCGTTGGATCCAAGGACGTTACCAAAGCGTACGGCGACGAAGCTGGTGGTACTGAATTTATCCCAGGTCTGAATAATCATTTCGCAGATGCGCTTGCTGGCGCCCATGATATTGGTTGGGCGGACGGCCTTGTCCGTACTCACTAATACAAACTTCTCTACGCCGTACATATTAGAGAGCTTTACGGTGTTTAGAGTGCCAAGGCAGTTATTCTTGATGGCCTCGTTTGGCGAGACTTCCATAAGTGGCACGTGCTTGTGTGCCGCAGCGTGATAGACCTGGTCCGGCAGGAATTCTTCGAAGACTTTCTCTAGGCGGGCATAATCACGGACGGAACCGATGATAGTTTCTAGGTTGAGGTCTGGGTAGTTGCGATAGAGTTCTTGCTGGATATCGTAGGCGTTGTTTTCGTAGATATCAAAGATAATGAGGAGCTTTGGCTTGGCTGCAGCAATTTGGCGGCAAAGCTCGGAACCAATACTTCCGCCACCACCAGTAACGAGAATTGTTTTGCCGGTAAGATTGTCGGTAATTTCTTGGTTATTTACGACGATTTGGTCGCGGCCAAGGAAGTCCTCGTACTTAATTGGGCGAATGTATTCGGTGACGTTTTCGGTTTCTTGGTCGGATCGGAGATAGATTGCCGGGAGAATATTAATCTTGCAATCGGTCTTCTGACATTCAGTGACGATTTTGGAAATGTTTTCCTTGCTGGCCGAAGGAATTGCGATAATAATTTCGTTAATGTGGTATTTGTATGCGTTGTACTCGATAGTCTGGCGGTTGCCAACGATTGGAACACCGCGAATAACGCTACCAACTTTGGATCTATCATCGTCGATGATGCAAGCGATGCGAGCGTCGTAGTTTTTGTCGCTACGGGAATATTCGTCGATGAGGATTTTTGCTGCATCGCCACCACCGATGACCATGATAACGCGACTACCATTCCTAGCCTGGAGTGTATGGAGGATAAAACGCAAGATGCGGTAAGAATAGCGGATTGCAACGGCGGATAGAATCATGAGGATGAGATGAATAAAGAAATGTGCGCGTGGAATTTGGAGCTGCAAGAGTGCCTTGAATGCAGTACTGAGGAGTTCCACCCAAACACAGCCCGTAATGATGCTGAGGAGTTCGGAGATGGATGCGTAGCGCCAGACGCTCGTATATAAATGGAAGCCGGAGAATATGACGACCATAAAGATAAAGTCTACCGGCAAACAGTGCGCGACGTTTGCTAGGAATTCGTACGGGATTTCGTGAAAATCGAAGCGTAGCCAGAGCGATAGAAATGCGGTAGCTATAAGTGCGAGAGTATCAAGGAAAATCAAAAATAGGATACGTGGAACCTTCTTATTAATCAACTCCTTAGCTTTTGATTTCATATATATTTTTAGTCTAGAAAAAACTAAAATTCTCGCAGTTTTAGTCTGGAATTATTATACCCAATTTTAAGCTAATTTTCAAGGTTAAGCGTGTTTATATTAAATCATTGGCTATTGTGGCGAGATAAGATAGCGGTCTAGCATAATTTCGAATTATATTGTATAATATATATAGTGCAAAACAACGGCACGGCACTTTTTTATCTGCAAATCTTTTCTCGTTGAGAAAAATTTATGAAATGGGGGTGGATACCATGAAGAAAAGATTTGAAATTGCTGTAGCATTTATCATGGTCGTCGTACTCTGCCTTGCCCTCACTGGTTGTGGGCAGAATACGAGCAAACCGGCAACGTCGAATAACGACGTAACTCAGCCCGATGTGGGCGGTGGCGAAGAAAACCACGAAAGTGACACCACGGCTACCCAGGAACCGATCGCGTCTTCTGCGAGTGTCGACAATAAGAACCCGCAGCAGGACGCCAACGGCATGTGGATCTTCGAGGTTCGCGGCCACGAGGTAAAGCTCCACACGAACGTCTGGGATTACATCGGCACGGATGACACGGCGAACTTTTTTAGGCTAACGTCACTCGCTAGAGCTCTTGGTTATACTGAAAGGTACAACTACGATGGTCTTCATATGAATAAGCGTAGCGATGGCAGTCTTGTGTTCGTTGGTTTTCAGGAGCATGACTTTGGCGCCTCTACCGAGATTATGGTGGGTACCGAAAAGGGCATCTGGTCTTCTGTGAGATATCAGAGTTATGATACGAGCAAAATGGAGTATGTATACGAGAATAGTCACTTTCCAGTGAGCTTTGAGTTTATCATACTCTGCACTTATGCGCTCGAATATAACCAAGATGGAGCCCATGACGACACCTTTTCCACGATCCTTGAAGACTACGCTGGTGCTGGTCCTGGATATGTTCTGCCGGGTCCGGAATAATACTGCAGCAAAAAACGCCCCCGGGCTTCCCGAGGGCGTTATTTTTTTTGCCTTTTGTTATGCGGCGAAGTTTCTAATTCTTCTTTCGTCCGTCGTATCTTCGTGGAAGATAGCGGAAATGATGCCGCTGTCCATATTCTTTTGATAGACGTCTTCCATTGAGATGCGTTCTGGGGTTGGTTCTTCGTATAAGACTGGTGCATAGCCGTTTGGATTGTAATTCTGCGAGAACGCGATGGCCTCCATAACGTCTAGCGTAGCTATGACCTGGTCTTTGGTAAGGCCAGAGCGGCGTGCTAGGACGCCTTCGTAGGAATCGTCAATTGGATGCTCCTTGTAGTAGTCTTCCAGGAAGGCTGTGACGGAAGATTTTTCGACGACGCCCATGTTTTCGGCGAGACGTTGATCCTCGATAAAGCGCTGATAGTATTTATTTTCGCTCCAGTCGCTGGTCTCAATTGAGGTAGTGCCATCGTCGCGCTCTGTTTCTTGCACGGCTACGGCGTTTCCTGTGACGCAGGATTCTCCCGATACGTAGCCGAAGTTCGCAATAACACGCGCTTCGTTATAGACGTCTACGAGGCTGCCTACGACTGGAATGGCACTAATGACGGTATCGCCGATAGTGGAGTGCGTAGTAAGAGTGCGGAAGTCGTTTGCGATGTTTTGATCCGCAAGGCCGAATGGCGATTGACGCTGGCCGCAATATAGGATGTAGTGACCGAGGCGGCTATCGGGCTTAATAACAGGCGCTGCTGTATCTGTGGTGGATAGATCAAAGTTCCTACTATCAAGCTTGGATACCATGTATGTAACATCGGCTGGATCCATGCCAGTAGTTCCGACATCCGTAATGATATATGGATTACAGAATGCATCTGCAACGCCGCCGATATCTGCTATGTTGGAGCAGTTTGCATCGGTCGCGTCCGCCGCCTCCTGTGCGGTAATAGCCGCGCTGACGGCAGTTGCGCCAGGGGTAATTGACGACACTGCCTTGGTTACGATATTGCCAAAGGTGCTAAGCTTATCTACTACGCCGCCTGCTTGAATATTCATCGGAATAGCAAATTTATTCATGAGGGTGCCCATAAATGTGTATTGTGATGTTATGTCCATCGGGTTGCGCGTGGTGCGTTCGTATCGGGCGATATCTGCATTATATGCTTCACGTTCATTAATGAACTTTGTTAGGCTTTCTTTGCTTGCTACGGAGCCACCGGCATATTGGTGATGTTGCCCCATGTATATATTGGCACCGGAGGCCAAGGCGTTGCCAAGGTCTTCGCCGAATACGTCTGTTGCGATTTTGCGTGTTAGGATATTAGCAAAGAACGGTACGATGGCGGACACAACTACATTGATGACGATAGCTTTGGCGATTTCCTTTGCAAGAGACTTGCCCGCTTCGATGAAGGCGTCAACTAAACAGCCGATACCGAATGATGCAATGCAGCCAATGATTTCTACGAGCTGGACGACGCCTTGTACGGCAGCCGCACCGAGCTTTGCGAAGGTGCAAGCGCGATACGCTGTGACACCGCTGCCTATGGCCTTTGCGATACCATTAATACTGTTTTGGATATTAAAGGATTGTACGCTTGGGTCTTTGTAATCTACAGCTTTATTGCCGTAAAGCGAGGAAATGCCGGAGGATTCCATTGCAGATTTATCCATGGTGACATCTTTGGTTGCAACTGCCGCGTCACTACCATCGCCGCCGCTGTGGTCGACTGTGTTTTCGACGTCCGTGAGCGTGTAGGTAGTTTTTGCGCGCATCGTGAGAGAGCTGCCAATTTCGTTGACTGGGGTGGTCTTGCTATCTTCCACTTGACCTTTTTGAATGCCTTCGAGGATTGATGATGAGACTTTGATGATTTGCACGGTCTGGTAAGCCATCACGATGAGATTAATGGCGCCAACGACATCTGCGGCCATACAAGCTAGGCCAGAAACCGCACCAGCTGCGCTAAGTAGCTTTGTGACTTTGCTATTGATGAACTTACTGGCGCTTTTGCTAATTTCTTCGCGCGTAGAACCTTTGCTCGCGTCAAGTGAGTCGCTACCTTCGCCGGTTTGCGCGCGCGTTGTTTCTTGTGTATCTTCGTCGGTTCTTTCTTCAAATTCTGCGGTTTCAGCAGAGCCCTTAATGCCGCCGGTATCCGATGCGTTGTCTTCTACGGTTGTCCGGAACTTCTGCATGTTTTCGTCCGATGCTCCGCCTTCTAGATATGCAGCCCAGACGCCACGCTTGACTCCAAAGAAGTGCAGGAATTTGTCGGCGACTTTATCGTACCAGGCACCTACTGCCCCGCGCCAAGTCCTGGCGCCCGCGAAATATGCGTTATGGAATTCATCGTTGTTTTGGAAGTAATCGCCAATATATACGCGACCGTCGCCAGTCATGGATTCATCTGGCACGACGGTCATTTCGACACCATTGGACTGCTTGAATTTTAATACGCTTTGGCCGGTGGAGTCGTCTGTTTCTACGGTTATGCCGGCTTTGGCGAACTTTTTCTTTTGGCGCTCGCTAATTTTGAAATAGTCGTTATCATTGCCGGTAAAGACTTTGTACATCTTTGAGTGCTGATTTACGAAATCTTTCACATCGGAACTAAGGCCAGTACGACTGCTTGGATTTGACTGGTATTTAATAAACATACTAGATCTTAGCCTAGAAGAGGCGCCGATGGAATCGAAATTGCCCTGGAATTGTGAGACGAGGCTAAATGGCATCGCCAACTGCCCCATGAAGGATAGCGCGCCATAGCCTGCGATACCACTGCCGGCAATAATGGCTGGCATCATTTTCCTCATAATATTATTAAAGGAGAATTTGCCTCTGCCTTTTTTGTCGTCCTTTCTACCCATGACATTGCTACTAAAACCGCCATTGTTGGTGGTTTTTGAGGCGATGTTGTTTTCGGATTGTCTGGCTCCGCTAAGCCCGCCAGTATTGGCGTCGGCTTTTTTCTCGTCAGCCATGCTCTGTTTTTCGCCGTCGCGAAGACTCTTGGCGCTAGCCTGACGACTGGTGTCGCGGTCGCCGAATTTCTCGTCTTGGCCGCCAGTAACGCGGTTTAGGATGCGTCCAGATATGCCATTGTCGCTTTCGCGGTCACTGGTTTTGCGTACCTGCGGGATGCCGTTTAGGACCAAGTCTGGGGTCTCGCCGTTTTTTGCGCGGCGGTATCCGTCTTCCAGTCCATCATCTCTATTAAATAGTCCCATTTTTTACGGTCTCCTTCCTCCGCCTGGGCCGCCTGGAGCTGGGCCAGGAGCTGGGCCTGGAGCTGGCGGGGCTGGATGGTTGCTTGCGGATCTTGGGTCTGCGTGGCCAGTGCCACCTGGAGGTGTGCCCGTACCACCGCTAGTATTGCTTGGCGTGGTCTTACGCATAGGCTTGATCTTGGAAGTTGTATTTGCGTTCTGGTATGTAGGCGAGGTATATGCATCAACGACAGCCGTGAGTTGTCTGCGCCTTTCGTCGCTGAGGCTGATGTTCTTGTCGTCAAGCGTAGCTTGCGCCATATTGGCGTAAGATTCGGCTTCCGACTGGCTCATCGTTGCATTTGCTAAGTCGTAAGAAATATTATAGGTGCCGTCATTGTTATATGAGACATTTGCGCCCATTGCTTGCGTCATGCGATCGAGCTCGCCATCGTCGAGTTCGGCCATGCGCTTGGTGCTGAGCTTGTCTAGCTTGACGCCGCTATAGGAATCCATCGCACCAGCTTCTACGCTGCCGTTGCCAGTAGAGGCGTCCATGGCGTATTCATAGGTAGAGCGAGAGTTGGCCTTGTAATCGCCGGCGTATTTTCCGTTGATGAGGTTGGAACCATAGGTTTGCGATGCGGATTCTACGGCAGCCTTTTGCTTTTCGTTCATGGTACCTGTCTGAGCTTGAACATTAGACATTGCGTTACGTACGGCTTCACGTCCTTTATCGCCCTTGCCGCTCAATACGTTTTGATATGCGATAATTTTTGCTTTATCATCCGTACGGATTGCGGTCTCGAGGCTATCCTGAAGGCCGTTAATATCGTTGACTTCGCTGCTGTTACCGATATTAGCCTCAATAATGGCTGCATCTTGTGCTACTTTTGCGTCTTCGAAGCCACTCTGTCCAGTCAAGGTATTTACGGTGTCACGTTCTTTCTGGTCGTTGAGGTAACGTTGGCGTGCCGCTGCTAGGCGTTGGTCTTTCTGCGTACTAATGCCTACGCCTGGGATATGCTTCATTACCTTGCCGCGGCGCAGCTTACCGATAGCGCTGTCGCTATCGCGTAGGTGCTTGCTGCGCCAGCTTTCGTTGCCGAACATATTAACGCCAGCTGCTCTACGGTTGTGCATTTCTGTACTTGCACGGCGGCGATCCTCTGCCCAGTTACTGCGGTTGAGGCCATTTCTCGCGCGTCCAGTGAGTCTGCCCTGCATTGCTATGAGGCCGCCTGCAACGGCTGCCATTGAGCCTTGGATTGCTTTTGGAATCATAAAGATTGGAACGATGCTAATTGCGGCAGCAGAGAGTGCAATTGGTAACTCTATACTACTTCCGCCAGTTGCTGCGATAATGATGCGTGCCACCATCTGGCCGCCATAAATCATGGCGCTACAGATTGGGAATGCCATGAGGACGCCCTTGAAAGTGTTAAACCATTTATCGAAGAGCTTCTTTGTGTTTGGCAACATGTAGCATGCGAAGGCTAATGGTGAGATTGCGACTAGAATAACTGCAAACGCTTTACGTACGGCTAGGAGCGCGAAGCAGAATAGAATTGCGATCACGACCGAAAGTAATGCCATGAATACCGGAATGAGTACTGATGGACCAATTGCTAGGAGTGCGCCGACGGTTACGGCTGCTACGAGCGCAACCAAGATTACGGTTGCACTGGTGAGACCTTCTGGGATAGTGCCACCACTTACGCTGATTGATGATGGATCGTATGGTGCGATGTTTTCGAATAATCCGCCTATGCCGAGGCCAATGATGTTTGCCACGTCTACGCATAGCTGGCAGATGATATATGACATATTGATCAAGATTGCGCCAACGATTAGCTTTGGCAAAATCTTCTTTATACCGTAGTTATCAATACCAATGCCAGTAAGTTGCGAGAAGATAACGAAGAGGAACAGTATGATAAAGAGAACGTTCGCAATGTCGCGGAATTGTTTCCAAGCCTCAAAGGTGCCACTAGATTGGTCAAACAATTGCGGCTCGAGCTTGAGGAATGGCACGATGTAATCTTCGTAAATAGATTGGATTGCGTCGGAGACTTGTTCGATGATTGGACAGAGAATCCAACCGAGTGAACCGGCGTGATCGTAACAGGATGGCTCTGCTTCTGGAGTGGTTGGATCCTGTGGCGGAACGACCGAGCCTTGTTCATCTATATTTGCGTTGGCATAATCACTCTCTAGGAAGCCTGAATAATTGCCTGCACTGCTGAACCATTTGATTACATCTTCAAACGTGCCCTTTACTAGGTGCTTGTTTTCAACTACTGCCAATGATTGAGCTAGTACGCTCAATGAGTCGCCAGGGATATTAATGACGCACCATTTGTCTTGCGAGTTTTTGAAGTAATATGCTGCGCCTGCTGGAGCCACGGTGTCACAACTATCTATTGTGATATTGTAGTTTGAGTCGGACATGAAGCGCTGTAGATACTTATAGTATAGATGGTAAGTGTATGGATTCTCGAATACGGAATTTGCTGCGTCGTATTTTCCGTCAGTTGAGCTACCGTTGTATGTTTTGAAGATTTCGGCTGGCCCTTTTTGCATAAAATGCAACTGAGCTACGGACGCCGCGTCGTAGGGATCTTTATTTATATGCCTGTAGTAGGAGTTGTCCGTTATTTGTGGCTTGTCTCCTGGCTGTTGGGCTTTTACCTCTGAAATAGTAACGGTTGGCTCTGGGGAGGCATATGCGCTGTTGAATGTGATTCTTATGTTCTTTTTAACTTTATCTATGACGTCAGCTGATTCCATCGATTGTTTATAGGAGTCGTTTACATTAGCGAACATGTAGCGGTCCGTCCTATCGTCGAAGCTCCAGCCAATCCATGGGTCAATAAATTCGAGTTGGAGCGCGCTCGAGCTTAGGCCAACGCCCCTTTCGCCACCACCCGTAAGTGATAGATAGAGTTCAACTCCTCCGGAAGAGTATGTAAGCTTTGCTTCGCCTGAGCAGGTTTTCGTTAACCATCTTTTGCCTTTACTGACCAATTCGCCTGAGCATGTCAATTTTCCAGTGGAGGATGTTGGCTTGTTGTTGGTGTTCGAACCGTCTTTTACGGACATTGTGAGCTCGATTGTGCTCAATCCGGACGTATCTCCACCCTCTTCTGGTTGGTTCTTCTCTGTATCAAAAACATAGCCATATTCATCTGGGGTGGTAAATTTTCCAAACAGGTCGTTTATGCCCCTTGTTGTACCACCACCACCACTATAGCCTTCGAATGCCTCTCGGCAGGAAAGGTCAAAATCCTTAATTGTATTTGATATTTGTGTCGGGAGAATCACGATATGGTCATCTCTGGCGTCATGACTAAGCATTGCGTCATAGCTGTTGGTAGCGAATAGGCCTTTTGTTATGCCGCTGCTTTTGACGTATGAGTCGCCTTTGACGTAGCACGTTCTCATGCCGTCCATAAGTGCAATTTTTAGTAAGTCCTCTTCTGAACCACGAAGTGCCGAGGTGTTTCCGGATATAACTAGAGGAAGTAGGAACGAACATAATGCGATCGCTATTATTACTCTTGGGTTACGTTTCATTATCTATCCCCCTCTTCTTTGAAGTCGTTAAGACTTTTATCGATTTTCGCGCTTACTATCTTTTTGTAGTTGTCGCTGTTCCATATCTTTAGTATTCGTTGCGCCGCTGTCTGATTTTTATTGGCATTAAAGGTGTCTCCGTTTTTCTGCTGAAGGCATGCGCCATCTTTTCTGTCGCCAGATACACATTCCGCTTTTGCGTATATTTCATACTCTAACATTAATGCGTAGAAATAATGGCCGATAGATTCGTATTCTCCTTGCCAGTGTTCATATTCTATATTGAAATCATTGTCGATTTTCTCAAAAACGGCTTTTGAGCCATCTTTCAAGTAGATATTTTTGAGCTCTTCCTCGTAGATGTCCCTGCCTATTACAGTGGTCAAATATTTATATACATATTCCTGCTCTTTCATGGCGTCATCGTACTTCGATTTGCCGTCGTAGGCCTTTTTGAGGTTGTCGTAGCTAGTGGTGAGATTGTGTAAGAATGCGTCCCTCTCACTTATGACGTTTGTTTTTCTGGCGTGTAAAGATTCTCCTACGAGATTTAATGATTTGATCTCGCCTTCCTTAATTTCGCCGTCTGGAATGCCTGACCTAATGAGCGTTTCGTATGTTTTTAGGGCGTTTGTTGTAGATGTTGGATTATTTGTAACTCTTGAAACGACTACTGCGACGATTGCTATGATTGCAATAATTACAAAAATTCCGGCGCCGATTAAGATAAAACGATGCCTACCTGGTGCGCTGCTTGTGTTTGAGTGGCTATTGTCATTTGCCGACATGGCGTCATTAAAGAATTGAGGTGTACCGCTGGATATTGGCGCAGTTGGCCTATCAAAATTGTCGTTACTATTTTCGTTCATAAATATAACACCTCTAGGAAGCCTCCCTTTTCCCTTAATGCTTTTATTATATCAAAACATAAGCGCGAAATATATATTTATTTATACAAAAAAATACCCCCAATAATGAAAGAAGAAAAGAGGGGTATTTTTTGAATGCTCTATGGTGCTGGGAGTAGGAGTCGAACCTACGAAGGCCGAAGCCGGCAGATTTACAGTCTGATGCGTTTGACCACTTCGCTATCCCAGCGACCTGTGAATATATTAGCATTTTTGGGCGATTAAGGCAAGGATTAGATTTATGCGCCTGGAAGCAAGAATGAAGTGAGAATGGAGATCGAGCCCCATAGCGCGATGCCAATGGCGGTTGCAATAAAGCGGGTCTTGGCGGCGACGAGCTTCGCCTCGTTGTCTTGCGCGGTCATGACCATGATGCCGCAGATGATAATACTAATCGTACCGAGGATGCCGAAGCCTGCCGTAAGGATGTCTATCGTAGAGTTTAGAACGTGATTTATATTGTAATCTGCGTTCTTTTCTTCGCAGAGCTCATCGTTGAGGATGGAGGCACAATCTTCCTTGGCCACCACGGCTGGTCTCTTTTGGGTGGTTTCTCCCATATCGTCTGGAAGTTTAATCTTGGTGTTTTCCGATTTGCCGATGCCGAGCGTCTTGGCGCTGACGGCATATAGTGATAGGCCGTGACCCCAGCTAGTATCGTTATGGTTCTTTGGCACGGATAGAATCATCGTGCCGTCTTCGAGGAAGCCAACCTGCTCCACGATGTCTGTACCGATGGCTTTTTCGCTAACGATAAATTCTTTGACTCTGTTGGAATTCTTGTAGTTGTAGAACCAAAGCTTGGTGCTGCCGCAATCTGGGCGGTAGGAATTTGTGACGAGATAATCTCCCCAGGTGCCTGGGCCTTCTTCGTAGGCGGAACAGCCATCGACGTGCGTATTGGTGCCTTGGATTTTGTTTAGCTTGCTGTCGATTAAATCGTCGCCCTCGGTGGCGCCGGTCCAGTACCAGTCGTGTTTTTGGTTGTATGTAACTTTGGAGCTACCTACGCCATAAAAGTGCTTTTCGTAAGCCATGGTTTTGTCGTCGAACTGGAAGACACCGTCCTGGGTGGTAATCCAGATTTTGTCGGTTTTGTAGTTGTAGGACATTGTGCTACCGTGACCATAACAGCCAGATGCGCCAAGGCTAGAACAGCTAAAATATCGATCTTTCGGTATCATCTTCACGATTTTTAGTGTTTTGCGATCAATGAAATATACGCGGACTTTTGCAGTGCGCCCGTAACCAAAGTTAATGGAGTGCGCAATGACGATATGGCGTTTCGTGACGGCCATGCCCTGCACCTCGCCGTCGTCGTCAACGAAACACTTGGTGCCGACGCCGCCACTGCTACCGCAGACGCCGTAATGCTGGACAAGTTTGATTGAGTCGGATGTAAGCGTAGTATCTGCAAAGCACGCTTTGCTGCTGATTAGCGCAATTATAGCCGCGGTTGCTACTGCTAGTATGTATTTTGCTTTCATCTAACCCTCCCTGTTGCAGACGTATTGTTCTTTGGTGATGTTGTTTGTGATATTTAGCTGGACGTCATCTTTGCTGATGATGTAGGATTCCTGAATGTGGCCTTTGGTGATGTTGAAAATACCCGTAGTGTTGTCGTAGGAGAATTGATAATTCTCGGTTTTTTGTTCGCCTGTGCCTTTGTATGATATTGCGCCGTTTTCTGAGATATATACACGATAGCTATTCTTGCATAGCCAGTAGCCGGTTAGTTCTTCTAATTCTGGGACGTGCTGCCCAACGCCGAGGTTCTCGTGATTGCCAGTGTTATCTGGATCGGAATATTCGTCATAGAGGATTGGTTCGCCGTTCTCGTCGTAGCCGTTTTCTTTGTTTTCTGCGGCAATAATTTGCTGTTCTTCGATTTCGCCGAGGCGAATGTTTTTATATATAACTGCGCCGACGGAGCCTATAAGTAGTAAAATTGCGGCGACTATTATTCCTATAACTGCTTTCTTGTCCATGATGATTAAGTTTATTTTAACACAAAATTCCCCGGCTTGTGGCCGGGGCGACGGGGACTATCTTTCGGACTTCAGCATGTCGAGTGTATTTCTCATCTCGGCTTCCATGGTCGGGTTGAGGTGCTTCTCGAGAATCAACTCAAACATTTTGATGCGCGCTTCGACGTAATCTTGGCGGTGGATGCCGGCAATCTTCAGAATGAAACGTTCCACGCTTTCGCAGCGATGGATGCCTTCTTCGATGCCGTTTCGTAGGGCCTTGTTTACGATATCTTCGTAGAGGCCGCCGACACAGATCATCTCGTGTAGGGTCGCGAGCTCGATATACCATGTGGGCGCATCCTTATCTACGGTGGCGCAGTTGCGGTGTCTGTCGTATTGTACGAGCCAGGTGGGGTCTTTGATCTGAAGCTGCTCCATGACGAGCGAACTCTTCCAGTCTTTGACCCGAAAGCGGATCTTGGGTTCGTAAGTAATCCCGTTAAAAACAATGTGCATTCGTTTCTCTACCATGTTGCTTCCTCCTTTGTCTGTCGATGGTAGAACTTTGTTCGGAACGCTTAATATTTTAACATTATTGGCGGTATTTGTCAATATATGGGTGCTAGCGGTTGAGGATTTGCCAGAGTGTGCTGCCCTCGGTATAGTCTGCGACGCAGCGGTAATCTATGGCCTCTTCGTTGGCTAATCTGTGTTCCGATGGATCTTCGCCTGGTTGATACACAAATACTGCAGATCCGCCGCGCTCGTGGATATATTTCATAGCCGGTACGTCGGTATCGCCGTCGCCGATATAGAAAACATTTTCGCATTCGGTATCCTCTAAGCCGTGCTTGGCGAGGATGTCATTGATGGCGTTGACTTTGTTTACGCCGGTCATGATTTTGTCTGTGCCGGTAATGCGACCTTCCGAATTTTTCTTTACGCCGGTGCCATAGATGCCGCGGAGGTTTTGTGCGATATTCAGCCTCTGCAAGAAGTCTGTATAGCCGCTAGAAATAATATAGTTGTCCGCTTCGGAATATCTAAGGAAGTTTTCTAGGCCCGGGTTGTACTGGATATATTTCTTGCCGAGCATGAACTCA
Source organism: Candidatus Saccharibacteria bacterium UBA3723 (assembly GCA_002371895.1). Taxonomy (GTDB): domain Bacteria; phylum Patescibacteriota; class Saccharimonadia; order Saccharimonadales; family Saccharimonadaceae; genus UBA2834. Next base: position 14,716 of record DFHM01000015.1, on the reverse strand, counting down.
TCCATAGTAAGGGCTTTATTGTTGGATTTTAGAATATCATCAAAGAAGCCAAAGAAACCGAAATAATCGTCGCCGTCGTGCGTGCGCTTATATTCTGCAATGGCGGCTTCGAGCTCTTCGTTGCGTTTGTTTGCCTGGAAGCCGAATAATTCTACCCAAGAGACGCATTTTGGCCAAGTGTCAGTAGTAAGGGTGCCGTCGAAATCGAAAATGTTTATTTGTTGCATGAGTATATTATAGCGTGGAGCTAGCAAATATGCTCATGGAGCTTAGCAAATACCATTCGGTATTTGCTACTCCACTCAGAAAAAGGAGCCTAGCAAAAGTCGCTTCGCTCTTTTGCCTGCTCCACTCGGTATAGCAATAAAAAATAGCAAGCTATTTTTTACTTGCTATACACTCATGGAGCCGCAAATCAGACTTGAACTGATGACCTGCCGCTTACAAGGCGGCTGCTCTACCAACTGAGCTATTGCGGCATCTTTGCAATGGATATATTTTAAATGATTTTGCGTTTTTTGGCAATCTTCTTTGCCTGTGCAGGCACGTTTCCGGATGTAATTGGGGCTTTGCGAGCGGTTTTTGCGGCAGTTTTGGCTGCGGCGCGCTGGGTTTTTGCGGTTGCGCGTGCGGATGCTCGCTCTGCCTTTTCGGTGGCGCGTTGTTGCTTTGCGGCGGTCTTGGCTGCGGCGCGATTAGCGCGAGCGGCGGTGCGATCGGTCTTTGTGCCGGTGCCAAAACGAATTGCGCGAGTACGCTTGGCTTTGGCGGCCTTTTCGGACTCTTCCTTGGCAAGCTTCATGGCCTGGATTTCTTCGATACGCTTCTTGGTGATCTCGATATTTACAACGTCTTCGTTGTTTTCGTAGAGTTCTAGCAAGTGACGCAAAACAACCGTGCTTGGGCTAAGGCTGTATGCGGTTTCCAGGGCGTCGATGGCTTTGTTGCGCTCGCCGAGCTTTTCGAGGGCTTTTGCGTAGGCGATGTAGCGCGCAGGTTGATCGCCTTCAATCTCGATGGCCTGGCTAAATGCCATGGCGGCTTTTTCGAATTTGCCTGTTTCGTAGTAGATAAGACCAACGTTGTGGAGGCTAGATGCATTGTTGTCTAGCGACTGGGCGATTTCGAAACATTCGATGGCCTCTTTGTAGTGCTTTTCCTTTGCGTAAAGAATACCGAGGCGGTTATACGCAGCGGCGTTCTTTTCGTCGAACTTCAGAATCGTGAGGAGGGCCTTTTCTGCTTTGAGCGGTTTACGCTCGCGCATGGCAGACTGAGCAAGACTCCAGAGCTTCTTTAGCTGTGGGTCTTTCTTGATGTTGTCGATATCATCTTCTTCTGGCTCGGTGCGGTAATTTGGAATGAAAAATACAGTAAAAATTACCAATACTAAAATGAGAACTGCAGAAAGCATAAATACATTATAACATATTGGCTACAAGCTGTAGTTTGATGTGGCCGTTGGCGCTGAGTGCCTCTTGAGTTTTTAGTAGCTTGTCTAGCTTATTTAGGAATTGTGCGTTGCCAGTGACGAAGTAGGATTTGTACATAAGCTGAATTGCGGCATCGACGACGCGTTGGGCTTTCTCGCGCGAGTCATCTTTGGTTTTTGTGATATCTGCGGCCACTTTTGGCAGTTGTTGCGGTGTGGCAGCGATAAGTTTCTTTGCGAGCGCAATGGTGTCTGCGTCAAAATCCGGCGCATCGCTGATTTTTGCGGTGCTTTTGATGTAATAATTATGTGCGCGGGATTTTACGGTTGGCAAAATGTTACTGGAATTTCGCACGAGAAATACAAAGTGGATATTTTCGCCAGGTTCTTCGAGGGTTTTGAGGAAGGTATTTGCCGCAGCGGTATTCATAAGCTCCGCGTTTTCTAATACGATTACGAAGTCCGATTCTTGTTTGCTCTGCGTAAGTTTTGCGATTTGGTCGATGTCTTCCTTTGCATAGATGCCTTTTTCGTTTGGTTTAGCATGGTAGCACTTTGGAAGAATCTCAGAGAAATCTCCATCTGGAATATCAAAAATTGCAAAGCCGGCCTTGCTGGCGACCTGCGGGATATTATCGATGGAGTTTAATTGCATGACTCTATTTTAGCGCATCTCTGAACTCTTCTGGGAGTTCTGCCTTGAAAGTCATGCGCTGGTTGTTTTCGCCAGGTTTGCCTGGGATGGTAATTTCGAGCGAAGCGGCATGGAGATACATGCGGTCGGCCTTTGGACCATTTGGGTTGTAGACCGGATCGCCTAAGATTGGACACTTGATGAAATTCATATGAATTCTAAGCTGATGCGTGCGGCCGGTGCGTGGTTTTAGCTCGACGAGGCTGTATTTTTTGCCGTTTTTCTCGATAGTCTCGATGGTCTGGTATTCCGTGATAGCTTCGCGGCCGTTTTTGTCTGGCATGAAGGTGGTTGGTTTCTTGAGGTTGCGTGCGAGCGGAATATTAATAATGGCGTGCGCCTGGGCTGGTTCGCCGCAAACGATGGCGTAATAAGTTTTGTGTGTCTTGCGCTGCTGGAACTGCTTTTGGAGCATGCTCTTGGTAGCAAAATTCTTTGCCACAATAATAACGCCGCTAGTATCGCGGTCTAGGCGATGGACGATCTCGCCCCAGTTTTCGATGGCTGGTTCGGTGCTAAAATCGCCTTTGCAGATACTAAGCATGCCCTGAGGCTTGTTGAATACGATTACATTGTCATCTTCGTAGATGACAGGTGGCTTTTCGCCCTGCTCTTGCTCTGGGACGGTCAGGGTAACTTCCATGCCGTCTTCGATTGGCGTGTTTGGTTTGTCCGTAACTACGCCATCAACGGTGACGTAGCCGGCTTTAATGAACTTCTGGATTGTGGCACGACTAAAACGTGGATTATCGTTCAATACAACCACGTCTAGACGGGTGGTTTCTGGCTCTTCGACGGAATTTGCGTCATCAAAAGGAATATCTCCGTTAATTTTGCGTGATAATTCTGGTTTGCTGAATTTTTTAGCCATATTGCTATTTTACCAGATTATGTTGTAAATGTGAAATTTACTTTTTCTTTTTGGTTTTGGCTTTAGTCTTGGCCTGGGCCTTGTTGTCTTTGCGTGTGTTGGCGTTTAGCTCGCGGAGGCGCTCCAAAGCATCCTCGTAGCGCGTAGAAATAAAGTGTGGGAACGATTCAATCGTACGGCGCTGCTGGAAGCTAAGAACGTTCTCGAAGTGCTTGCGGCGGCCTTCGATGCGCATTTCAAAGGTGCGACGGCTGCGGCGGATAAACTCTAGTGCATGCAAATAGCGACGATCGATAGCCTTCTGGTATTCTTTGAGGACTTTGTTGAAGCGGACGAGGCCGGTATTAGTAATGTACAGGTCGATTACGAAGCCAACTGTGATGGCGATTGTAATAATAACGCGCCAAATTTCTGGAATGGCGAAGGTGACGCCGGATATAAACTGGTGTACCCATGGCATAAGGACAGCAAAGGCGCCAAATACCAAGAACCCGGCAAGGCAGATGCGGCCGCGAATGTTGAACTTGCGCGGCGTATAGTCCCACCAGCGTGCATGGAAGAGTTTTTCTAGGACGTAAGATGTGATATATTCCAAAACGCAGGCGATTGCGCCGCCAGCTAGGAAACGTAAAAAGATATTATCTATGCCGTTGGTTGCGAGGATGAATAGGATTGCGCCAGAACCGTAGATCGGGCAATACGGGCCGTTTAGGAAGCCGCGGTTTACGAACTTCTTTTGGTTGATGGTATAAAGCATGCTTTCATAAAACCAACCGACGAAGCTATAGATGTAAAACCAAAGCAGGATGTCCCAGAATGTCATGTTTTATGCCTTCCCTTTTATCTCGTTGAGCACCATATAATAATACGGTTTGCCAAAAGTCTCGCGGAGGCTACAAACTTTGTCTGCGAGGATAAGGATGTACGCTTCGCGATGGAGCGGTAAGGCAAGATTGAGCGGCCACATGTGTTTTTTGATCATTTCGGCCATAAGTGGCGTGACGGAAAAATCTTCTGCAGCATTCTTTGCGGCGATGCTGGCGTGCTTGAAGCCGTGGCCGTGGCCACGTTCTGGGTCATAGATATGCCAATCGTAGAGGAAGTAATCGTGAAGCAATGCGCCACGCACCAGGTCGTAGCGGTCAAACTTTTTTAGGTGTAGTATCTTGGTGATTTTTAGACAGACGCAGGCAACGCTGATGGTGTGATCCTGTACGGAAGTGTCACCGTGCTGAATATATTTAGCGCAGCTTTTGTGCCCTTCCGAATCGATTACGTCGGCACCATATTTAATTACGTCGTCCGCAATTGCTTTGACGCGGCGTTGCTTGCGTGCGGTCATCTTATTTGCGGAGTCCTACGTATTTTTGAACTTTGTGGAGTTTTGCGTTTGCGACTTCGTTGGCATATTTTTCGCCATCGGCAAGGATAGACTCGACGTCTTCGTCGGAGATGTTTGCAACCTTTTCTTGGAAGTCTGCGAGGAAATGCTCTACACTATCGGCAACTTTGTGCTTGAGGTCGCCATAGCTGGTCTGACCAGCCCAGTCGGAAATAACGTCCTGAAGCTCACGGTGAGCTAGGAGGCTTTCAATCTGAAGCAAGTTGCTAATACCTGGTTGGTTAATCATGTCAAAACGAATAACGCCTTCGGAATCGGTCGTAGCGGACATGATCTTCTTTGCGGCGTGCTTTGGATCGTCATTGAGGCTGATTTTGCTGCGTTCGTTCTCGCTGGACTTGCTCATCTTCTTGGTTGGGTCAACGAGACTGCGGATGCGAAGTCCTTTTTCTAGGTGCATAAATTTTACCTGCTCTGCCTCTGGGGCTGGAACGGTGAAGATTTCGTCATCAAACTTGTTGTTGATGCGAATTGCAATATTGCGTGCAAGCTCTAGGTGCTGGAACTGATCCTCGCCAAGTGGGATGTACTTTGCGTCATAAAGAAGAATATCTGCAGCCATGAGAACTGGATAGTTAAAGAGGCCTACGGTTACGGCGTCTGGATGCTCGCTACCCTTCTCCTTGAACTGGGTCATGCGGCTTGCTTCGCCAAATGGTGTAAAGCAGTCCAAAATCCATGCAAGCTCGGCATGGGCTGGCACATGGCTTTGGCGATAAATGTGAACGTTTGGATGATTTACGTCGAGGCCGGCGGCGATGTAATACTTTACGCCTTTTATTACCTGGTCGTAGAGCTTTTTGTGGTCAATTGGCGTAGTGAAGGAATGTAGGTCTGGAACGAAGAAATTTACCTGGCTATCTTCGGCGTGTTCGTGTGCAAGGTTGATCATTGGCAAATATGCGCCAAGAAAATTACCTAAGGTAGGTTCCTCGTTTGCGCGAACGCCGGTTAAAATTGTTTGCATTAAGTGTTTCCTTGTTTAAGATTATTATTTTTCAGCAAAAAGATATCGTAGCAGGCTTAACGCCAATAAGGAATGAATGCGGAAAAATAAATCATATGGTTATTATACCATATTGTTATGATATTATCTAAGCATGAGCACCAAGCAAAAACAGAAAAAAGAAACTCAAAAACCAATTAAACAGCCGATTTGGCCATTCTTGGTACCGTTCGGGATTGCTCTTGCTTATGGGCTGACAATTCTTCAGATTGATATCTATCCAAAAATTAACCGTGCGGTGGCGATTCCGTATTCATTATTTTTTATAGCTGCGATTATTGCTTTCTGGGTTCTTTTGTTCAGGAAACGTAAACAAATGAATTCCTCGGGATTTATTGGCGGAGTGGTTTGCGGTGCAGCATTTACGGCAGAAATATTCGTAATCTGTGTAATTATCTTGATTGCGGCGATTCATTGATTCTTTTGAAGACAAAGAAGGTGCTATAGTTTAAGCATGAGCGAGAATGTTGATATGACGGCAAAAGTCGTAGAACCAAAACCTTTTGGTAAATGTTTTGGCCAGATGATTGGCGGTTCGTTAGTTGTACGCGGTGCTGCATTTGCTACGCTTGCGACGATGTTTATTTTGGGAATAGTTACTATTCCGGTTATGGTTGCCGGCATAGCTGCGGTGATTTTTGGAATTAAAGATTATTACAATAATATGGATTCGATGAAAAGCAGTCAGCGCACGATTATGAGCATTGGTATTATTTGGGCTGTTATTAGTCTCTTGGCGCTAGTCGTAGCGATAATAATGCTGCAGTCTAATACCTTCTGTCTGCTCAGCTGCAAAGACGACGAATATATGATTCGTAACGTCGTGTTATTTGTTTTACTATTTTTGTAATTAATAGCTAATAAGAGCCGTCTACGCAGGTAGCCGCGCCGCCTTCTAGCCGGATACGTATGGCAAATAACCTTGTGCCACTGTGGACGTTTTTGCCCATGTAGCTAGAGATGTCATCATTAAAGCCGCCGTCTTCGGTACAGATTGCCGTATCGTCGAACTGAATATCGCCGACTTCCATCAGAGCCCAGTTGTCGTCTTCTCCATAGCCACCGGATCCATGCACCTCGGTGTCGTACTTTCCGCGGTTTTCTTCTTTCTTGTTTATGCAGTCTACTACGTTCATTGAGCCCCAGAGCGCGACTTTGTATGGCTCGCCAGTTGACGGGTCAACGAGATCTGGTAAATAGCGTTGATAAAAAGTGCAAAAGCCCTTAGTCTTGTTGTAACGGCTAGAATATGCGTCGGTAACTGTGACGCTGTTATGTAAGCGCCAGCGCTCGAAGGCTGCTTTTATCATAGCAACGTTATTCTTGCGCTCGGTATTTCTCTGTGCACGTTGGAGCGCTGGAAGGCCGATGAATACCATGATAAAGATAAGGCCGGCAATCGCTAACACTAATACGACCTCAATAATCGTGAAGCCTTTTTTGTCTTTGTTCTTCTTAAAGACGAAGAATTTGCTAAGTACATAATTCGCGACCGTTACAACTACTTGTGATACGATTGTCCAAACTACTACCCATTGGTCAGAATCGAGTCCGAGCGCCGTAACGAAGAACCACATGATAAACATATCCATGAGCAGTGTCGTGATGCGGGATGAAACAAATAAACCAAACTCTTTTGCGAGTTTCTTAGTCTTGCTCTCGAAGACGTATTTGCGGTTGGCCCAATAGGCAAAGATAACCGCGCCGACCCAGGATGCGATGACGGCAATCTGGAGCTGCACAGCGTTGCTAGCGTCTAGAATTGTGAATAGTAAGATGTATTTTATTGCTAGCGAGACTACTGTCGTGAGCCCGCCCACAATGAGGTAGTTTGCAATCTCTTTGTGTTGCTTATATAGGCTTAAGAGTTTTGACTTCATTGCTCTTATTATACCATTATGCTATAATCTTGATATCACATTTTTTGTGGGGCACTAGCTCATTTGGTAGAGCGCTTCCATGGCATGGAAGAGGTGAGGAGTTCGAATCTCCTGTGCTCCACCATTTTTTATTGTTAATAAAAAGCCGCATCCTTTCGGGTGTGGCTTTTTGCTTTTAGTACCTAGGCGGTAATTCGCGTTGGTATGTGGTTGTTGCTTGCGAGAAGCGCTGCGCTTGGTTGTATGCCCATAGATAGGATTCTGGGCCCAGGTAGAAGATCTCTGCTGGCATGCCATTGTTGGCGTAGCTATCTCCGCCACCTGTTCTGAATAGATTGAGCTTTTGAGTAATGACCGGACCGGTAATCGTTAGCTGGTTATTGCAGTTGGCTGCATTAATTGCATTCTTGTCGAGTTTATTATTGCTTTGGTTGATTGCGTTGTAGCCACTGCGTGGGTCGCAGGTGTAGATTTCGTTTGCAATGAGCCATGCGTCGATATGTTTGACGTTTTGTTTGATTACGATTTTGTCTGCGATGATTACCAGCTGTGGTATTTCAGATATAGTATTGTATGACTGTTTATAGCAGCCGGTGTTGCTTACAGTTCCTGCGTGTTCGGTATTATGAATGTCGCCATAGACCATGTTTGTGCCAATCATCAAGGTCTTGTCGGCCTCAATTACGGACGTACGGCTATTGTAGGTGTCACCCTTAACCATACAGTATTCTACTCCATCATCGATGTAAGTAAGATTCGCTGTAGCGTGAGTATACTTTGCGCCGTTTGGTAGGCAAATAAATTTACTTTCCGAATTCGTACCGCTCGCGACGTAAGTGTTGCTGTTGGGGTCGTAGGTGCAAACACCACCCACGCCAATCTTTGTAGCACTTGTTTTGGCGGCATTATTATTTGAATCCGTATAGCGTGTGCGGATTTGCTCCGCTAAACGTTCAGGATAGCTAGACGAGGCCGTGTTTATTGGCACCTGGCCCAGTTTTTCATCGGCGCACTCCGCGTTGGCAAAAGTCATGCTCGAGAAATAACAGGTTCGCGTAACGTTAGACATGGTGCCACCTCCCCACAGCGATGCACCGGATGCGACGCCCTTGATTTCGCCTGCGCTGGTATTTTTTATTGTGCCAGAAACGAGGCCGTATTCCGACCAAGAGCCGAAGAGTGCTTTGTTGTCGGCACGGTCCGCGCTGCGTTTCGATGTTACGCCAATAATTCCGGCCGGCGCATAGATGTCCGAGCCTAGTGAGGCCATCGATGGGCGTTTTGCTACTGTGAAGCAGCTTAGCTTTGATAGGTGCCAACGAGAGCCAGTATCTCTAAGCGCTTCGGCCTGGTTGTGGTCTTTTGTGATATTGGTATCTACGATGCCGTGGCTATCAGATGGCCAGATGGCTGCTACGAAACAGATTTTTGTACCTACTGCAAAATTACTACCGTCATCGTTTATGCTTACCGTAATGTTGGATCCGTCGATATCATGCGCGGTATTATCGCCTGGATAATAAGTAGTACCTGTATCGCGGCCGCGAACAATACTACAGTTAACGTTCCAGTCGCTAAACCGGCTACAGCGAGATAATGCGTTAAGTAGCGTTTCTTGGCTACCGTTATTATCCATAATTCCGTATTCCTGCGCCGCAATCTCGTCTCTATACGTAGTTGCGCTTAGGTTTGAGCCTGGAGCAACGGTTATTTGTACTAAGCGGTATTTTGTTGGTTTGGAGTAAGTCGTGTATGCCGTAGTGCCACTTACTAATTCGTTCTGGCGTTTGCCAATCTTTAAGGAAACTTTTGCTTTGACAGATTGTCCTAGTACGACATTGCCGCCAGATGCGCCTGTGCTGACTTCTGTTACGTAGTTGTATGGGACGTTGACGCGGCCGGTGACGGTTGCTGTTTTGTCGCCCCTGTGTCCGTCCTGGGCAACGCCATTTTCGTACCAAATATCTGTCCAATATGCGGTCTGCGTAAATGATTTGCCGACGTCAGATGTCTCGCCGACCTTTGCTGAGGCGCAGTTATCTTTTAGCGTATTAAAGTTTGGATCGTTTGGTCTGATTCCTGGAATATTGTAGTAATCGCTTATGCCACTATCGCCACATTTATAGAGATCGTCGGCGTTGTTGCTTGGTGAATTTGTAGTGTATTCATATTTATGGCTTTCGGTTGTGCCATTTGGGAATGGGCCTTCGCCAGGTGTGCTGCTTGAAGTACCGACAACTTTGCTTGTAGCGGTATATGGGCTACTACTAAGTGTCTTTCCAAATAGGTAGCCGGCTTTATCTGTGCCGATGGAATAGGTGGTTATATATTTATCCGCGAACTGACTCGCCAGCTCACCCGCAGCGCACATTGTGTACTTGTAGCGTACACTATCGCCAGGTTTCGCCCAGACCGTTAGCTCTTTGTCGGCGGACTCATCTAGGCGGCCGGAGGTGCTTTTTAGCGCAGAGTTTTTGTAGATTTCCATCGTGAGGTAGTTGTGGGCCGTCTTAACGCCGTATTCTACGCCTTGGCAGCTTACTTTCTTTTTGGTGAGAGTAATACAATACTCTCCTACGCTCCCCTCGTGTGGATCTGAGCCCCAGATTCTATCTTTGAAATAGAGCTTTTGGCAGAGCTTAATTGTCTGTTCTGGATAAATCTTTGTCGTAAATGAATCCGTCTTAGAGAATTTTTCTCCTGCGGCTAAATCTCCAGAATCAGTTTGGGCGATTGCTGAACCATGGTCGTCGCTAAATCTGTAGCCACTAGTGCTTCCAAGCTCCGTTCTGATATATGTCTTTTTCTTGTTTGGTGATCCATGACTATCGCTACTAGAGCGTGTTACCGTATGAGTAAAGCGTACTGGGACATCTGTTGGGATATTTTCGCCATCAATGTCTATACTGTCTCCGTTATGGTATTCGGTCCAGGTGCCGTTGATTTTGACCTCGATCTTTATGGCGCCAGTAAATGTGGTCTTGTATGGGCGTATCTTGACGCAGCCGGTCTTGCTTACGGATGGATCCCAGGCCGCTCTATCTTCCCTTACTCTTGGATAATAGTAGAGGATTTGGCAATAAGTAGAAATATTTGCCGCCACGTCCGTTCTTGCTGCATCTACGTTTATGTTTGATGAGTTACTATTATATTCGGTTTTCCAGCTATTTGACGTGACTGTTGAATTTGCCCAGCTTGTTTGTTGATTGAAACCTGTGTAGTTAGTAGTGCCGGTGCTCCTGGCGGTTTTGAACCACGTAGCGGCATTTACGGTATTGGTGCGCTTTAATTGGTGTTTAAAACGCAATGCGGCACTGTTGCTATCAACCCATACCGTATCAGCATCTGATGCCGACTTGTTTGCGTTTTTGTCCGTATCGGCTACAACTGGTACAACCCTACCGTCATACGAAGCCCAATAGTACCTATGAACGACGATACATTTATCTTTCTTCTCTTTGTTGCTTCCATTTCCGGCATAGCTAACTTTCTTGTAGTATTCTATTTCTTCGCAAATAGTATTGTCGCCATAACTCAGACTAATATTATTTCTCGTATCGGTTTTTACGAGCTCCCATTTATCCTTCGTTGAAGTTGCGAAGTTGTGAGTCCCGCTATCATAAGAGCTTGAGCTTTTATCTCTGTAGGCCCACCAGCTATTTGTGACTGTGGCATTATTGTTAGTATCTTTTCGCTTTACATAGTCTTTGAAAGTAACATTTACTTTATCAGAGTCTATGTAATATTTTTTAGTAGTACTATTATAAGTCGCATTAGTGCTATCTAGATCGACTTTACCTGTAAATTCCGTTGATGGGAGCTTAATTTTTAGAGTAATATCTTGTTCCTGGTCTGCGCAGCTGCCAGAGTTGCCGCCGTGGCATCGATATACATTTACTCTACGTGTGTATTCCGTATAGTCGCCGTTCTGTGTTGTCGAAGGCCATCCATCTACTGGGTGCCATCCTACGAATTTTGCAATATCAATTGTCGTTTTTAGGCCGTCGCCAGGTGCACCCCAAGTACCACGAGTAAGGTTCGTGCTATCGTCGATAGAGTCTGCATCCTTGGTTGTTCTAAGTACTGCGGTTGTATTAGAGAACTGTGTGCACATGCCGTAATACTTCGCTGAAACCGTACCGGTAAGGCCACTGATATCGAGCGTGATGGTCAAGCTTTTACTGTCTGTCGCGCTTCCTAGCCATGCAGAACAGACGTTTGTTCCAGCCTTTACTGAGTCCCATTCCGTGTCGCATACCCATTGAACTGACGGAATATGCCTTCTTCCATCACTCTGGTTATAGCAATCTTCTTTAGATGAGTAAGATGCCGCATATGCAAATTCATAAGTCGACAATGTGCCGAACACTATTGAAAACGTTACGGCGGCTAGTACTTTTAGAAAGGTTTTCATCCTTTGCCCTCCGAATCATCTTGGCAACCGCCACGATCTTTGCATTTTTGTAAGTATTCTTGATAGAGCTCTTCGTCGTGATAGTAATTTGCTATGTTCATAACATCGACTGCGCTCATCTCGGTCTGCTCGTCTTCGTCGATTGAGATGATGTCTGAATAAATCGTATCTTTAGAGTTGATTGGGTCAGTATCTAGCAAATTCATTATCTCATCTCTAGTTTTTCTGATTCTTGCCTGATATTCTTCCTCGGCCCTTTTTTGTTCTTGCTCGATGCTTGTCTTAATAATGAAATACGATGGTATAGCTATCGCTAATATAATCACGGCAATGGTTATAAATTTATGCCACTTGCCAAAGAAGAAATACTTAATCTTCTCTATGCAATCAGCTATTTTTTCGCGACGTTTGCGTTGACGCTCTTGTCTGGCGAAGATGCGATTTTCTTTTTTTCTAGTTTCGGCTTTTTTCTTTAATTCGCTAATAACGCGCGCGTCTTCCGCTTTTTGGCGCTTTTCATTTTCCGCTTTAATTTTTGCATTGTTGGCTTTTTCTTCTGCCTCAATCTTCTTCACGATTTTTTCGGCGCGTTTTTTGGCCTTTTCTTCTTCTTCGGCCTCAATCCTAGCCTTCTTCTCGGCCTCTTTTTTGCGCTGTTCGGCGCCTTCTACGTTAACAAAATACTCGGCCTTGCCTTTTTTGCTAATATCGGAAGCCTTGAATGAAATATCTTTTTCGTCAATAGGAACACCATCGATATCGACGGTTTCGGCTTTTTTGCGTGCCTCTTTTTCGGCATCAATAGCCTGCTGCTCTTCCTCTTCGGCAGTTGTAATATTTGGAGAATCAAAATTAGGATTCTCATTCACCTCACCCGGTGCGTTTTTAGCGCTCATATCATTATTTTAGCATAAACAAAATGGATGATATTATAAAAACATGTCAAAAAAGTCTAACTTTTTTAGATTTCTTTCAATATTGATATTATATAAGCATGAAATATATTGAACCACGCAAAACTAACCTGCTTTTATGGCTATCTCTTCTAATCTTTACGCTAGAGGCGGTCGGTATAGTTGGCTATTATTGGCTCGCAGGTGGCTATTTTGGCGATTCTAGCCTTACGATTAGTCGTTTTGTTGGTCTAGATACTTGGAGCTCGCTGGTGTTCGCTGGCGGTAATACGATTATAGTGATTTTGATGCTCTATTATATGACGACCAATGCGCGTGTGAAGAATTTTGCTTGGCGCTTTCTTATGATGGCTTATATTGCGACTTTTGTGGCATTGTCGATATTCCCGCACTCTGTTAATGGCGGCACTGTGGCAGAAATTCATCAATTCTTCTCGGGTGCAATGTTTTTATTGATGTTTTTGCTTGGTATTACATCTTTAATTATTGCGAAGAATAAGTCTTCTACGATTATTGGCACGCTTTTTACGGCTTTTTCGATTTTCTTTATCGTTTGCTATATTATTCGCCCAGAATTTTTTACACAAAATATACTCTGGTTTGAAACAGAGTATATTTATGCTTTCTTTGCTGCGATTATTAGCTCAAATAATAAATCGGTTTGATGCTAATCTTCGATTTCGCTTACTTCTTTGTCGGCAGTGTCTTTTTGTTCTAGGACCTTGATCATGGTTTCTCCGTCCTGGTAATATAAGCCGATAATGTAATTGTTTTCGAATCTTATATTGCCAAAGTCGCCAAAGGAAAGAATGCGTGCGACGCCGATTTTAGCATTTTTTAGCTTCTTGTTGGTTAGATAAGTCTGTAGATCTTTGAGATACTTGGTAGCATCAGAGATTTTATAGTCAGTCTTAATCATGATAACGCCGTTGTCTTCGTAGGTTGTAACATCGTAGACATGGCTCTTGTTGTCGAATTTGGTAATGCCCAGCATCTTGAAGGTGCGGTTTTTGATAATGCCGGCAAGGTCTACGATATCCTCTAGATCCTCATCTAGTGTGTCGATATCGTCTTCGACGGTAATTGTATTCTTTGATTGAGTAACTGAGGAGTAAATGACGCCTTTTTTGGTATTGACGACAAACTCGTCGCCAACTTTTTTGATGTCACCTTTAGAAATCTCGAGTTCGTTATTCTTTTTGTAGTAATTGATGAGATATTCTATTGCGTCATTGTCTGATAGCTCATATTTGCAGTCGCCCTCTTGTTCCATGACGAGTTCGCCGCTGTAATTGGTGACACGATTTTCGCCGTCGGTTAGGCATAGTATAACGTTGCCGCCGATGCGCGTTGCGAATGAGCTAGCCTGATACTCGAGCCCGTTTGGGCTAGTATCTAGGCCGTCTTGGATTTTCTTTAGATCGCGAAGGAAGTAAATCAGCTTATCGTCGTCTTGAGCCTTAACCTTTTCGATAAGCGAAGAGGCAGTTTTAACGAATTCATTTTTCTCCTGTAGGCCTGGGAGAATCAAAACTGCTGCAATGCCGCCACCCGCAAGCAATACTACAAGTAGTACGATCGCGATGATGATTGGGGCTTTGGACTTTTTCTTTGGTGCTTCTGGCGCGGTCGCAGCTGGAGCTGGTGCGACGGAAGTTTGGGTTAATGTTTGATATTGTGTTGGCTGAGGTTCTGGCTGGGTCTCAGCGATTGGCTGCGTACTTTCGACTGGCGCAGCGGCCGGCTCTGCGATTGGAGCTGGCGTCGGTTCTGGTGCCGGTGCTGGACCTGCTGGTGCCGCGTTGTTCGGTTCGTCTAAAATCGAAGCGTAGCCTTGGTTATTATCATTAGCGTTTTCCATACTTATATTATACACAAAAATATCTCCCCTTTCGGAGAGATATCTTTGTTTTGAAGCGATATTAACGCTTGGAGAACTGTTCGCGTTTGCGAGCACTGCGGAGACCGTAGTGTTTGCGTTCCTTTTCGCGTGGGTCGCGCTTCATGAGGCCTGCCTTCTTAAGTACTGGGCGGAATTCTGGGAATTCGGCGACCAATGCACGAGAGATAGCGAGCTTAATAGCGTCGACCTGACCTGCAACA
>DFHM01000010.1 GCA_002371895.1 Candidatus Saccharibacteria bacterium UBA3723 | reverse complement strand
TGATAAAATCTCGCAGTACCTAGATCAAGATTCGGTGCAAGAAAAATATGGCAGTTGCTATTATGAGGATACTGAGAAACTTACGCGTGTGCTAAAAAATATCATTCTTTTGGCCGAAATCTTAACCTATGGTTTCATAATCATCGTATCGCTAATTGGCGTCACAAACATCTTTAATACAATCACGACTAACGTCGCTTTGCGCGCAAAAGAATTCGCGATTCTAAAATCCGTTGGTATGACCAGCAAAGAATTCAATCGTATGATTCGCTTGGAGAGTATCATGTACTCTACGCGTGCGCTCATGATTGGTATTCCAATTGGCCTATTAGTCTCGTATGGTATTTCGCAGCTATTTGACGCTGCTGATACTAACTTCGGCTGGATCTTCCCATGGAACGCAGTAATTATCTCGATCGCATCCGTCGGGATACTCGTTGCGGTAATCATGCGCTATTCGGTCCGCGCAATAAAGAAACAAAATATCATCGAAACTATCCGCAAGGAAAGCTTCTAATAAATATTTAATTAATTAGCTAATTCGTTACGAATCATTTCTGTGGTGATGTGGATCTTTTCACCGCTATCGGTTTCACCGCTAAGAACATTCTTTGCTACGATATTTTCTACGGTCTTTTGAACAATGCGGCGCATTGGGCGAGCACCAAGCTTTGGATCGTAACCAGCATCTACGAGCAACTTCTTTCCGCCCTCATCTACTGTCACGCTAATCTTCTGCGGCTCTAGCGTCTTATTTACGCCCTTAAGGATCAAATCAATAATCTGAATCAAAGCCTCCTTTGAAAGCGGCTCAAAGGCGCAGATTTCATCGAAACGGTTTAGGAACTCTGGCTTAAACGCACCAGTCTTAATTAGCTCATTTGTAAGTTCGTCCTTTACTTCCGTCATCGTAAGGCCCTGATCAATGTAATCGCGGATTTTATCGGCGCCAGCGTTACTTGTCGCAATCACGATTGTATCGCGGAAGCTGACTTCACGGTTCTTAATGTCGCGTAAGATACCTTCGTCGAGAAGCTGGAGTAGGGTAGTAAGCACCTGCGGATGTGCCTTTTCGATCTCGTCCAGGAGCACTACGGCAAATGGATGCTTCATTACTTGTGAAGTTAGGCTTAGTTCATCTGTGGCACCATCCGCAATCAAGCGCGAAACATCGTCAGCAGAGACAAACTCGTTCAAGTCGATACGAATCATCGTGCCTTCGCCATGGAAGTAGACTTCGCTAAGGGCCTTTGCGAGCTCGGTTTTACCGACACCAGTAGGGCCAAGGAAGAGGAATGTGCCAATTGGGCGATTCTCATTGCGCACGCCCGCTGCAGCGCGACGTAGAGCGTCGCTGACGGCCTTTACGGCGCCCTCCTGATCAATCATGCGCTCATGGATGAGTTCTTCCATATTAAGCAAGCGAGACTTATCTTCTTCGTTTTGTGTAGACTGCATCTTTACGCCATAGGTCTTTTCGATCGCGGACTGAACGGATTTTTCCGTAACAAAACGGTCGGATTCTGCATGGCCAGCGGCAGATTCAAGCAAGTTCAAAGCGCGTCCAGGCATTACTAAATCATGCACGTAGCGCTCGGATAGGCGGTATGCTTCTGTCAAAGCCCAGTGTGTATAAATCACGTTATGCTGGTACTCTAGCTCTGGCACGTGATCCTGCATAATTTTCATTGTTTCGTCTTGGCTTGCCTCGGCAACCATGATTTTATTCAAAGCGTTCGCAAGCGAGCTGTTCTTTGCGGAGATCTCCAAGAATCTCTGCTCGTCCATCGTTAAAATCATGCGAAGCTTGCCGCCTTCAAGGATCGGCAAGAGTACATTTGCGATATCCACCGAGCCAACACCTTCCTCGAAGAACAACTGTGCGTTATCTAGCCAAATAATGACATTCTTTGCCATGTATGCTTCCGCCAAGATGTTGCGTACTAGGCGTTCAATTTCGCCGCGCTCGCCAGCGGAACCAATCAATGCTGCAGCATCTAGCTTAAAAATCTGGCGGAACTTCAGACGGGAAGAAATCTTGCTATCAGCATTCAAAATCTTATCCGCAAACGCCGTTACGATCGTGGAGCGGCCACTACCTTCTGGGCCAATCAAAGCCACGTTTTGACGACCGCCGCTCGAGAAAGTCTGTACCATTTTATCGACAATCTCATCATGCGCGGCAAGGTGGACCTGCTCCTTAATCATGCCCTCGCGTGAGCGGGAAATATTAATCGCAAAGTTCTGCAAAAGTGGCGTATAGCCAAACATCAAATCGCGACCCATACCACCAGTATGACGTGGCTTATTCATGCTCTTTACGAGACCGTGCAAATAGTTGTACCAAGTGATGCCGCCATAAAGATCGTCAATTGATAGCTTCATGCGCTTTAGGATTTCTTCGTGATTTGGATGACATTCGATAATTGCAACGCTAATCATGCCACCAGCAATCTGCTCGGCGTCGGTTTTCTGCATAATTTCGCGCGCTTTTTCATAAATCGGCGTCGGATCTTCTGGCAAATCTGCCGCCAAAATCTCAAGTAAAGATGGCGTAATCGCATAACGTAGCGCCAAAAAGCTACCGCTCTGCGTCTTGCAAGCAATCTCCGCAAGCTTACGCGAATTTGGCTTTCGGCCCATCACTATAAGTAAATCGCGTGACAAAATATTATTAATATCATCTGCCTTGCCAGTAGCAGGGCGTAACAATTCGTATTTGTGCCAAGCCAAGAACATCGCGAGTAGTACCGCGAGACCAAGTAATAGCCACCAAAGCGAAGTATGTAGCGCAAAGCGCAAATATACCGCCGCCGCAAGTAATGCTACGACTGCAATCTTCATCAAAGTGCGAATAAACCAGTGCTCAAAAACTTTGCCGAGGCGCGCTTCTTTTGCACGGAGTGAGTTGTAATTGTAAGTATTATTCATACGACCCCCACGATTGCGCAGAACACTGCGACGATAGGAACTAATGGAATGAATGGCCATGCAAATGCAAGAATTGCACCTAGCCCGGCCTCGACCGTAATTGCGAGAATGCCGAAAATCAAAATGCCAAGACGAACTACTGCGCCGATTGTACGAGAAAGTAGCTTATCAAAGAATGCGCTGATTTGTTTTTGCAGGGAAGCGTTCTCGTCGGAATAGGCGGAAATCTGCCTAAACGGGTAAAATAATGTCCTGAGTAAAAGACCTAGAGAGAAGAAATCCGCTAGGCTACGGATTTTGTCGAGCAGTCCTTGCGCAAAGCCCATCCAGCCGCGCGTATACCACCACTGTAAAAAACCTACAACTAACATAAGCCTATTATACGCTAAAACTTGCCAAAATACGACGCTTATGCTAATCTATAGGCAAAGTCAAATAAGGATACAAAAATGGAAAAACAAAAGAGTATACATTTCGCCATTATTGGCGTGCTAGCCTTTGCGGTATTATTTATGTCGGTCGGTTTCGCGACCTATTCACAGGTGCTAGACCTTAACGGCACCAATTTCTCTAGCGAAAAACAATATTTCGTTTCTCTCGACGCTGATAGCTATCAGCTCGGCGAGGGCAGCGTAAAAGCCGAATCTCTCACAATCAGCGACGACCGCTTCGATGTCGCGGTCCATTTCGACAAGGCAGGCCAATATTATCTCGCCTCTTTAGACGTCATTAATACCGGCGATTATAATGCCATCCTCGATACTATTCGCATGCCAAGCTATGAAGGCTCCGACGAAAGCTATATCAAGTACACTGTTACTTTTGATAATGATCAGGTCTTCACCGGCAGCGAAAGTGAAATCGCCGCCGCCATCAATCACGATGCTGGCAGCAACGTCAAAAACATCATGATCAAAATCAGCTACGAGCCAGAAGAAGGTACTGTTGTGCCAGAAGATGGTATCGACGTATCCACCTTTGCAGAATTCGAATTCGTACAAGCCGTCTAATTTAATTCGGGGCTCCGTGTAGTATCCGCGCGGGGCCTCCATTTCTTGTCATGCAAATAAAGCGCAGCCAAAAAACTATCATCGCCACATTAATTGCTTTTTTGGCGATGTTTTTGGTTTTTGAACTATTCTTGGCGCGCGCCGAAATGATTGTTTGCCTCATTTACTGGCTAATCGCGCTCGTTGCGCTAGAAATTTTCGCGTTATCAACAATCGGCTACAAAACCGACAAAAATATCCTTCGTTTTTCCACATCAAGGCTAGTGGTACTGAATTTTGTTTTGATTGGCATCCTGCTATTACTCGTTGGCAGTTTTGTCGGCATACAAAAAGTCGAATTATCATGGATCGCAGTCCCAATCTTTGGTTTTATCGTCGCAATTGAGCTATTTCGTTACACTTTACTCGCAAATCACCGCGAAAGATGGGAATTAATCGCCGCATTTATCGCATTATCTACGTTAATCAGCTTTACCACTGTTGTAAATATTACAACAATCACGCAGACGAATTCGCCTATCGTTGTAATTATTACAACATTTTTGGGAATTCTCGCTACAGAGCTCATTTGTAGCTATTTCTCGCTCAGAATTAGCCTCATTCCGGCAATTATTTACCACACAATTATCGTCATGGCGCCGCTAATCATTCCATATCAACCACATCTCGGCGGGGCATTGTCTCTTATTTTTACTATCGCAACGCCTTTATTGTGTTTTATTCTCGTCCTGCATCACGAAAAGTATTCCGAGCGCCACATAAAGAAGGCCCGACGTTTTAGTATTAGCTTCCTAACAATTCCAATCATCGTAATTCTCGCAGCTTATGCTGTGCTAATTAGCGGCATTACGCCGTACCGCATTGTTGCCATTGCATCCAATTCTATGCGCCCGCAAATTTCGCGTGGCGATGCATTAATTTATCGCGCTGATGTGGATATAAAAGAGGGTGACGTAATCGTATTTAAACGCGGCAATGAAATTATTGCGCATCGCGTAGAAGAAATCGTAGAGCAACGTAGCGGCACCTATTATCGCACCAAGGGTGACAACGTTGGCAGTGCCGATGATTACCTTGTGGATCCAGAAAATGTGCTTGGTCGCGTTGAAGTCGTGAATTATTACGTCGGATATCCTACAATATTATTAAACGAGGCATTTGGTCGGGAGGAATAAATGCAGAAAAAACAGGAAGCGCAAAAACCTAACTACTCAAGAATTATCTTTTGTATCTGCACGATTGCAGTGTTTATTGTCACTAGTGGCTACCTAATATTATCCGGTTTTGCGACGCAGCAAGAAGTTCATTTTGGCTACAAAGAAGGCGGTGATATTGATTACTCCGTCAAGCTTAAAGAGGGTAATTTCCTTGAAGAAACCGAACTAAAATCTGGCGATACCTACCTCGCCGGCCTCGTCGAGCAAATCCCGGCTTATTATAAATACCAAGCAAACTTTACTGCGCCAGTTTCCGGCGATTACGCTTATCAATTCGTCGCAACTATCGGCGCAGAGCGCGATAACGGCGAAAAATACTGGACCAAAACCTACGACCTCACCGAAGAAAAACAGGCCAGCATCGACAATAGTCAGAAACTGGTCATTACGGAGCATGTGGATATCGATTACGCGCAGTACGCCAAATACCTCGAAGCCTTCCGCGAAGAATACGGACTTGCCGCTAAGGGCACGCTCAAAGTCACTATGCTCATCACTGGCGACTTTACGACCGAAATCATGGATCGTCCAGCCTTGCTCGACTCCGAAATCAGTCTTTCGATTCCGCTCGCCGAAGAGTCCATCGATATCATTGTCGAGACTAATACGGATAATAACGGCAAAGTTTATACCAAATATATCAGCGTCGAAACCGGCGAGCATCGCTTCTGCCGTTTGGCTGGCCTACTACTTGCCGTTGCCACGATATATCTAATAGGAAAGCTCATCGTAGATGGTATAGTTGCGCGCCGTACGCATCGCTACGAATATACCGTTAGTAAGCTTCGCGAAGAATACGATAATCTCATCGTCGACATCGACAAGGCGCCAAAAATCAAAGGTCTCAATGTCTCCACGGTCAAAGATTTTGACGAGCTATTGGACGTCTATAATACCGTCAAAATGCCAATCAATTTCTACGAAGAAGACGGCGAAAGCCACTTCCTAATCGTCAGCGAAAAACTCGCCTGGCAGTATGTGCTAAGAGAAAACGATTTCATCGAGCGCCCGGCCAAAACAAAGTCGAAGGCCAAAAAGAAGAAAACTAAGCAGACACGCCGTCGCGCACGCAAGTAATTTTGTACAGCAAATAAGCCCGGTATTTCTTTACCGGCTTTTTGTTTGGAATCTCAAAACCATGCGACATCACATATAAATCTTTGCCGATTCGATTAGCTTGCTTTTGGACGGCGTCAATCATATTAGAAATGTCTCGATCATCGCCAAAAATATAAACTACCGTCGTCCTGGCAGGGAAGTTAATCTTAAAAAGATTGCCCATTTTTATCTGAATATCTTTGTTTCGCAAAAAGCGCAGCTTCGTAAAAAGCACCAAAAACGGATTTAGCTCTACACCAAATCCGCGCGCGCCAAATTCATTCGCAACCTTTAGTACAACGCCGTCTCCAGAACCAAGATCTACTAATAAATCCTTCTTGCCAAGCGGATAGAGCTTTTTAAAGGCCTTGCGAAGTTCGGAGACTCTTGATGGCACATATGGTGCGCCAGTCAGTGCGGTCAGCGCAAAAATAAACACCACCGCCAGGATTATCCACTTCACAATTTCCCAACTCATCGCGTAATAAAGAATGCAATTAAGGTCATGACCGCTGCCACGCCGAGCAAAATCGGAATTATTTTTGTAAGGCGCTTTTCATCTTCGGCTATGCGGCGTCGCTCGGTGCCAATATCAGACTTGTGGCCGATCAAAACATCGCTCGTCTCGGATAAGGTCTTAAGGTCGTCGTTATATACGCTCTTATGAGCATTCACATCGTAGCGGTCGTACTTCTTTGGAATAATCTTGTCATAGCTCTTACTAGTACGCGCGCCACCGAGGAAAATCGCAAAAATAAACCCAAGGAACAAAATCAAAAGCGGGAAGAAATAGAAGTGCTGGTTATAAAAACCATGTAGCTGCGGAATAAAAATACTCGCAAACACCACAATAATCGCCGGCAAAAGCCCCAGCGCAAAACCAATCTTCATAATAATCAGCTCTTTTTGCTTTACGATGCGGTCCATCTTTGGCGGCGCACTGTTAATCTTCTGACTAATAAAGTCATAAACTTCCGTCATGCGCGGATCCTTGCTACTAACGCTGGATTCTACCTCAAACTTATCCTCGCGGATATTTATCGTGATGTTGTTGTTGATATGCTCAACTTCGTGGCTTCCTTCGTTCTTGATGCCGTAGCTTACGGAGCAGTAAACATGAATCCACTTAATCGCATAGGCTTGATTCTTGAATACAGTAAGAAAACTTTGATAATCATCGTAGGATACCTGGCGATTATCATAATAATCTACCATCCAGCGTACGTGGTCAGAATAATTCCACATTGTCCACTTCTGGTATTCGTAGCTCAACTTTTCGTTTTCGGCTTTTTCCTGCGCATTAATTTTGCGACACTTCTCGACTTCTTCATTGATTTTGTTAAAAATCTCAATCAAGTCATCCTTGGTAATAATCTTGTTCTCGCTATGAATTGGCACCCCGTACATCTACATACCCTTCTTTGAGAAAATCGTAATCGAGGCAGGGAAGGAATTCAGACGTTCTTCAATCTGTGTCTCGATAATGTTCATATTCTGATCATCCATATTCGCCGCATAAAGGAAATAGGATTTTGCCGGCTCAAAACGAATCGTATACTCGTGCTGATGCTCGTCGCGGCTATCATATTTGCCTACATAATGGCTAAGGTTTAAGCTAATCTGCAAATAATCCACCCCCAAAATCATCCCGCCAAGCATAGCCGATTGAAAGTTTGCATAATCCGTAAACTCAGTCCTTTGCCCGCCCGCATAAATTACCACTTCGCAGTGCGCACTATAACTTTTGCGGAACTGATACTCGCGGTATTCCAGCTTTAGGCGTTCATTGCGCTGTTCTTCCTCAGCTTGCGTTTTCTGGAAAGACGCATAAATGCCAAAACAATATTTTACAAGGTCATCAACGTACTCACGGACGGCCAAAAGATTAGTGTGATCGTGGTTATTTTTGATTGTTGCGGGAGAAGTATTTTCCATCTTATGTTTATTTTACCGCAAACTCTTGCTAAAATCCAAAAACTTTGGTATAATAATTCAAGATTTCATCAAAAGGTGAGTCATGGGCCGGTAGCTCAGCTGGTTAGAGCACGAGCCTCTTAAGCTTGGTGTCGTGGGTTCGAGTCCCACCCGGCTCACCAATTTGACAGAAAAATAGGCCATCAGGCCTTATTTTTATGTCAAATTGATAGGCTGGATGTGGCAAGAAATCACGTGGGTTCGCCCAATGCCCGGTTTCCGGCAGGAAACGACGGCGCATTGTTCATGCCCCACCCGGCTCACCAAATGAACAAAAAAGACCCCGTAGGGTCCTTTTTTATTCATTTGCTTTTAGACTTTTAACCATGTCGATTTTTGCCACACGACGCGTGAGCCAGCTTGATACAACAAACGAAACGAGGAATGTCCCCAGAGACGAAATTAGACAAGTCGAGAGCGTCACGAATACGCCAAAGTCATACGAATCTTCAATCGCTTCTTTGAAGATAAAATCTGTCACAGCGTAACCTACTGGCAAACCAATAATAATCGCAACAATTGCCACCCATAAGTTTTGTTGAATAAATACACGTCCAATCTTGCGGTCAGAAAACCCAAGCACTTTCAAGGTCGAGAATTGGTAGTCTTTTTCAGTAAAACTAAGAACGCCCATATTATAAACGATTATCGCGCCAAGTAGCGCCGCAAAGACAACCAGAAGTACGACCATGCTCATCATTGTATCGAGCATCATATTCATGCCATCGCGGATAGCGTCGATATTCTGAATTGACGCTACACCTTCTGGTAAATCACCCACTTCGTCGTCCGTATAAATCGAATCAGGTAAATATTCGCGGCCGAGCGACTCGTAGAATTTTCGCGTCATCGTGATATTTTGATTCTGCGGATCGCGATTCATGCCGACAATTTTCGTGCGGCAATATTCTTTTTCACCCATTACGTGCCATTCGATTTCTTCGCCGAGTTTAAGGCCCTCATTTTCGGCTAGTTTTTGCGTAATAATTACGCCGTCTTCCGGGATATTCATCGGTTTCCAATCTTTGTCTAGTGTACGTACAGCGTCACCAGAATCGTTAATGAGAATCGAATTAAGTTTAAGTTCGCCGTCTTTTTTGACTTCTACAGCAAGCGTCTTTGAGCTATTGTGCGAGTATTCGTCCATTAACTCATTAATGCGCTTCGAACTTGTATCTTCTGCTATGTTCAGACGGTACTTGTAATTATTTATGACGCTAAGTTCTGTTTCTAGATAGTTATTCATTGTATCTTTGATACCGAAACCACAGACAAGTAGGAGCATACAACCGACCACGCCAACTACACCAGTAATGGTGCGGGCTTTATTGCGAATAATATCGCGGATATTCCAGCGAGTAGAGAACGACATCTTGTTAAAAATTTTGGAAGTCGTAAAGCGCAAATTGCGACTTTTGACTTTTGGTCTCTCGACGCGCAAAATCTCTGCCGCCGGTTGGCGCACATAACTACGTACGACCAAATAGCAAGTGAGACAAGTCGCGACAATGACGAGTGTCATCACTAGCCAGACGTCCCAGCTTGTAACCGTATGATAATCCGCTACTTCAAAATAAGTCATTTGCATGTCGAGGAAAAAGTTACCAAACCAGAAGTAGCCAAGCAGTAAACCTACGCTCGTGCCGAGAATCGCAAGCAGAAGTGCGTAAGAAATGTAATGCCACGCAATACGACCATCCGTAAAACCAAGTGCTTTCATCGCGCCGATTTGCATGCGATCTTTTCGCACGATACGCGCCATCGTCGTCACGACGCAGAGTAGGGCAATCGCAATGAATAAACTTGAAAAGATGCCAACATAAGTCTTACCCTCGTCAATTTCACCTTGATAACTAGCGGCCGAATATTGATCTTTCGTATAAACTGCCGAAACTACGCCATCTACATTATCCGTCAGGGCCGTTTTTACGGCGCCTAGATCATCTTCGTTTTCCACGTCAACCATAACACTTGAATAAAAACGCATTGCTTCCGGCAATTCATGCTGGCTAATATATGCGTAGCCGTATTTGTCGTGCGTCGGAAATATTTCCGTATCATCTTTTACATATCCGACATGGTCCGGCGTATAAATTAAGCCAACGATTTCCTCTTCAAGCTTTACGCCATTTGTGTCGAATTTCAGAGTATCGCCGACTTTCAAATCATTGTTCCTAGCAAAATATTCGTCTAGCCAAATACCGGATTTATTATTATCAAATGCCTCACCATCTACGACATGAAACTTCGAAATGTCATTAGATTTAATAAAATTTAATTGCAGATCGCGCGAATCTAGATTCTTTACTTCAGCAAGCACAGTTAGCTTACCCTCAGCGTTTTGGACATGTTCCGTTTTCTTTATGTCCGCAACCGTATCGTCATTCAACTTACCAAACGCATCTAAATCCTGCAAATTGTTATCGACATAATATTTATCTGCCGATACTTCCATACCAGTCATATAAGCTTTAATGCCAGAGTAGGCCATCATGCCAATAAAAAGCATCAAAAATATTGTGATAAATTGCGAGAAATTCTTACGCATGTCGCGTAGCATTTTCCGCCTTAACATATTTCGTCCAACCATACTACCAACTCACTTCGTCAATTGTTTTTGGCTTTTTATTGATGGTGTCTCGTTCGATTTCACCATTTTTCAAATAGATGACGTGGTCGGCAATTTCGGCGATTTGGGCGTTGTGCGTTACTATTACGACAGTCGTATTTTCGTCTGCTTGCTTACGAAGGAGTTTTAAAACTTCTACGCCAGTCTTAGAGTCAAGCGCGCCAGTCGGTTCATCGCAAAGTAGCAGTGCTGGGTCTTTCATGATTGCGCGCGCAATCGAAACGCGTTGTTGTTCGCCGCCAGAAAGTTCGTTTGGAAATTTCTTAGCGTGGCGACCAAGCCCAACACTTTTTAATACCTCGAGCGCATCTTTATCTGTAGTCGATACATCTTCTACGATTTTGACGTTTTCTTCCGCTGTCAAAGTTGGCATAATATTGTAGAACTGGAAGATAAAGCCAACTTTTTCGGCACGATATTTCGTGAGTTGCTTAGCGGTGTATTTAGAAATCTCATGACCATCAACTTCGACGCTACCAGAAGTTGGTGAATCCATACCGCCAAGGATGTTCAGAAGCGTTGATTTGCCAGCGCCAGAAGGCCCAAGGATCACGACTAGTTCACCTCTCTTGATAGTTAAATTGACTTTGTTTAGGGCTTTATATTCTTGCCCACCAATAAGATATTCGCGGCTCACTTGCTTGAGCTCAACAAAATTAGTACTCATTAATACTCCTATGAATTATTAATATGAAAGTTTAAAATTTGTAGCTCAGTACGACACCGCGATAAGGGAAAGATTGGTTGATGTCGTGTCAAATAGACGCTTACAATTATACTACGATTCTCGTTTTTGTCTATTTTTTGTCATTGACATTGTATTTCTTTTATTTTCTTCATTGTCATTGTTTTAGGACTCTGCGGCTCCAGTTGAGCCATATTTTCTTAAAAGTTCGAATCTCTTTGCCTGTATATGTATACCTCAGAACTCGCACGGCATCAGAATAGGGTAATCCTTTTTAGGGATAACCTTGATCTTCGCCGTGTATTCGGGGTGGTCAATACACCAGTCCACCACCATGCAAAGCCGAGCAACAACGTCTACTCGCCCCTCACCATGAAGGATTTAAAAAGACCCGCAAGGGTCCTTTTTTAATTCTTCATTGTTGGGCTCGGATGTGGCGAGAAATCGCGTGGGTTCGCCCAATGCCCGGTCGCTTGCGACGACGGCGCATTGTTTATGTCCCACCCGGTTTATATCTGTTGTTCTTGCTGCGAATGTGTTTTTATTATGGTAAGATCTTATCAAGAAGAAAATGGAAAAGACAAAGAAAACAATACGCGTAGTAGCAGCTATTATTATTGATAATGGCAAGTATTTTGCCACTCAACGCGGATATGGAGAGTGGAAAGGTTATTGGGAATTTCCTGGCGGGAAAATAGAAGTTAATGAAACTCCTGAGGATGCCCTTAAGCGCGAAATTCGTGAAGAACTCGAGACCGAGATTAATGTCGGAGACAAAGTCTGCACGATAGAATATGATTATCCTAAATTTCACCTCAGTATGGACTGTTTTTATGCAAAAGTTTCTAGTGGAGGGCTAGTGTTAAAAGAACACGAAGCCGCCAAATGGCTGAGCGAGAGCGAATTGGGCAATGTGGGGTGGTTACCGGCCGATAAAATGATAATTGAGAAAATAAAAAATGAGTAAAAACCCGCGCTGTTTATACGAAAACAATTTATGTGGTTTTCTTTACGATAATGAAAAATCCATTTTGGGCGCACTCGTCGAAAATTATAACGGGCAAGTTCAAACTACTCAAATTGACGCATGGAAAGAAGAAATATCTATAATGCGCAATGTGGCACAAAAATTAGAAGGCGAAGACGGGCGTGTCATATTTGAGTACGATATACCACGTTTAGGCAAACGTGTTGACGTGGTATTGCTTTATCGAGGCATTATCTTCTGCATAGAATTTAAGGTCGGTCAAACTTCAATTCTAGAGGCAGACATAGATCAAGTATTTGATTATGCGCTCGATTTAAAAAACTTCCATAGGTTCAGCGAAGACAAAATAATCGCGCCAATTCTTGTCGCAACGAATCATGAGAGCTATTCAACGCAGATTCAGATGTCTGTTTATGACGACAAAGTAATAAACCCGCTCATTTCTGGGAGTAGTGGTTTATATGGCATTATTGAGAATGTTTTAGATGTTTATCCAAACGAACAACCGATAGACGAAAGATGGTCTATTAGCCCATATGCTCCAACGCCGACAATTATTGAGGCGGCCCGATCGCTATACGAAAACCATTCGGTTGAAGAAATCACTCGCCACGAGGCAGATAATGTATCGACAGATAGGACGATTAATTACATCTTGGACGTTATTCACGATAGTGAAGAGAAAGGTAAGAAAAGTATCTGTTTCGTAACTGGCGTCCCTGGCGCCGGCAAAACACTAGTTGGTCTAGATGTCGCTATTAAACAAACATACCGAGATGGCCTTGATGCACCGGCAAAAGATGACGGCGCCGTATACCTTTCGGGTAACGGTCCGCTTGTTGCTGTATTGAATGAAGCCCTAGCGCAAGACAATTATAAGAAAGCACGCGAACGTGGCGAGCGAAAGAAGCTTACTGATGCTCGTCGCGAAGTGCGCAAATCTATTCAAATGATACATCGCTATCGCGATAATATGCTCGCAAAAATTAAAAACCCTGTCGAAAATGGCATCTTAGAAATAGATCCAGAAAAAGCAGTAGAAATGGGAGCTTCCGGGTTTGGAGAGGTAGAGCATATAGCAATATTCGACGAAGCGCAACGCTCATGGACGCATGAAAGACTCGCTAATTATCTAAAGAGAGGCGGCACTTACGGCAATAAGCTAAAAGTTCCAAATTTTCCTATGTCTGAAGCGGCTTTTTTGATCTGGTCATTGGACCAACGAAAAGACTGGGCGGTAATAGTTTGCTTGGTGGGCGGTGGTCAAGAAATTAATACTGGTGAAGCTGGTATTTCCGAATGGATTAAAGCGTTAAATGAAAAATACCAACATTGGGATATTTATATTTCTCCAGAATTGACTGAGCCGGAATATGCAGAAGGTAAAGTTAATGAACTTTTAGCCAACAATCCTAACGTTGTATATTCGACAGATTTACATTTAAGTGTGTCGCTTCGTTCGTATCGATCAGAAAAAGTATCAGCTTTCGTCCATTCGTTATTGAGCTTCGACGAAAACGCTGCAAAACTTTATGGCGAGATAAAAGATAAATATCCTATTCTTTTAACTCGCAACATGGATAGGGCGCGAAGATGGCTACATGAAAAAGCCCGAGGCACCGAGCGTACTGGTGTGCTCGTGACGAAAGAAGCGGCAAGATTTAAACCGCTAGCAATTCATATTTTGCCATCAGGGGACGAGAATGCAGTTCATTGGTTCTTAGAGGATAAAACAGATACACGCTCATCGAATTATCTTGAAGATGCCGCTACTGAAATACAAGTCCAGGGCCTTGAATTGGATTATACTTGCTTACTTTGGGATGCCGATATGCGTTATGACAACGGCCACTGGCGTTATTATTCGTTCAATGGTAATACGAAATGGATAGAGCAGCTTGGTAGGACTGAAAACAATCGCGAAAAACAAAAATATATGCTCAACGCATATCGCGTCCTGCTTACTCGCGCCAGAGCCGGCATGATTATTTGTGTTCCGGAGGGAAACAGGAATAAAACTCCAAATGGTTTCTGGGAAGACAGTACTCGCTTGCCAGAGTTCTATGATGGAACTTACCGATATCTAAAAAGTCTTGGGCTTGAGGAAATCTAGAATAGCGATACTCAGTTATGAAAACTAGCTCATGCTTTATTCTTTCATCCGGAAAAGTATGATAATAAAATGAGCATTTTTCAAAACTACGAAAAGCATAAAAAACTGCTAGGCGAGAAATTAATAATAGCCATCGATGATTATGTAAAAGAAATGTGCAATGCGGGTTACAAAATAAGCTACTCTCACGTAATCTATAATCAAAAAGAATTCGAAAAATTCAAAAAATGACTATCCAAGCGGGAAGACAAGTAAGTCTACCGATGTTACAATTGAGATATGGACGAGGTGAAGAAAGAAATCATCGAGTTTAACTCTGAGCGCGATTGGGATCAATTCCATAGCCCAGAAAATCTCGCTAAGTCTATTTCAATTGAGGCCGGCGAATTGCTCGAATGTTTTCAATGGAATAATAATTACGACAAAAAAGAAGTATGCGAGGAGCTTGCCGATGTGGTAAATTACTGCATCTTATTAGCAGATAAGCTAGATGTTCGATTAGAGGATATAGTTCGCGAAAAACTCCAAAAGACGCGCGAAAAATATCCAGTCGAAAAAGCAAAAGGTAAAAGCACTAAGTATACGAAGTTGTAATTATGTTAATTTATGAAGGCGTAAAGAGTACGTTTATCGAAGACGTAAATCTAAATTTAATAGTTAACAAAATCTACGAAAAATATCAAAGATATTTTGGTCGTACGACTAAATCTCAGCTCAATTCTTGGCAGAATTCTATGCAGTATATGCGGAGTATTCTCGATGATGACGAGATTCCTGACAATGCAGGCGTAGCAATCGAATTTAATATCCCAACCACCTCAAAACGCATTGATTTCATTCTTTCTGGCCGAGATCATAACATGAAAGATTCTGCAGTTATTGTTGAATTGAAGCAATGGGAAACTTGTGCAGCGGTCGAGAATAAGGATGGCATTGTTTCTACGTATACTGGTGGGGCCGTCAGGGACGTGGCCCATCCGTCATATCAGGCAATGAGCTATGCGAATCTCATTCGCGACTTTAATGAAGATGTGCGCCATAAAGATATCGGCTTATATCCATGCGCCTTCTTGCACAACTATAGAATTACTGAGGATGACCCAATCAATAGCGAGCTTTATGCTGAATATATAAAGCAAGCACCAATGTTTGGCAGTAATGATTTTGCAAAACTGCGCGAGTTTATTAAAAAATATATATTCTATGGCGACGATAAAGAAATTCTATACGAAATAGAAAATGGCAAAATCCGCCCATCTAAACGCCTTCAGGATTCTCTCGTAAAGATGCTCAATGGAAATCGCGAATTTACTATGATCGATGAGCAAAAGGTGATTTACGAAGACGCGATCGTATTAGCTAAAGACGCAGTGGAAAATAATTCGAAGCAAGTATTGATCGTTGAGGGCGGTCCTGGTACTGGAAAATCGGTATTAGCTATTAATTTGCTTGTAGAGCTGACGAAGAATAACCTAACATGTTTCTATGTTACAAAGAATGCTGCACCACGTAATGTGTTTCGCGATAAGTTAAAAGGGAGCTTCAAGAAAAGCTACATTGATAACTTATTCCAGGGCTCAGGTAGTTTTATTGGGAAACCATCTAATGATATAGATTGTCTTGTAGTCGACGAGGCGCATCGCTTGAATGAAAAATCTGGCATGTTCTCAAATCTCGGCGAAAATCAGGTTAAAGAAATTATTAACGCATCTCGTTTCTCGGTATTCTTTATCGACGAAGATCAAAAAGTTACCATGAAAGATGTTGGCTCCGTGGATATGATAGAAGAATTTTCGGCTCAGCTTGGCGCAAAAGTAAAGCACGTTGAGCTTGAGAGCCAATTTAGATGCAATGGCTCGGATGGATACTTGGCCTGGTTGGATAATGTGCTAGATATCCGCCAGACAGCCAATTTTGATACGATGGACTTTGATTATGATTTTAGAGTATTTGATAATCCGAATGAGATGCGCGAAGCTATAAAACAGAAGAATCTAGAGAATAATAAATCGCGCATCGTGGCCGGTTATTGTTGGAACTGGATAAGCGAGGGCAAAAATAGCGACGAAGTAAAAGACATCGTTATCCCGGAGTACGACTTCGGAATGAGTTGGAATTTAGGCAATACGGCAACGTGGGCAATCGATCCAAATTCCGTGGAGCAGGCGGGGTGCATTCATACTTGCCAAGGCCTTGAATTTGATTATGTTGGCGTAATTATTGGTGATGATTTGCGCTACGAGAATGGGCATATTATTACCGATTTTACTAAACGTGCGAAAACCGACAAATCATTATTCGGGATTCAGAAACTATACAATAATGACCCGTTTGAGGCTTTGGATATTTCTGGAAAAATTATCAAGAATACTTACCGTACTTTGATGACGCGCGGTATGAAGGGCTGTTATATTTACTGTACGGATAAGAATCTGGCTAATTATTTTAGGGAAGTATTGTCTCGGAACTCTTAACCTTTTAAGCTTTTAGCAGTAGTCTCAACTATTTCCCTCAGCTTATCTTTATCATCTACCTCATCCACCAAATACATCTTTTTCGCGCCTTCGTATGGCAGGGCTTCGCTCATCTCAAACTCGCCATTTTCAGGAGTAATCTTCACTAGCAACCTATCATCATATATTCCGCCAAACAGCACGCCGTCCGCATAGAGCAAAAACTCACCCATCATCGGCCTGCAAGTAACCCCCCGGCACCAATGATAGCTGCTCTAAGATATAATCCCGATATTCTTTCGTGCTCACCATTATGCACAATTCTTCTTATGTGCTTTCAATTTCTTCATTGCCCAATCGTAATGCGACGATAAGCAACTTACGAAATACGACCCCAAGACCGAGCCGCCAACCCAAGGATACATGCCTTTTGTAAATAATTGCTCTTCGCTAAGACTTTCGGCTAGTTTCATCACATCTGCATGCGACTTCTCGAACATCTTGCGCGCATCAGTTAACGACGTCTTCTGATGCTTCTTCCAGTATTCAACGTTCATATCGCCGTAAGTTTTCCAAGTATATGGCTCCGGCAAGAACGGCGCATTGCCGCCTTTATTCAGATTCGTATCTACAAATTCAAGTAGCATTCGGTGCCATTCGTATAAATGTACCCAAATATCGCGCAGGTTTTTATCGCGGCTCCAATGGCGCTCTTTCTTTGACGGATCGCCCGAGAAATCGAATTCGGTGTTCATTTCTTTCTCGCTCATTCCGTCAGCCATTTCGATTAGCTTGGCGTAGTATTCCTCGCCTGCTTTTAGCAAATCTTGTTTGTTACGCGGTCTTGGCATAATAAGTCCTTGTTTACTACTTCAATTATATCATCGAGTGCAAGTCTACCATTGACATTGTGTTTTACCCTGCCTATGCGGGGTATATTTTGTTATAATATCTATATAGGGCGTCCATCTAGGATGCCGCTCTAATTTGGGTTTAGTATCTCGTCTTACGACGAGATACTTTTTTACGCTTCGTCTTCCATCGAAGTCCTATTTATCTGTCAGTAAATAACTTTTCTTTACTAGTTCCATTACCGCCTCGTCTGGCATGTTCCGTTAAGAGCAATCGTAATCCAATGCTGTTTATTCATGTGATAAGCGGGGAAGACTCCTGGCGTATTTTCTGCAAAATCCAACGCCTGGCCGTTGTCAAATTTTAGGTTAATGATGTCGACTTTTTCGTTAGAATCCATCCCCAAACTCTTACCAGAAACGTCGCCGATCAACGCAAACCATTTCTTATTATTGCTATGCCGAAAATACAATAAGTCGGATAGCGTTCCGGCCACAAAAACTCCGGCTCCGCGCCATATTCATCCCGAATCTGCGCAATAATAAGGTTAACCTGTGATTCTTCCATTAAATAGATTATAGCAACGACTTAAAGCCTCTCAAAAGCTTCTTGAAGCCTTTTGCGGAATCAACACTTTCCTCACGAGGTTTCTTTACGATGAATCGGTCCAAAGTCGCAAGCAGGGCAGGCAACAAAATCAAAATAATCAAAGTAGCGCAGAGGGTGCCAAGCGAAATCGCCTGGCAGACTGCTGCCGCAATTGCAGTTGCCAGATTGCCGACGATTGCCGTAACGATTATCAAGATCGAAGCGGAAGTCAGAATTGCATTAATTGAACGATTGTATGTATTAATCAAGGCGTCGCGTATACTCATTTTGAAATAGCTACGATTTTCGACATAGTACGACGTGAAGAGAATTGCGTAATCAATCGTTGCGCCCATCAAAATCGACTGCACGATAATTAGCGCAATAAAGTAAATGCTCGATCCAGTCAACGATAGATATGCCATCACGATATAGACCGCACATTGAATCACGAGTACTAGCAGCATTGATACGAAGAATGATTTAAATGTGCAGACTACCACCGCAAAGATTGCCAACATGGTCAAAATCGTAATGAAATTCATTTCGTCACTAAATGTCTGCGACATTTCATAGGCCATCGCAGAATCGCCGACCATGTAATAGTCTAGCTTGTTACGCGGTCCAAGCGCACCTTTCAAATCGCTAATCAATGCAAAAGTCTTTTCTCCTTCTTCTGGCAAATTTGTTTCTATCAGCGCACGATAGTGGTGTGGTCCGACTAGAAGAGCCTTGGCATTATCGACTGTCTTGCGGCCGTCGGCAATCTTTACACGCAGCTCGTCGTCAATGCGCTGCGCAAATCGGCTATCTGGCACGATTTTGTCGGACAAGAAATTAATAAATTGCTCAACCGTCAAAGTCCAGTTTTTATCGTAGTCGTACAGCGAGCCATGATAGAGATAGGCCAAGAATAGCTGATTTTTATCCAAATTTCCCGCAAGCGGCAAAATCGCCCGATAAAGCGCCTCGTAGTTGTAGGTATTTCCATTTGCGGCTGCACGCATCAGAGTCGCAATTGTTCTCAACTGCGTCTGCTCATTTTCGCTTAATCTATTGGCATAGTTTGGATTTGGTAAAACTTTCTCATCGATGAAATTAATTAAAGTTTTGAGCGACAACATCACGTTCGTGTTTTCGTAACGATAGTTGTATAGCGCGTAAACTAGCTTTATTTTCTCTGCATCTAATGCAAAACTCTGCGCCAAGCTGCTGTACGAATACTTTGTGTTCTGGTTATTCATAATATACTGCGCGAGGCCCAACTGTTTTATGGTACTATTCGGCAGTGCGCTCTTTAGCTTTTCGTCGTTCTGGTGATTTAGTAAAAAGTTTACGAGTTCGCGTGGCGATACTTTGGCGACGCTAGCGTTTGTCTCTGCTTGGTAAAGCTTGTAGACATTTTTCAGTTTTGCGAGTTTATCACTTAGATTAATCTTTTGGCGCACGCTATTTATTTCGCCACTAATCTTCTTTGCAGTTTCTAGAATTTTTGTCTTATCTTCCTCGTTTAAGTTGGAGAAAACTTCTGGATAGTTCGTCTCCAAGCTATCGAGCCAACTCGTAGCGGTAACCAAAGCATTATCAACTTTCGTCGCCGCGGTCGCAATATCGGCGTAAGTGTATTCTTTTGTCAGGACTTTTTCTGCCTCGCCAACTTTCGAAACTAGCTCTGCGCGTATTGAGGTAATTTGTGGCGCCAAGGCTTCCCGTGTTTCACTCGGCAATTCTGCTACGGCCTTGTCAAACATGGCTGGTGTATTCTTCAGCTCGGAAATCTTATTTTTTGCATCAGCAAACTGCCCCTTTAGCTGGGATGCCTCATCTGCCGATAAGCCCATTTCGTCAATTACGTTTTGGTTCGATAAGGCAAAGTCTACTAGCTCCTCGATCGATGCCGAAGCCGTAGGGGCATTATTTGTAGTGTAGCCATAATAGACCAGTAGTTGTTCTAGAGTCTTTTGATCGATACCGAAGATGCTTGAAAGTTCTGCTGCGGTCTTTGGCGTATCGGTTACATTTTTATTGCTAAAAGTCCTTAGCTTTGCCAAGTCTGCGCGTTGATTTTGCGTAACCATATTTGCGTACTTGGAATCCGTCAAAATATCATTTGTGACAAACTGCGAGAATTCATACAAAGTTAGCTTAGTTGGGACATTTTGCTCAGATAAATATAAAACATAAACATCTTCTAGCTTATTACTATCTACCCCAAGAACATTCGCAATGTCTTGTTTTGTGCGTAGACGATTAACTTTTGATTGGTTGGTGAAGTTAGAAAAGCGATCAACTTTTGAGACCATCTCTCCGGAAATGTCGCCTGCAAATGCCTTGTTTGGAAAGACTTCTTTTTGGAGAAAATTCACTAAGTCATCGAGCGAAATTTCGTGCGCATCAACATTCTTATAGTAGTGATAATAAATAGCTTTAATTAAATAATCTTCTGTTTCAACTTTTTCCGAACTCAAGCTATTAATCTTTTCAACTAATTCATCATACTTTTCGGGTTCATTAATTGTGTTTCCATAGCAGAGTACGCGACTCGTATCTTCGCGCTTGTCGAAATCTTTGCAGACTTTCGTTACATCCTCGTCCATCTTTGCGTCGTAAACCAGGGCCATTTGATTGGTCTCACTAAATACGTCCTTGATGCGGTTATTCTGTTCGGCCGTAAAATTAATGCCGGTGCTACCTTTAAGAATAATGCTACCAACAAATATGACTAAGAATAGCGGCATTGCGATTTTGCGCAAATCGTAACTACGCTTGCCGAACCAATCCATCTTAAGAGTCAAGGTCTTCTTTTTGGATTTTTCGATTACCTTGTCAAACATCAATAGCAACGCTGGAAGAGAAGTAAAGATCGAAACCAAGCTCAAAATGACACCTTTGCTCAACACGAGACCCATGTCGCGGCCAATTGTGAAGCTCATGGCGACTAGTACTATTAGGCCAACCACTGTCGTGACGGAGCTTGACGAAATTGCGCCAAATGAATAACGCATAGCGTGACGCATAGCAGTTTTCTTGTCCGGATGGTCCGGTTTAGCTTTCTCTTGGCGATAACGTGTCGATAACATAATGGCATAATCCATCGAAAGAGCCATTTGTAGAATTGCCGAAATCGAATCCGTGATATGCGAGACGCTCGGAAAGATTATGTTAGTACCCTTATTTGCTATTACTGCCAACAGTATCGTAAATAGAAATAGCCAAGGCTCCACCCATGATTTGCTCATCAAAAGCAAAATTACCATCGCACAGGCAATCGCCAAAACGGTGACGTGCATCTTCATTACTTCGCCATTAAAATTGAAAACTTGACCGGCTTCGTTTACTTCGAAGCGATCTTTGTAATTGTCGTGAATCGTATTATAAACACGGTTCGCAGTATCGGAATCTGCCGGCGCATCGATGTTAATTTTGTAGCGCGTATATTGATCGCGATTGTATGTATCGCTATTATTGTAATCTACTGAACCTACACCCTCGATTGACTCGATGTCTTCTTTTATCTTTATCTTTTCGTCTTCCGGTACATCGGTCAGCATCATCTCGTAAGAACTAGTCGAATCGTAATTAAACTCGTCATTCATTATTCCTAGACCAAGTGACGTCTCGGACTCGGCTGGCATGTATGAATAAATATCCTTGTTAATTTTTACATGCGTAGACAAGACGCCGCAGATTGCTACGAGCACCAAAAATACGCCAAAAATTACATAACAATGGTCAACAATGAAATCTGTTATTTTATGCATATTTGTTAATTATATATACCTAGGAATAATCAAAGAAGAACACAGTTATTGCACTGTGTCTAAAATTGAACACTATATTGACATTTTGTATGAAGTATGGCATAATCAAAGAATGATTAAGACTTCTTATCATAGGGCAACCGAGAAAACTCGTCGCAAAATCCGCAAAGCCTTTGCGGACTTATTAGCAGAGCGCGGCTCGGTCAAAAATATCACTGTTACCGATTTATCCGAGCGAGCCGAGATTACGCGCGGCACCTTTTATAATTACTACAACAATATTTATGAAGTCGGAGCCGAGCTGCAGGCAGAGATCGAAAAGGAACTTTTTGCCGAGCGTCGCGAATTTAATTCTACCGACGATATAGAACAGTACGTAGATCAGATTTTTGCCTTTCTCAAGCAACAAGAAAGTGTCTATCGCCAATTATTGGCTAGCGATGCGCCGATGGCCTTCATGGATCAGCTCGAAAGTGGTATGACGCAGCGCGTGCTCTCAATTATGCATGAAAAAGAAATCGATGATAGGAACGTAGAATTCGAACTTCTAATTCTTGCGAGTGGCACTTTTGCTATTGTGCGCAAATATTACCGCAATGAGGTTTCCGTCACGCTCGATGATATTCGTGCTTATCTTAGCAATAAGCTACGAGTATTATTTGAGCAATACGTCAAATAACTTACTTATTCGTTTTCGGACTCTTCGCAAAGCTTCTGGAATTCAGCGATTTTTTCTTCACTAGGTTCTGCGTATTCCAAATCGTCCAAAGATTTGCCGTAACGATCCTCGGCGTCCGCATTGAAATACATAAAAGTCGTGAGTGCTAGTACGTCGGTCGCATTCATCGATGCTTTTTCTTCGGCCATATTCTTGTGTGGCGCTTCTGGCTCATATAGATAGACATTTACTGCACCATCGTCATAAACCAAAGCTTTTGCTGCGCCCATGCCGTCGTTATAAAAACACATAAAAGCGCTCGCGTGCTTATTCATTGTCCAGTCAAAAATAGTACCATTTTGATCGTTCATATAATATACCTTGCCGCGTTCTTCCAAATCTTCTGGTTTTACGTTAGGCAAGTGCTTTGCGATTGCGTCTTTGATAATTGTGATGATATGTTCTTTTGGATTCATGTTTTTATTATAATAAATATTGATATTATGTAGGACGGTCGCGTATAAGTTAAAATAAAAACTTTTGCGGGTATTATATAATACCCATATGAAACTATTACTCCACACTTGCTGCGCTCCGTGTAGTGTCTACTGCATTAAATCTCTCCGCGAGGAGGGTATTGAGCCGACTTTGTATTGGTACAATCCAAATATTCATCCGTACGCAGAATACAAAGCGCGCCGCGATTGTTTACGCGAGTATACCAAACTCGTAAACGTGGAGTTACTAGAAGACGATGCCTATGGCCTTGATGAATTTGTCTGCAATACCTACGACAAAATTTCTACGCGTTGTCAGGAGTATTGTTATCCAAAACGTCTTCGCCAGGCTTTCGAGTTCGCCAAGAGTGAAGGCTTTGACGCTATCACGACTACTTTGCTTTATAGTATTTATCAAAAACACGACTTCATCAAAGATCTTATGACGAGCCTCTCCGCAGAGTATGGTATTGAATTTGTTTATCGCGATTTTCGTGAGGGCTGGCAAGAAGGACAAGACGAAGCCCGTCGCATCGGGCTGTATATGCAAAAATACTGTGGCTGCGTCTTTTCCGAGGAAGAATCCGGCATCGGACGCGAGATCGGTCGCAAAATGAAGAAAGCCGGCATTTCGCCGACAAATGCCAACGTCCGCAAGTTTATCGAAGAAAACAAAGTCGACGGCCTCATTAGGCCAGAAAAGCTGAAATCAATCGAAATAGAAGAAGCATAAAAAATCTCCCCGCCAGGGGGAGTTTTTTATTTGCCGTCGCGAAAGTTGAAGTGTTTGCGCTTCTCGCTGTGCTTGTGATTATTGTTGCGGTTGAGCTTTGCCTTTGCAACAACTTTTTTAACTTTTCTTGCCATGATATCTGTTATTCTACCGTAAAACTGCCATTATTGCAATTCAGGGTCATCTTTGTCTGTCCGCCAGAACGATAATAGTTGAAATAATACGTAGCAGTAAAGCTTGGAATCGTACCACATACGAGCTTTCCTACTCTTGAGACTTTGGTCGAATTTGGCTCATCGGTATAAGCATTAATTTCGACGCTAAAATCATAGCTGTGTTCGTAACCGTAGACGAAGCTCAGGTAGTTGCCGTGATTGAAGGTGCTCATATAAAGCGAATTACTAATTTGCTCATCACTGTCGGCGATAGTAGTCGAGCTTGTAGGGAAGTACATTAAGTTTGTGGTGTTTAGCATGTTATTTACGTCATCGGCATAGTAGGAATAAAGATAGCCGTCATGCACGTCGGTGACTTCATCGTTCTCGTTGAATTTGCCATACGCAAAGACGTCGTGACCAGCTACGTTATCGCAAGCGAACAAACCTGCGGTGTATCCTTCTATTTCGGTGCTTGCCCTATTCTTAAAAGTACAAGTATCGCCATATGTGCTGCTGAGATAATTTTCTAGCGCTAGGTCTACTGGCGTCTTTCTTATATTGTCTCCATCGCTGCTGTAATCATAGTCATCTTCTTCTTCGAGCGAAGCGATAAAGTCATCGAAGGTCATATTATTGTCGCTAAGCCAAGAGGAGAAGCTGTTATAAATCTGCCAGCCAATCAAAGCGATGATGGCTAAAACTAATAATGGTTTCAGTGCTTTGAGCGGATTATCTGGCTCAGGCATCTGTGGTGCGGTTGGGTAATTATTAATCATTGGATTCATTAATATAATTTTAGCATAAGAAAAAAGAGTCTCACATGGAGACTCTTTTGAAAATCTAGATAGATTATTTGTCGGCCTTTTCTGCCTTCTTTGCGGCTTCCTTTTGTGCCTTTGCGACCTTGTTGCCGAGTTGGCTCTTGAGAGCTGCTGCCTTCTTGGCGCGAGCCTTGAAGCGGTCAACGCGACCTTCGGTATCGA
This sequence comes from Candidatus Saccharibacteria bacterium UBA3723, assembly GCA_002371895.1. GTDB lineage: Bacteria > Patescibacteriota > Saccharimonadia > Saccharimonadales > Saccharimonadaceae > UBA2834. Next base: position 22,191 of record DFHM01000010.1, on the reverse strand, counting down.
TAATCTTTTCTTCGCCAGTGAAGAATGGGTGAGAAGCGCTAGAAATCTGCATCTTTACGAGTGGATACTCGTTTCCATCCGTCCACTTGATGGTTTCGTCCGACTTTGCAGTAGAGCGGGTCAAAAAGGAAAACTTAGCCTGCTCATCGGCGAACACTACAAAGCGGTAGTCTTTAGGTTGGATTGATGTTTTCATAATTACAGCCAATTATATCAGATAAAACACTAAAAGTAAAGTGAGCACATGTGTTAAAATTAGTTTAAGTAAATAAGGATAAGCATGAACCCTGAAGATAGTATGCCAAATGCGGCCTCGGAGACTGCAGAACAAACTGCGGCCGTCGAGAAACAGATGGGCGCCGAACAGGCTGCCGCCGAAGCTGCTACGCCAGAACCAGAGGTAGACAACTCGATTCTAGCCGAAACACCAATTCAACCAGTCGTGGTTAATGAACCAAAATCTCTTTCCGAAGTTGCTGCTGGGCCAGCACAGGCCGACCCTACCGTACTCAAGACCGTAGAGTCGCCACTAGTAGAAGATACGAAGCCAGCAGAAAAGCTAAAAACCAAAAACAAAACGCCGATTTTTATCGCAATCGCCTTGGTTGTCTTGGCGCTCGTCGGCCTAGGTGTTTGGGCTCTTGCTTCACTCCTTGGTAAGGATAATGGCGGTGCCGTGGCGGATCCAGAGCGTACGGCTTTCTTCCTCGAAAATCAGAAAGGCGACGGAACTTTCGCCTTGTTCGATGACACTGGTGCAAAACTAACAGATTTCGTCTATTCCGATAAATATTCCTTTAATGACGCCGGTTATGCGATTGTCCGTGAGGATAACAAAGGCGTTGCTATCCTTGCAAACAACGGCAAGCTATCTGTGCCTTATGATAAATATACCGATATCACTCCAGCTGGCGTATTCTATATCGCCGTAGATGGCAGTGGCGAGAAAACACTTATCAAAGGTAGCGGCGAGAAAGTAGAAGATGTTACGGATTGCTACACGATAAATGGACTTGTGGTTGCCGTTTTCGATAATGAAACCACCCTATATACAATCAAGGGTGAAAGGCTCGGTGAGCTCAATAAAAACGATAATCCAAGAGATAAGAAAGCCAGTAGTGGCGTCATCGCTATTAATGCCGACGATCATCTGTATATTATCGATACTTCTACGGGCGATATCAAACTAAAACTCGAACAAAAAGAAGCTTATGATATCTACTCCGTCAACAGAGCTCTCACGACTTTCTCGCTAAAAAACATCCGTACAGGAAAGTATGACATGACCATCATTAACGGCAAATTCGTAAAGTGGGATACTAGTAACAAACATTTACCTTTCACTTACAGTGATGGAGACTTCATCTACTATGACGAATACGGGACGGGGCACCACTGGATCATGGGGTCCGATGGCAAAAAAATAGAGGCGGATCACATAAGAGGCCGCATCGTTTACTACGATTCAGAGCATTACGCTTATATCCCGCACGATAGCAAGACTTTGCATGTATTCGTAGAGGGCAAGGAGACGACCGTGGACAATGTTTATAAGGTCGAAGCTCGTGATGGCAAGTATCTCGTAGTGTACGATAGTGCACCGCCACAAATTTACGACAAAAATTTCAAATTCTCCCGCAAGTTCCCGAAGAATTCTTATAGCATTTATGGCCCAGATCAGAATGGCAATTATCTCCTTGATAAGAGCGCAATCGTGAATGAAAAGAACGAGATAATTGAGCTTCCAAAGGACGTTGGATATCCTACTATCACGCTTCTGGATAATGGTGATTATCTTATCGAGAATTATAAAAAGCAGATGGGTATCATCGATGCTGAAGGGAAAGAAAAACTCGAGTTTGGTAAATACTCTGAGATAAAGTTCGAAAATGGCGCCATTACTGCCAAAAATAATGACGGCAAATTCGTCCTCTTTAATAAAGATTACGGCATCGCCTTGAATGACCGCGACACGATCAATATCAAAGACGGGTACGTCGAGGCCACCAAAGACGACAAGCTTGAATATTACACTTATTCTGGCCAACTAATCTACGAAGGCTAGAGTCAACAAAAATCTCCTCCCGCGACGGAGGAGATTTTTTTAATCTCTTTTATATAACTTTCTGGTTATGTCTTCGAGCTCCTGAGTACCGTTCTCGAGCTGGTAATAGTGCCGCACGTAGAACAGGGTAGTAACAAGAAAGATTAGAGTTACGGCGCCAACGCCACCGATGATATAATTCGCTGCCTCAGACTTTGGCAAAAATATCGTTAGCGCCAAGAATAGGACGAAAAAGATCATCAAGAACAGCGCAAAGAACATCGTTACGATTAGATGTATGAAGCGTTCGTGCTGGAACTGCTGCGTCATAGTTTTATGATAATCAATCAATTCTGCGTTTGGATGTTTTGACTCTTTTTTGATGTATTCAATGTAATTGCGAAGTTTCTTATCCATAAGCTTATTGTACTACATTGGGGCAATGAAAAAGCCCGACCTTGCGGCCGGGCTGTGCTTAAAAACCTCCTCTTGCTCAGTTGATGGGCTTATCGACAGCAGGCTTGCTGGGTGCGGCGGGCTTATCGGGTTCAGGCTTGCGCCTCTCGCGGCAGTTCTTAACTGCGACTTCGAGCTTATCGATGAGCCTGATGTTGTCCTTGATTAATTCGCGGACTTCCACGATGTTGGCCTTGATAGTCCAGTACTTCGCTTTCTTGCGATAGCGGTCCTCGGAGAACCATCTCGCCGCGCGGACAATCTTGCGCTGTTCAGCCTTCTGGGCGTAAAGATTATCGAGTTCATCCTCGAGTTCGCCCTGATAAAGCAGTGTCTTGCCGAGTGCATCGAGCAGCTCGGGGTAGGTTTTCTTGCCTTTCTTTTCTACGGTCTCAGCCATTGATAAAACACCTCCTTGTGTTTCCCCCACCGAAATCGGTGGCTGAAAAAGACTTACTCACACCTGGATATTTTGCGAGTACATAATATATTATAGCACACTTTGTCGAAAAAATCAAGATTCGGCTTATGTTTTGAAAAAGTCTTACAGATAGAATGTTGTAAAATATACATAAACGCTAGATATAGCGTAAAAATAGTATTGACGACACTATATATAGTGCTTATAATTATTTTCAGAACACAACAATAATACGTAAAACAATTAGAAAAAGAGGGAAAAAAGTCATGAAAAACATCATTTATTTTGACGCCAGCGACGCACAGAAGTTCGACTTCGATCGCTTCAAAAAATCCATCAATTCTTACGCAAAGGTCTCCGATGACGAAATCAAGGCTGCGCTAAAAGATCTAGACAATTACGAAAATCTCCACGTTAGCCGCTTGGTCGAGACTGGTGCCGCTCTAATCGCCAAAAACAGCGATATTGAGACCGCTCAGAAATACATAGACAATTACGAGAAATACTTCGGTAGCAAGTTTGAGCGTCTTCGCCGTATCACCGGTTATCTCGTTGGTACGCTCGACCGTTGGAATGATGGTAAAAAGGCCGAAGAAAAGGCTCGCGTAAAGCATTCCGTCAACTCCAGCATTGATGACGCAACCCGCGCAGCTCGCCTCGAACAGCAGGCTGTTGCTCACAATATTGCCTACGCCTGCGCTTAAGGCTTTACGCAATCTGTTTTAATCTTAAACCACCGCTAGTCACAACGGTGGTTTAATGGTAGAATGTAGTCATGTTAGATATTAATTATATCCGTGCGAATCGCCAGAAGGTCGAGGACGCAATTCATAACAAGGCTTATGAGATTGACCTCGATGAAATCCTAAAACTTGATGACGAGCGCAAGAGTCTATCGCAGAAAATCGACACTTTGCGCCAAGAACGCAATCAAATCTCTGCACAGATGAAAAACGGAAAGCCGGACAAAGCCTTGATTGAGCGCGGCAAAGAGCTCAAAAAAGAACTATCCGATCTCGAGTCTAAATTATCCGAAATTGAGCCAGTATATCTCGCAAAGCTCAAACTCGTTCCGAACGTCCCAGAAGATGATGTTCCGGTTGGCCTCTCCGAAGACGACAACGAAGTCGCCGAGGTTATTGGTGAGCCTACCAAGTTTGACTTCGAGCCGAAGAATCACTACGAAATCGGCCAGGCTCGCGGCTGGATTGATAAGGAACGCGCTGCTAAGGTTGCTGGCGCACGCTTTGCCTATATCAAGGGTGATATGGTCAAGCTCCAGATGGCAATTGTAAATTTTGTCATGAACAGCCTCTCTGACGAAGGAGTTATTAAAGAAATTATCGAAAAGAATCATCTTGATGGTCTATCTACCAAGCCATTCACGCTTGTCTTACCACCATTGATGCTCCGCACTGAAATGTACGACGCAATGGATCGCCTCGAGCCACGTGAAGATCGCTACAAGATTGAGGGCGAAGAGCTCTGGCTACAGGGTTCCGCCGAGCACGTGCTTGGTTCCATGCATCAGGGCGAGATTTTCCAAGAGTCCGAACTTCCAGCTCGCTATCTAGGTTATGCAACATCCTTCCGTCAAGAAGCCGGCACTTACGGCAAAGATATGGAAGGTATCATCCGTATGCACCAATTCGACAAGCTCGAAATGGAGAGCTTCTCTACAAAAGAGACCAGCCGCAAAGAGCACGAACTCTTTGTCGCAATTCAGCGCTGGCTCATTGAACAACTTCGTCTTCCATATCGCGTAATTCGTAAATGCACTTTCGATATCGGCAAACCAGATGCGCGCGGTATTGATATGGAAGTTTGGCTTCCAGGCCAAAACAAATACCGTGAGACGCATACTGCGGACTACATGACAGATTATCAGTCGCGTCGTCTCAATACTCGCGTCCGCCGCGAGGATGGCGAGGTAGAACTCGTTCATACCAACGACGCTACCGCATTTGCACTAGGTCGCATTATGATTGCAGTTATCGAAAATTACCAAAACGAGGATATGACGATTCGTATCCCTGAAGTTTTGCGCAAATATATGGATGGAAAGGAGACCATATAAAATGATTGAAAATATTGACATTAGCGGCTCTAATTACAAGGTCGAAGAAAGCTTCCAAAAGTACGTCCAGAAACGTATCGGCAAGCTCGATCGTTATCTTCCACGCCAGAACCGCAAGGATCTCGTTGCAAAGGTAGTCGTTACTCAGGTTGACCGCGCACATGGCAACAAGTACGAAATTTCCGCAACCCTCGACATTCCTGGCGGCAAGGTCCTCAACGCAAAGGAAGAATGCTCCAACACTTTCGCTGGTGTAGATATTCTCGAAGCAAAGCTTATGGGTCAGATTCGTCGTTTCAAAACTGAGAAAACTAACTACGACAAGAAAGGATTTCTCAAGCGCTTTTTGAAGAAATAAGCCGCGTGATATACTAGAACAATGAAAGAGAAGAGGTCAGATAAAAAACAGAGGGTGGCTGAAAAACCAAAACATGTCGAAAAAAAGGCTAAAAAAGCTCCAAAGGAGAAAAAGCCTACTGATAAACTTGCCGATAAATCCGGCCTAACCATTTTCTTGCAACACATCTTTGGCGATGCTCAAAAGAAAACTCTTCGCCGTCTCCAGAAGCGCGTCGACGAGATCAATAAGCTCGCACCAAAGTATTCCGAAATGAGCAAAAAAGAGCTTCAGGAACAGACCGAAGTTCTCAAGAAAAAACTTGCCAAGGCTCAGAAAAAGGTAGAGGCTGCAAATGCTATTGCCAAAGTAAAGGCCGAAAGAGACAAGAAAAAGTCCAGCAAAGACGACAAGAAAAAAGAAAACAAGACAGAGAAGAAACAGGCCAAAGTCGCCGAGGCAAACAAAGCGCTTGACCAGATTCTTCCAGACGCATTCGCCCTCGTACGCGAGGCTAGCGATCGCGTTCTAAAACTTCGCCCATTCGACGTACAGCTCATCGGTGGCATAGTCCTTCATGAAGGCAACGTCGCTGAGATGAAGACTGGTGAAGGTAAAACTCTTGTCGCAACTCTTCCTGTATATCTTAATGCTCTTACAGGCCGCGGTGTTCATGTCGTTACCGTAAACGATTACCTCGCACAGCGCGACGCCGGCTGGATGGGCGAACTCTATGATTTCCTCGGTCTTACCGTAGGTGTCATTATTAACGAAGCTAGCTTCATGTATGATCGTGACTATATCAATGAAGATCACGACGACGAGCGCATGCGCCATCTCAAGCCATGCACCCGCAAGGAAGCTTACGCTTGCGATGTTACTTATGGTACGAACAACGAGTTTGGCTTCGACTATCTCCGTGACAACATGGTCAAGGATGCTCAATATCTCCGCCAGCGCGAACTAAACTTCGCCATCGTAGATGAGGTAGACTCCATCCTTATTGATGAAGCTCGTACTCCATTGATTATTTCCGCTCCAGCTGGTGACAACCCAGAGAGCTACTATCAGTTCGCAAAGGTCTGTGCTCAGCTCGGCGACCAAGATTACATCATCGACGAAAAACGCCGCACTGTCACTTTGACCGACGAAGGTGTCGATAAGGTTCAGAAGATTCTTGGCGTTGATACGCTATATTCTACCGATAATACTCGTATTGTTTACCACCTCGAGCAGGCCCTTCGTGCACAGACTCTCTTCCATCGCGATAAAGATTACGTCGTAACCAATTCTGGCGAAGTTCTCATCGTCGACGAACATACTGGTCGTCTCATGCAGGGGCGCCGCTATAACGAAGGTCTCCATCAGGCTATCGAGGCAAAGGAAGGCGTACTTGTTCGCGAAGAGTCTATGACCCTCGCTACGATTTCCTTCCAGAACTTCTTCCGCCTCTACAACAAACTCTCCGGTATGACCGGTACAGCCTTCACCGAAGCAGAAGAATTCCAGCAGATTTACGCTTTGGATGTTATTCAGATTCCACCGAACAAACCTATTATTCGTGTCGATAAAGACGACCTCATTTATCGTACGGAAGCTGCAAAACTCAAAGCTATCGCTGCCGAAGTTAAGAAATACCATGAGCGTGGTCAGCCGGTTCTCGTTGGTTCCGATTCTATCGCAAACAATGAACGCATCGCTGCTTACCTCGAGAAAGAAGGTATTCCATTCGAGCTATTGAACGCAAAGAACAACGAGCGTGAGGCTGCAATTATTGCGAAGGCAGGCGAAAAGGGCGCCGTTACACTAGCTACAAACATGGCTGGTCGTGGTACGGATATTAAGCTTGCTAAGGGTGTCGCAGAACTCGGTGGCCTCGTCGTAATTGGCACTGCTCGTCATGATTCCCGCCGTGTCGATAACCAGCTCCGTGGTCGTGGTGGCCGCCAGGGCGATCCTGGTACTACCCAGTTCTTCGTATCTTGCGAAGACGACCTCATGCGCATCTTCCAGGGCGACCGCATTGGTATGCTCATGAAACGCCTCGGCATTGACGACGATATGCCAATTCGCAACAAGTCCGTCTCCAAGACTCTCGAACAAGCTCAGAAGCGTATCGAAGGCTTCAACTTCGATTCCCGCAAGAACGTTGTTCAGTACGATAACGTTATTAACCGTCACCGCAAAGTTGTCTATACGATGCGCCGCAAGATTCTCGACGGCGACAACATTCGCCCAGAGATTTCTCGCCTCTACAAGGAAGAAATTGCCGAGCTCGTACAATTCAGCTCTCGCGTAAACAAGAAATTTGTTGAAAACTTCAAGCGCGTATTTGACCTAGATGAGGATCTAATTGAATCCATTGGCCTCATGCGCAAAGAGAAGGATCGCTACAAGCTCGCTCTCGCAGCCGTAGAAGAACTCTATAACGACAAAGAGCTAGAATTCGGCGAAGATACCATGCGCAAGATCGAGCGTGAAGTTTACCTCAACGTTCTCGATACTCTCTGGATGCAACACCTTGAAAACATGCAGCATCTCCGCGAAGGTATCCACTGGCGCAGTGTTGGTCAGCGCGATCCACTCGTAGAATATCGCTCCGAATCCCAGAAACTCTTTGATGGCCTCCAGCGCACACTTCGCGAGGAAGTCATGCATATCTTGCTCAGCCTCAAGCAGCAAGATGTTGCTGAAGTTTCCGACGAAAAGTATGATACCGAGCTTACCAAGATGGCAGAATCTGCTACCCAGAAGGGTGTGAATGAGATTTCTGCTGGCGAGAAGAACCTCGACAACGAATTCTCTAAGGATGAGCATGGTATCACTAAGGATACCCCAAAGAGTCCTGTTGCTCAGCGTACTGGCGGTAAGAATACCAACAAGAATGCTAAGCGCAACGAAGCTCGCAAGAGCAAGAAAAAAGCGCGTCAAAATAAGAAAAAAGGACGCCGCTAGAATCTAGCTAATCAAGAACGCGACCACCCGGTCGCGTTCTAAGACATTATTTTATGAAACATTCAATCGAAGAAATCCATCTCAAAAGTGGCGCTCGTGGCCTATTGATCGATGCGCCAAGTGCTGGCGTTATGAATATCAAGATTGTTTTTCGTGCCGGCAACAAATTCGTCCGCAAGCCAGAAATTTACGAAGTCGCTCACCTTATGGAGCACATGGCCTTCGGTAAAAATGCCGAATACAAAGACGAGCAGGCCTACGAGTCTGAATTCACTAAGAATGGCGCCTATCACAACGCTTGGACTTCTGATTGTTTTATCGCATACGAAGCAGAATGTGCAGATTTTGAATGGCAGCGCATCCTCGAACTGCAAGAACTCGCCGTTGCAAAACCTATCTTCAACGAAGAAGAACTCAACGCCGAGAAGGGCAACGTTCGCTCCGAGCTTACTGGCTACCAGAACGATTACGCCAGGTTGATCTGGCCAAAGCTCCAACAAGAACTTGGCGAGGAAGTCCTAACCTATAGCGAACGCCTCAGAACCATCAACAACATCGAGCTGAAAGATGTCCGCAATCACCATCGCCGCACCCATACTGCCGCAAATATGCAGTTTATCATTACCGGCAACCTACGCGGTCGCAAGCGCAAAATCATCGATATGCTCGAAAAATGGGACCTAAAACCAGGTGAAAAGTTCGAAATTCCAATGAGTGCTTTTGCTGGCACTAGTCCAGTTTTGATCCGCCGCAAAGACGCTGCCAATATGAGCTTCGGTTTCTCATTTATTATCCCGCGTGCCCTCAGTCCAAAAGAGCAGTATGCCATGAGCTGTCTTAACCATATTTTGAACGGCACCATGAGTAGCAAAATCTTTGGCGCAGCACGCAAGCGCGGTATTGTTTATGGTATGGGTTCCAATACGGACAGTGACAAATGGAGCAGTACTTGGGACTTCGACGGCGAGGTAAACTCCGAAAACGCTGCCGAACTCTTCGACCTCATTGCAGTAGAGCTATCCAAAGTTATCAACGGCGATATTAGCGAAGCCGACATCAATGCGGCAAAGACTTATGCGCTCGGTCGCCATCAGATGCTCGCGCAAACTGCCGATCAAATCAGCACTTATTATATGCGCGATTACATTACCACCGGCACTTACGAACCACTTACCGAGGCGCCAAAAATGATCGACGCTATCGACAAGAGCACAATCGTCATTCTTGCTCGCGAATTCATGCAGTCTGGCATTTCTGGCCTTGCGGCAGTAAGCAATATGAATAAATCGCTATTAGATGAGCTTTGGGCTCGCGTTTTGGGTGCAATCTAGTTTCTGATATAATTATCTTTAATGGAAAATAAGGACGTAAAAATCGTCGCTATTGTTGGTATGTGCGGTAGCGGCAAGTCAACAGCAATCGAATATCTTACCGAACGTGGCATCCCGAAGGTTTACTTCGGCGGCGTCATTTTGAATGCTATCAAAGAAGCTGGCGAGGAAATCACGCCAGAAAACGAAAAGAAATTCCGTGAAGGTCTTCGCGAAAAGGAAGGTAAAGACTTTGTCGTCAAACGCGTTATCGAGAGTACGAAGAAGCTCATCGAAGCCGGCCAAAAGCGTATTGTACTCGATGGTCTCTATAGCTGGACGGAATACAAGATTTTGCGCCAAGAATTCCCAACCGAGATGACTGTTGTCGCAATCGTAGTGCCAAAAGCTCTTCGCCGCAAGCGCGTTGCAACTCGCCCAGAACGTCCATTTACTGCGCAAGAAGTTGCTGAGCGCGATCGTAGTGAAATCGAGAACCTCGAAAAAGGTGGCCCAATCGCAATCGCAGATTATTATATCGACAACTCTGGTACAATCGCTGAATTCCATGAAAAATTCGGCAACCTCATGAAGGAAATTGGCTTTATTAATTAGATGAAAGATTTGCAGATACCTAGCCGCGAGGCGGAGATTATTGTGTCCGAGCTCGCTAAAACTCTTGATGTCCCTGGCGACGTCGTAGAATTCGGTTGCTATGCAGGCGATACATCAGTTGTGCTTGCCGCCGAACTCAAAGAGGCGCCGGACAAATGGCTATATTTATATGATTCATTTGAGGGACTCCCAGAGAAGACTGCGGCGGATAACTCTCCACAGGGTTGGCGCTTCCAGGCGGGCGAACTCAAAGTTTCTCCAGACACTGTCGCGCACAAGTTCAAGAAACTCAGCCTTCCAGACCCAGTAATCGTAAAAGGCTGGTTCAACGAGCTGACCGATGACGATTTGCCGTCCCAAATTTCTTTCGCGCTTTTTGATGGCGATTTTTATGAATCTATCAAAACTAGTTTTGAGAAGACTGTTCCGCGCCTCAGTCAGGGCGGCATCATTGTAGTTCACGATTATCGCAACGCGGCGCTTCCGGGTAGCGCAAAAGCCGTTAACGAATTCGTTGATGCCCACAAGGATGAATACGAATTTCGCCTTGCCGCGAGCCTCGCAATTCTAGTAAAAAAGTAATCTAATCACAAGAATTACAGCAAGATGTGCTGGATAGAAAATATATCCGGCATATTTTGGTAGGCGCTTGCCTTTCTTGCCGTCATATAGCGCGAGTGGTACGATAGCCGCAATTGCGAATAGCTGAATTGGCCAGCCATGAAACATGAACATCAAAACATTCGTAAGGATCAACGTCGCCGCAAGACCGCTACAGAAGGCAATCTTGTGATCTTTTAGAAATCTTAGGGTCAAATAAAAACCCAACGCCATCGCCGGAACCACCCAGCCATAGTCGAGGTGGGCTGCTTCGGATAACCCGCAAAGCACAGGAATCAAGAAAATAAGTAGTTTGCCTTTCTCTGCGCAGAGCAGAACCAAAAAAGTCACCATGAAGTTGAACAGAATATTATATCCCGGCACAAAGCCGGCATGTCTATCGAGAAAATATAATATTATTTGCGTCACGACGGCAGTTATGGCAATCCTGGCAAAATATTTCAGACGGGAAGAGCTATGAATGAAACCTTGTGCTAATCCAAAAACGAATATCGGCATCGCAAGGCGTCCAATCAGGCGCATTGGCCAAAAATCACCGCAAAGATAAGCGCCAACGTGGTCAATAAGCATACAGACCATCGCAATAATTTGCAAAACGATTGAACTAAACATTACTATCTATATCTTAGCATGACCAATAATGTTAAAATAACCTTAAATGAAAAACACACGCAGAGCTATTCTACTTATAATCAAAGCCGCCCTACTTCTTTTTGCGGGCGCCGTCGGTGTCAAATGTATTCTCGATCCAGATTATTCTAAGTATGGCGGCCTGATTGCCGGACTGCTTTTGCCATTTGGCCCAGAAGTAATCTGCAGAATTTTTAAGTGTAAATTCTCCTTCCGCATCGAGTTAATCTATTATATTTTCATCTTCGTTGCGCTCGATATGGGCATCTGTATGGATCTTTATAAGACCGTCCCATATTTTGACAAAACCGTTCATCTCTGTTCTGGTGTCCTTTCTGCCTTGGTCGGGCATTATATGATGGTCTACTTTAAAGCAAACAAAACCCCAAACATCTTCAAAGCCTTCTTTATTATGTTCTGTTCTATTTCAATTGCGGTCGCGTGGGAATTCTTTGAGTTCGCCTGCGATAAATTCCTTGGTCAAAGCATGCAGCAGCTCGTTTCGGTTGGCGTAGATGATACGATGTATGATCTTTTGATGGCTACAATTGGCTCCGGAATTGGCGGCTATTTATTAACAATTCCGCACTTCGTGGAATATCTCGAAGAAGACTAAAAAAGTCAAAAAATCTTATTTTTACCCCTGTTTAGCAGACTTGACGGGCGAGTGCTAATGCGCTACAATTTATTTAGATTAGCACTCGGAGGGTGCGAGTGCTAGAACATAAAATCGTATTTAATCAAGGAGAGTAAAAATAAATGGGCAAAATCATTGGTATTGACCTTGGTACGACGAACTCCGCGGTCGCATACATGGTCGCTGGCAAACCAGAAGTAATTACAAACAGCGAGGGCGACCGCACGACACCGTCGGTCGTAGCTATTACGAAGAAGGGCGACCGTCTAGTCGGTAAAGTAGCACAGCGTCAGCGCGTCACTAACCCAGAAAACACCATTTATGGCATCAAGCGTCTTATTGGTCGTAAGTATGAAGATAAGGAAGTTCAGGACGACCGCGATATCTTGCCATACAAGATCGTAAAGAAGGGTGAAGCCGTAGCTGTAGAAATGGGTGGCAAAGAATACACCCCAGAGGAAGTTTCCGCTATGGTTCTTTCCAAGATCAAGGCAGACGCCGAAGCTTACCTTGGCGAGAAAGTTACTGAAGCTATTATTACCGTCCCTGCTTACTTTGACGATTCTCAGCGCCAGGCAACTAAGGATGCTGGTAAAATTGCTGGCCTCGAAGTTCGCCGTATTATTCCAGAACCAACCGCAGCCGCTTTGGCCTATGGTCTAGAAAAGAATGAAGATCAAAAGATCGTTGTATTCGACCTTGGTGGTGGTACATTCGATGTTTCCGTCCTCGAGCTCGGTGATGGCGTCTTTGAAGTAAAGGCAACCAACGGTGATACTCACCTTGGTGGTGAAGACTTCGATAACAAGATTGTCGATTACATCCTCGAAGAATTCGAAAAAGATAACCATATTGATCTTCGCAAGGATCCTGCCGCAATGCAGCGTATCAAGGACGAAGCAGAGAAGGCAAAGAAGGAACTTAGCTCCGCTACGGAAGTAGAAATCAACCTTCCATACATTACTGCTGACGCTGATGGTCCTAAGCACCTCGAACTCACCCTTTCTCGCGCAAAGCTTGAAGAGCTCGTATCTCCACTTCTTGATCGCCTCGATGGCCCAGTCAAGAAAGCTCTCGATGATGCAGGCCTCAAAACTTCCGATATCGCTGACGTAGTTATGGTCGGTGGTATGACTCGTATGCCAGCCGTCGTCGAACGCGTAAAGAAACTCTTTGGTAAAGACCCAATGCAGGGCGTAAACCCAGACGAGGTCGTAGCCGTTGGTGCAGCAATCCAAGGTGGTGTTCTTGCCGGTGATGTAAAGGATGTTCTCCTTCTTGATGTCACTCCACTTACCCTCGGTATCGAAACTATGGGCGGTGTTCGCACTCCACTTATCGACCGCAATACTACCATTCCAACCAGCCGCTCCGAAGTATTCAGTACCGCAAGTGATAATCAGCCACAGGTAGAAATTCACGTCCTCCAGGGCGAACGCGAATTCGCAAAGGATAACAAATCCCTCGGTAGCTTCATTCTCGATGGTATCGCTCCAGCTCCACGTGGTATTCCACAAATCGAAGTTACCTTCAACCTCGATGCTAACGGTATCTTGAACGTTACCGCAAAGGATAAGGGCACTGGCAAAGAACAGAGTATTACAATTCAGAACTCTGGCAACATGAGCAAGGCAGATATCGAAAAAGCTCAGCGCGACGCAGAAGCTCACGCCGAAGAAGATAAGAAGAAAAAGGAAGCTGTCGAAGCAAAGAACCATCTCGAAAACGCTATTTATCAGGCCGAAAGAATGCCAGATGAATACAAAGACAAGATTTCTGACGAAGACAAAGAAGCTATCAAGGCTGCAGTCAAAGACGCCAAGGAATCTCTCGAGAAAGATGCCGACGACAAGGAAAAGCTCGAAGAAGCCGCAAAGAAGCTCAATGACGCAATCATGCCAATCGGTGCAAAGATGTATCAGCAAGCTTCCGCCGATGCTAAGGCTGACGGTGCCAAGTCCGACGACAAGAAGGACGATGACGGTTCCGTCGAAGGCGAAGTTGTAGATAAGTAATCTCAGCCAGTAAAAGACCCCCCGATATGGGGGTCTTTTTTGTGTTGTATAATAAAGCTTATGAATACTTTAGAAATTATTTTGATTGCCGTCGTAATTGCTTCAATGTTTGTGATGATTATTTTGATGATGCGCATGAGTAACAATCTTTCGCGCTCTATCGACGATAAAATCGATCGCGAAAACAAACGCACGCAGGACAAAATCGACCAAATGAACGAGGCAGTCAATCGCAAAATCGACCTCAATAACTCGCGCGTTCAGGAATCCATTTCCAATCAGCTTACCGAATCAGGCCGTCAGATGCGCGATAGCAAAAAGGCCATCGCCGAAATCTCTGCGCGTCTCGCTACTATTACGGAAACCAACAAACATGTCGAATCCGTCGCCGACGAGCTAAAGACTCTCCAGGCCGTACTTCAGAATCCAAAACAGCGCGGCGTCTTTGGCGAATATTATCTCGACACGGTGCTCGGCAATGTTTTGCCAGTTGGTTCATATGATCTTCAGTACAAGTTCAAGGATGGCGAAATCGTCGACGCAGTCGTCTATCTGGATAAAGGCAAAATTCTCCCAATCGACTCCAAATTCTCGCTCGAAAACTACAACCGCATGGTCGCCGCGAAAGACAAGGCCACGCGTGAGCTCTACGCCAAAAAAGTACGCGATGACCTAAAAGGCCGCATTGATGAAACTTCGAAATATATTCGTCCAGGCGAAAATACCATGGAATTTGCCTTCATGTTCATCCCGTCCGAAAGCCTATATTACGATTTGCTCATCAACAAAGTCGGAACCACCGCCAGCGAACGCGACCTTATCGAATATGCCTATCGCGACAAAAAGGTTATCGTAACTAGCCCGACGAGTTTTATGGCATACCTCCAGACTATTCTTCAGGGCCTGCGCAGCCTCGAAATCGAAAAAGATACTGCCGAAATCCAAGCCCGCGTCGCAAAGCTTGGCACGCATATCAACAACTTCGATACCTATATGAACAAGCTTGGTAGCTCACTTGGTACTACGGTCAGCCATTACAATACTGCATACAAAACCCTCGCTCAAATCGATAAAGATGTTGTAAAAATAACAACAGGAGAAGCGAACATCGAGCCTCAACTCCTAGATAAACCATCAATCGAAGAATAAAAAATAACCCCTCGCGAGAGGGGATATTTTTTAGAAGAATCGAATCGATGTGAATGGATAAAGCCTTGTTGTGACTGGACCAACGATGCGGCAATACGGGACCGTACCAAGGCCATTGCGAGAATCGTAGGAATTCTGACCTTCGCGGTTGTCGCCAGAAACAAAGATTTCGCCTTCTGGCACAATCGTATTAATGCTGCCAGAAACATTTTCTTTTGGTCCATCATTAGCGGACTTGCGTGTTTCTTGGTCCGGCTCAAAACCTTCTGGATGTTCTTCGTTGTAAACTGTTAATTTTCCGTCGGCTACAACTACGCGCTCACCAGGAAAAGCAATTACGCGTTTAATAATGTATTGGTCTTTTACGTCAATCATCGGATCGCAGTTGGTTAGGGAAGTATTTCCGCCATTTGCAAAGACGACGATTTGCCCGCGCTTTGGTACATACTCTTCTTCCTTAAAGTGCGCAACGGAAACTGGGATGCGGTTTACGATTACACGGTCGCCGGACTGCAAAGTATTTTCCATGCTACCGCCCACCACGCTATAACTGCGAAAGATAAAACTATTTAAAATAAAAGTTCCTAGAGCCACTGCGCCAACGAATGTCAAAAAGCTAATAATGTCTTTAAGCGCAGGGTATTTCTGAGCAAAAGTCGGTTTCTGTTCCATTACCTTATTTTAACATAAGTGGCGAGATCTTGGGCGCCGTGGTAAAATAAAAGGAGCTATGGCAGATTATATTATGCTACGCAAGGGGCGTAACGCACTCAGTAGTGTCGTTCACGCCTGTCTAAATGTCGCGCTGGCGATTCTTTGTACTGCGCTCACAGTTATCAGCGGTAACTGGATTTTTGGCGTGCTATTGGTTCTGCTTTCAAAATGGCGCGTTGTGGCAGTTCGCCCACGCTATTGGATTTTAAACATCAAGTCTAACCTTGTTGATTTCGTCGTTGGCATCAGTATTGTTATGTTGGTCTACATGGCTGGCACCGATGGCCTAAATGCTTGGCATATTATTTTGACAATCATCTATATCATCTGGCTTGGCGGTATCAAGCCTCGCAGTGAAACTATCGCAACGGAAATCCAGGCGCTCTTCGCTGTATTCTTTGGTACTTTCGCAACCGCACTTGTCACATCCGAACTCAATTCTGTCTTTGGTGTTGTAGTTTGTTTCTTGATTGGCTACGGCGCCTGCCGTCACGTTTTGATGCAGGGCGAAGAGCATGATTATACTCTCACAACTTTTATCTTTGGTATTATGCTTGCAGAGCTGTATTGGATTTTCTATCACTGGTCAATCGTCTATACTATTGGTGCTCTTGGCGCGACTGTTATTGTGCCACAGCTACCAATCGCCGCCACTACAATGTTCTTCGTATTAGCGCGCGGCTACAAATCTGCAGTCCGTCACGACGGCAAAATCCGCGTCGAAGACATTGCGGCACCAATCATTTTTTCAGCTTTGCTTATGGTTGTAATGGTATTCTTCTTCTCGGGAGCAAATTTCAACATCTAGATTATTAGGAAAGGAGGATTAATGGAGAGTGGGAATTCGACGAGTACAAATAACGAACATCATGAGGATTGGCGTAATTATACGGCGCCCGTAAAGACGCAGCCGGAGCCAAAGCCAAAAACTGACGGAAAAGGCCATGGTGGCTTAATTGTTGGTATGGTGTTCGCTATTTTGCTTGGCGGTACCGGTCTCGTACTGGGCGCTCTTGCATTTGTTAATTCACTCATTGCCAGCCAACAGCCGGACGTTGTAAGTGTTGATGGCTATTACGCGGGCAATTCTGTAGAGTTCAAAGAAACATCGATTGCGGGCATCGTTAGCAAAGTCACGCCAGCGGTTGTTTCGATTATTTCGTCAACTTATTCAACTAGCTACTGGGGATATAGCCAGGAAAGTCAGGCTGCCGGTACCGGCATGATTGTGACGGAAGATGGTTATGTACTTACCAATAAGCACGTCATCGATGGCGCAAGAGATGTAAAAATCATCACGGATAGTGGCGACACTTATGACGACGTTACGATTGTTGGAACCGATCCATTAAACGACGTTGCATACCTAAAAATCAATAAGGCGGAAAAATTGCCAACCATCGCGCTTGGCGATTCCAAAACTATCGCAGTTGGTCAGCCAGTTCTAGCCATCGGTAATGCGCTCGGCGCTTATCAAAACTCTGTCACTCAGGGCATTGTTGGCGGTACGGGTCGCAGTGTTGATGCGGGCGATTCCAATGGTAATAATATTGAGCACCTAACTGACATGATTCAGACCGATGCCGCAATTAACCCAGGCAACTCCGGTGGTCCACTCGTTAATGCTGCCGGTGAGGTCATCGGTATCAATACGGCCGTATCTTCGGATGCGAATGGCATTGGTTTTGCAATCCCAATTTCCGCAACTAAAGGCATGTTAAATAGCATTATTCAAAACCACAAGGCAGAGCGCGCCTATCTCGGTCTCACTTATCTCACAATTACTGCGGACGTCGCAAAGGCATATGATCTTCCGGTAAATCAAGGTGCATATATCAGCACCGAAGATAGCCGTCAAAGCGCCATCGCTGCGGGTGGTCCAGCCGACAAAGCGGGCATCAAGAATGGCGATATTATTACAAAGGTTGGCAAAATTGAAGTTGGCCGCGCCGGTTCCATCTCGACCTTAGTTGGCGAATACAAAGCGGGCGATACGATTCAGCTGACCGTGTTGCGCAATGGCAAAGAGCAAGTAATTAACGTCACACTTGGCGCCTATCAAGGATAAAAACTCATAAAGACATGGAAAAGCCGCGGCGTGTGCCGCGGCTGTTTGTGCGGGTGTTCTAAAGACAATTAGAGTCCGAGACGGGACCCCAATCGTCAGGAAAATCCCCACAGTTTTCCATGCTCTCGTCGTCGGTGACCGTCGCTATCAGCTCCTTTGCGGAATCGAGGTCGCTCTGAAACTTGTCTGAGGCCAGTGAAATCTGGCTAAGCAGCTTGTCTCCGCCTTCCGGCGATTGCAAAACGGCATCCAGGAACTCCTCTGAGCTTTCGGCCAGGTCCTTGAGTGTGCCGAACATCCAGTTCGTAAACGACTTCCAACTGTCGTTCTCGCCGTGCATGCGGTCCAGGGCGAAATCCTTTCGTCTCATGCTCTTGCGCATGCCGACGAAGGTGTTCGCCAGGCCAAGCAGTAGCTCGTTCGGGACATCGACCTTGATGCGCTCGTCTTCTGGCAGATCCTTTGTATCGTTCTCTAATTTCAAATAATGCGTTAGTCGATTCGTCATCAAATGTCCGTTGCCGGATCTTATGATGACTTCTTCGCTGTGTGCCTCCCTCCCGTTTGCGGGCGGAAAATGCACCGTAATCTTTCTGATATTAGTCTCCATAAACACCTCCAAAAGTGCAAAATATTGGCTTGCCATGGGTTGGCAAACTAACACTCAGTAGTATTATAGCACAAAATGCCAAAAAAATCAAGAGTAACCATTAAGGTGTTGTAATCTGGGGCTATTTATGGTAAAATTAGCGAGTAATTAAATTTAATGAATCAGTTCCGCGTGGAGTGGAACGAAGGAGAAGGTAGAAGATGCCTGTTAAAGCAGATATCAAGGAGCTCCTTGCTGCCGGTGCGCATTTTGGTCATAAGACCAGCCGCTGGCACCCAAAGATGGCTCCATACATTCACAGCAAGCGCCAAGGCGCACACATTATTAACCTTGAAAAGACCGTAGAGGCTCTCGACGAAGCTCTTCCAAAGATGACAGAGCTCGCATCCAAGGGCAAAAAAGTTCTTTTCGTCGGTACCAAGAAGCAACTCAAAGACACCGTCAAAGAAGTTGCCGAATCTATCGATATGCCATACGTAACCGTCCGTTGGGTTGGTGGTATGCTTACTAACGTCGAAACCGTCAACAAGCAGATCCGCAAGCTCAAAGATCTCGAACGCCGCATGGCTTCCGGTGAACTCGAAAAGCGCTACAGCAAGCTCGAAGTTCAGCGTTTCCAGGAAGAAATTGATGTTCTTAACGAACGCTACGGCGGTATCAAGAATATGACCGAACAGCCAGTTGCAGTTATCGTAACTGACATGATTCAGGACAAGAATGCCGTCAAAGAAGCAAAGACTCTCAACATCCCAGTCTTCGCAATCTGCGATACTAACGTAAATCCATCCGAAGTTGAGTATCCAATCCCAGCTAACGATGATGCTATCAAGAGCGTAAAGCTCATCCTTGACTACTTTGCACAAGCTATCAAGGAAGGCAAAGCAAAAATCGCTAAGTAACATCAAACTAAAACAGGAGTTTTTATAATGGCTACCAAAAAAGCTGAAACTAAAACTACTAAAGAAGTTGCTGGTGAAGCAAAAGCTATCAGCATCGAACTCATTAAGAAACTCAAAGAACTTTCTGGCGTTGGTCTTACCGATGCAAAGAACGCTCTCGTAGAAGCAAAAGGCGATTTCGATAAAGCTCTCGCTGCTATGCGCAAAAAAGGTCTTACCAAGGCTGAAAAGCGCGGCGATCGCGAAACCCGCGAAGGTCTCATCGAAGCTTACGTTCATGATGGTCGCCTCGGCGCTATCGTCGAAGTAAACTGCGAAACTTCTTTCGTAGCAAAGACTGACGAATTCAAAGATCTCGCTCACAAGATTGCAATGCAGGTCGCTTCCATGAACCCACAGTGGGTCACCGAAGACGAAATCCCAGCAGACAAGATGAAAGAAGCTCGCGAAGCTGCAGAGAAGTCCCTCACTGGCAAAGAGCCAGCAGATCGCAAAGAGCAAATTATTGCCTCCAAGATCACTAAGACTTTTGCGGATCGTGTTCTTATGAATCAAACCTACATCTTTGATGACACTAAGACCGTTAGTCAGTTCATCAAGGATACCATTGCAAAGACTGGCGAAAACATCACCGTCAAGCAATTCAAGCGTATCGAACTTGGCGTAACCGAGTAATTCGAATCGCAAAAAGAAGAAGCCCCACGCGAAGTGGGGCTTTTTGTCGAGGGTTTATATGTAGCGGAATCCGTGCACACGCGCTTCGGCGGCGCTCATAATTGCGGCCAGAGCCGACATCGGAATCTTTCGCACTCGGCGATACGGCGTACATTGGTACTGGATATAGGTAAGATATTGCTCTGATTCGCCAAAGCTTTCCCAAACCATCCAGCGGTAGTAGCCGCTATAACCGACGCAGCGCACCGTGTCGTCGCCGCGAAAGTGCAGCCAAATTTGGTGCTTTCCCGTCCAACTCGCTAGGCCACCATTGTGCCTGTCTACCTGATAGCCATACTCTTCGGCCATCAACCGATCGAGGTCAATCGTACCAGTCGAGTCGATGTACTTTGCGGCCTTTTCAGCTGCCTCGTCCACTGTTAGGTAAGCGCCTCTATTCTTCTTCTTGAGGAATAGGAGTACTACTCCGACCAGTACGAGTGCGCAAAGCAAAGCACCAATGATGCGGTATTCGAATCCAACCATGATTCTCCCTTTCTCTAAGGAACCGTATAACAATACCAGTATTAATTATAGCATAAAAGGTTTAAAAAGTCAAAAATATCTCCCCAGGAAAGGGGAGATATTCTATTGCCAAAACTTTTTATTAATTTGCGTATTCTTGGCCGCTGAACTTGGAAAGAATATCGGATAGGTAGAAGCCTACGATACCACCAAGAACTGGGAAGATTACGTAAGTGACCAACATTGGCCAAAGAGCAGCCATAAGACCATCAAAGCCATCTGCGGATGATGGAAGCAAGCCGTACATCATGGATGCCGCTGGGTTCATGATGAAGGTGTTGTTATTGATGCCAAGGTAGGTGCTGTTGATAACTACAGCAAAGAGCATAGCGAGGAATACGCCGCTGCCGACGATTGCTGCAAATGTGTAAACACCACGCTTGTAGTTGAGCGCGCGAGCATAGAAGAATGCCATGATGATTGCGCCAGCAAATTCAATCATGGTTACTGCCCAGAAGAAGCCACCGAAATCTTCAGCAGAATGTGCAAGATCGGAAGCTGCAGTTAGTGCTGGGAGGGTAGTGCTGGTGGCATCGATGTTGCCAGAAGCAAGGCCTACGCTATAGAAACCATTCACAATCATGAATGAGAACCAAGCACCGAGAATCTGCGCGATGATGTAAAGAATACCGCGAATTGCAGAAACGCGACGGCTTGCCATCATACCTGCGGTAATGATTGGGTTCATGTGTGCGCCGGATAGTTTGAATACGGCTGCGGTGATACCAATGTAACCAAAAATCATATAAAGTGGGTTGAACAATCCGAGCGTCAAAGCGATGGTTGTTACAAGACCAGTACCAATGATTTCTGCGATGATTGCGCCGATAATTCTGGTATCTTTGAAAATTGTTAGAATGTTTTCATTCTTGTCGCCTTTGCGGGCAAAGAATTCTTTAACTGGATGAGTCTTTTCGGACATCACAACAGTTTTTTCTACTGCTTCAACTTTTGGTTCTTTGACCGTTGCTTTTGCAGTTACTTTTTCTTTTTTGGTAGTTTTGGCTGCGACAGACTTTGCTGTAGTTTTGGCTTTCGTGCTTGTTGCTTTAGGCTTCGCGGAAGTCTTTTTTGCAACAGGCTTTTTAGCCGTCTTAGGCTTTTTAGTTGCCATTTCTCCTCCTTATAAAGAAATATATAACTTCAGAATATCACACGGAACGGGGGTGGTCAAATTATGCTTATTTTATTAAAGATGGTACAATTATGGACATGGGAATTTTAGTCGAAGATAACGAAGAACGTAGTAAATTACAGGATCGCATCTCCGCGGATTTGCGTGAACGCGCTAGTCGTAGCTCAAAAAATGAAGGCGAAAAAGACGTCGATTTAGTCGAAGATTCTGCATTCATTGAAGGTACCAAAACGTCGCGCGGAACCAGTTGGTTTTGGAT
>DFHM01000013.1:34166-49430 GCA_002371895.1 Candidatus Saccharibacteria bacterium UBA3723 | reverse complement strand
AGCCGCAATCATAGCCGTAGGCGCAACATATTTCTACGACACGCAAGTCAAAACCCCAATGTACAGCAGCTACACCACAGTCATTTTGGCGCAACAGGCTAACGCGAACTCCGCCATCACCCAAAGCGACCTTACCGTCAACCAGAAACTCGTTAGCACCTACAGCGAAATCGTAAAATCCAAGCTCGTCCTCCAGCAAACCATCGAACAGCTCCACCTTGACGAAGATTACGACACGCTCAACAAGCACGTCTCCGTCAAAGCCGTCGAATCCACTGAAATTATCAAAATCACCGTCACGGACGAAGATCCAGAGCTTGCGCCAGTCATCGCAAACCGCATCGCAAAGAACTTCATCCACGAAGTTAGCAACATCTACGACCTCGACAACGTCTCCGTCATCGACAAGGCCCAAGTCAACGACACACCAAGCAACAACACGCTAACCCGCGACCTCGCCATTGCCGCAATTATCGCAATCTTTGGCGTGCTTGCCATCGCCTTTATCATTTTCTACTTTGACGACAGCGTCAAATATAGCGAAGATCTCGAAAACAAAATCGGTATGCCAATCGCCGGCAAAATCATCCGTAGCGACATCAAAACCAAGGGTCAAAGCACCGAGCTTCTCGTTGCCAAATATCCAAAATCCATGGTCAGCGAAAGCATCAAAGCTCTCCGCACAAACTTACAGTTCGCAAGCGTAGACAAGGAAATGAGCACAATCCTCATCACAAGCTCCTTGGCTAGCGAAGGCAAATCCTTCGTTTCCTCCAACCTTGCTGTTTCCTTCGCACAGGCAGGCAAGCGCGTCCTTATCATCGACTGCGATCTCCGCAAGGGCCGCCTCCACAAAATCTTTGGCGTGCCAAACGTTACTGGTCTTTCCAACCTCTTGGCTGATACCCTTACCAACGCGCCAAAATACATCCAAAAAACCGGCATGCGCAACCTTAGCATCATTACCCGTGGCGCTTATCCACCAAACCCAAGCGAACTTCTTGGCTCCAAGAAGAACAAGACCCTTGTAGAAGCCCTCAAGAAGCGCTTCGACATCATCATCTTTGATGGCGCCCCAATCAATGGCGTTACCGATTCCGTCATTATGGCTACCATCGTAGACGAAGTTCTCGTTGTCACTAAAGACAGTAGCACACCAAAGGCAACCCTTCTTGCTACCCGCGACGCGCTTGCCAAGGTCGACGCACCTATCGCCGGTATCGTCATGAACGGCGTCAACAAGAAAATCGCCAAATACTACAACTACTACGGCGACAAGAAGAAATAATGATCGATATCCACTCCCACATCCTGCCAGGCATCGATGACGGCTCTCGCGATTACGAAGAGTCCATCGAAATGATTCGCTGCCTTGCAGATGCCGGAGCTACGGATATCATCTTCACGCCACATTACGTGCCAGACAGCAAATGGACCAGCACGCGCTACAAAAACCAGCGCCTACTTGCCAACGTCCGCGCTCGTCTCGAACGCGAAAAAATCAAAGTCAACATTTACCTCGGCAACGAGAACTATATCAATACCGAAATCCTAGATTTACTCGCTACAAAAACCATCAGCCCACTCGCCGACGGCAAATATGTCCTCGTCGAGCTCCCAATGAGCGGGGAATGGGACGGCTACGAAGATGTCCTTCTCATGGTCAAGCAGGCCGGCTACAAGCCTATCCTTGCCCACCCAGAGCGCTACCAGGCCTTCCAGAAAGATTATTCGCTTATCACCGAGCTCTGCAATATGGGCATCCTTATGCAGTGCAACTTTGGCTCAATTATCGGTCAGTACGGTCGCAAGGCTCGCAAGACCATCAAAAAGATGGCCAAAGACGGCCTAATTTTCTGCCTTGGTTCAGACATTCATCGCCCACGTGCCGCCGCGGATCTTATTAAAGCTCAAGCCAAACTCGGCCGCTATTACGACGAGGCCGGCCTCAAACAAATTCTCGAGAAAAACCCTCGCAAGATTTTGCGCTAATATCTAGCGCCGTGCTAAAATAAACATAAGAATTGAGGAGAGTTTTTTATGGGTGAGAAACCTGAAGGCGAAGCGCCAGCTGCGCCTGTTGCAACACCAGCCGCAGAGCCGGCCACAGCTACGGCGGAACCAACAACGCCAGTAGAGCCGACAACGCCGGCAGAGCCTGCCGAACCAAAAGCGGAGCCAGAGCCGGCAAAAGCCGAAACACCGGCCGAAACCGCCGAAACTCAAGCCGAACCGGCAACCGAAGGCCAACCAAAGAAAAAAGAAAACGGCTGGATTAAATTCCTTCGCATCGTTATTTGGGTTGCCGTCGCAATCTGCATTACCGCCGGCCAATCCCTCATTCAAACCAGCAAACTCTCCAAAGCCTACGCCAACGGCTCACACAGCGAGCTCCTCGGCACCGGCAACACTCTCTTTTACTTTGGCCTCGTCATTGGCATTGCCAACCTTATTTGGGGTGTCACCCGTTGGATCCTCCGCTACAAGCGCGAAAAATGGTCCATCGGCAAGATTATTGGCAAGCTCATTGGTGGCGGCATTTGGCGCACACTCGCGATTACGCCGGTCATCATTTTCGCAGCCGCCATCATCGCTCCGCGCCTTTGTAACAATATTGAAACTAGCATTATTAACGAGCAAGAAAAATACACCACAGCAAGCGACAAAATCATCGCCGACTATGAAGCTGGCAAAATCTCCGCCAACGATTACGCAAAATATCGCTTTGCTGCCGCATTTGACGCAGGTAACCTGCCAGACGAATATAAATCATCTCAGCTCGAATTATCTCCGATAGACGATTTGATTAATTTCATTTCCGAACACCCAGACGAAGTAGACGACGACACAAAGCAAAAACTCATCGACGTAATTGGACTTAATAAAGTAAAGTTCGGCACGCCACAAGAAGCGCAAAAAGCCGCAAAAATCCAAGACGACGCAAAGAAGGCTCAGTTCTTTGGCCGACCAGCCTACGCAGAGAAAAATACAGACGTCTCAATCCTTAGCGAGGCCGTATTATCTGGCAGCGGAAAATTCATCGTATTTTACACGGAATACGGCGACGACAAAATCACCGCAGACACAGCCAAAGAAATAGCATCACAGCTAGACCAAGCAGTCGAAAACTACAAAAAGAATCTTGGCCTCGATTATATCTACGATAGAGTAATTATTCACGACGACGAATACGAAGATATGCAGGATGTACTTATCCGCAACGGTATTCCAAAGAGCGCTGCCGAAACCGCCATGCCTGTCTATGTGACTAGTCCATACTCAAAAGAAAACACCATATTCGCATATTATCTAAAGATCCATAACACCAGCGACATTGGAATCAGAATTGGCATTTGGAGATCCGACGACGAAGAGGACAAAAATGAGCGAAGACTCAGATTTAGCATTCCATCTCTTCCATACATCGTCATAATCCCAAATAAACTCAGCGAGCCAGGGAAACATCTAGTAGTCGCACACGAGCTGGGGCACCATTACGATGATAGGTATTGCGTGAAAAAATTCGGCGAAACATATAGCACCGAAGATTTTGTTGTAGAAACCTTGGCTAATTTTTCGGCCGTCACGGCGTACAAAAACCAACCAGATCCAGACAACCTACTAAACAATAGTCACTTCAATAAGAAATATCTCGGCAAGAGTACGAATGATCGACTTGATTCATATTCTGGCTATTGGTCATTTTCATTCTTATTGAATTATGCCGAAATCGTACCGAATGCACGCGACATTATATACGATGCTTCCCACGAAACTACCGCCTTGCAATATCTTTATGACAAAGCAGGCGAAGAAAACTTCAAAAAGGCGATGCACCAGACCACTACTCGCAACGTAACCGGATACGACCCAAAGTATTCTATTAATGTTAAAACGCCGCTAATCGTTGAAGACAATCCTTGCACCGAAGTTTGTACGGTCACCAAAAAGATGGAGGCGGCATCTAGCAGATATTACTATTTCTCCTCGGAAGAATTCCAAAATATCTGGGTAGAATACAACAACAATAGCCATACGACCGCCACGCTGTACGGCAAAAAAGGCGATAGCTACGAAGTCATTGCCAATGGCGATAAATTCAGCACCCTATTCAAGAAAGAAGAGAAGGACAAATACGAGCTATATATCCTGGCAATTACTAGCTACACCGTAAAGGATGACGACGCGAGCTATTCCTTGAAGCTTACCACCAAAGAACTCGCAGATTTGATGAAGGTTGCCGAGACCGAAACCGGCGAACCAGTCACCGACCTTGGCGATGGTTGCATCGAGCTCAACATGGATAGCCTATTAGAACTACCAAATCAACTTATGGCGCTTGGCCGTTACTTACTGGAGACGCTCCAGCGCAAGGATGATAGCGAAGATTACTCCTCCGCCATCGAACAATTCGATTTACAACAAAAGCAGCTCCGTCACGATACAGATTACACCAAGAAACAACTCGCAGGCTACCGCATTTCCGTCTGTGAGACCCCAATCAATACCAACGAGTCCGACGAAACTATCAAGGCCGCCATCAAGAAATCCGTCAGCGGACCACTCCAGACCATCACAATTAACGCCGATGGGCAAAAATACAATGTTCTCATTGGCTACAATCTCCTCACCCGTGAAGCTAAGGCCTTCGCTATCGTTCGCGAAGACGGCCAGACCGTCCTATATACTCTAATCGTCCAAGAAAAATAATGCCAAACGACAAACGCTGGTTGATAGTCTGGATCTTTATCTACGTCGGCTTTTTGACGCTCGACATCTTCTTTCCAAACTACTGGGGCTCCGCGCTCCTCAAGTACACCGGTATCTTCCTTTGCGTCGTCTATGCGTACAAAAAATACCGCAATGACACCAAGTTGATTCTGGCGTTATTTCTAACTCTGCTTGCCGATACAGTTTTGGTCTGGACTAACATGACCGTACTGGGCGTATTCATCTTTTGTTTTGCGCAGTTTATGCATTTCTTGCGCCTCACACGCCTCAGCAAGAAACATTTGGGTGCTTTTACGCTCGTAATTTCGCTTCTAACCATCGTTTCAGCCTTTCATGGTGACCGAATCATTTATTCGCTCGCGGCGCTCTACGGCGGCCTCCTGATAAGCAATCTCGCCATGTCCGCCAGCCGCTTCCGCGAAGATCGCCAGAATATTTGCGCCCGCTGCGCGTTTTATGGCTTCATCGCGTTTATTTGCTGCGACTTTTGCGTCGGCCTCCGTTACGTCATGCTCGACGGCGCCGTACCGGCAGATATCCTACCGGTCGTTGCGGTGCTGGTTTGGGCTTTTTATTACCCATCCCAGGTGCTTCTTGCGAACAGCTCACTATACAAAGAGAGCGTAAAGAGAAGAACTGTTGCAAAAACCTCTGATGTATCATAAACTAATCTTATGAATGGGAAGTCGAAACCTTATGCAATCTTAGTTTTCGGTGCGCCAATGAGCGGCAAGACTACCTTCGCGGATCAGTTTAGCGCTCGCTTCAACGCTCCGTTTCTAAACCTATCAGAGTTGCACGAAGAGCATAATATCTCGCGCAAGGTTGCTCTAAATCTGATCGCACAAATTTCTAAATGCAAGCAAACTCTCGTTATTGAGGGTGCCCTTGATACCGAAAAACAGCGCAACGAAATCCGCACCATGCTCGAAAAAGCCGGCTATCGCCCGGTCCTCGTTTGGGTCCAAACCGACCTCAACGAAATCAAGCACCGCATGCGCCACAAATACAAAAAGGTCGACGACGCCAAAATCGCGCTTGCCAATTCCTACAAGAAAATCGAAGCTCCATCCGAGCTCGAAAATCCACTCGTCATCTCCGGCAAGCACACCTTCCAGACCCAGTGCAAAAATGTCCTCACTGGTCTTTCCGAACGCGGCGCCATCAAGAAATAATGACTTTTAACGATTCCGAGTTTGGCGAAGTAGTCATTCGCAAAAACGCATGGTCGACGCGCCCAAAGTTTTCCGTTGCGACTTCCGGAAAACTCACCATCTCCGCGCCACCCCATACGACTGTTTTTCTTGCCAAACGCTGGCTTAACGCCTCGCGCAACGAGATCCGCGCCAAGTTGCCGATTAAGGATCCGTCCACCCAGCGCGCCCGGGATGCCGCCAAAAAGCATTTGATGAAAAAAGCCCGCGAGTATTTACCATATCGGCTAGAATTCTGGGCTACTAAGTACGGGTATAAGTATTCCGGCGTTCGCCTTTCGCACGCCAATACTCGCTGGGGCTCGCGTTCGTCTTCTGGCACGATTTCTCTTAATATCGGGCTCATGAAGGTCCCGGAGCCACTCCGTGATTATGTGATTCTGCACGAGCTCGCACATATTAATCATATGGACCATTCCGCAGAGTTTTGGGCCGAGGTGGAGTCGCACGACCCTGCCTACCGTAGGCATAGGAAGTTATTGAAGCAGTATTCGCCTGGGGTATAATTGCGCGGCCGCTCGCTTAGCTGCCGCATGTTCGCCGCGCCCCGTTTTTTGCCACCGCGACGCGCCGCCCGGCTGCCGAGCATGCTATAATATGCTTATGGCAACTCACTTTATTGATATTATCGGACCGCACTACCAGGACTTACTCGCGCGCTGCGAAAAGCGCAAGATTTCCGTGAATCTAGATATCCAGGATTTGACCGTGCCAATTTGCGACGACGACCACGACCGTGTTGATAAATTTTTGCGCGACGAAATTCGCCGCGCCCTCCGAAACTGTTCCGCCGGCGATAAAATTACTTTGTCCGAGGCCAACAATGACACTACGATCAAGATTTCGGTTAAAAATTCCGGCGCCGAAACGCTTTCCGCCGAAGAAAAAGCCCGCCTCATCGAAGCCGGCTATGAGGTTCGCGCCCGTTTTGGCTACGACACAATTATTTCGCTTCGCCTAGAAAAATAATTCCATCACATTCCATGCATAGCTATACGCTTATTTTTGCTCCTTGCAGGCATGCTTCTATCATGCCCATTTGCCATATTAGTGACCAGTCACTTTATGTTGACTAGTCACTAATGTGGGGCAAAATGCTGAATGCTGCAAAACAAAATCACTAATGTGAAGCAAAATGCCGAGTGCTGCAAAAACAAAATCGCTAATGTGGGGCAAAATGCTGAGTGCCGCAAACAAAAAAAGCACGTGCTTTTCAATAATCACAAATATAAATACCATAAAACGATGGAACTATTGAATGAATACCCAAATATCAAAGATTTAGCAGACGAAAGCATCCATTATATGGTATCGCAACGAGCAATGGCGAAATATTTAGGGCTCACGAAGCAATCTATCAGCAGAGCGATACTCAGCACGGATGCGCAGTGAGGGCGAGATTTTCTCATCTACAGAAGACCGATCCTTACAAAAACCGGAAAAATTAAAAATATACCAATTAGATATTACGAATTATACGTTTTCTATCTAATATCAATCAATTTGCCGTCGAAAAATTCTGAGCAAGTCGTTGAGGCGCTCAAATGCACAAAAAGTAGATATATGATTGGCATGGAGATAATCAACAAAAAGCCTAGAGAAATAATCTGCTTAGATTAATTATTGCTTGTGTAATTTAATCGCAAAGCCACCGCCAGGTGCCATATACATTTCAAGCCTGTCACCTTGGCGCAAAACTTTCTCTTCAATCACATAGCCAAGCTGGTGATCACGATAGTGCGCGTCATCAGAGTCACGGTAAATCTTCGCAACATAATTTGCCTGCGGCTCAAGAAAATCGATATATAGCTCAACCTTGCGGCCTTCTTCATTCGTTACGCCACCAATATACCAGTCGGAGCCATCCCAAACCTGACGAGCAACCACATAATATTCACCAATCTCGCCGAGCAATGGCACGGTGCGTTCCCAAGACAAAGGTACATCGCGGATAAACTCAAACAAATCTGGATAATTATTCTCATAGAACTGCGGACGATCCGAAGCCATCTGCATCGAAGAATAAATCGTCACATAATAAGCCAACTGGCGGACAATCGTCGTTGCCATGCGCTTGGAGAAGTTCGAGACATCGAGAATACCTGGCGTGTAATCCATGCCGCCAGCGAGCAAACGCGTATATGGAAGGAAGCAGGCGTGCGATGGTTTCAAGGCGCCGCCTTCGTATTCCTGGCCGCGCGCGCCCTCGCGGGTCATCAAATTCGGCCAAGTGCGCTCAATGCCCGTAGACTTAATCGGCTCATGAACGTCGAGCATAATATTATACTTGGCAGCTAGCTCGAGCGCGCGCTGATAATGCAACACACCCAACTGCGAATGGTGATATTCGCGACGACCATTAATCGTCATCTTGGAGCCAGCATAGCCAGACTTTACATAACGAATACCATAGCGCTTCAAATAGCGATAAGCTTCTTCAAGCTGCTGCTCGTAGTTATCAATAAAACCGACGGTCTCATGATGGCCAATCAACTCAACGCCATTGGCATGGCCATAATCTGCCACAATCTGCATATCAAAATCTGGCGTAGGTTCCATGAACTTATTGGAAACACCATTTTCGAGCCAGTCACCCTCCCAGCCATCATTCCAGCCTTCAATCAAAAGGCCGGAGATACCGAGATTCTTACAGGAATCAATATATTGCATGGCATGCTCAGTTGTAGCACCGTGGCGTTCGCCTGGGGCCCAAGTCCATTCGCCAACATACATTGCCCACCAAATACCCATGAATTTCTTTGGTTCGACCCAAGAGAAATCCTCGCGTGGCGGATCGTTGAGGTTCAACATCATGCGGCTCGTCGTGAGATCGAGTGCATCCTGACCAATAATAATCATGCGCCAAGGCGTAGAGAACGGAAGCTCGACATAAGCGCGCATACCATCAGAAAGTGGCGTAATATCAGCTTTCAAAGAAGAGCCGTTCATTTGCAAAGTCATGCCGCCATAGTTATAAAGCGCAGCTTCGTGAATCGCGATAAATTGATTTGTTGGCGTCTGAATTGTGAGTGGAGTATGAACGGATTCCGTGAGGGTATAGACCGGATGCTCAACGTAATCATACTCATAACGGTCTGGCTGGTAGGCTGGAATGCTCCAAGAGCGGCTATTGGTATCAACGGAGAACTCCGTCAGCTCATCGGAGATAATCATGCGCTCCATTTCGGGCTGCGCAGGAACTTCGTAGCGGAAAGCGATACCATCATCATAAGCGCGGAAGCGAATCGTAAGAAGGCGAGAAGGTTTCTCGACCTCTTCTAGGTAAATTGCAGTTTCGTTGTAATTGTTGCGGATAACATGCTGCTCGCCCCATTGTGCGCGCCAAGTATCATCAAACGAACGTGAATAAGCGCGAACCACGGCAAAACCATCCGCAAGTGGAGTGGAATCCTTGAGCATAATGCCAAGGCGCGATTTGCGCAGGATTGGCTTTTCGTCTTTTTCTACAAAATAAGCAATCTGTCCATGATCGAGAATGAACTTTGCTGACACCCGCCCGTTGGGGGATTTTATCTCAAAAACTGCGTCAGTTTTTGGCTTTTTGAATAGGTCGCCGAAAAAACTCACAATTTACCCTCAATTACCATAAGAATATTGTAGCACAATTTTAAACCGCTCATGTATAATATTTGCAGAATGTTATGGTTAATTTTGTCGGCTGTTAATGCACTTGGCTACGCAATTTGTGGTTTTACTGATAACTACGTTACCGACGTATTATTCAAGGCTAAAAAACAAGAATCAATCAAAATCTTTAGCGGCGCCTCATATATTCTTACCGCCATCGTATTATTTTCCATCTTTGGCATCCAAGATGTCGGAATCGGTCGCATGGCCTGGCTACTTTTGTCTGGTATTCTCAGCTCCACCGCATCGATCCCATACTACCGCGCACTCAAAAGTGAAGAAACCACCACAGCCTCTATCTTTCTACAGCTTACACCAGTCATATATTTGATCGCCGATGCCGTCATCTTTGGCGATAGTATTTCACTCATGCAGATGCTCGGCTTCTTTACTGTCATCATGGCGCCAGTCGTCATCATGCTATCCCGCCGTCGCAAGAGGGCACGCAAGCTAGAATTCAAAGCAGCCGGCGGCTTCTTGTTGTACGTATTACTCGCCGCCGCATCCGGTGTCATCACTGCCCACGCTGGCGAAGGCTATGAATTCACCACCACCTTCTCATGGTTCATGCTTGGCCGCGGCGTAATGGACTTTATCTATTATTTTTCGCACCCATCTTGGCGCCAACGTTTCAAATACGTCTCAAAACACAACGGCAAGCGCCTCTATGCCGCACTTGGCATCTCACAGCTCATCTTCCTATTCGCAGAATTCGCCGGCCGTTACGCACTCATCATCGGCACGCCAGCCTTAGTTTCCGTAGTCTCCAACGCACTCGAAATGATCCTCGTCTTTGTGCTCGGCATCATTCTATCTATCATCGTGCCAAAGTTTGGTCGAGAAAAACTATCGCGCCATATCGTCATCGCCCATCTAGTGGCCACGATTCTTGCCGTGGTTGGTATCGTCTTGCTGAATTAGCATGATACAATTGGCTTATGGATATAACAGCATTTAATGTGACAATAACGCCGATTATTGCAATTATTATCGGCCTAATCTTAGCCTTCGCCGGCTACCGCCTCAAGCGCATCGCCATGTCGATCATTTGGTTCGTCATCGGCTATAGCATTATGGGGCAGTTCGCACCAAACTTAATCGAAGATCCGTTCTGGCAGATGATTTTGCGCATCGCCGCGGGCGCCATTCTTTCTATGATTGGCTTATCAATCGAGAAGCTCGCCGTCTCACTTACGACCGGCGTGGTTGTTACTTGGTTCATCATTCAACATTTTGGCCCGGTCACGGATTGGACTTTGCCATGTATCGCCATCGCAATCGGTGTCGTTGCTGGCACGATTGCTGTCTGGGCAATGAAGCCGGCCGTAATTGTCTTTACCGGCATCGAGGGCGCAAATCTTCTTGCCACCAATATCCTCGCGCTAATTCCAGCAGAAATCCTTGGCAAGTTACCGTTCGATAACGGTTTACTGTTTACAGTCGTCTTCGTGATTATCGCCGTTGTCGGCATCACGTCGCAGTGGCAATCCACTAGAAATATGGAATAAAAAATACCCCCGCGCACTGCGGGGGATTTTTTATTTCGTTGCCACGTCTTTTAGGAGACCTAGGACCAAATCTTTGCTTTCTTTATCGAGCTCTTTGGCCGAGTGAATCAACTTGATAATATTTTTTAGCTTTACCATCGATATCGTATCAGCGATATTACATCCCTCAATCGTGCCAAAGACCGCCGTCGTAACTTTTTTGCGCTCTTCGTCGTTGTGGTTGTCCAACCAGCGCCAGAGACGACGCTCGATCTCCTTACTATGGGCCGAGCGCGCCGCGCGGACCAAATGATCGCCACTTACTTGCCAAGTTAGAATCGAGTGGCCAAGGATATTTTCCTTATCGGATAAACAAACTTTGTAGACGTCGTTTCGCATCATCATGCCCACAATCGAGCAGTGTGGCACGATATGAACATAGCGCTCCTTCACGCGGGCATATTCCGGCGACTCAAACTCCGCCTTGCGAAGACCCGGACCGTCGTTGTTGTAGACTTTCGTAACTTTCATCCACTTGAGGCGCTTCATCATCATGCAGCCAACAAGTGCCAAGTTGCCGCCCTTGGAATGACCGCCGACAATCACGCGTGGACCAAATAGATGAATATGCTCGTTGAGATATTTTACCGCCTCAATGTGCGACGGAACAGGGAAGGAATGCGCCAGCTCAAAATCCTCGCGCCAACCAGAAATCATTTCGTCCGTACCTTCAAAAGCAATATAATCCAAATTCTTCGTTAGGTGGAAAATCATCGCAGAAAACATCATGTGCGAATTGGTGTCATAAATATAATCCGACACGCGAATTTTGCGATAGCGCTCTGCGTCGATAACCTTTTCGAGCATCTGATATGCGCCGGCCTGCGCAACGCCTTTTTTGCTAACTTCCTTAAAAGTATTATGCATTAAGAATTCGCGGCCAACCTCCTCGAGCGTTAAGGTGTTTTCGTTGATACGCGTGTTAGAAAAGTCTAGATAAGAGAGCAGGGAAAAGACAAGGTTATCTACATCCGTAAAACCTTTTTGTTCAAATTTGAGGTGACCGAATTTTTCTACGTAATCTAATGCATTTGCCATAAACAATATTATATAATTTTTCGCCCAAAAATGCAAAATATATTATACTGAGATTAACCTTATGTTTAACTACGAACGCGAGAAGCAAAAACTCGAGCGCGACCTCGAATCCGGCACCATCAAACAGGCCCAATATGAGTTTGGCCTTTCCGAGCTCAACAAGCTCAAAGAAAAGATGGAAGATCTAAAGATCCAATTCAACGCCGGCCACATCGACGGACTAAAATACAATACCATCGAGCACGAGCTAATGGTCGCTTACGACGCCGCCCTCACCAACAAAGAGCGCCAAGGCCGCAAACTCAAGAAGAAGATTAAACAAATTTTTTATGGCGTATCCACTATCGTCTGCGTTCTTATCGCGATCAGCATCGTGATTATTGCGCGCGAAAATTACAAGCACCGCGCCATCGAAAACATCCCAGAACCAATCCAAGCCAACACTACCGGCAAACAATCCCTCGAAATCGGCGTCACCAAAGCGACGCTTTCATACGTGGCGCAATATGTCGTCGAAGGCGTAGTGGTCTCCACCCAGAAATTCGAAAGCGACGATGCCTACGACGAAATCTCCCCGTACGCTATCGGCCTCGCTTGGGGCTACGCTGCAGAGAACAATAATAAAATCACCTGGTCTATCGCCGATAGAAAGATTACGGCAAAAGAATTTGGCGGCCTTGACCGCATAAAAATCCAGAACTCCGTCGCCATTAACGAGATAATCCCAGCAGACGAAACCGTCAAGGCCGCGGCCGAGAAGTATTACCTTGGCGACCATATCAAAATCACCGGCTACCTCGTCAATGTCACGACCGAAAACGGCCTCGGCAAAACCATCAAGTACACCAGCACCTCCCGCGGCGACGTATCCAATAGTTTCGACGGCGGTCCAAGCGCAAACGAAATCATCTACGCTACCGAAATCGCCCCAGTTTACGATTAATCCCGCCCATATTATTGACTTTTTAGGCGTTCTGTGATATAATAAATATATTGTCCGGCGGAATCCTGCTCGGACGGATACTATTGTTCGCGATTTCACATCGCGCGTACCTTAAGAAAGGGGTATTTATTATGTCTATGAATATGTCTTGTGTTGCTCATCAGGAAAAGCTCGCCGAACTCTCCCGCGCCTTCAAGCGTGTCAAGGAAGCCGCCACCGGCATCCCGGTTCAGTTCCGTACTCCGGAGCTGAGCGGCGTCATCCGCAAGATGGAGGAGATCAATCCGGCCAACCACGACGCCATTCTGGCTCACGCCGACTGGATCATGGCTGCCATCGGCAACCAGCCCGACGAGTACAACACCAACAACCTGCGCGACGCCAACCTGCACTTCTGCAACTGCGTCAACGCAGTCAGACCCACCGTGTAAACTCACGGCCAGACACCTCGCGTAAGCGACTCCTCGCGGGCGCAAGCCCTTGCGAATAGTCATATTCACCCCACACCCCGGCGCCGGCTCAACCCCGGCGCCATTTTTTATGTTTTTTTTTGCAGCCACGCATCGCTATAACCGCACACCACTATCCCTTCCGCGCGCCGCATCGCGCTATGGCCGCCGCGCCACTATTCGTGATGGTATTGATGCCCAAGATAAATTTCTTGCGATCGATAAACTTGCTCAGAAACAATAAGTCTACAAATCTGATGCGGAAATACTAGCTTCGAGATGCTCCAGACTACGTTCGCGCGCCTGACCATTTCCTCAGGGAAGTGCCCATATGCGCCGCCAATAATAATCACGACAGTTCGCCCATTCTCTAATGGCTTCGCTATAGTATTACTCAATTCTGGCGAGCTCAAAATCGTACCATGTTCATCTAATAAGATCACAAAGTCATCTTTATCCAGCTTCGCTACGCGTTCCGGAAGTTTTTCCTCGTCAACAAACTGCCATTCCATCGCCCAAGGTTTCCTTAGGCGCTTCTCATATTCGGCGCAAGTCGCCGCAAGCCAGCCTGGATGCTTCTTTCCGCCCGCAATCACTTTAATCATATAGCTTTATTTTAGCATGCATTCAATCGCGCACCTTCACTACTGGATCGCTCATACTTTTTCACCGTCTATGCGACCAGTCAACGCCGTGCGACTAGTCGCTAATATGTGACGAGTCAATCATGTGTGACTAGTCGCAAATGTGGGAGAAAAGACACGGCAGCGCACGCAGCAACAGGAAATCCTTGCAAAATAGCCCTAAAAGGAGTATAATATCCGCAGTTACCAAAGACAGCGGCGGTGTTCATATAAAAAACACTTAATAATGCCGCCGAGGAAAATATTTCTTGTAAATTGGTGACGTTTTCTAGCCCAAAAGGCCTAGATTTTAACATTCTGGCTATAAAACTAATACCAAAAGGAGATTTCTATCTATGGCAATTAGCAAAGATAAGAAACAACAATTGGTTGCCGACTTAAACGAGCTTCTCAGCGACGCTAAGATGACCGTTTTTGCAAAGTACCAAGGCCTCACGGTCGCGGAAATGCAAGAACTTCGCAAGGCTGCTCGCGAGAATAACGTCAAAATTAAAATCGTCAAAAACCGCCTCGTCCGTGTCGCCATGGGCAATATCGCGGTTTACAAAGACACCGATACGACCGCTCTTGAAGGTCAGCTTCTTTACGCTGTTTCCAGCGATGACGAAGTTGCTCCAGCTCAGGTTCTTGCAAAATTTGCAAAGGATCACGAAGCTCTTGAGCTCAAAGGTGCCTTTAGCGGCGAAGGTGCTACACTCAGCGAAACTGACGTAAAAGCACTTGCAAGCCTTCCAAGCAAAGACCAGCTCATTGGCCAAGTTGTGGACATGCTCCTCAGCCCAGTCAACGACATTACAAACGGTCTTTCTGGCAATTTGCACGCTTTGCTCGACGGCATTGCCGACAAAGCAACCAATTAATCGCATATACGCGAATTTTTATTAACCAATAAGAAATAAAGGAGTCTAACATGGCTGCTGATGTAAAGAAACTAGCAGAGGAATTGGTTAAGCTCACCGTCCTCGAAGTTAACGAGCTTAAAACTGTCCTTAAGGACGAATATGGCATCGAGCCAGCTGCTGCTGTAGCTGCCGTTGCTGCTGCACCTGC
>DFHM01000013.1:0-34057 GCA_002371895.1 Candidatus Saccharibacteria bacterium UBA3723 | reverse complement strand
AAGGATGCAGGCGCACAGAAGATTGCAGTTATCAAAGCTGTTAAGGAAGCTACCGGTCTTGGTCTTGGCGAAGCTAAGGCTATCGTTGACGGTGCTCCAGCTACTGTTAAGGAAAAGGTTGCTAAGGACGAAGCTGAAGCTCTCAAGAAGAGCCTCGAAGAAGCCGGCGCAACTGTCGAACTCGCTTAAGTTCTATCAAATTATTAGTCAGAATGTTATTTCAGGAAGCGACCTCTTCGGAGGCCGCTTTTTGTGCGCCTTTGACATTTTTGACATTTTCGCCATTTTGTTTTATTATATAGACAGCGCACTTCAGGCAGCACAAAGCATGAAGTCGCTAGTTCTTTTAGGGAGGTGGCGATATGAAAGAAGATCATATCATTGCGCAATTGACTGCTCGCGCAAAAACATATGAAGCAGTCGCAAACGGATGTGCGGTCGTACCGCTTTATCCAGGAGCAAAAGCCAACGTCGTTGCAAGAGACGGCGACGAAATGGATGAGTACAGAATAGTCGTTTCCAAAGAGTACGCACAAATACTCGGAAGCGAAAAATACTACATCGTATACATCCTCAACCGCGAGACTATCGGCAACCGCGTGATATTCAATCACGTGTTCCAATACTTGGCCTGCGGAGACGCTTTGGCAATTAATACCAACCCTGGCAGGCACATCCTAACGCCTATTGGCCGCAAACCACATTCTATTCAGAACAACGAAGACAACACACACATTTTCAGACAATTCGAGATAGCACTCGACGAAAATGGTCCGCACTTCGCATAGGTGACCCCCCGCAGCGCTCGGGGGCTTTTTTATGCTTACGCTACCTATTGATATTTTTCGCTAAATATGATATAATATAAATATCATACGTCGATTCGCAATCCACGTCGCCCTTTAGGAGGAGTTTTTATGTCATTTAAAAGAGTCAAAGTTCGTTCACGCAGACCCAGACACCACATCATCCGCATCGGTACGGCCATCGATAACATCAAGGCCGCCGTCAATAAAAAGTACTACATTGCAGACGACGAACCGTTCACCATGCCCATCGAGGCAAGTGAAGGTCGGAGTCGCGAAACTGTAACCGTAGCGCATATCCGCTTCAAGGGATGTCTCTACGAGATTTACATCGTCATCGGCAACGCCTGCGCCAGCTTCGGCAAGTGGGTGTATCGCCCCGGCGAGGTAATCTACTACCACAGGAAGCACCCCGAAACCATCCACCGCGAGGTCTTCATGATCTTTGCGGATGAAGTCAAGGTTCGTCCGCCGCATGCCGACGAGAAGATCATGTACGAGCCCTGCTGCTACGGCAAGCCCTGGGTTGACCTCATGTGGGAGAAGAATATCGAATCCATCGACAAAATCGATGAGCATTTTCGCAACCCCGAGATGAGCCCGGAACTTGAGGATATCTTCAAATTCAACTGCAGCAACTTCTTCGGAACCTGCCGGCTCGCGCTTAGCGTTAGACTCGACTTAATTCTCTAACCAAACACACGGCCCGCCCCACAAGGCGGGCCATTTTGGTGTTAAAATATAAGCAGTATGGCACACAAAAGCGGTTTTTTATCTGGCCCAGAGCCAACCGAGGAGGAAGAGAAGACGGAGGCGCAGCTCAACGACGAGCGACGTCCAGCTTCTATGCGCGCATCTAGTACGATGTTTGAGCTAGCTGAAGACGACGAGACCCCAGCCATCGAACAGCGGGCCGCAAAGCAAGACATCATCGGCGATTCCGGCGCCAGCAGAAAGCCAATTTTGGAAGCTTCCAGTGATTTTGAGGCCGAGATGAAAGAGCGCCAACGCCTCGAAAACATCGAACGCGAAAAGCGCCGCAAAGCCGAGGAAGAAGCAGAGAAGAAGGCTGCCGCAGAGCGCGAAGCCGAAATTCAGAAAAAGCTCGAAGAAACATCCCATAGTCTCGACCCCGAAGAAATCAAAGAAAAACTAAAGCAAGAGAACTTCGACAAGAACCAGGAAAAATTATACCCAGACGCCAAGCCCGTCGCCGACGGCGTAGAGGACAAAATCTGGCACGAGCGCACGGACAAAGGTGATCAAATTGCCGGCCGCGCCAAACTCGGCGATGTCTATGACACGAATCTTCAAAACGCAATTATTACCGCAGTAATGTTCGAAGTCATCGGTACGCTTTTTGCCATCATCGGCTATCTTTTCAATAACACACTTTCTGTAATTTTCTACCTCATTGCCGTCGCAACCATTGGCTTTGCCGCTTTTTGGCTCTTCAAAAACGCCAACAAATCCAAACACAAAAACGTCCCGTCCGAACAGAAAAAGCAATTCACTTACACCACGCTAATTCCTGGCATGATGGTGCGCATATTGTTTATAGCACTTATTTCCCGGGTACCAATAACGGGCACCCTCGTTGGCGTTGTGGCCGGCACCGCTATTGGTGCATCAATACATTATTCATTTCTCAACCGCTACAATATCTGGGTTTCTCTCAAAGATACGGCCATCAATACACTCGTCTTCTTTGTCGCTTTTGCTGCAATTGAATTTTCCAGCGGAGACAAGATGGCTATCGTAATGGTCGTAATTGCACTTGTAGAATTCTTCCTCGGCGACCGTTTTGCGATGCTCATGGCATACCGCACAAATAAGTAAATCGCATTCAAAAAGTCAATGGTAAAAAATACAACGATTTGCAGGCCACCCCATATTTTTCTGTGGAAAAGTTAGCCAAATCTCTGATTGACAAGTGCTTGGCAAAAATATATCATATAATTAATAACTAACACAGGCAGGATGCGAGGTATGTCTGAAATTTCAGAAAAACAAATAAAGAGATTGCGTAGCCTTCTCACCGAGGCGGAAACTAACCTTTCGGCCGCAAAAGAATTATTAACGTCAATGCTCGGCGATGGCGATATTATTACTGCGCCAGCCAGCACAGTCATCGATAGCCCAGACGGCAAGATTATCGAAGGTGTATTTGATGGCCAAATTATGATTGGCCCAGATGGCAAAAACTATCCAGTTCCAGCCAACTACGCTTCGAAGTCCAAGCTTGTCGAAGGCGATATTTTGAAGCTCACAATCGGCGAAAGTGGCAAATTCATGTACAAGCAAATTGGCCCAGTCGAACGTAAGACTGTCATTGGTACTCTTACCAGCCACGACGACCAATACTTTGTCGAAGTTAACGGCAAAGAATACAAGATTCTTTACGCTTCCGTTACTTATTTCCGCATCAAAGTCGGCGATCAGGTTACAGTAATTATCCCAGCAGACAACGACGACGCCACTTGGGCTGCAGTCGAAGCAAGCCTCTAATTACACGATTATTACAACAAAAAGCTCCGGTTCGCATCACCGGAGTTTTTTAAAATCTTATCTACAAGGTTGCTGTATAAGCAATCGCTTCAACGACCGCCACTATACACATAAACAGGGAAGATACACCAAGCGCTGCAAGTGGCGGAATCGCCACGTTACTGCTCGTCTTCTGGTAATAGATCCTATATGATGCCACGCCAAGTCCAAGCGCCGCCAAGAATGGTGCAACCATTACGTAGCGCAGATGAATATCATCCCAACCGCCAGAAATCGACAAAACAAAGAAGAAGAAAACCCAAGCAAAACTCACGCTCACCAAAATAATTTCGAGCAAGCGGACTAATCTCAAAACTTGTTTGTTTTGCTTTTTTGTTTTCTTTTTAGGCACGGTTTCATTATACCATAAGCGTGAAAAAATGTTATAGTGAAATTAATAATAAAGTTAAGAGGTGTATATGAGTAAAGATCTCAAAAAATATCTCGCCGAAGTTCTCGGCACTGCCATATTGGTGCTCTTTGGCTGCGGTACCGCAGTTATTTCCGGCGGCAATCTTGTTGCCACCGCACTCGCATTCGGCCTCGCCATCGTAGCGGCCGCTTATGCAATTGGTGATATTTCCGGCTGCCACGTCAACCCAGCCGTATCACTCGCAATGTTAATCCGCGGCAAACTAACCGCTAAAGAATTCGGCGGCTACGTCATCGCGCAGGTCATTGGTGCATTTATTGGCGCTGGCTTGTTGTATGCGATCCTTTCGCTCGCCGGCGGCATCGGTACCGACTCTCTCGGCGCCAACGGCTTCGGCGAAGGTTATGGCGTTGAACTAAATATGTGGGGCGCTTTGCTCGTCGAGGTTATTTTGACGTTCGTGTTCATTTATACAATCCTCGGCGTTACTTCCAAAGAAAAGACTAGCCACATCGCCGGTATCGTCATTGGTCTTACTTTGACCTTTGTACATATTATCGGTATTGGCTTGACTGGCACTTCTGTCAACCCAGCTCGCAGCCTTGCGCCAGCAGTTTTGCTTGGCGGCACAGCCTTGAGCCAGGTCTGGGTGTTTATTGTTGCACCATTTGTCGGTTCCGCGCTTGCGGCATTTACTTACGGCGCACTCAATGTCGATGTCGAGAAAAAGATTACTCGCATTAAATCCAAGAAATAAGTTTATTTGGTAGCCTCACCGCTTTTATAGTAGGTGAGGCTTTTTTGTTGCATCAACATGCTCTCCACCCCAAGCAAGATATGATAAGATATAAGTAATGAAGGCGTTGTATCGTAGATATCGTCCAAAGACGCTAAGTGAGGTTGTTGGACAAGAGCAAATCACCGATATTTTGAGCAAGTCACTCAAAAGCGGCAAGCTTGCCCATGCCTATCTTTTTATCGGCCCACGTGGCACCGGCAAAACTTCCGTCGCCCGTATCCTGGCACACGAAATCAACGGCTTTAAATACGAACTCGAAGACGACTACCTAGACATTATCGAAATCGATGCCGCCTCAAACACCGGCGTAGATAACATCCGCGACCTTCGTGAAAAGGCCATTATTGCGCCAACCAAGGGCAAATACA
Organism: Candidatus Saccharibacteria bacterium UBA3723; assembly: GCA_002371895.1. Taxonomy (GTDB): domain Bacteria; phylum Patescibacteriota; class Saccharimonadia; order Saccharimonadales; family Saccharimonadaceae; genus UBA2834. The sequence continues at coordinate 29,164 of DFHM01000013.1, read as the reverse complement.
AAGTCTACATCATCGATGAAGTCCATATGCTCAGTAAATCCGCATTCAACGCGCTCCTCAAAACCCTTGAGGAACCGCCGGAGCATGTCATCTTCATCATGGCAACCACGGATGCTTACAAAGTCCCAGTTACTATTACATCACGCAGTCAATCCTTCACCTTCAAACTCGCCGATCCGAGCACGATGTTTGAGTACTTAAAGAGCGTCGCAAAAAAGGAAAAAATTAACATCGACGACGAAGCCCTTAAAATCGTCGTTAAGCGCGGTGGTGGTTCATTCCGTGATTCGCTTAGCCTCCTCGACCAAGTCTCCACGCTCAGTGACGACAAAATCGACGCCGCGCTCATTACAAAAGCGCTCGGTTTGCCACAGCAAGAATCCGTTACAAACATCCTAAACGGCTACGCCGCCGGCGACGCAACGCGCGTGCGCGAGCAACTACAGAATTTGCTCGATTCCGGCATCAAGCCAGAAGTTATCGCAGATAACCTTATCTCATCAATCCTTGAAAATCCGCAGCCAATCCATCTCGGCCTGCTAGACAAACTAACCGAGGTTTCGCGCTCGGCCTATCCGAACGTCAAATTACTATTAGCACTCACCGCGCCAGCTGGCATTCCAGCCCCAGCCATGACCATGGCCACGCCGACGATACGACCAGTCGCAGCGCCAGCAAAGCCAGCTCCGGCAAAAGAAATGGCGCCAAAACCGGCACCGCACACCGAAGCAGCCAAAGAGACAAAAGAAACCGCCGCGCCAGAAACACCAGCCACAAAACCAGCAGAGCCAGCACAGCCAGAACAACCGGCAGCACCAGAAGCGCAGCCAGCGGCCACGGCGGCGCCAACAATCTCGAGCACCGCTGACGCCGCAGAAATCTGGAATCAAATCCTGCTTCATGTTCAAGAAAAAGCGCCAAGCATCTACAAGATGCTCGAAGATTCTGGATATACCATCAAAAACAACGTCATCACAATTTATTCCAAGAAGAAATTTGCCAAAACTCAGATCACAAAACGCGTCCCGATTTTGGCCGAAATCTTGCCAAATGAATATACAATAGAAGTTAACGACCAAACATTAAACCAAGATGCTGAAATGGCCGCGATTGCAGAGTTAATGGGTGGAGGAGAGGAGGTACAAATCGATGCCTAATACAGAGAAGAAGAATTCCGCAGAGCGCATTCCGCCGCAAAATCTTGATGCTGAGAAATCTCTCCTTGGCGCCATTCTTATTTCTGAAGAATCTTTGCCGGATGTTACAGAAATCATTAAGCCAAACGATTTTTATGACGAACGCCATCAGCTCATCTATGGCGCAATGTGGAATCTTTATGAGCGCCACCGTCCAGTCGATCTTTTGACCGTTCGCGACGAGCTCAAAAAGAAAAAGCTCACCGAAAAAGCCGGCGGCTCCGCCTATCTCTCCGAGCTTGCAGGTTTTGTCCCGACCGCCGCACACGCGAAGGCCTATGCCGAAATCGTCAATAAAGCCGCCGTTCGTCGCCGCCTCATTGCCGCCGCGGCTACCATCACCGAAAACGCCTACAACGAAGATTCCGAAACCCTCGAGCTTCTTGGCGAGGCCGAGCGCTCGCTCTTCGAAGTCTCCGAGCAAAACGTCCACAACGATCTCGTTTCAATTTCCGATTTGCTTTCCGAAACTTTTGACCGCCTCGAAGAGCTCCACGAAAACAAGGGAAGTATTGCCGGCTACAAAACCGGCTATCCAGACCTCGACCGCGTGACGGCAGGCTTTCACAAATCCGACCTTATCATCCTTGCGGCTCGCCCGGCCATGGGTAAGACCGCACTCGCGCTAAACTTCGCAAGCAACGTTGCACGCATCAACAACAAAGCCGTGCTCATATTCTCCCTAGAGATGGGCAAACAACAGCTCATCAACCGTATGCTTTCCGACGCGTCTGGTATTGAATCATTCAAGCTTGAAACCGGCAACTTTTCCGGCGACGATTTCTCGCAAATTTCCGAAGCCATGGCTGAACTTTCTGAGCTTCCAATTCTCATCGACGATACTCCGGGCCTCACCGTTATGGAAATGCGCACGAAGGCTCGCCGCGCCGCCCATGATAACGATATCGGCCTTATCATCGTAGACTACCTCCAGCTTATGTCCGGCTCGTCCAAACGCGCCATGGATAACCGCGTTCAGGAAATCTCCGAGATCTCCCGCGGTCTCAAGCTTATCGCCCGCGAGCTAGACGTGCCGGTCATCGCCTTGTCGCAGCTCTCTCGTACCGTCGAATCCCGTAGTCCGCAAATCCCAATGCTATCCGACCTTCGCGAATCCGGTTCCATCGAGCAGGATGCGGATATCGTAATGTTTATTTACCGCGAAGATTATTACAACCCGGATACCGAGCGTCAAAATATCGCCGACCTTATCCTTGCCAAGCACCGCCGCGGCGCCACCGGCAACGTCGAACTTTACTTCGACAAAGCCCGCGTTCGCTTCATGTCGCTCGACAATAAGCATGAGTAGTGTTAATATAAAATCAGTGAAAAAGCGCTCAACGAAACCTTTTTTATACCGTTATCGTTTCATTATTGGCTATATCGCTTTAATGGTCGCCTTTTTTGGGCTGCTTAGTTTTTTGCCGAGTATCGCTCCGGCTGGCATCAGCCAAGCCGAGATGGATTCCGTCGTTGCGGCAGACAATATTCATGCCAACTTTATTAGTAGCGGCAATGTTATTAACCTCCCATATTATCTGATCCAAAAAGCCAGCATCTCGCTATTTGGCATGTCTCTATACTCCATCAAATTGCCGTCGATTATCATTGCGGTACTCACGGGCCTATTCGTAATCCTACTCCTCAACCGTTGGTTCAAATCCGACGTCGCAATCGTCGGCTCGATTCTTACCACTCTATCGACTGCATTCTTGTTCCTCGCCGGCTCCGGTACGCCAACCATCATGATCGTATTCTGGCTTGCCGTCATTCTCTGGCTCGGCTCAAAAATCGTTGGCAATATGCATACGCACCCAATGCTTGTGATTAGCTTTGTATTTTGTCTAGCGCTATCTATGTATACGCCGCACCTTATTTATGTTTCTATCGCCATTGCTATCGCCGGCATCGCACATCCACATCTACGCTTCGCCTTGAAGCAGCTAAAGCTCTATCAGCTTATTATCAGCGTACTCGTTTTTGTCCTCGCGGTCGCACCACTCGTACTCAGTATCTTTTTCAACCATCACCTACTTCGCACACTCTTCTTTATGCAAGATTTTAGCTTCGGCACCTACATTAACAATATTTCCGATGCCTTTGCGCCATTCTTTAGCTTTAGCCTCGCCTACGACAGCATCTACCTCGCGCCACTCTTCGGTCTCGCCACCATCGTGCTAGTAATCTTTGGCGCGCTCGCCTCCATTGGTAAGCTCTTTACCTCCAGAAATACCGTCGTTAGCCTCCTCACAATCTTTGCCATCGTTATCGCTGGCCTCAACCAAGACATCGCAATTTCTATTATCATTCCGATTGCCGTACTTAGCGCTGCCGGTCTCGAATCCGTTATCGACAAGTGGCATTCGCTCTTCCCAGAGAACCCATACGCACACTTTATTGGTACTACGCCAGTTGTCATTGTTGTGCTCATGATTGTGATTTCCGGCTTGTCGCACTTCATCTTCGGCTATCGCTATACGCCACGCGTTGCAAAGAATTTCAGCAACGATATCTCCATCATTCAGGACAACCTCGAAAGTGGCACTATCCTCCTCATTAGCGAAGACGATGCAAACTTCCGCTTCTACAAGCTCCTCGAGCACTACAATAGTTTTACCGTGCTCACCAAGATTCCAGAACAACGCATCGATGCGCCTATTGCCGTACTTGGTCGCTCAATTACAGATAAGAATCTAGCGCTAAAAGAGATAATTACTTCGCCAAAGGCGAGAAACTCTGATAGACTATATATATACGAAAAAGTTACTACCGCAGAGACGGAGAAAAAGGGAGAAGAATAATATGGGTGCCACTATGGACCAAATGAAAATGATCAATGAACTTCGTAAGGCTCAGAAAGAGCTCAAGAACGAAATCGTAGAAGTTGAAGCTGGCGACGGCGCAGTTGTTATCCAAATCACCGGCGAGCTCAAGGTCAAGAAAGTAACCTTCGACCCAGAAAAGATTGACCTCGACGATATCCACGAACTCGAACGCTGGACCGAAAACGCCTTCCGCGATGGTTTCGCAAAAGCACAAGAAATTGCAACCGAGAAAATGAAGCCACTTATGGGCGGCCTCGGCAACCTTGGATTCTAATATATGCTTCCGTCGGCATTGAATGATGTCATCGACGCACTCGGGCGTCTACCTGGCGTCGGCTCACGTACGGCCGAACGCTATGCATACTTTTTGCTAAAATCCGATAGCACCATTTCGCAGAATATTGCCGACGCTCTGCAGAACCTCCATACGGGCGTTAAGACTTGCCCAAAGACTTTCGCCATTATGGATGCCAGTGATGAGGTTTCGCCTATTTACGACGATCCTACGCGCGATAAAAGCCTAGTTTTGGTCGTAGAGGAGCCACTAGATATTTATGCCATCGAGCGTACAAAATCCTTCACGGGCACTTACCACGTGCTTGGTGGAGCCATTTCGCCAATGGACGGCATCACGGCCGACAAGCTTCACATCAAAGAGCTCATCGACCGCGTCGAAGAAGACTCCGTAAACGAAGTCATTATCGCCACCAACCCTTCGGTTGAGGGTGAATCTACCGCCGTTTTGCTCGAGAAGTTATTACACGAAAAATACCCAGAGCTCAAGATTACGCGTCTAGCACGCGGCTTGCCACTTGGCGTTTCACTCGAATACGCCGATCAAATCACGCTCACTAGTGCACTAAACAACCGTACGAATTTATAATCATCAAAAAATCCCCCTCCGACAAGAAGGGGATTTTTGATGGCTAATTATTTATCACTTGGAAGCGGGAACTTCAAAGCTAGCTTGCGCACCTCTTCGCGCATCTTCTTTAGCTCCGCCTCGTCACGCTTGCCGGCACAAATCTCAGCAGTCTTTTGCATCCAATCAGCAATCTTAATCATTTCTTTCTTGCCAAGACCACGAGTTGTGATAGCTGGCGTACCAAGACGTACACCGGATGGCTCAAATGGCTTGCGCGTATCATTCGGAATCGAGTTTGCATTCAAAGTAAGACCAATCTTGTCTAGCGCAATCTCAAATTTCTTACCATCAATGCCATAAGATTCAATCACATTAATAAGTATCAAGTGATTCTCCGTGCCGTCGCCAATAAGCTTAAAGCCACGCTCTTTCAGAGCATCTGCAAGAGTCTTTGCGTTCTCGACAATCTTCTTGGCGTAATCATGAAATTCCGGCTGCAAAGCTTCATAGAAAGCAACTGCCTTGGCTGCAATAACATGCTCGAGCGGACCACCCTGTGTGCCAGGGAAGACAGAACGATCAATAAGAGTCGGAATATTCTCAAGCGTATGTTCCGGGCGGCGAAGCGGATTACTAACTTTGCCCATGCTAAGAATCAAACCACCACGTGGGCCACGCAAAGTCTTGTGTGTAGTCGTCGTCATTACATGGAAACCATGCTCAAGTGGATTTGGATGTACGCCACCAGCAATGAGGCCAGCCACGTGCGCCATATCTGCCATCAAAAGACAACCAGGAATTTCCTTACCAATCTTTGCAACGCGGTCGAAATCCGGCACTTTCATAAATGCGGAATAACCAACCAGGATAATCTTTGGCTGATGCTCCTTTGCGAGACGCTCAAGTTCATCATAATCGAGATCACCAGTCTCTGGATTGGTGCCGTAAGCAATAAAGTTGTAAATCTTTGCGCTCTGGGTTACTGGAGAGCCGTGCGTAAGATGGCCACCATGGCCAAGATTCATGCCTAGCACAGTGTCGCCAGGCTGTAGCCATGCATTATAAACTGCATTGTTTGCCTGCGCGCCAGAATGTGGCTGTACGTTGGCGTGGTCCGCATGGAACAAACGACGTGCGCGCGCAATTGCGAGACGCTCCACTTTGTCTGTATTTTGCTGGCCACCATAATAACGATGTCCGGCCGTTGTAGAGGCCAAAACCTCGTCATCGTCGCCATCCAAACCTTCAAAATTCGGATAACCTTCAGAGTATTTATTTGTAAGCACCGAGCCCATCGCATCGAGAACTTCTTTTGATACTGCATTCTCGCTAGGAATTAACTCTAAACCTTCGTTTTGGCGCTTTCTTTCCGCCTCAATTAAGTCAAAAATCTTTTTGTCCATCAGAAAAACTCCGTTAATTTTTATATCAGCGTCAAGACGAAAGCAATTAAATCATAGGCGTATTCCAAACTTATTTCTATTAGTATAATTCATAACCGGTGTTTTTCTCAAACCCAAAATAAAGCGTAAGCGCTATGCTACAATAGAGTTAGTTAATTAGGGAGCAACAAAAATGCAAATCTACGTAAAAGGTGAAGCCAAACGCGACATCGCGCCAGACCAGATTACTGCCAGCGTCACTTTCCATGAACATGCCGATACCTACGACAAGGCGCTCGAAAAAGGCGTCGCCCTCGTCAAAAAATATTTTGATTTTATTGAAGAGAACACCGATTTTAAGGCAACAGATTTTAAGACTCATGCCTATAGCATCCACGAGGAATTTACAACCAACCATATCGATCCAACCAAGTTCGAAGACCTCGACAAGCAACTTACCAAGCGCGTTTCGAATGGCTTTTACTTTACACAATACGCATACCTAGAGTTCGATTACAACAAAGAGCGCCTCTCTAGACTCCTCGTCGTTACCACCAAGACCGAGGGCGCACCGCGCTTCCATATCGACTTTGGCCTCAAAGATCCAAAAGCATATCAGCGCGGCCTTATCGGTGAAGCCTTCAATGATTCTCGCCGCAAGGCTGAAACACTTGCAGCCGCTGCCGACAAGCACCTCCGCGACTGTATTCGCGTAGACATCGATGCACCAAATCGCGGCTCCGACATGGGGTATGACATGGCCTTCCGCAAATCCGCCCGCTTCGAGGCCGCCGGCCCAAGCATCGAAGAGCAAATGCAAACCATCGACGAAACTTTCCATCCAGATGACATTACAGTTTCCAAGAGTATTGAAACCGTCTGGGAAACTAGCGACTAAACATAAGCTCTTATCTTGACTTTTGCTGAAAAGTGTGCTATAATGATAGTATTACCGTTTGAAAGGGGGTATCAGAATGACAGCGGTAGCACTTTCACCTAATGTAATGTTTTTTAGTCCAGGTGGCGGTCCCGGTGGTCCTGGTGGCCCCGGTGGACCTGGCGGTCCTGGTCCTGGTCCTGGCGGCGGAGGATTCTTTGGCGGTCCTGGCGGCGGCGGCTTCTTTGGAGGCCCCGGTCGCGGACGTGGTCCTGGCTTCTTCGGTCGTGGCCCTGGCGGCCCTCATGGCCCTGGTGGACCTCACGGTCCTGGCATGATGGGTCCTGGTCCTGGCGGTCCTCCTCCCGGAGGTCCGATGCGTGGTCCTGGTTTCTTTGGAGGCTGGGGACGCGGACCTGGCTGGTTCGGTCGTGGACCGGGCTGGTTCGGCGGACCTGGATGGTACGGACGTCCTGGCTTCTTTGGAGGCTGGGGATGGGGTCCTTTCGGATTCGGCCTTGGCTGGTTTGGCGGACGCCATTTCCGTAATACGGGTGGTACCGGCAACAGCTATGTACCTCCACGCAATGCCAAACCTGCTCGCCAGAGCTTCTTCCAGAGACTCAAACTCTGGTTCAAGTTCAAGTTCACCAGATGGTAACCAAAAAACATTGCAATCAACCTGACCCGCCGGGAAACCGGCGGGTCTTTCCTTTGTGTTATTATCTTTCCATGAACGATATTAATCCAGAATTAGTGGCATACATCGAGCAGAATGTCTTCCCAAAGTACGACAAATATTATTCCCATGGCATGATCCATATCAACAACGTTATAAAGAACATGCTGATGCTTGCAGACTATTACGACCTCGACAAAAACATGGCCTACACGGTTGCATGCTATCACGATTCTGGATTAAATATCGACCGCGAAAATCACGAGTTCGAATCCGGCAAGATTCTCGCCAACGATCAAAACCTCCGCAAATTCTTCACCGAAGATCAAATTAAAATCATGAAAGAAGCCGTCGAGGATCATCGCGGTTCCAGAAAAGAACGTCCGCGCAATATTTATGGCGAATGCGTTTCCGACTCCGACCGCGACTTCGACATTGAGCTACTCGCCAAGCGCCAGCTTGCTACCTCGCTCAAAAACTATCCAGAAATTCAAACATTTGATGGGCATTTTGAGCGTTGCCACGCGTATATTTGCAAGCGCATCAATGATGGCGGCAAATTCAATCTCTGGACAGATTGCCCAGAATTAAAAGAGAGAAGGGATAAATTCCAAAAAGATTATTTAAACAAAGAATACGCTCGCTCCGTCTATAAAAAGGAGTGGGATAGAATTTCTAGCGACGGTACCAAAGAGAGAATCATCAACTTTTACGAAGATTATTAAACCAACAAAAATCCGCCCAAGTGGCGGTTTTTAAAACTAAATGGTGGCTCCGGGCGGACTTGAACCGTCGACACAAGGCTCTTCAGGCCTCTGCTCTACCAACTGAGCTACAGAGCCACACTGAGATAAGTATAGCACAGCTAACGGCTGGTCGCAATATTTTCGCCATCGGTAGAGAAGAGTAAAGCGCCCTTGCGCAAAAGATAGACTTTTGCGCCCGCATCCTTAAAAATCGAAACCGCGCTATCGTCTTCCATCTCCTCCTCGGACGATGTAATTACGGCATATTTTGGTGCAGTTTCTGTCGCCAAATCGCCAAGCCTTGTCTGATAGTGCCCATGGTATGGCACCTTAATAAAATCATATTTCTCGTCATTTATCGCGAGCCATTCACTTAGGCGCAAATCTTCCGCATCGCCCATAAACAACCAGCTCGTTTCGCCATAATATACACTCACGATTAGGGAAGAATTATTACTTGGATCCGCCACGTATTCTTCCTCCGCCGGAGCATTCACCACAAAGCGCGCATCGCCAAGCGTAAATTCCAAATCTTCACGCACAGTTTCGACTGAAACATTTTCATCCTCAATTTCCTCAAGGTATTTTGTATAGACTTTGCTTTCTTTTGGATAATTACTCTGCAAAATTTTGCCGACTTCCACTTCATCAATAATCTTTGAAGCCGAACCGACGTGGTCTTTATCAAAATGAGTGACAATTAAGTAATCCAACTTCTTAATGTCGTTCGCATTTAAATACTCGATAGTCGTATCGCCAAGTTCTTTCTCGCCAGTATCAATCAAAACCGCAAAGTCTGCATTGTATATCAAAAACGAATCAGCCTTGCCCGCATTAAATGCGTAAACTTTCATCCCGTCATAAATAGTTGGTGCCGGCGTATTCGGCCAAAATACCAAAACAGCCACCAAGACAACTGCTAATACGCCACCAATAATTGCTATTAGCCTGTTCTTCATGCTTCTATTATAACCCATCCCCCCTTAATGTAACCTGTATCTTATGGTAAAATAAAAGTACTATGAAAAAATATAATACGTCGCCACTATCTGGCATGCAAGAACTACTACCAACCGAGCAGGCAGTTTTTGACCAGCTCAAACAAAACATCAGCGACGTATATCACCATTACGGATTTCTAAGTATCGAAACTCCGCTTATTGAACGCACCGACATTCTCCTCGCGAAGGCTGGTGGCGACACCGAAAAGCAAATCTACATGGTTAGCAAAACCGCCGAGTCTGCCGATGCGCCAGACCAGGCCCTTCGTTTCGACCACACCGTGCCGCTTGCACGCTATGTTGTCGAGCACAACAACGATCTCGCTTTTCCATTCCAAGTCACGCAGATTAATCGCAACTTCCGCGGCGAACGCGCCCAGCGCGGCCGCTTCCGCGAATTCTACCAGTGCGATGCAGATATTATTGGTCGCGAAAAACTTCCAATCGCCTACGACGCAAAGGTCATCGCTTGTATTTATGACGCACTAAAGACTTTTAATCTTCCAAAGATGGTCATCCGCATTAGCAACCGCAAAGTTCTCGCCGGTTTCCTCGAAGCCCTCGGCCTTACGGACAAAGCCACCGAGATTTCTGGCATTATCGACCACGCCGAAAAAGTCCCAGAAGAAAAATCCCGTGCCGCACTCGCAGAACTCGGCCTTAGCGAAGAGCAAGTCAGCAAAGTCTGCGCCTTTATGTTTACCAAAGGTAACTTCGAAGAAGTCTCTGGCAAACTCCGCGAGATTCTTGGCGACCTTACCGCCGTCGAAGAAGGTCTAAACGAGCTCAAACAAGTTACCGAAATCCTTGAAGCAGAAAATACCGGCAACTTTATTATCGACTTTATGATCATTCGCGGCCTAGATTACTACACCGGCACTGTATTCGAGACCATGCTCGAAGATTACCGCGAAATTGGCTCCATTGCATCTGGCGGCCGTTACGAAAACCTCGCTAGCAACTTCACCGAGCAAAGTTTCCCAGGCGTTGGCGGCTCTATCGGCCTTACTCGCCTATTCTTTGTACTTCGCGAATGCAACCTCATCAATATGACCACCACGCAGCCGATAGATTATGTTATCCTCCCGCTCAGCCAGAATGAATACGAAGCATCCTTTGAGCTCGCGCGCAAACTCCGCGCCGACGGCAAAACCGTAGACGTAGACCTCACCGAACGCAAACTTGGCGACCGCTTCAATCGCGCCGGCAAGATTGCAAACTTCGCCATTGTCATCGGAAACGACGAAGTCATCGCCCAAAAGTACAAGGCAAAGAATCTCAAGACCGGCGAGACTATCGAACTAGTAGCGTAATAAAGAATAGCAACAAAAAATACCCCCAGAACGGGGGTATTTTTTTAACTAGAAACAGCCTTTAGAATTTCTAATATCGCGTCTTGAGACATCGTGGACTTTCCGTTGTAGTCCGCCGCAAAACCAGCAATATGACGAGCCGGCGGCTGAGGATTTTTTGCGAATTGTTTCTTTGGAATTAATCCCCAATCTGCTAGCACCTCCTCGATACGCTCAAGCACATCTTTCGGCTCGTTGCGACCATCAACTTCGCGCACAAATACATCATTCTGGCTTAGCACACGCATCATGCCAGTCATTGCACGATCATAAGAATCCTCGCGGCGTTCAATTGCAGCACGCGTATCATCCACGCGTTTACGGAGCATCAGCCTACGCCACAATTCACCGTGAGGCACACGCAAAACAATTGCACCTGTAATGTTCTTGATTTCGCCACGGTCAATCAGCCATTGCACTTGTCGCACCGTAGAAGGGAAGCCATCTAGTACGACTTGCTTATTGCTACTCTTCGCCTTCGCAAGAATACGCTCCATTAGACCATTCATCGTCTCGTCGTCCACAAACATGCCGTGATCGAGCGCATACTGAATATCTTTGTCATTCAAGCTCATTAATTGGTCACGAGCGGAAACCCAAGTCCAATGATATTTTTGCGCCAAAAGTTTGCCTTGCTCACTTTTGCCACTGCCTGTCGGCCCAAAAAGCGTAATCATAATTTCATTTTAGCATAAATAAAAATTACAACACCGCGCAGTTTCAAGAAGTGTTAAACTAAAAGCAAATAGGAGGAGTTTTTGTGGCACAACTATACTTCAGGTACGGTGCAATGGGCTGCGGCAAGACCATGCAGCTTCTTCAGGTTGCTTTCAATTACGAAGAACGCGGACAAAAAGTTTGCGTTATCAAACCCGCAACCGATACAAAAAACGGCAAAAAGTTATTAACCCGCATCGGCCCAGAACGAGATACGGATTTTTGTTTTAATCGTCGCGCTAATCTATTTACCAAAATTGCGAAGGAATATTCCGGCGTTAACTGCATCCTAGTTGATGAAGCACAATTCCTCACCGGAAAACAAGTCGATCAGCTTCTCCAAGTTGTCGTAAAATTAAACATTCCGGTCATTGCTTACGGCCTCCGTCTCAACTTCCGCATGAGCAGCAGAGGATTTGAGGGCAGCACACGTCTGCTTCAGGTTGCGCACAAAATCGAAGAAATCAAAACCATCTGCGATTGCGGGCGCAAAGCCACACTCAATACTCGCTGGCTCAATGGCAAACTCGTCACTACCGGACCAGACATCCTCATCGACGACGGCAAGTCCGACATTATCTATAAAGCACTCTGTCCACATTGTTTCTTTAAATATCAAGAAGGGAAAAACTAATGTATTTCGTAATTGAAGGCCAAGACGCCACTGGCAAATCCACTCAGGTCGAAATGATGGCCGAATATCTCCGCGGCAAAGGCAAAGAAGTCATCACAATGCACGAGCCGGACGGAGAGCTAGATTCTGCGCACGAACTTCGCCGCATCATCAAGGACAAAAACTACGACCTCGAGCCAATGACCCACGTACTATTATTCACGGCTGCACGCCAGGAATTATGGCGCAAACTTGCCGAACCAGTCCTAAAGCGTGACGGCTACGTCATATCCGCACGCAACTGGTGGTCTACGCTCGCTTATCAGGGTTACGGCCAGGGCATTTCGCGCAACAAAATCGTGCGCATCACCAAAGAAGCAATGCCAGAACGTTATGTAAAACCAGATAAGAGTGCTATTCTTACACTCCCAGAAAAAGAACGCCTTTCGCGCCAATCCAGCCGAGACGACAACTCTAAAGGCGATACTTTCGAATCAAAGCCAAGCGAATTCCAACACAAAGTAGACAACGCCTACCTACATATCGCAAAAGACTTCAATATCACCACCGTTGACGCCAGCCCAAGCATCGAAGAAATTCACGCCGAACTCAGAAAACTATTCGGAGTATAGAAATGCACGAGTCCTGGAAGCCTATCCTCAAGTCCGAGTTTGACCAACCATACTTCAAAGAGCTTTCCAAGTTCCTTACGGATGCCTACGAGCATAAGACGATTTACCCGCCAAAGCAGCAGGTATTTTCGGCTTTTACAACCGATTTAAACGATATCAAAGTCGTCATTATTGGCCAGGATCCATACCATGGACCGCGCCAGGCCAATGGCCTCGCTTTTTCAGTTCATAGCGGTGTACAAATTCCGCCATCACTGCAGAATATTTTCAAAGAAATCAACGCAGACGTCGGCGCGCCAATTCCGAATAATGGCGACCTTACGCGCTGGGCAAAGCAGGGCGTTATGTTACTAAATAACACGCTTACCGTCGAGGCTCATATGGCCGGCAGTCACCGCGGCAAAGGCTGGGAGACATTCACTGAGCATATCATCAAATACCTGAACGAAAACCGCCCCCATCTAGTGTTTATTCTCTGGGGTCGTGACGCGCGCTCCAAAAAGCCAATGATTGATCAAACAAAGCATTACATCATCGAATCCGCCCACCCGTCACCGCTGTCCGCCTATAATGGATTCTTTGGCTCGAAGCCGTTTAGTAAATGCAATAACAAACTAAAAGAGTGGGGAATGGAGGAAATAAAATGGTAAAAACGAATTTTAAAAACTATTACCAGATCCTCGCGCCAGATTATCCGGAATGGCTCGATGAATATATTTTGACGCCACGCATGCAAAAACAGGCCGGCATTAGTGTGACTTGCGGCACCATTTATACAGACTTATTTCCGGACAGTACTTTTTATTCCAGCCTAGACCATTCTATCGGTGTTGCACTCATTGTTTGGAATTTTACACACGACAAAAAGCAGACTCTATCCGGGCTCTTCCATGATATCGCCACACCGGCGTTCAAACACTGCGTCGACTTTATGAACGGCGATTATATGACACAGGAGAGCACCGAAGAACTCACAACCAAGCTTATCGAAGAATCGCCAGAAATCATGGCGCTCCTAAAGCGTGACGGCATTAAAGTCTCCGAAGTCGACAATTATCATCTATATCCAATCGCTGATAATGACACGCCGCAGCTATCGGCCGACCGCCTCGAATATTCACTTTCGAATGCCGCCTTCGTTTATCCGCAAACTACCATGGAACGCCTTGCCGAAATCTACCGCGACATCGAGATTCAAACTAACGAAAACGGCGAGACAGAACTAGGATTTAAGACCAAGAAATACGCCCGCGAGCTCGTAAAGCTAACGAGTCGTATGTCAGTTATCTACCGCGATGAGCGCACGCGTTATTCGATGCAATTTATTGCCGATATCCTGCGCAAAATCTCCGACGAAGGGCACATCAGCGTCGCAGACCTCTACGAGAAACCAGAATCCGAAATTATAGAAATTATCGAAAAGTCTGACTATGTCAAAGTATTCAATATCTGGCGCAAAGCAAAACAAATTAAGAAGAGTAAAGAGGAACCAAAGGACGTCTATTACGTCCACCATCCAGCCAAAATTCGTTATATTGATCCGTTATTTAAGGGCGAACGCATCTCGAAACAATGCAAAATTGCAGCCAAAGCCATAGAGAAAAACCTCTTGTACGACATGGATTATTACATATTTCTTAGCAAAATCAAGCAATTTTAGCCCAATTTCACAAAATACTATTGACTTTTTAGCAAAAGTATGCTATACTGTAGTTATTAAGGTTGATTGAGCGCAGGTGTGTCACTACCAAGTGATCCATCTCCGTAAAAGATAAACTTAAACGCAAGTGCATCGCTACCAAGCGATGCATTTCCGTTTCTTGACGATATTTTTCCACAGCATTAAATATGAGTTTTCCACAGGTTTAACAGGGATATTCACAGCATTTCGCTAGAAAAATTCTTACATTTCAAGACTACCACAAGCACTTTGGTCAACATATAATGAAAGTACGACATCACACTTCGGTCACTGATTGTCGGAGTATACGCCGTCATCCATATTCGTCATTGTATGGGTGGCACCGAGCCGAAAACCATGGCTCACATAAATGACTCCAACCAATTTAACAAAATTCAAGGAGTAATTTATGAAAAACAATATTAACAATCCAGCTCAAAAGGGCGAGAAAGTAGAGGTCATGGCGCTGTTCAACTACAGCCGCATACCATGCCAACCACTATACTTCCGCAAAGGAGGAGAGGACGAAGTAGAAATTACGGAGACCCTCTCGGAGCGCATCAAGTTTGTTGGCGATACCGCCAAACACATCTTTGAGTGCGTCATTGGTCGTCGCGAGTGTACGCTCGAGTTCGACACCAAGTCCTTGGCCTGGACATTGTTCGAGGCCTGAGCGGTACCTCGCACAGATCTGTCGTCCATCCGGGCGACAGATTTTTTATGCCCATAATATTTTCCTTATTCCCAATGCACAACCAAGCAGCGCCAGGCAAGGAATTAGCCCTTCCGCCGTACTCACGTCAGTGTCGGGCGACACTACCGGCGGCTCGACCCCCTCGCCACCACCGCTATTATCATCTACCGGCAGAGCAATATCCGTAAATTCGCCCAAGTTCATCTTTCCAGTCGCCCAGCCCACAGACAAAACCGTATCCGCCTCGCTCAAATCTACGTCTTTAATTATTAATTCTTTGCGCGAAGATTCTACATATCCTAAGTCATAACCATTCAGACGTATATATAAGAACATTGCCGAAACCGGCGGGTCACCCCACTCGAGAATTACATCATCGCCATCCTTGCGCGCCGTCACACCTTCTGGCGCATCAAGTTCGTAAAATATAACGTCATCATTTATTACGCGAATTTCCGCCTCCGCCTCGGCAGATTCACCCAAGAAATCCGTTACGCGCACGCGCACTTTATGGTAACTTTCCGCATCATATGTCACCGTCATTTGCGGCTCTAGCCCTGCCGACCAAAACTCCTCACCATCAATACTCCACTCATAGCTAACAATATCCGCATCCAGACTAAAGCTCGGTGACGCATCTATCGTAATCGTATCGCCAGGATTTCCGTAATAAGAATTCAGCGTAAATTCCGCAAAAACATTGGGTTCGTTGTCCGTCGAGGCACTCTTCAGACTGACAGAACGCGCCGAAACATCACCACCACGCGCCAAACGCTTGCGCAGTATCGCCGTCAGCTGCGGTATTTTATCTACATATTTTGTATGGCCAGAAAGATTCCATGGAATCTGCGTACTACCACAAACATAATCATCCGGCCCACACCAAAGACCATACTTTCCAGTTAATTCGCCATACACGTACGGATTGCGAGCCTTCAATCGTCCCTCATGCGTATGACAAACCGGCACATACACCCTATAATCCGACAGGTTACGCCCTTTGCATGCGTCAGGGAACAAACCCTTACCTTCCGGTAGGTACAACTGCGGATCCGTAAATAGTGCAACATAAACTACGTTGCCATGTTTAAATTTCTTCACCGCCTCTGAAACCACCATCGAACCCTGCGAATATCCGGCTAGCACCCAACGCGATTCCGGACACACTCGCGCCACGCCATCATAATATTCGCGCAAGGAAGAAACGCCCGCCTTCACACTACGGCCAAATTCATAATATTGCCCAGCCGAAACATAGGCACCAATCGCATTCGTAAACGGATCTATCACAGAGACCGCTGGATATTCTACATCCGTAATCCGGTACGTATAGCCAAGCCGCTCGGACAGTTTCTTCATCTCGGACTGATACTTTAGCCACATGTCACTTTTTTGATACTCCGCACCAGAACCACGCGCAAAGACAAATTCCAAATCCACGCAGTCCGTCGATTCGCCCGGCCCCATGCCATTGTCTACATAATTTGTACTGCCTTCCACTGGCGATAGCGTCGCATAGCAATTACCACCGCAGGCGGCCATAAATATTATTAAAAATACACCCAATAATCTTTTCATGTCCGCATCATAACGACTTTACAAAATTCGAAAAAGCATGAGTGCAATCATTTCGCAAAAGTACTATATATCTCCCCTGTAAAATGGTAAAATATCACTAATATGGCAACAAAATCTGCGCAAAATATCATTGAAGTTAAGCATTTCAAAATGGTTTTCACCGATAAAACCGTTATCAAAGATCTCTCTTTTGAGGTAAAACAGGGAGAAACTTTTGGCCTCCTCGGCAGTAACGGCTGCGGCAAGACTACAACCATCCGCGCACTACTTGGCCTTTATGAGCCAACTGCCGGCAAGCTTCTTATCAATGGCAAGAAATTCACGCCCGGACACAACATTCGTGTTGGCTATCTTCCGGAAGAACGCGGCCTTTACAAGAAAGAAAACGTCATCGATGTTATGGTTTATTTCGGTCGCCTAAAGGGGCTCAAAAATCCAAAAGAATGGAGCCTCAAATATCTCGAACGCGTAGAATTGCTTGACCACGCCAAGACCAAAATCAGCAAACTTTCCCAAGGCCAACAGCAGAAAGTTCAGCTTGGCATTACTATCATGAACGACCCAGAGCTCTTGATTCTCGACGAACCAACCAAGGGCTTTGACCCAGTCAACCGCAAACTCCTCATGGAAATTATCGAAGAATTACACCAAAAGGGCAGCACGATTATTTTGATTACTCATTACATGGACGAAGTACAAAAACTCTGCGATCACATCTTGTTACTCAAGGACGGCGTCGCAAAGGCTTATGGTACCGTCACCGACGTCCGCAAGAAATTCCGCTTCAAATCCTTAGACGAAATTTTCGTTGAAGTTTACGGCGAAAAGGAGGAAGAAAATGAATAAAACGCTCCAAGTCATCCACTTTGAGGTTATGCGTAACCTCAAAAAGCCTAGCTTTTGGGCGGCCGCAATTCTTGTGCCGGTTTTGCTTGGCGTATATATCGGCATCGCGGCATTAGCGGGGTATCAAGCCGGCGAAAGTCTCGAAGGTGGCACTGATACTTCAGAAATGAAACTTGCCGTCTATGACGAAGCAGAATATCTCGAAACCACAAGCTTTATTAACGAAAATGACGAAGAACAAAAAATTACCAAATACGAAGACAAAGATTCTGGCATCAATGATGTAAAATCCGGCAAAATTGACGTCTTTTATTACGTACCAAAAAATCTGAACGAAAGCCAAACCATTGAGGTCTACACAAAACAAGATCAAGCTAGTTTGCTCGACGATTATTCGACGCCAATTCGCAGTATTCTTGGTGCCACAGCCACCAAGAACATCGACCCATTTGACCTAGTCATTGTCACGAATCAAATCCATTACAACACCACGACCTACGACGCAAAAGATAATCATGTCATCGACCTAGCAGAGAATATCAGTAAAATCATTGGCCCGGCCGTTGCGCTCGTATTGTTCTATATTCTCATCGTCGTACTTGGCAACCGCATCATTGCTGCTATGACCGAAGAAAAAGAGAACCGCATCAGCGAGCTCGTCCTAACTAGCATCAATCCTACCAACCTCATCGTTGGTAAGATTATTTCCTTAATGATTCTTGGCATCATTCAGCTTATCGTACTCGTACTGCCGCTCATCATTCTTTATAAATTTGCCGAAACTCATGGCGCGCTCCCATTCGATATTGCATTACAATTCGATGCATTCAATATTGCGCAGTACGCGGTCTTACTCATCGCATCGTATTTCTTGTTCACTGCATTCTGCGTCGCAATTGGTGCCGTCTCGCCAACCGCAAAAGACGCTAACTCATTCTCGAGCGTTATTATTATCCTCACAATTTTGCCGCTCTTCTTCATTAACGCACTTACTGGCGAGCCACAGGCCATGGCATACTTCCTCACATACTTCCCACCGAGCGCACCAATCACCATCATGTTCCGCGGCGTATTCGGTAACCTTGCCCCGTGGGAATTCTGGGTTGGTCTTGCGGACATCGTAATTGTTAGCGCATTAGTCGCCAAACTTGCTACACATTTGTTCCGCCGCAATGCAATCGATTTCACCTCAAAAGTAAGTCTAAAAAAATTATTTGGGAGCCCGCGCACAACATGGAAAAACTAAGCATCATCCTTGGCAAAAGCGTTCAAAAAGTCACCCGTCTTCGCGGCAATGGTGGCTCGGCTTTGCCAGGTCTCGTCATCGAAAAAACCAACCCTAATTTCGTCAAAGAAGTCCTATCAAAGCTTCCTTACGGCGTGGTTGTAGTTTCCGGCACAAATGGCAAAACTACCACCACGAAAATCGTCACCGAGTTACTCCAAAAACAAGGTCTAAAAGTTTTCACAAACAAGTCCGGTAGCAACTTTGTCCGTGGCGTCATTTCTGCAATCCTCAACAACATCAAGGTCGGCGGCAAGTTCGATTACGATATTGCCGTGCTCGAGCTTGACGAGGCTCATGCCGTCAAATTCTGCGAAGTCGTGCCAATTAATTACGCATTATTATTAAACGTACAACGCGACCAGCTTGATCGTTTTGGCGAAATCGACCACACGGCAGACTTGCTTCAAAAAGTTGCCGCAGCGGCAAGGAAAGAAGTTGTCCTCAACCGCGAAGATCCACGCGTTGGTAAAATCAAAGCCGACCATCCAGTTTACTTTGGTTTATCCGAAACTTTGCTCAAAAAATTCCCGTCCGATGATAACTTAATCGAAAAGACCGAAGCAAAAGTTTCCGACAAACCAGCCAAAGTAGTCTTCGAAAAGCTATCCAAAAATCACGCCACATACAATATCGACGGCGAGAATTACAGCACGGATTTGACACTCAAGGGCATCTACAATGCTTACAACGCCGCCGGCGCGCTCGCAATCTGCACTACCATCCTATCAGAAGCAGACCCCGCAAATCTCATCAAGGATTTAGCCAAAATCGAATCCGCATTTGGTCGCGGCGAAGTCTTCGAAGTCAACGGTAGTGAAGTCGAAATCCTACTCGTCAAAAACCCATCCGCATTCCAGCTCAGCATCGCATCATTCGCTGACGACGACCATGATTATATGATTGCTATCAACGATAATATTGCTGACGGACGCGATGTTTCCTGGCTGTGGAATGTAGATTTTAGTAAGCTCAAAAATATCAAAATGACCGCCGGCATTCGCGCCACCGACATGGCGTTGCGTCTCAAATATGATAATATTCACGTCGCGAAGATCGAAGAAGATCTCGAGACCGCGGTAAAGAAATTCACGAGGTCAAACAAAAAGCCGAAACGCATTTTTGCAACATATACAGCAATGCTAGAAATCCGCAAAATAATTTCAGGAAAGAGTATTCTATGACGTTAAATATCCTTCACCTATACCCAAAAGAAATGAACCTTTACGGTGACCACGGCAATATCCTCGCCATCAAACGTCGTTGCGAATGGCGCGGAATCAAAACCAATATCATTCACTATGAACCGGGCGACGAAATTCCAGACGATATCGATATTATTTTCGGTGGTGGCGGCCAGGATTCAGGGCAGGGTAAAATCGAAGCCGACCTCCAAAAAATCGCACCAAAGCTAAAAGATTTCGTTGAACGCGAAACGCCTACCTTAGTCATTTGTGGCATCTATCAGCTGTTTGGTCATTATTTTGAAACCTCCGAAGGCAAAAAGATTGAAGGCACCAAAATCCTTAATCTCAAGACTGTCGCAGGCGATACTCGCCTTATTGGCAATATCACGATTAGCACACCAGAATTTGGCGAAGTCGTAGGTTACGAAAACCACTCTGGCCTAACTTATCTTGGCGAAGACATGCAAGCTTTTGGTACCGTCATTACGGGCGCAGGGAATAACGGTAAAGACATGACAGAAGGCGTAAAATACAAGAACTGCATTGGCACCTACCTACACGGCCCATTGCTACCAAAGAATCCACGCGTAACGGATTTTCTAATCCTCAAGGCGCTCGAAAACAAGACCGGCAAAAGCCAGAAACTTGAAGTCCTAAACGACCACATCGAGCAACGCGCACACAAAGTTGCAGTCAGCAGACCACGCTAAAAAATCCCGCCAATCGGCGGGTATTTTTTATTTCTTAATTTTAAGTTCTGCTGGAATTGCACCCCAATTTAGACGTTGTCCAATCGCAGCCTGTTCATTATCTGGTGCAAGGCGCGTAATGCGGTTACCGGCAGACGTCGTGCCATGATAATCATAGGCCCACGTCAGGCCGAGCTTCTTTAATCCTGCGGCCTTAATCTTTTCATAGCAAGTCGCAGAATCTTCAAGACAGCCCTCGCCAAGCTCGTTCCATTTATCCAACTCGGCATCTTTAATATCAATCTTTACCTGCGCCTCAATCGCGGCAGAGCGTACAACTTCCGCATTAAAAGTCTGATCAAACATAAAGTTGCCCATCGAATACACAATTAACTTACCGTTATACGCCTCGGAATCCTGCAACCAATGCGGATGATCAGCAATCACTGCTTCTACACCATAATCAATCATCTTGCGGTACAAATTCTGACGCATCGTATCGTGCGAAGTCTTATATTCCGCGCCCATATGCGGCATCGCGACCGTTGGTACGTATTGCGCGAAGTCTTTCATGTTCTGCAAATAATCCTCGCCAGGAACGCCATAAACGCCATGCGCAGAGCAAAAACCAAACGGAATCTTATATTTATCTTCCGTGCCATCATCAAGTGCTATACGAACCGGTAAAACAATAATTCCGCAGTTATTAATATTCACATCGTCATTTGGATATTCTGGATCGCGTGTGTCATTAGCAGTGCGCTTCGGCGTGCCAAAGTACTGGATGTTATTTTTCTTTAAATATGCACGCGTAGTTTCAAGACCGGCCTTACCTTGGTTGCCGGCGTGATTATTGCCCAACAAAAAAGCGTCAAAGTATTTTGCAGCCTCCGGCAAATAATCTGGGTCACAGTTAAATTTGAAAATATTTTCTTCCTCGGCTTTATTATGGCCATTATCCGTGACAGGACATTCTAGACCGCCAATCCAAGCATCGTAATTCTTGCGGTCCAAAGTGTCTAGTTGCGAAAATGGATATTTTACGCCAAGCTCCGATGCTCGCGCATCCGTATTCGTGCGACGCCCCCAAAACGTCGTGCCGGCAAACAACAAACGCGTCTCCGCGCCAGTAATCTCTGGCTCCGGCGGCACGACTTCTTCCGTCGACTCTTCGCCCTTGATCGTTTTTACATCGGTACCAAACACCGAAACTAATACTACGCAAGTTACAACCGCTATCGCGATAACGGCGATTATTATCCAAATAATGCGCCCAAGAACCTTAAACACCTTCATATTACCTTAATTATACGACACTGTCTGGCCAAAATGGTATAATTAAAGCAAACTTAAGCATTATGAAAACGAAAACCAATCCATTAGCCGTCGGCATCTATACCATTTTCTTCGGTCTCTTCGGCCTTAATGACTTTTATTTCGGCAAATACAAGCGCGGCATTTTTCGTCTTCTATCTTTCTTTATTCCGGCCATCTATTTCTTATATATCCAACCAGAGCTCAAGATCAGCCTCGCCCACAAAGAACTTATCGATAACGTCTACGTCCCAGTTTTGTCCGAGGGAAACAATGCATTACTTACCGTCCTTCGAACCGTTATGTTAATCGTCCTGATTTTCAGTGTTCTATGGACTCTACTGGAGATCATCGGCTTCTTCACAAGGCGCCACTACGAAGAAGAACAAATCGTCAGCAACCGCCGCTTTGTACTAAGCGCAATTTTACTTGGCTGGTCCGGCATCCACGATTTTCTTGCTGATCGTAGCAAATACGCCTTATTCCATATTAGCCTCGCCACATTATCCCTAATTCTCATCATTGTCACAAGGATTAATTTCAGTATCAACGATGCCACATTTGATGCATACATGTTCACATTTCACGCCGTTGGCCTAGCGATTGCCGCCGTTAATGAAATTATCGCAATTATCGAAGCCGTTAATTTTATTCTTGCCTCGAAAAAGGTATAATTACTCTAACAATTAGGAGGAAAAAATGTTTAATCTCAAAGATCAAGTCGCTGTCATTACCGGCGCATCTTCTGGCCTCGGTCGCCAAATGTCTCACGCTTTTGCAGAGCAGGGCGCAAACCTCGCCATTTTGGCACGCCGCTTCGAGCGTCTCGAAGCACTCAAGGCAGAGCTCGAAGAAAAATACGGCATCAAGGTTTTACCAATTCAGTGCGACGTAACCGATACCGAAAGCATCAATGCTGCCGCCGAAAAAGTCGAAGCAGAATACGGCAAGGTAGATATTTTACTCAACTGTGCTGGCTCTAGCAAAGACAAAGGCGTCCTCGATATGACCGACGACGAATGGGATTTTACCATCAGCACCGACCTTACCTCCGTCTTCAAAATGACTCGTGCTTTCGCAAACATCATGAAGAAAAACCATTACGGACGCATCATTAATATTGCTTCTATGTATGGCCTCGTTGGTAACACCGAGATTCATACTGTCGCCTACCACTCCAGCAAGGGCGGCGTTGTAAACTTCACCCGTGCCGTTGCCGCAGAACTAGCCACCGAAGGCATTACCTGCAACGCAATCTGCCCAGGCTACTTCTATACCGAACTTACAACCGAAGTTCTAGATACTGATCGTTTCCAAGAATTCGCAAAGACTCACGTCCCAATGCAGCGCTATGGCAAAGAAGGCGAGCTCAATGCTGGCGCCATTTTCCTCGCTTCCAAGGAAGCCAGCTACGTCACTGGCGTAATCTTGCCAATCGACGGCGGCTACACCTGCATTTAGGAGCTGAATGTCCGAGAAAACAAAAACTCAGAAAGCTGCACCAAAGCGGCTTTTTGAGCTCGAGCGCCGCAAAGATTATTTCAATCTCGGTGTTCTAATCTTTACGATCGGTTCTATTTTTGGCACCTACTACGAACAGATCTTCATGTATGTGACGCTCTACATTCATCAAGGCATCAAGCTTTGGCTCCCGCGCTCTGGGCTTATTTATGGCCCACTCAGCCCAATTTATGGCACCGGCGCATTATTGGTTTTTATTATGATTTGCCGATGGCGTAATAAAAAATGGTACGAGTATTTCGTCTACGGCTTCTTTATTGGTGGCGTCCTGGAATACGTCATGGCCGTCGGGCAAGAACTTCTTTTTGGCACACGCTCCTGGGATTACTCGGACAAATATCTAAATATCGGCGGCAAAACCACCATCCCATATATGCTCGTCTGGGGCGCAATCGTAGTTGCTTTTATTTATCTCGTTTTCCCATTAATCTTCAAACTATACAAATTAATCCCGCGCAAAATCGGCGATATTGTCTTCAAAATTCTCGCTATTTTCCTAATCTTTGATATTCTTATTTCAGGCATTGCCGTATACCGACAAAATCTCCGACGTCACGGCATTGAGCCACGCAATTTCATCGAACGTTATTGCGACACGCATTATCCAGACGATTTGCTAAACGGCATTTACGAAAACGCCGTCCCGGTAGAAAGGAATAAACAATGAACGAACAATATCTAGGTCAGACTATCACTGCAAAAATCGACCGCCCGTTCGGTAGCAAGCATCCAAAACATGGTTTTATTTATCCGCTCAACTACGGCTATATTCCTGGCACCGTTAGTGGCGACGGCGAGGAGCTAGATTGCTATATTCTAGGCGTCTTCGAACCGGTCGAAGAATTTACCGGAAAATGCATCGCAATTATTCATCGTACCGACGACGATGATGACAAGCTCGTGCTTGCACCGGAAGGCAAAGATTATTCCGACGACGCCATCAATGCACTTACAGAATTCCAAGAACAATACTTTAAACACGAGATTATTCGATGAAAGTATACTTAGTTCGTCACGGCCAAACTAGTTGGAATATCCAAGGCATCGCGCAGGGAAGGACTAATATCCCGCTAAATCTTACTGGCATCAAACAGGCTCGCGAACTTCAAGAAAAAATCAAAGATATCAAATTCACCCATTGCTACGCGTCACCACTCGCACGCGCACGCAAAACCGCCGAGATTATTACCGAGGGGCGCAATCTAGATATTATTTATGACGAACTGCTACTCGAACGCAGCTTTGGCGACAACGAAGGTAAACACGGTCGTTTCTTACGCAAAAATGGGCTCGATATTG
The DNA here is from genome assembly GCA_002371895.1 of Candidatus Saccharibacteria bacterium UBA3723. Taxonomy (GTDB): domain Bacteria; phylum Patescibacteriota; class Saccharimonadia; order Saccharimonadales; family Saccharimonadaceae; genus UBA2834. The sequence continues at coordinate 4,185 of DFHM01000013.1, read as the reverse complement.
GCGATCTACGACTCAATACGAACGTAGACAATGTCGAACCCATCAAAGACGTATTTGCGCGCGCAGAGCGCTTCCTAGACATGCTCAAACAGAAGCATTCCGATAACGACGTCATTCTAGTTGTTGGCCACGGCTCCATGCTAAAGTGCCTTCATTTTGCCATCGAAGGCTACGACGACAACTTAGACTACTGGAGCTGGCATATGAAAAATTGCGAATGCTACGAGCACGAAATCTAGCTATTTAGTGGAGTTGGATAAACGCCCTTATCTACCAACTTCTTAAACTCGGCAATGACTTTTTCTTTGTCGGCAGCATAAGTAATGCCAAACCATTTATCGTGCGTCTCGAGTACAGAAATCTTTGCACGACCATCCTTCAGCAAACCCTCCATAATAATCGGAAGAAGATACTCCGCCTTGATGTCGCCCTCCGGGATATTCTTCAAGAAATCAACAAAGCCGGTCTCTAGAATATCGAGATAGTCCGGCGTGACTCCCCACATATTCATCGAAGCAAGGGAAGACATCGGAATCTCCTTGCCAGTATCCTCGGTTACGGCAAAATCCTTGTCTTTCTTTACAATATTATGCGTCTCGATAATTTCCGTTAGATAGCCTTCGTCATCGACCTGGCAGATACCGCGCGAAACACCACCTTGATCGCTAAGCGTATTCTTTAGGATGAAGCCCGGCATGCAATAATGCGCCTCGTCATTAGCATGTTCAACCAAGAAATCATGCACCTTCACGAAGGCCTCCTTGCCGTAATAATCATCTGCATTAATGACCGCAAATGGTTCATGAATCAAATCCTTACAGGCAAGCACGGCCTGGCCGGTGCCCCAAGGCTTAATGCGATCCTCCGGTACAGAAAAACCTTCCGGTAAATCTTCGAGTTCCTGGAAGGCATATTCTACGTGACATTTCTTTGCGATACGATGGCCAATAATCTCTTCAAAATCTTTATGGATATCTTTGCGAATTACGAAGATGATCTTGTTGAAGCCGGCCTCAATCGCATCGTGAACGGAATAATCTACAATTATCTCACCACTCGGGCCAACCGAGGTTAATTGCTTGATACCTTCACCGAAACGTGAACCAATCCCCGCTGCCATTATTACTAGAGTAGTTTTTTGCATATTTTCCTTACGTTAATCTATTGCATATTATATAGCATCTTGACTTTTTAGGCGAAGTGTGATATAATATAGTTATACTCGGAATTCTGGGTATGTAGTTTAAGAATCTACTCGATATGATCTAGGAGGGGATAGATATAATGAAAGAAGCAAAAGTAGTTCGTCAAGACTGGATGACCGATGAGGTCTACGCGTGGGCCGTTCTCGAAGAGCAGGCCCGCATCAACACCCTTGACCGCCTCGAACGTGGCGGCAAGAACGCTATCGTCGCCATCAAAGCGCAGCATCCGCTGAACGCTGACGGCACGCCCGGCCCCGAATACGAACAGCGCCTCGAAAAGGCTCTGGACGTCGGCTATCAGCTTCAGGCCAAAGGCCTCACCGTCTACTATATGACGTTCGGTGGCGTCCATGAGGGGCACAAGACTATTTCGCTGGCCAACGCCGGCCATAAGTGGCTCATCAAACACGGCGTGGATCAGAAAAGGATTCGCATGCTGCCTGTGGTCTTCAGCGGCAACGACGAAGATCGTTTGGCGGCAGAAATGTTTACCGAAGGAGGCGAGCAGTTCTCCGAACTCCACGTTGTAATGTCCGCAGGTCAGTGGGAACGTTCCAGACTCTACTTTATCTTCTGCGGCTGGCAGCCGACTTTCCATGCAATTACTTTCCTTGACGCCAAGCCCAACCACAGCACCGTCTGTGAGTTGTGGGGATCCTGGGCTGTTCCCGGATTCGCGAAAGGACCGGACGAAATCGCCCGCATCACGGACGAGATCCGCAAAAAGCATCTGGAAGCTGCCATGAAGTGAGTAGATAAAAAACGAGCGGTCAGCGATGGCCGCTCTTTTCCTTGCTTAAATCTCTATCGATTCGCCTAGCGTAAGCGCGCGATAATCCGCACCAAGCTCTTCCGCCGTGCGCTTTAGCCAGTTGTTGCTGATACCTTTGCCGAACTCCGACAAAATTGCATCATGAAAAGCAATCGCAGCTTTTGGCGCAACGTTCTTAAAATATTCAATCGACTCAATTGTCTTACACCAAGGGCCAGAAATCGGCACGCAGAGAAGCTCGACTTTTTCCGGCGGCATGTCAAAAGAATCACCAGGGTTCGCAATCGCGCCATTAATTACAACGCCAATATTTTGGCATGGCACCTGGCCAGGAATAATAGAGGCATGATCTTTGCCAAAGAACCTCAAATCAAACCCTTCAACATTTACTAAATCTCCGTCCGTCACGGCCGCACTACCAGGAATATTCGCGGCGTTTTCTTCGGTCGTAAAAACTTTTACATCCGGGTTTTCTGACATAATTTTACTGACGATTGCTGGATTAAAATGATCACCATGCACGTGCGTAATTACAATAGCTTTTACGTTACCAAAAGCCGGCAATTGCTGCTCAATTTCAACCGGATCGCAGACCAAAAACGCACCGTTATTTTCTACGAGCAAACCAGAATGCTCTAATTTTGTAACCTTCATCTAAATCGTATCTCCTTCACAGTAGCCGGTTCTTACAAGTCAAATATTATCATATTTTTGCTTATGCTATATTTTTATTCCGGAAAATTAAACAGCTACTACCATGCTAAAATATAGTCATAAGCAGGATAAAAGTATGTCAAAAATCGAAACACCACCCAAGCAACCAGAAAAAAAGTCGAGCAAAGCACCACTAATCATTGCAATTATTATTTGCGCATTAATAGTGCAACCGCTAATCGGGCTTTTTGTCTTGGGGCTAGTTTTTGATCCCTATATGCTCCAAAAACCATACTCATTAGAAAAAGATGAGCAAAATGTCGCTCAGGTAGTTAAGAAAGAATATCCATCATACGAAGTAAAAAGCGTCCGTCTGACATATACAGATTTCTTTTCAACGGTAGTCGAAGCCGACAAAGACCATGTCGCTACCAGCGCAACGGCAACCGCAGAAAACGACACGGAACGCATCACCATACACCTAATGAAAGACTCTTTTATCTTATTTAGTATCTGGAGAATAGAAAGCGCCAATCCAGATTCTGGGCCAAATATACCTGACGATGTTTATTTCATCGAAATGAATTACCGCAGCATCGGAAAAGCCGTAAATATAGATGAGCACATAAAAGGTCTTTGGATAATTCCATACGAAGACGGAAGTCTATATAAAAAAGCTGGAACATCTGACTGGTATTATTCAATAAAAGTTTGCGACAACATCTACAAAACAAGTGGTGGCAGAATATATGTTTTCAATAAACAAACTTCGGATTGGGAAGAGTCAGACGAAACATATTCAAGGTTAAATTATTACGGAAATTACCAGAAAATATCAAAAGAAGAAGCGCTAGATATTATCGAAAAATACAGCGATTATCGCGAATAGTTAATTCTTTGAGACAAAAAATGCACCCAAACGGTGCATCTTCCAGACATAATCTAACTTTACGTTTTAAAGCAATAAATAACTGCTATGACCTGGTACTCGTTGGAAATCCGATCACAAAGTACAGCACAGAAAAAGAAAATTGCTTGTTAGACCGCATCTGGATCGATTATTTTGATGGGATTGAGAATGCCGATCTGAGGCCGCTTGACTTCATGTCCGTTGTCGGCTGCCCCAGAAAGGTGATGCAGTCCCTTTCAGAAAAATACTTTACCGTAAAGTTTAATACAAGGGCGGAGCAGCTGGAGCTGATGAAATCCACTATCAGCAGCTATACGAACTACGACGGATCGAGGAGGAGTTCCTTGCGATTCCCGAGCCTTAGGGTCAGAGATAGCGCCCTGTAACGCTCCGCGCATTGCTCATGATTTCATCTGGTGTACCGGCGGCCACGATTCGTCCTCCATTCTGGCCGCCGCCCGGTCCCATGTCTACGATATAGTCCGCGCTGCGGATCACGTCCAGATCGTGTTCGATCACGATGACGGTCGCGCCCTGGTCGATCAGGTGCTGGAACACCGCCACGAGGGTTCTGACATCGAGAGGGTGCAGGCCGATGGTAGGCTCGTCAAATACAAACACAGAATCGGACTGTCCCCTGCCCA
>DFHM01000003.1 GCA_002371895.1 Candidatus Saccharibacteria bacterium UBA3723 | reverse complement strand
CCACGTTGGTCACGATGAATGCGGCAATAAAGACGAACATCATAATGATGTTGTCCTTTCGGCAGAATAGTTCCTTTTTGTGGACAATATCGTAATCCTGGTCGCAATGGTTGTCGATAAAACGAAGCGCATAAAGAAGCAGTGCCGTCACGGCGGTTACTGGCAAAAACGGTAAAGTAAAGAAATAATTTAGCGCAAAGCCTGTCGCAAGGGAAACGAAAGGATAAGTATAAGTCTTTTTATTAAAGAAGAAACGGAACAATTTGCCGAGCGAAAATGGCGTTGGCTGCAAACCATGCTTGCGAAGTTCTTTAATTGGCAACTTGGCTAGCTGTGCCTTGGTCAATTCTTTGGATTTTGCTTTAGTTTTGGTTTTTGCCGTTTTCTTCTTTGCGCTCATGCTTATATTTTAAAACTTTACAGAGAAGGGGGCAAGTTATAATATTAAGATTAGTGGCGTTCCTTAGAATTCCTACACAAAATACAGAAAGGGGTGACGAAATGAGCGAGGAAAACCGCAAAACTCTAGAGGTATACGAGAGGACCGCATCGACATACTTAGCAAACACGAAAAAGCACGACGAACTCGATCCGGAGAAAGCCTACCAAAAGAGCATGAATCTTAAAGTGTTCCTCGGAAAGACTTTTTCGCCGCTCCGAGAGCATGCGAAGATCTTTGAGATTGGCTCCGCAGATGGCGTAACGGCAAAGCATTTGGAAAGAATCGGATTTGACGTGACTGCCAGTGATGTAGCTGAGGACTTTATTAAAACTATCGCCGAAACGGGCGTAAAAGTAATAAAGTTCAACGCACTTACTGACGAGTTCCCGGACAAATATGATGGCATTTTGGCGTGGCGCGTCTTGGTGCATTTTACTCCGGAAGATTTCGAAAAACTCTTAGGTAAAGTCTATGATGCGCTTGAGCCATATGGCCGTTTTGCGTTCAATATGATGAACCGCGAGGTGCGCGAAGTAGACAATGAGTGGGTAGATTTTCCTGGAGAGTATTACATGGGCGAGGATCGTTTCTATTGCTACTACCGCGAGGAAGATGTTCGTGCAATAATCGCCAAAACAAAGTTCCGTATTATCGACTTTCATAAAGAAGGCGGCAAGCATTTCGATAAGTGGCTCGTATTTGTGCTAGAGAAGTAAGGTCTCCCGGGTAAAACCGGGAGATTTTTTGTTATACTGAAAACGAAATGAAGAACGTAAATCCAGAGCTAAAGAAATATATAGAAGAAAACATTTTCCCAGAATATGACAAAAATGAGCCAGGGCATGGCATTGCGCATATTAAATACGTTATTGAGCGAAGTTTGAATTTTGCCGAGTCTCTCGATGTAGATGTAGATATGGTTTATACGATTGCGGCTTTTCACGATATCGGCCATCATATCGACTACAAGAATCACGAAAAGGTTTCTGCGGAAATTCTAAAAGACAATCAAAAATTACGCGAATTCTTTAGTGAAGAGCAAATCGCGACTATGGCAGACGCGGTATATGACCATCGTTCATCGATGGAGGGTATCCCACGCACAATCTATGGCAAGATTGTTTCGCAGGCCGATCGCGATACGAATCTCGAGATGCCTTTTAAACGCACCTATGCATATCGCAAAGAGCATAATATCGGCAATACTTTGGACGAGATTATTGAAGAATCGCGCCAACATTTGTTGGGAAAATTTGGCCCAGACGGTCCGGCGCGCGAAAAAGTTTTCTTTAATGATCCAGCACTGGAAAAATTCTTCGCAGATATTACGGAGATAGCCTCGGATGAGAAACGCTTCCGCGAAGAATATGTCCGCATAAATAATCTTGGATAAAAAAGAAAGCCTCCGAAAAATCGGAGGTTTTCTTTGGTGCGCGAGACTGGACTTGAACCAGCACGCCGAAAGGCATATGCTCCTAAGGCATACGTGTATACCAATTTCACCACTCGCGCATGTAAATCTTCATCGGATTACCGATAAATGTATTTTAACACAAAAAGCGGAAACCGCCAAAACATTGACTAAAATTAGCAAAAGTGGTATAATACAAGGGTTGAGCTAGCTGCTAGCTCCGTTCCTTTTCAAGTGAAGAAGGAGAGTTTAGAAAGGAAGGTACGAATATGCCCAAACTGACCAAATGGTACCCCTACTTTAGTATTCTCGCCAACCCCGAGACGATCCGCGAGGATACTGTCGCGCTCGAAAAGTTCCTGGCGGAATCCGAGCATGGCGATTGTCTCGAAATCAACGAAGACTACAGAGTTGTCGGCGCAGCCGAGTCCTACGAAGGTCCAAAAGGCGATGGTGTCACCAGTGATGGCGACAAGATCAACGACGGCGACCACATCATTACTTCTGAAGCGAAGTCCATCTGTCGGACGAGACACAAAGATCCTGATGGCTACGACTTCACCATCTTCACGCGCACTGGCAGTGCGTATGACGTATCCGTCGGGGGCTTCAGCAAAGACGTCATTGATGACGCTCGGGCAGCCTTAAGATAATGGCTGAATGCTCCTTACACGCGGTGCCCTCAACTGCAAGTTGGGGGCTTTTTTTATTTTAAGAAAATATTCCACTCACGTTTATTTATGCTAAAATAGAGTTAATGTTTAAGGGTGGTTTATGAATCGGATTGCGATTTATCTCAATCAGCATATTGACGGTGTTGCTTATAGTGCGCCGAGCATTTTGGAGAAATACACGACCGACCGATCGATTTTGAAGTATCATCCACGCCTGGTTGCAGTGCCGGTCAGCGTAATGGACATTCGTCGCCTTACGAAATTCTCGAGTCAGTTAGCAAGCAAAAATATTCCGCTCCCTATTACGATGCATGGTGCCGGGTATAACAAAAACGGCGCGAGCATTGGATCTGGTTTAGTCGTTTCTACGGAACGCATGAATCGCATTCAAGAAATTGACGTACGCCAGCGTTTGGTGCGCGTACAGTGTGGTGTAACAATTGGCGAGCTTCGCAAGGCCTTATTACTAGTCGGGCTAGAACTTCCAATTACGGGTGATGCTCATGAAACTATCGGTGGCCTCATCGCCAAGAACGCTTGCGCTAGTGATAACACCGAGCCAAAGACCATCATCGAATTCGTCCAGCAGGCCGAAGTTGTCCTTGCTAACGGTACAGTCATCCAGACCGAGAAGTTGAATCGCCATAATCTCAATAAGAAGTTGAAGCAAAAGGATTTCGAGGGTGAGCTATACCGTCAAATCAATACGCTTATTGAGAAAAATGCTGGCACGATTGAAAATATCAAGCCGGTCGAGAAGAACAAAGCTGGTTATTCCGGCATTACGCGCGTAAAAACAAAACGTGACTTCGATTTGCTGCCATTATTCTGTGGCTCGGAGGGTACTCTCGGCATTATTACTGAGGTAATTCTAAAAGTTGAGCCGATTTTCGAAGATCCAAACTATGTCGCAATCCCGTGCGATAACGCGAAACAATTCGCAACTATTCGCGCGCTACTAAAAAAGCTAAAATTCACTGATATCGAATTCTATGATACGGAGCTATTTAATGAGGCGCCAAACACCGGCAAATCGTCAAAGATTTTCCGCAAGGCCAATGACGATGGTTATCTAATTATCGCAAACGTCAAAGACGATGTCCGCCGCGACCGTAGGCGCAAACTCAAGAAGCTCAAAAAGCAGATTCCGAAAGGCATGCGCATTATCGAAAAGAACGATGAGACTGAAAATGATTTTGTTGCCTTCAATGAAAACGTTGTAGCGTACTTAAACGACTCTAGCACAAGCTATCACTTGCCGATTATTGATGGCGCGTATATCCCGGTCAAGAATCAGGTGGAATTCCTCGATGGCGTCACGGCGCTTGCTCGCGAATTAAAGCTCAAGCTTGCCGTCTATGGCTCAATCGACTACAACACCTTTACGGTGCGCCCAAGCTTCACGCCATCCACGTCGGAAGGTCGCCGTACTTTGATTACGTTCATGCGCAAATATGTAGAACTTATCGACAAGGTGGAAGGCTCCCCATGTGGCGCCGCGCCAGAAGGTCGCTTCCTAGCTATGTTTACTCGCAAATATATGTCTGCCGAGGAATTAGACCTTTATGGCAAGATTAAACAAATCTTTGATCCAAATGACATCTTGAACCCAGGCGTAAAGCACGAAGTAGAGCCAAGCGTAGTCTTGCGCCATTTCCGCGTCGATTACGACCAAGGCATCATCTCTAAAGACTAACGCGCCTACGCTTTATCCACTTATCTGTTCATGGTATAATTTTGACTATGAAATCTACCAAAAAAGTATTAAGCACGTCCGTCGAATTCACCGTAGAGTTCGATAGCGGCGATTTTGAGCCAGCACGTCTAAAGGCTCTCGAGCGTCTCGCTCGCGATATCAAGATTCCAGGCTTCCGTAATGGCAAAGCTCCAGCAAATGTCGTAGAACAGCATGTTGATCCAAACGATCTCGCTTCTCATACGCTAGATTTGGCTGTTCGCCGCGCTATTCCTCAGCTATTTGACGGCGCAGGTGTTACGCCTGTATCCATCCCTCATGTCGACGTAAAGAAATACGTCCCAGGTGAGATGGCCGAGATTGTAGTTACTGCCGATATCCTCCCAGAGGTAAAAATGGGCAAGTACGACAAGCTCAAATCCGTCTTCGAAGAGCGTGTTGTCTCCGACGACGATATCAAAGACGTCCTCGAACGCATCGCAGAAAGCTATGCCGAACCAAGCGTAGTAAAGCGTGCCGCAAAGAATGGCGATGAAGTCATTATCGACTTTACCGGCAAAAAAGACGATGTCGCATTTGAAGGTGGCTCCGCAAAGGATTATCATCTTCGCCTTGGCTCCGGCCAATTTATTCCAGGCTTCGAAGATGGCATTATTGGCCACGAAGTTGGCGACAAGTTTGATCTAAAGATTACTTTCCCTAAAGATTACGCAAACAAGGATCTCGCTGGTGCTCCAGCCGTATTTGAGATTCTCGTAAAGCAGGTCAGCGAAGTGAAGACTCCAAAGATTGACGATGATCTCGCCAAGAAATCTGGTGCATTCGAAACCCTCAAGGAGCTCAAGGAAGATATCCGCAAAAACCTCGAGGCTCAGGCAAATCACGAAGCCGAAGAGAAGTACAAAGATGACCTTCTCAACGAACTCGTAGACGAATCCAAGACCGAAGCCCCAGCTTCTCTTGTTGACGAGCAATGCGGCCGCATCAAGGAAGATATGCTCCGTAATCTCGAATCCCGCGGTTTCACTATCGAGGATTACCTCAAGAAGAACAATCAGAAGCAAGAAGATTGGGAACGCGAAGTTCGCGAAAACGCAGAGCGCCGCGTTATGAGCTCCATCATCGTTCAAAGACTCTCCGACGAACTCAAGGTTGAAGTTTCCGACGAAGATCTCAACAAGCAGGTTGTCGAAATGCAACATGTCTACAAGAACGACAAGAGCGCTACCGAGCAGCTTCAAGATCCACAGGTTATCAATAGCATCCGCAACCGTATGCGCATCAACAAGACCATGGACAAGCTCGTCGAGCTTAACCGCCCACATGCAAAGGTAGTCAAAAAGCCAGCTTTCGCAAAAGAAGAAAAGCCAGTCAAGAAGGCAGCAAAGAAAGCTCCAGCAAAAAAGGCTAAGAAATAGCAACTAGCATACAAAAATCTCCTCCAAATCGGGGGAGATTTTTAATGTTTGTGCGCGAGATGCCAGTGATTGCCGTATTCGCATTTGTAGGTCGTGAGAGTATTCGGCGGCAATTTATGCTCGAATTCAGACAAGCGAGCGCTCATCTCGGCAGTTTCTTCGTCCGGATAGCAGACCTTGTGAGTATCACCGACCCAGCATTTCTCTGGCTCGTATGGTTGATTGTTCCTTTTCACTAGAATTGCCTCTTTAGGAATTTCTGACGCTGTTCCTCTGGCATATGCTCGATAGCGTAGCGCAGCGTTGTGCGACTCATACGGTCGTAATTATCAATGATATAAGATTCAACAACGTGTTTATTGACCTTGCTATAAATCTCGCGCAGCATCCAGCCGCAGGCTTTATGCATCAAATCCTCTGGATCCTCGAGGCGTTTATCGATTAGTTCGAGGCCGTTACTGAGAATGCCTTTGCGATAAAAGGCCTGATAGACCACGAGGGAAATGCGGCGTCGCCAAAGGCCGGACTTCTGGTTTAGCTTGATTAGAATCGTCTCGTCTTGGTTCTCTAGGCACCAGCGCCCAATAATATGAGAGGCGAAGCAGTCTACTAAATCCCAGTTGTTAATATAATCGAGGTTATCCATGTATATCTCGACTGTCTCGCGTGGAGCCTTACTGTAACGTTCTTTTAGAATCGCGAGCGCGCAAAAGCGGAATTCGTGCACACGTGAATGTAATAATTTCAAAATATCATCGACCGGCAGAGTTTTAAAATCCTTTGCGACGCGTCGAATATGCGGGGAAGGAATGCCGAGAATCATGTCCTTTTCGCCGTAGCCACCCTCGACGATGCCGAAATAATGAGCAGTGCGCTCGGCGCGGTCTGGAACGATACCTTTCTCTAACTCTGTAATTAAGCGGTCGTACATATTGCTATTTTATCATAAAAATTATCACAGACTATTGCAAAATAAGCAAAAGTATGATATAATAGAATTATGGAAGTGATTAATTATTTTGCTAATCTATACAAAGAGAAGAAGCAGGTTGCATTATTGACCTGGGCTTACTCTATTTTGGCTGTCGTAACAATTTTTATCGCCGGCCTTTGTGCTCTAATTAATCAATCAATCGGTGTTGGTATGCTAATTGTCCCACTAGTATCCATCATTGCTCTCTGTATGAACGTCGTCGCGTGGTCTTTGGTCCGCTTTGCGCTCGATGTCCTAACTACTCGCGCTAAAGAAAAGCAAATTGCCGAAGAAAAAGCCAAAAAAGCTGAGAAGAAAAGCGCTAAGAAATAAGTTAAACTATACTTATGAATCCTAGCGAAGACACGCGAAATCTTGTTGATAAATTTAAAGGCATGGCCAACGAAGACATTGTGGCCGAGCTTGATAAGTCTCGTATTCCGCTAGAAATCGCTATCGAAAATCTGGCGCATGATTTTAATATCGGCACGATTGTGCGCAATGCGAATGCTTTCAATGTTTCGCGCGTTCACATCATTGGCAAGCGTAAGTATAATCGTCGCGGCGCAATGGTTACGGATAAATATCTTCATATTGATCATTTTGCTACCGTAGAGGAATTTGTCGCTGACGCAAAAGCACGCGGCATGGAGATTGTTTCGGTGGACAATAATCGCCCAGAGTCAAAGCCACTCGCAAAAACCACACTAAAACCGAATTCCATTCTTGTATTCGGCTCCGAGTCCGACGGCATTTCTCAGGAATTGCTCGATGCATCGGACAAGGCTTTCTATATCGAGCAGCTCGGCTCTACGCGTTCAATTAATGTAGGCTGCGCTAGCGCCGTCGCAATGTATGAGGCTGTGCGCCAGTTAGGATTATTACCAAAAGATGCGTAAATACCAGCTATCACAGCATTTCTTGCGTGGACCAAAGCTAGCTGGTTTTTTGATTGGTCATAGCAATATCAAGAAGCGCGATACGGTTATCGATATCGGTGCTGGATCTGGTGTAATTACTGCAGCGCTTGCTAGGCGCTGTAAACAGGTAATCGCAATCGAGCCGGACCATGAAACCGCCGAAAAACTCCGTAAAAACGTCGCGAAATATGAGAATGTTAGGGTTGTCGAACAGGACTTTATGGAGTATGAGCTGCCCGACGGCGATTACAAGATTTTTGCAAACCCTCCATTCCATCTAAGCTCCGCAATTTTGCATAAACTTGACGAGGCAGAGAATCCGCCAAAGGCCATCTACCTCATTTTGCAGAAGCAATTCGCATTAAAACTTCTCAATAATGATCGTCATTATACTTCGCAGCTCGGCAAACAACTATTTGTTCACTACGAGCCGCGTATCAGGCTGCCATTAAAGTCAGAGTACTTTACGCCTCCGCCGGCGGTCCCTACGGTGCTGTTAGAGCTTAAGCGCCGTGGTATAATATAGCTAATGACAATTATTTCCAAATTCAAAAAGAAGTTCTACTTCGTTGCGGCGGGCTACTTCAAATTTTTTGCTAACATCTCTCTCAAGAAATGGCATCCACGTATTGTGATAATTACCGGTTCGGCTGGTAAAACAACGATGCTAAATCTTGTCGAGAGCCAACTCGGTGCCAAGGCGCATTATTCACACAACGCAAACTCGGCTTTTGGTATCGCTTTTGATATCCTCGGTATGCGTGGTATTACGGGTAGTAAGCTCAAATGGATTAAGCTTATTGTTAAGACGCCATTCCGCGCCTTCACTTACCAGCATCGCCAGCCATTTTATATCGTAGAATGCGACGGCGAGCGTCCGCACGAGGCTGAATTTATCGCGAAATGGCTCAAGCCAGAGGTTAGCTGTTGGGTTTCTCTTGGCCGTTCACATGCTGTCTTCTTTGAGAATGAGGTAAAAAGCGGCAGATTCGCCAATATTGATGAAGCTATCGCGCACGAATTCTCGACTATTCCAGCCAATACCAAGAAGCTCGTGCTTATTGATGACGAGAGCAAAAAGATGCATGAATGCACGGAGGGTCTCAAGGCAAAAGTTGTTCCCGTCAATCAAAAAGATCTCAAGAATTACGAAGTCTATCCAGACAAAGCCATCTTTGATTTTGGCAAGCATAAGTTTCAATTCAATGAGCCGATGCCGCGTGATGTCACAGTGCAACTTTTGATGCTGGGCGAATTGATGGAATATCTTGGCGAAAAGATTAACTATACGCTTGACGATTTCAAGATGCCGCCTGCACGCTGTAATTATCTACGCGGCAAAAAAGGCATTACTATCATCGACAGTAGCTATAACGCCCACATTATTAGCATGACGACCGTGCTTGATATGGTAAAAGTTCTCAAGGCTGACCACAAATGGCTTGTAATTGGTGACATTATCGACCAAGGCCAGCTTGAGGGTGAAGAGCACAAAAAGCTCGCCAAGCTTCTACTAGATACGAAGGTTCAAAACATCGTCATGGTTGGTCGACGCACCAAGAAATATACTTACCCGCTCCTAAAGGATAAGGTAAAGAATGTCCATTCATTCGACAAGCCTCAGCAGGCGCTCAAATATCTCGAAGAAAACCTTACTGGCAAAGAGACCGTCATCTTTAAGGGTAGCCAATATCTAGAATGGATTGTGGAGAAACTTCTCGAAGATCCGCGCGATGTAGAAAAATTAGCGCGTCAAGACGAAGCGCATCGTCGCCGTCGCGCAAGTTGGGGGTTAGAGTGATGCAAAAGTTATATATTATTCATGGCTGGACTTACAAACCAGAACCTTGGTACGAAGTTATCGAGCATCTCAAAGAACGCGGCATTGAGGCGGAACTATTAAAGGTTCCGGGTCTCGGCACAAAGTCCGATAAGGTTTTTACGATTGAAGATTATGTTAAATGGGCCAAAGACAAGATTCCTCAAGGTTCGATCGCGCTTGGTCACAGCAATGGCGGCCGTATTCTGCTTAATCTTCTTAGCGAAGATTCAAAATACCTCAAGGGTGTTATTTTGCTAGATGCTGCCGGAATTTATGAAAAATCCGCAAAACGCGATATCTCGCGTGGCCTGTCAAAGGTGTTTTCACCGCTAAAGAAGATTCCACTCGCACGCAAAGTTGTCCATAAAGTTCTTGGCGCCAGTGATTACGAGCAAGCACCAGACAATATGAAGAAAACTCTCGATAATATGCTTACCTCGGATAAAACTTTGGATATCTCTGGCATTACTACGCCGGCGCAAATTATCTGGGGTAGCGACGATAAAATCACCCCTCCGCGTCAGGGTAAAAAGATGCACGCTTTGCTAATTAATTCGAGTCTAACTATTAAAGAAGGTTGGAGACATTCACGCTATCTTGTCGATGCGGACGAGCTTGCGGCTGAAATCTTTGAAAAATACCAGCTATTAACAAAAAAGGGGAGCAAATGATTAGGTTAGAACGCATTGATCCAGAGGATTTAGACCGCTATGTTATGCAGAAACATCCAGAAGCAAACTTTTTGCAGACTTCTAGTTGGGGCAAGGTCTATGAACTAGATGGCGAGAAGGTATATTATCTAAAGCTTACCGAGCAAGATGTTATTCATGGCACGGCTGTCGTAATCGTAAAGAATGCTAAGCGCGGTCGCTATCTCGAAATTCCTGGTGGCCCAATTCTCGACTGGGATCATGAGCCTCGCTTTGTGAAGACTTTCATGGAAGAAATTGCCAAAATTGCAAAGAACGAGGACTGTGTTTTTGTGCGCATGCGTCCAAATATTGACGATTCCGCAGCCCACGTAAAGATGATCGAGGATCTAGGCCTTGTTCCATCACCGATGCATCTCCATGCGGAGCATACGGTAATGATTGACCTCAAACTTACTGAAGAGCAGCTATTAAAAGATATGCGTCGCCAGACCCGCTATGAAGTGCGACGCGCGCAAAAGATGGGCATTCAGGTTAGATTCGATACGAATAAACATGCCTTTTCTGAATTTTATGATTTGCAGCTAGAGACCGCAAAACGCCAGGGCTTCATTCCGTCTACTAGAGAATTCATTATGGCACAGCATGACGCCTTTGCTGGCGCAGCTCGTATTTATACAGCTACGCTTGATGGTAAACCGCTCGCCAAAGGCTTAGTAATCATGCAAAGTCCAGAGGCGATTTACCACGAGGCGGCATCCACAGAAGAAGGCAGAAAGTATCCGGGTGCGTATGCTTTGCAGTGGCAAATTATTCGCGACGCGCGCGAGCTTGGCTTCAAGCGTTATAATTTATTCGGTATCGCGCCGCCAAATTCCCCAAAACATCGCTATGCTGGCGTGACCACATTTAAGACCGGTTTCGGCGGTGATCAGATCGCCTATCTTCCGGCACACGATTTAGTTATTAGACCAATGCGTTATAAATTCGTGCATCTTCTTGAAGAGATGCGCAAAAAACGTCGTCATTTATAAAAGGAGGGCAAATGGCCACTAAAAATAAAATCCCAGTATTAAATATCGCGCTGATTATTATCGGTTTGGCGCTAATTGGGTTGGCAATTATTAATAAAAATCAGACCACGGCCGTAGTTGATACTGATGGTAACGAAGTTATTTTTGCGAAGTCTGACGTAGTTAGTACAGGCAATCAAGGAAAACTCGTCGCTATCTCGGATGAAGTTTCTGCGAGCGGCAATCTTACTGATAAATATTTCGGCATTTCCAAGAAGACCTACAAGCTAAAACGCGTAGTTGAGATGTATCAATATCAACTCGACGAGGAAACGAATCAGTATCTTAAAGTTTGGAACGAGGACATAATCGATTCTAGCTCTTATGATGCCGAGCATAAGAATCCAGACAGTAAAGCATTTGCCAGTGAAGAATATTTGCAGTCCGACGTGGCATTGGGCGCATTCACTTTGACCGAAAAGCTCGTACACGACATCGATTATGATACCGTACTTGGTCCGGACGAAATCTCCGAGCTATATAAGGGCCAATATACTCTTTCTGGCGAATATATTACGAACACGACAGATATGAATAACCCAAAGATTGGTGATTTCCGTATCTCTTATAAATATGCAAAAGATAAGACTGTAACTGTTATTGCGAAGCAAAACGGCAACTCGTTCGAGGCTTTTTATTCCGACAACAAAAAAGAAGTCTATTCTCTTGAAGAGGGCGAACTTAGCGCCGCAGATTTCTCGACATCTTCGACAGGATTCGAATTTAATGTAAACTTCATTATTTCGCTCATCGGCATTGCCTTTGCCTGTTTCGGTGTTACGGCTATTGTATTTGCAAATATCAAGAGCAAAAAGGTAAAATAGGCTCTATGAAAATTATCGACGCAACCGACCAGAAGAAGTGGGATAAATTTGTAACGAGTCACGACGACGCAAACTTTTTGCAGTCATGGGCATGGGGCGACTTTCACGAGGCGCGCAAAAAGACCGTCGTTCGTCGCATTGCGCTCGATAATGACGATAAGATAATTGCCTCCTATGTTGGCCAGGTAGAAACCGCAAAACGTGGAACTTATATGGCGATTGCTGGTGGCCCGATTATGGACTGGAGTAACAAAAAGCTCCGCGAAGCGGTATTTGCGGATATTAAAGAACAGGCCGAGAAAAATCATTGCGTCTTCGTACGCATTCGGCCGCAAATTGTCGAGAACGAAAAGAATCGCGCTCTCTTCAGGCAGTTAGGACTAAAGCCAGCTCCAATGTATCTCTCTGTAGAATACGCTGGAATCTTGGATATATCAAAATCAGAGGAAGAAATTCTCGCGGGCGCGTCCCAGGGACTTCGTCGTAAGATCCGTAAGGCACAAAAGAACAATATTACTGTTACGACCAGCACTGATCCAAAAGAAATCAAAACCTTCTACAAGATACAGCTCGAGACTGCGGCCCGCCAAAAGTTTGTTGAGTTTTCCGAAGATTTCTTGCGCAAACAATTCGAGGCCTTCGCGAAGTATGACGAGGTAAAGTTGTACACCGCCAAACTTGGCGACGAGATATTGGCGCAAAACTTCATGATTTTCTACGGCAATGAAGCATCCTATCACTACGGTGTATCAACGGAGCTGGGCACTAAGTATTCCGGCGCACCATTACTTCATATGCAAGCCATGCGCGATGCGCGTGAGCGTGGCATTAAGCGCTACAATTTCTGGGGCATTACTGCGGAAAATGATACAAAGCATCGATTTTATGGTGTCAGCCAGTTTAAGCGTAGCTTCGGCGTCGAAGAATTGATCTATCTGCACGCGCACGATCTCATAATTAAGCCGGCTCAATATAAATTGACTTATCTGCTCGAAAAAACACGTGCAAAAATTCGCCACGTTTAATTAACTCCACTTGCAAAACGCTTGTGCTTAAACTATACTTTAAAGAAAGATATAGGAGCTTTTTGAAGTGAGCACAAAACGTAAATTCATCGAAAGTCATTGGCTGACTTTTGCTATTAAGGGTATTATTTCATTGATTGCAGGCCTCTGCATCATGCTAACAGGAAGAGATAGCGTAAGCGGTCTGACCTGGATTGTCGGCATGACAATGGTTGGCCTAGCCATAATTGAGCTCACTAACTGTGTTCATCGTAAGCGCCGCAACCATAATATCGGCTTTGCATTATTCCTTGGCCTATTAGAGATGTGGATTGCAATCGCATTGCTAGTAGCTAATATTCCAGGTATCGCAGAAAACGACCTAATTGTCCTACGCGTCAGCCTATTGTCTGGTTATGTACTATTTGCATCCGTAGTGACCATCGTCATGGGCTTCAAAGGCTTCGATAATATGACCGACCGCTTTATGTGGATCGTCAATGGTATGCTTGGCTGTGTCTTGGCCCTCGTAATGTTTAATGGTACAAGCATGCTAACTCACCTAAAGCTTTTTGGCACCTATCTAATGATTAACGGTCTTACGGATCTATTCTTCGGCATTCATTCCAAAGATGAAATGGCAGAACTTCACGCAGAGCGCGTAGCTGCTCGCACCACAAAAACCACGAAGACCACAAAGAAGAAAGGCGCTAAGAAATAATGTTGTTCGGCAGCCCAAAGAGACAAATCGAAAAGTACCTCAAAAAGTACCCAACGATTAAAGTCATCGTAGTAGCAGGTAGTTACGGTCGCAAGTCCGCCATCCGCGCACTAGGCGTAGTTCTCGGCCAGGCTATGACTGTTACTTTTGGCGTAAACAAAAGCGTCCTAGAAGATGTTCTAATTCTAGATTTCAACTCTATGGCAGAGTTCCCAGACATTAAGCCAGATGTCTGCGTGATTACGAGCTGTGAGACCGACGAAGAGGCTGAGCGCTACTTTGCAATTGCAAACCGTTCTCGCCACGTCTTCATTAACTTCAATGACGTTCCTCAAAAGTTCGCCAAATATCTCATGAACCCAGATGTCTTCACTTATGGCGATGAACACCCGGCAGACTTCTATTACGAAAATACCGAACTCATGACCCTCGACGGCTTTAAGGGTGTCTTCTATGATCCAGAACGCGATAAACTCCCAGTAAATATTAAGGTTATTGGCGAGCACAACTTGCGCCCAATCATCATGGCTTGCGGTGTAGCGCGTTTGTTTAAGGTCCATCGCGACCTCATTACTGCTGGTGCGGAATCAATCCGCCCGTTACATGGTCGCATGTCTCCGGCAAGGGGCCTAAAAGGTTCAATCATTATCGATGATAGCGCATCGACCTCAGCTACTTCAGTCAAATACGGCCTTCGCGCATTGTATGCACTTGATGCGCCTGCACGTATCCTCGTCACCGATGACGTCTCGAAGCTCCAGAAGGTAAACTATGACCTTATGTCTGAGATTTTAATCCTTGGCAAGCAGCCAGAGGGGATGAAGGTCAATGCTAAAGTGAAATTCTTCGATGACGAACTCGAACTCGTAAACTATATGGGCGGCCGTTACGAAGAGGGCTGTATCATCTTGCTAGAAATTCCACTCCCAGAAATTATTGAGTCCTACATTTGGTAGTTCCTCTTTAATTATCGTGAAATATAGCGTAAAATATAACTATGGCTAAGGTAATAACTGTTACCAATCAAAAGGGAGGCGTTGGCAAGACGACTACGTCTGTCAACTTGGCTTTTTATCTTGCGAAAGCAGGAAACAAGACATTAGTTATAGATTTTGACCCTCAGGGCAACGCCAGTGCAGGCCTTGGCGTAGATCATCGTGAAGTCGATAAGACCATGTGCGATGTCATGCTTGGCGAATGCGAACTTAAAGATATTATTATTTCTAACAAAACCAAGAAGCTATTCATCGCTCCTACCATTCCTGAACTCGCAAATGTCGAGGTTCAGATGGCCGAAATGGAAAACAAGTTCCTTCTTTTGAAGCATGCCGTTAATTCCGTTGCAGAAGATTATGATTATATTATTATCGATAGCCCGCCAAGCCTATCGCTTTTGACAGTAAATGGTATGATTGCGTCAGAATATATTCTTATTCCTGTCCAGACAGAGTTTTATGCCATGCAGGGCGTAGCGCAGCTTCTCGAGAGCATGAATCTCGTAAAGAAGGCTATGAATCCAGACCTAAAGCTTCTTGGCGTGCTTGCTACGATGTATGATCGCCGTACGGCGCTTAGCTCACAGGTGCTTGCCGAAGTAAAGAAATATTTCAAGGATAAAGTATTCGAAACTACCATTCCTCGCAACGTTCGCTTAGCAGAGGCTCCAAGCCACGGTGTGCCAATTGGACAATATGACCGCTTTAGTAAGGGTGCTAGAGCATACAAGGAGCTTGCTGAAGAAGTAATGGAGCGCACAAAATGAGCGCTCGCGGATTAGGTAGTGGCTTTGAGGCCCTTATTCCAACCGAAAACATCGATGCATTTTTTGACCCAACTGCAAATGAGGACAGGAAAGAAAGCCAGCTCAAGGAAATCAAAGTTTCAGATATTATCCCGGACGAGGACCAGCCACGCCGCGATTTCAAAGCCGAAGAGCTCCAGGCTCTTGCGGATTCTATTGCGGAACATGGTGTCTTACAACCTTTAGTTCTCACTAAAGAGGGCAATAAGTACAAGATTGTCGCCGGTGAACGCCGCTGGCGCGCCTCGAAGATTGCTGGACTCGAAAAGGTCCCTGCAATTATTCGCACGCTAGACGCACAAAAACGCCTCGAGATTTCCATTATCGAAAACGTCCAGCGTGAAGATCTTAACGCTATCGAAATTGCGACTGCATACGCAAAGCTAAAGAATCAGTTCAATCTAACTCCAGCAGAAGTTGCAAAGAAAGTCGGTAAAAGTGAATCCGCAGTTATTAATAAAATGCGTCTTCTAACTCTTCCTGACGACGTAAAGCACGCGATGGTAGAGAATAACCTCGCGGAAGGTCAAATTCGCCCACTAATCCCACTAGAACCAGCGGAGATTAGTGCGGTTATTCCAAAGATTATTTCAGAGGGGTGGAGTGCTCGCAAAGTAGAACAATATACAGTGGAGCTAAAAGCGCGCAAAAAGGCCGCAAAACAGGCCAAAGAGCGCCCAGCAGATGCTGGTAGTGATGCTCGCGCCACGAAGCTCAGCAATCACCTAGGTGTTAAGGTCAAAGTTCACACGAGCGCACGCGGTTCAGGTGACATCGTATTAAAGTTTAAGAATGAAAAGGAGTTTGAGAGACTATGTTCAATTCTAACAGCGTAAAAACTAAGATGGACGCGACGGTAGAGCGCTTCAAGGAAGAAATGAAGAAGGTTCGCACTGGCCGCGCTCACCCAGATATGCTTTCTAGCGTAAAGGCAGAAGTATACGGTCAGTTTACGCCACTAAACCAAATCGCAAACGTGACTGTTTCTGGCGGTACCATGTTACTCATCACGCCATATGACGTTGCAAATATCGCAAAAATTTCATCTGCAATTCGCGCAGATCAGAGCTTGGGCCTAAACCCATCTGATGACGGTCGCGTAATTCGCGTGCCAGTCCCACCACTAACCGAGGAGCGCCGCAAGGAAATCGTAAAGACTGCTAGCACCAAGGTAGAAGAAGCAAAGATTGCTCTCCGTAAGATTCGTGATGATGCCCGCAAGGATATCAAGGCTGCAGAACTCGCCGAGGACGCAAAGAAACGCGCCGAAAAAGAAATCGACGACATGATTAAGGATTTCAATAACGAAATTGATAAATTGTTTGCTGAAAAAGAAGCAGACATTATGAAAATTTAAGGAAAGGAATAAGAAATGTCCGAAAAGGGTGGCGAAAAAGCAAAAACTCCTGAATCTACCATAGATTTAAGAATAATATTGACCTCAATCATTACAGTCTGCATCGGTTTTATCGTCGTAGCTGGTATTATGTATGCCGGCGTCCAGATTGGTCGCAACTACGAGGCATCATTAACGGCAGATGATACCCCAATCGACGACGTTACGGATATTATTGGTATCCAATACGAGACAAAAGCATTTACCTATAACCCAGGCATCAAGGAAGGTGCCGGTACGAAAAGCGAATATCGTGAGCTTCTAAAGAAGGTTGGTGGCGAAGAAAACTATTACTATATCGGCTCCAACGATGCTTACGATAAAGTCATTTCTCAGATTAAGATGCTAAGCGGCGTGCAGGAGATAGAAGATTTCCAACTATCGGATGGATTCTTTAATTCCGGCTCTGTTATCTTGGTCACAGCGGAGAAGCCAGGCTTATCTTATTTTGGCATCAATTCGATTACGCGTGACGAAGATTATAATATCTTCATCGATACCAGCGCAATTGACGCCAACGATACTATTAATGTAGAGGGCAAAGCTATCCTAATAAAGATTGAAAACATCCAACCAAAGCATATCGAAGTAACCCGTAGGCAAGAACAATAAATGAAAATAATCGCAAAAGAGTGCCCAAAGTGCGGCGCGCCATTAAAGTTCAAAGTAGGGGACAGAGACGTTCACTGCGAGCATTGTCGCATGGACTTCGCCATCGAATACGATGACGGCAAAGAGGAATATGTTCCAGAGGATTTTGTTCTCTCTCCTGAACACAAGATGATTAGCGCTGTCGCAAAGATTATGTTCGTTATCATTGGCCTCTTTTCGATATTTATGATTGGCTTTACTGCGTTTTCGATGATAAAAATGCAGACAACCTTTGAGGATAGGACGCAAGATATTCGCGAACGATACGATACGAATATGTAAAACGAAAAATCCACCCAATAACGGGTGGATTTTTTATTGCCGTTAAGCTTGGCGGCTTCTATGATCTGTGGTATAATAACTGAAGTTGCCGCGATAGCTCAGTTGGTAGAGCGCATCCATGGTAAGGATGAGGTCCCGGGTTCAAATCCCGGTCGCGGCTCCATTTTTTATGTCTTAGAATTCGTCCCTGAAACGTGTCCGAATAACCGGGCACTCTTTCATGTCTAATAACTTGTCTGCAATCTCTACGAGTTCGGCGGAAGAATAGACGCCCTCGCGCCATTCCTTAGGAATTCCACTATAACCATAATATACACCCGCCAACTGTCCATAAATAGCGGCGTTTGTATCCGTATCGCCGCCAAGGCGAATCACATTTATCATGCCTTCTTTAAAGCTTTTAGAGTGCGCTACGCCCCAAATTGCAATCGCAAATGCGTCCAGTATATATCCGCCGCGATCTTTAAATTCTGCGCCGTCCTTGGATTCAAATGCCGTTGTCCTGGCATGGTCAATTTCCTCTAGGCATGACTCTGATCTTTCATTTCTCGATAGCCAGCAAGTACAATGCTCGACGGCACTACTAAAGTTGTTTTTATAAAAGAGACAAAGCATCAAAAGGGTAGCAAAGGCTTCCGTCACGGCAATTGCCATATAGGAATCGTGTGTTTCTCGGCAAGATAGGCGCGCTAATTTTATTGCCAGGTCTCGCTCTTCTGGTGCAGTAGAATCGGAGTCTTGCATTGCGGCAAGTACGATAGGAGCCAAGCGCATAATAGCGCCATTGCCGGCGGATTCGGTTTTTGGAGCATCTTCATTAATGTATGGGTTGTCCGCAAAATCCATGAGAGCAATCCTTGTCTGAATGCCAACATCCGCAGCAGGTAGCCCATCGCACATCCTATAACCATCTAGCATCCAATGGCGATATTTGCTCATAATATCAAAAGAATCATATCCATTCTTCTCAATTAAGCTATCGGCAAGGCATAGCGCCATAGAGGTATCATCGGTCCAAGTGCCCGCTGGGCCTAATGGCGAGGGCTGGAAGTGTTCAATTTTATCTCCGAGCGCAGCAATGCTTTGGCTCGTATATCCAAATTCTACTGGCGCCCCGAGCGCGTCTCCTACCGCGAGACCAACAAGCATGCCGCGCGCTCGGTCGCGCACGGATAGCGGGCTATTCTTCTGACTCATAACGATCTAACCCTTCAAATTTTCCGGTGTCGTAAGTTTTCTTTAGATCCCCGGAATACTCAATATGACAATTCTTGCAATAAAAACTTGGGCTAAAGGGTGAAATACAACAGCCACCAAGCATTATCTCGCCGCGTTCCGCCGACTCGGCAGTTTCTGGAGTCGGTAAGCCGTAGACTATTTTCGTTAGTTTGCTATTGCATTTTGGACACTTCGCCATACATCCTCCTAATGCCTTTTATTTAGAGAATAAAGTAGCTTTTCCATCTTCTCGAAACCCGCAATTCCGTAGATAAAAGAGTGGTCTCGATGGTAAGTTTGGATGCCTTCTTCGTTGTATTGATAGATTTCCCACCCAGAACCATCTAGCGCAAAGACGCTCTTATCGCCCTTCTTGCCCTCTTCCAAGAAGTCGAACAGTTGGTTATATTTATCTTCGGATATTTTTAGCTGAAGGTCGTCATCCTTTTCGTCATTCATGAAATAGCGAATGTTTACAATGGCGCTCATGTCGTCTTTGATAATCCAAGTAGTGCTGGTCCATGCGCCCGGCTCATATGCATTATTTTCGTGGATAATTTTAAGAATTGTTTTGGCCATTTTGTCCCGTCTCCCAGCTAATCGTTGTTATTGAATCTGCCTGAGTTGTATTCGTAGTATTCGTGGTTTGCGGAGTAGGTGCTGGTTCGACTGCTACGGTTGGAACAGGAGCGGTATTAATTGTCGGTGCCGGTGTCGGTGTTGGTGCTGGTGCCACCTGTGTAACGACGGGCGCCGCCGGCTCCGTCGGAACGGCAGGTTGAATTATCTGAGCTGCAGGGGTTGCAGGAGCTACCGGGGCTGTAGTGGCGGTCTGTGCTGGCGTGGCTACCACTGGTTCTTCTGGAGCACCGATAGGAGCATTATTTTTCGCAGCCCTAATAATCAGGATAAAGCAGCTTACAAACATCGCAATTATCAATACAAACCATATAAGAATATTAGGGCCAGTATCATCGAGAATGAGGTAGTCATACAACGCGTGTAGTGCGGTAGGAATAAGGATACCGAGTAAGATATATATAATTCCGCTCTTTCCGTTTTCCTTGTTGTAGCGGGCTTTGGACATAAAATATCCCATAATTACGCCGTAGCAAAAATGCCCCGGCACGGCCGTTATCGCGCGAAGGATACCAGTAACTACACTAAATCCCAGTACGACGTATAAGAGATTTTCTATACAAGCAAAACCCATGGATGAAAACGCGCCATATGCAATGCCGTCATAGGTCTCGTCGAACTTCTTGCTGCGGTAGCTCATGGCAAACATTGCAATCCACTTAAAGGTTTCTTCTACGAAGGCTATGCCCCAGAAGGTATTCCAAAATAGAGCAAAGCTCCCATAACTGTCGGGTATTTGCAAAACGCGGTCATAGAACATCTCGCAGAATAGCACTGGAATAGCGGAAAGACAGCCAAGTCCGAATATCTTCATGAGGAATTTCATCTGTTCCGGATGCGGATCTTTTTTGTGCACAAAATATAACAAGAATATAACTGGAAGTACCGCAATCTTGAATAAGCTGTCCATGCTTATGAGTATTTTACCAAGAAAAAACCGCCTCGTTAAGAGACGGTTTCGCGGCTAGAGAGGATGCCGACGAGCGTTCCAAAAGCCACTCCGCTGGCGTTGTGAAAGAAATCGATAAGCTCAACCGAGCGACCGGGCGAACGACATTGAATAAATTCGTCCATGGCGGCCACTAGTAGGCAAAAAAGTAACGAAATCACTATTCCAGTCCTAAAGCCGCCGCTGGATATCGCAAATGCGCGGTAGGCTAAGACGGCCAGTATGAAATGGATTGTGAAATGGGCGACTTCGCGCAGCACGGCGTGATATTCGGGCAGGCTAGTGCCAGGGAATAACTTGCCGAATACAGTATAGCTTGCTGCTGCAATCTTATGAGATAGCTCGCCGCTCTCTGTGCCTTGTTGGCTGGAAAGGTAAACGGTTAGAACGAGCCAAATTACTACTAAACTCCATCTGAACAGTTTCTTAGCCGTCAACAAAAACACCCCCTTTATAAGATACTAGGCCGAAGCCTCTTATCTATTATATCTTATTCTTCAGGGGTATTCTCTGTATCTTCGACTTTTTCTGCGCGAGCATTAAGGTCTTCATCGACATAAATAATGTAATCTGCCGATTCGGTGGTATCGTCGCCATTTGTATAAGTAAAAGTGACGCGCGTTTCGCCTTCTTTTATGCCTTCGAAGGTAAATTTGTTCTTTAATTCGCCTTCATTTAGGTCTTTGTCGATATCGATCGTTGAAGTACTTACGAATTTTGCTACGGACTCATCTATAATATTGTATTCCCAAGAATTATCGTCCTCGGAATTTGAACTTAGAGTAATATGTGCTTTTTCGGACTCCTTAGCTTCTTGTTCCTCGTCGGAAGAAGCGACATTCTTTTCCGTTTCGGAATCTGTGTTCTCGTCTGGTGAACGTAGTAACATATATACGCTACCGGCGAGTACGAATAATAACGCCATACCAGAAAGTACTGGAACTATTTTTAACAGATGATGTTTTGCTTTATGCATATCTATCCTTATTTTAGCATGGATTATTTTGGCATCTTAATCTTGATGTGTTTTGGCACTTTAATCTCGCTAATGTCCTTTATGGCAATTTTCATATCGTTACCATCGGCCTCTACGATGCCTGCATCCTTCATCGCTTCCATAAGTATGGATGCGCGATTGTAACCGAGGTGTCTATTTCTCTGAATATAGCTAACTGTAATATGTGAGCGCTCGGCCTTTAGCGCATCATAAATCGTATCAATTATCATCTGCCAATTGGCTGTAAAGTATTCAAGATCTTCTGGGTATTTAACGGAGGCATTCTTTGGCAGGCTAACATCATATACGGATTCTACGGCAAGCTCGCGTTTGCCTTTTTCATTTACACGGACCGCTCCGCAATCTTCTAGGAGTGTCATGAGGTATGAGGCTTTACCATATCCAATCGCGAGCTTTCTCTGGATATTTGAGACGGTCAAAGTCATTTCACCCTTAATAACCATGTCGACGATATTGACAACATCCTGCCATTCTTTGTCGTAATTAACAGAAATCATCTTTGCCGGAACTCCTGCGTAGATAGTATTGGCTGGAACATTCCTCGTAACTACGGCGCCCGCACCAATAATGGCTCCTTTTCCAATAGATACGCCGGCAAGAATCGTTACGTTGCCGCCAATCCAAACATTATCCTCGATTGTGATAGGGAGGGCCTGCTCGTAGCCTTCTGCGCGTTTTGCGGAATCCTTTGGCAGAGAAGTGGTATAAATATTACAATTTGGTCCAATTTTTACATTATCCTTAATGATAACTTTTGCGGAGTCCAAGATGGTGAGATTAAAATCGGAAGAGAAGTTATTGCCGACAGAAATATTTTTGCCGTAATTGCATCTAAAAGGCTGTTCAATGCGGACGTTTTCGCCAACCTCACCCAAAATATTGCGAATTTGCGCATCGCGACTAATAAAATCTGAAGCAATCGTAAGATTATATCTTTGAAGCAGCGTCCTAACTACTGTGCGCTCGGAAACTAGTAATTCGTCGTCCGCCTTATACCATTTGCCCGAGAGCATGTTTTCTTTTTCTTCCACCTAAGCCTCCTTTGTACTTATTATAACATGCATCAAAAAGCCACCCATCAACGGGTGGCTTTTATATTAGTCTTCTTTTGCTTGGCGTTTGCCAAAGATGACTGCCGCAATTAATCCGATAATAGAGGTGGATAGAATTGCGATAGAAGTTGCGATGTCATCGTAAGTTCTTGGATTGCTTGGAATCTCTTCGCCCTTGCCACCGATGAACTTATTAACGAAGATTGCGTCTTCTGCGCCGCCTTCGTACTCAATCATGAGAGTACCAAGACCGGTATCAGATACGTTGAGGGTATATTCGTACTCTGTCGTATCGTATTCGATCTCTGGGTCGTCGTCAGCGATTTCCTTAATTACGAGCTTGTAAGTACCAACTTCGCCGAAAGAAATCTCATTATCGAAGATAACGTTGCCATTTTCGTCGTTATAGCCAGTTGCTACCAACTCGCCGTCGAGGAATACCTTGAAGGTAAATTCGCCTTTTTCCTGATCGCGGCCGAGGAGAATCTTGGTTGCTTCAGGAACAATAGTAATCTCTTCGGTAGAGTAAGTGTTCTCGAAGATAACGCCATCGGCACGTTCGCCATTCTTCTTGTAGCTGATCTTGGCTTCAAGTTTACCGGCTACATCCGTAACCTCTACGATAATAGAGAAGATGCTGTCATCGTAAGTATAGCCTGGAGCTCCGTCGTTAATTTCCTTAACAGTAAATTCATAAGTACCAACTTTATCTAAGGTGATAGGGGAGAACTCTACGCTACCTTCGCCATTTCTGGTTACGGTTTCGTCATCAATGTTATCGCCGGATAGGGTGAAGCTGAAATCTACTGGATCTACGCCTTCGTTCATGCCGGTAAGGACTTTGTAGGCGCCCGGAATAATTGTTACAGGTTCTGCCTTGTATTCGTTAGTAATAGTGACGGACTTAGTTTCTTCGCCGTCAATCTTTACTTCGGCTACAAGCTTCGATTCCTTGTCGGACACGGTTATTACGACATTATGTTTTGTCGTATCATAGCTGAAGCCAGCGGTTGTACCCTTAACTTCTTCAATCGTATAGTTATAGGTACCAGTTTCGGTGAAGTTTATCTTGCTGAAGTCTGCACCACCAACCAAGTCTTTCGTAGAGACTCTAATAATCTCTACTTCTTCGTTGTCAGAATCGCTTAGCTTGAATTCGAAAGTACCATCAACCTTGCTGTCAGATAGGTCTTCAATTTCTTTATTTACGTGCAATTGGACGTCTACAGGCGTTGCTTTGTAGATATTAGTGAATTTTGCCTCATTTGTGACTACGCCGTTAATCTTAACTTCCGCACTGAGCTGAGCCTTGCTTGGGTCGTCAGTTACATTTACTACGACTTCGTATTCTTTGGTGTCGTAAGTAAAGCCTGCCTGGCTATCGGCTTTTTCCGTGATGGTGTAGCGATATTCGCCTGCCTTGTCATAAGAAATAGTACTAAAGTCGACGCCGCCCTCACCGTCGGTAGTGGTTACGTCCTTGGTTTCGATTTCTTTGCCTTCAGAATCTTTAAGAATGAAGGTGAAGGTGCCATCTACATCACTATTGGACTGATCTTCGATCTCCTTCTCTACGTGCAAAGTTGCGCTAGTCGCCTTTGTTTCGTAGGTGTTAGTGATTACGTAGCTACTTGGGTCTTGAACCTCCGCTTTAAGAGTACCGTCGCCTTTATCGGTTACGATTACGGTAACCTTTACTGGGTCAGATGCGGAGACGCCAGCAAGATTACTTTCGGACTCCTTAATCATATAAGTATAAGTGCCGGCTTCGGTGTATTTGATATCGTCGAAGGTTGCCATCCAGTTAGTATTTGCGGAAGCGGTTGCTTCGCCAAGGACACTATCGGTCTCTTCAAGAGTGAAGGTAAAGCTATCCTTACTCCAGTCGCGTGCGGCGCCAGCAAACTCTTTCTTTACGCTAATCTTTGCGCTACCGGTAGCGGCGTAGGTGTTAGTGAACTCAATCTTATCGACTACGGTATTACCCTTCTTGATCGTAACAGTTGGCTTGAGCTCGCCGTTCACGTCATCTACGTTTACGGTTGCGGTATAGACAGTCGTATCGTAGGTGTAACCAGACTCGCCAGTATTCCTTTCGCTAATAGTATAGTGATATTCACCTACCGCGGTATAGGTTAGCGGCTTAAAGCTCTCGGAACCTTCACCGTTGATGGTAACGGAATCGGTTGCATCACCAGTAAAATCAAAGACGAAGTTTTTCGTTGGTGCGCCTGCTGCTAGGCCAGTTACCTTCTTGCTTACGCTGAATAGCTCCTCGGTGACGGATTCCGCTGCATAGGTGTTATTGAAGCTTGCGGTAGACGTATTTTTGCCGTCAACTGTTACAGCTGCAGTAAGTTGAGCAGTGTCGATGTTGTCGGTGACGTTAACTACTACAGTATGTACGGTCTCGTCGTAAGTGAAACCACTAGTGGAACCCTTAACTTCCTTGATTGTGTAGGTGTAAGTACCTGCCTTGTCGTAGGAAATAGCATTAAAGGCTACGCTCCCAGTAAGATTATTCGTTGTAATCTTCTTGGTTTGCAAAACGTTGCCGTTTTTGTCAATAAGCTGGAACTCAAACTCGCCATCGCGCTTGCTATTGGTGAGGTCTTTGATAGTCTTCTGTACATCGAAGGTTGCCGTAGTAGGCTTGGTTGCGTATTTGTTCTCAATCGTGCCAGTAAAGGTATTGCCTTCAGTACCATTGATGGTTGCAGTTAGGTTACCTTGGTGATCGTCGGAGAGGGTAACGGTAATTGCTATGCCATTTGGATTTTGGTTGGTAAGACCGGCGCTATGGCCATTCTTGGACTCGTCCTCGCGGATTACATAGTAGAAGGTCTTGTCGCGATCTTCAGTAGTGTAGGAAATAGCAGTATCGAAGTTTACGATTTCGCCATTTTCAAGCGTGATGGTACCGATTTTCTTTTCGGTGTCGCCATTTAGATCATAAAGATCAAATGTAAATGCGTCGCCATCAGCCCAGTCGCGGCCAGTAAGAATCTTGCCTGCGCCAATTGTGATAGAGCCAGTAGATTCGTATGTATTGATAATCGTGGATTGATTACCGGTAAAGGTTGGTTCGCCGTCAATAACTAGATGACCTTTGCTATCATCGTAGACCTTTACGGTTACGGTGAGGGTATTTGGCGATGTTGTGGTGTTGATGTGCTGGTTTCTAGCATTATCTTCGAGAGCTTTCTCGCTGATAGTGTAGGTATATTCGCCTGGGGCACTATATTCAACGTTGAAGGTTGCACTCTTGTGGTCTTGATCGACCGTCGCTTCGGTAATATAGTTGCCTTCTTTGTCGCGCAACTCAAATACGAATTTGTCGTCTGCAGTCCAGTCATTAAACTGCTTGTCTGCGACAAAGCTCGTACTGACTTTCTCGAGATTGTAGGTGTTTACGAATGCTACGGTAGCTTCAGTTGTATCAGAGATAGTACCCCTTGCTACGTTGCCAGCCACACCGTTGACGGTGGTGGTATAGCCAGGTAGGCTCGTCTCGGTAATTTCATAAGTGGCACCAGCTGGAAGATTAAGGAATTCTACCTCTTGACCTGCGGAAAGCTTAATTGTGTCACCAGAAGTGATAGTGCCTTTCTTGTTGCCGAGAGTATAGTTATAGGTTCCGGTTAGCTCAGCACCCTTGTTGTCCTTAAATACGACTTTGAAGTCGAATTCTTTTGCGACAGATGGGTTGCCGTTTACGGTCTTAGAAAGCTTAAGATTGCCAGATGTGTATTTGTTGGTAATGACTACTGCGGATGCCGTATTGCCGGAAACAGTATGGTATTGTTTCTGATCGACAGTAGTAGTGTTGTTATCTGCAGCGTCGGACTTTTGATACTCCGTAGAAACATAACTATAACCAAAAGGTATATCGCTCTGACTTTCAGAAACGGAATAGAGCGTGCCGTTATCTACGTTGATTACGCGAATTGTATCGCCAGCGTATATGGATTGGCTGAAGTGACCTGGAGTACCAGTGATACTATTTGCGTCACAGCTCTTATTTACTTTGGCGTCACTACAAATATGACCAGAACGGTTGTCTCCACCTTCGACATAGTTAGGGTTGTTAACACCGTAGAAAATACGATAATCGTAGTCGTAGGCATCACCATTTGCATCTAGCAAATCTACGTCAAAGGTAAACTCATCTTCGATGTCTTCGATATTAGTAATTTCGACACCGTTATTGTCTACGATTTTCTTTGTAATATTGATGCCGCCCTTGAGGGTATTCTCTGCGTAAAGACCATTGCTGACGAAGTCATCCTCAATGGATTTGATGCCGGTAATGTTTCCATCGGCGTCCTTAGTGAAAATGACATTCTTTAGAACACCATCAACTAGCATTGGGTGGTAAGAATACTTAGTTAGCTCGAAGTGGTAGTCGATATCTTCTTCCTCGAACCAGTATTCGTGGCCAGATTCAAGGACGATGTAATCGCCTAGAACCTTGTCATTATATTCGCCATTAGCGTTAATGTCTTTCGCGGTTGCGCCGTTCTTGCTAATCATTACGCCTGGAGCGATATGAATGTTTTCTGCGAGCTTCCAGATTGGGTTGGTTGGGTCGGATGAGTCCGCACTCAAGATTAAATCGTTACGTATTTTTTCATTATCGCGGTATAAATCGAGCTTTACGCTTGTAATTGGGTTCTTTTCGTCTAAGCGTTGAGATGGGTCGAGCGAGTCGTTCCAGTGCTTAGAAATTGTCATTTCGTAATCCGTAAGTCCGACAGGATCAGGATTCGTTAAGGTTGTGCTACCTGGAGTTCTAGTTACTCCAATTACTTCTCCTGCGGCATTAGTCTTCTGAGTTACGACTGTGTAGATCAACTTCGGCGCGTCATCGCCGGATTTATTGGTGCGAAGGGCGTAAGTGCCATCATTATTTTTAACGATGTCAGGCATGGTTGATTCGTCATATGTAGCTTCGCCGTTATTTAATTTTGCGACCAAGTCATACGATTCCTGGCTAGGCCAGACTACGAATTCAACACGCGCTTCCGTACCGTCAGCAAGATTTCCGATTTCCCATACGACATTGCCACCTTCGTATCTTGCATGTGGAGCGTCAGCCCATTCGTGTTCCTCTCCACCTTTTTCTTTTATGAAATATTTGAAATTGGATACTTCGCCATCAACGGCCGCGATTGAAGTCATGTCGGTGATGCCGTCGGTAAATTTAACGCCTTCAAGCGTTAGGCTATTGGTGATTGCATTAACGATGTCTTTGAAAGCTGCATTAAGCGCCGCTTGATCGCGCGCATCTTTATAAGTGCCGCCTAGGTTTTGCATGGCAGTTGCGTCGCCAAATACGCCGACGGAATAGAAAGGTTTGCCGCTGGCGATAATTGAGTCGGCTACGGTTTTTGCTGCATTAAAGTTGCGGTTATTAGGATCCGATCTGCCAGTCCCGTATGCCTGGTAAGTTGAATTCCAGTCGTTGTATCCGTTCTTGGAAACGCGGAAAGTAGGGTTACCGTCAGAAATAAATATTACGTAGGTATTATTATCGTCGCCAAACGAATAGTTCTTTGCGGAATTTAGTGCTTCTTCCCAGTTAGTTCCGCCATTAGCGGATGTTCCATTAACCCAGGACTTAAAAGTATCTAGGGAGGTAGTCTTTTCACTCGTACTGTTTGTATGAGTCGAAAAATCGATAAATGCCATTTCGACGGCATCAGGATTGGAGGAATCGTTATTGGATAGCAAACTTTGCGCTAGGGAGTTTAGCGCTGATTTTGCCACGTCTAAACGACTTTGAGCAGTCTGCGTATAGCGTGTACCGGTGTAGACAATGTAATCGTAGCTATCATAATCGTAGTAATAGTAAACTCCTCTATATCGATACAGTTCTACATATTCACCATTGACGAGGCCGTAATTGCCATCATTCGACTCGACATATACG
Organism: Candidatus Saccharibacteria bacterium UBA3723; assembly: GCA_002371895.1. Classification (GTDB taxonomy): domain Bacteria; phylum Patescibacteriota; class Saccharimonadia; order Saccharimonadales; family Saccharimonadaceae; genus UBA2834. The sequence goes on along the minus strand of DFHM01000003.1, from coordinate 30,836 downwards.
TTCGTGCCCGTACTGTCATTCATACTGCCAGATGTATCGAATACGACTAATACATTAACATCTGTTTTAGTAGTTTCAGTATTCGCTGTACCTTTCACGCTAAGTGAAATTGTGTACGTACCGTCACCGTTATCACGTTTTGTTTTACTTGATATTGGACTGATACTTTCATCGGCATAGGCTACATTCGGAAATGCGATGCCGATCGGAGCAATCGTACTGACGACCATAAGGAAGGCCGCCGCGATGTTCCTGAATCTATCTTTAAGACTCACTTCTTTTATCTCCCTTTATTAGTTTTAAGGCCCCAGAAATTGGGGGTTTTGCCTTCAAAATACGCTATTTTAAAGCGAGTTGCAAGCAAAAGCGTATTATATTATTGCTATTGCGCAAATGGTTAAAATATGTGTTCATTATGCAAAAATCGACAAAAATGCCATGTTGTAAAAAATACAACAGAATAAATCAACGAAAAATCAAGTGTTGTAATAAATACAACACGTAAAAATGCAACAAAAAACCGGCTATGCTTATAACCGGTTTCGTGCAAATAAGTTAACTGTTAGCGGAAATGTATTTTATAGCTGCAGTGGCCGCAATTGCGCCATCACTAGTTGCCGTGACGAGCTGTCGGAGCTCTTTTTCGCGTACGTCGCCGGCCACAAATACGCCAGAAATATTAGTCTTGCAATCCTCGCCAGCATCCACATAATCGTCATCAACAATCGTAAGATCATCGATTAGTTTTGACGCATTTGGAATGCGACCAATAGACACGAATAAGCCGTCAATCTCAAGCGTGCGGCCAGTATCTAGCGTAATAGAACTCAACTTTTTATCTCCAGCGAGCTCTGTGATATTTGCGCCAAATACTAATTCGATGTTTTCCTTTGCTTTAACTTTTTCGACAATGTCATCCGAGGCACGAAATTCATCTCTGCGGTGAATAAGATATACCTTTGAAGCGATATCGGACAAATATAGCGCCTCGTGCAACGCTGAATTGCCGCCACCATTAACTGCGACTACCTTGTCTTTATAAAATGCGCCATCGCAGGTCGCACAGTAGGATATACCTTTGCCGGTAAATTCATCCTCGTGTTCTAAGCCAAGTTTACGCGGCTCGGTACCGGTAGCGATAATAATCGTTTTTGCAGTGTAGTTTCCGTCTTCGGTTACGATAGAGAAGTAATCGTGGTTATTATCGATATGTGCAACCTCGGAATACTCGATTTCTACGCCAAGATCTTCCGCCTGCTTTGATAAAGCCTGGCCGAATTCTGGGCCAGTAATGCCTGGCGTAACGGGATAATTATTAATCTTGGACGTATTTATAATCTGTCCGCCCGCAGTAAGCTTCTCAAACGCGATAACTTTCTTATTTGCGCGCTTGCCATAAATACCCGCCGTAAGACCGGCCGGACCGGCGCCAATGATTGCAATATCGTACATTATTTAACTCCTAACATCTTTTGGAGACGCTTCTTTGGCTGCAAGCCAACCTTGCGCTCAGTCTCTTCGCCGCCGCTGAATACGACTAGGCATGGAATCGAGCTAACCTCATATTCTTCAGCGAGCTCATCCTGGTCGTCAATATCTACGGCAACGATCTTAAAATTGCCGCCTTCTTCGGCAAGTTCTTCGAGAATTGGATGCAAGGCTTGGCATGGCGGACACCATTCCGCATTAAAATCTACCAAAACCGGTACGTCGGCTTTTAGAACCTCTGTATCAAAGTTTTCTTTTGTTCCTTCAATTATCGTCATAACAACTCCTATATGCTTTTATCTTGCCCATAAGCCTCCTATTGTTTATATCTTAACATCAAAAGATACTTTGATAAAAACGGCACAGATGTCAAAAATATGTTTTTCTCTTAATAATTTGAATTAGTTTAATTGCTAGTTTCGTGATGTATAGCCTGTAATATGCAATATATCCCATCGGCCAATGATTCGGTCCGAATATGTCATTCCTAATCGTGCTGCGTGGATGCAGCAAGAGCTTCTTCCGGAAACTGAAGAAGCTATACGACATATCGACGATACGGAAATAATGAAAATCCACAAAGCCACTATCGAATTGTATGTTGCCGATTATTTTTACGACCTTTCTCTTCGGTCTCGTAATGAAGTTTTTGATAGCGGCCCTGACAGCGGAGTAATAATAATCGAGAGGATTAAGGTTTATATTTTCAATAAAATCTATGCCATCCAGAATGCCAAGGCGAATCTGCTCTAAGTGGGCGGTATCTTCGCTAAATTGCGCCTTGTTTGTAAAGGCGTATTCCCATAAAACTGCATTCCAGATTCTTCTATCTTCACCCGTTCGAACGTTCGGCATAAGGTATCCGTACAAGTCCGTATCTTTCATCTCGAATCTATCTGCTGGATGTGCGCCAAGGTATAATCCCGTAATATCTAGATTCGCATTATATAATCGGCAAAAATCCGTAAATAGCATCTGAACTGTGCCACCCCAGCCCAAATCAACAATGGCGACTTTGTGTTTTAATGACGGAATAATGGAGATTACATAATCGTAAGCTTCCTTTAGATGTTTTGTGTACTTACTGTCTGCATGGGCGATATTGTATATAAAGCTTTTTCTAAAATCTTTGTCGTCTTGGTGATTAATAGTTAACTCGCTATATGGGTAGTCCTTCCCGAAGAAGAATTCATAAAGCTCTCTATGCGTACCTTCAACCTCACCATAGCAAATAATACTGAAGATGGAATCGATATCGTAGTCGATCGTAGGATTGTTTGCTAGAAACCAAACGAAAGCCTTAATCATTTGTCTGCGGTTTAGTTTATCGGCGATGACGATATTTTGCTGGTCGAACAATTTGCCCATAAGCTTATCGCCATATTCCTTAAAGCATTTCGCTTCGCTCGAAACCATCAAAAACGTGGTATTTGGTGAATACTTTGCAGACAAAGCTACGTGCGCAAGAAAAGAGCAGAGCGCTTGAGAGAAGATGAAGCCATACATCCTCCATATTCCAGCTGGATTTGAAGGATAGCTTTTTATCTTATTTGCTAATTCTTTTTTGGCTTCACTGGCCGATTGTTTGGCTAGGATTTTGCGCTTTAGCCTATTCGCGTAAAACTTTCGATCATTTGGGCGATATAATATAGCGTCCGAACCATTCGCAATTGGCATTAGGTAATCTGAAGTGCGCGAGTCGCCGATATGTATGTTCGTGGAGAGGTCAAAAGAATCTCCGAAAACCTTTTTATTGTGTAGATAAGAAAAGAGGCCGCCATTTGCTTTGATGTAACCGACGTCGGTAGAAACAATGCCATCATCAAAGATGTCGATTCCGAAATGATGTAATAGATCCAAAATATACTTCTTCGACAGATACATATCAGAGACGAAATAAACTTTCAGTTGAGGATTATTTTGCCTGGCTTTTCTGACTGTCTCAATAAGTGGCTCATTCGGGAATAATTCACGTTTTTCCGTCTTAATCTCTACATCGATCATAGATGTGACAAGATTATCTTTGGCTTCTTGATTGATCTTTATGTTATATTTTTCGACGAGCAGGTCAACAATTAGAGCAAACCATTCTTCGAGCGTTACGTCGTAGGTATAAAGCGATAATAGGGGATCTTCGTCCGAGGCTCCGCGTGTATTATATTTTGAGTTAATATTCCAAAGCTCTTTTCGTGCATAAATTCTTGTCGACAGCAATTCATCCGCCTCAATCTTATCGGAAACTACTTTGCGAAATAGTGGGACCCACTGCTTTGCTACCTCAAGAAATTGCATTTCTTCTGGGTGGATTTTTCGGAGCAATACAGTGTCAAAAATATCAAACGTAACAGATTTTACGTTATCGTCGGACAGTTTAAGTAGTATACTCCTCGTATTGCTCATAATTATTAGATAATAATACAAGTATAATACCCTAAGCGTCAAATACGTGCGTTGCTTCGGGCGACATTTAAATTCTTGGGGGTTTTACAAAACGCAACAGATGTGCTAAAATATGACCAATATGGCAAAAAAGAATAATACCAAGCGCAAGCTTGTTGGTTTGGTTTCTGAAGAATCTGGTATTCGCCTTTACTATACCAAGAAGAACACCATGAACACCCCAGACAAGCTCAGCCTTCGTAAGTATGACCCAGTTTTGCGCAAACACGTGGTCTTCACCGAAACGAAGAAGAACCTTGGCCGCAACGAAGTAAAGGAAAAGAAGCGCTAAATAATATGCCCCAACTCGAGAGGGGCATATTTTTATTGCCGAGCGTTTGCCATCTATCTTGAAAAAGCTTATACTATTAAGAAATCGGAGGTATTTTGATGGAAAGAGTCCAAGAGAAAAAACTCGATAAATGGATGATTATTGCAATTATTTTTATGGTCCTAACGATTGCTTGTGGCGTAGCTGCAGTACTCGCATATATAAATATGCCAGACAAGGAACAAATCGCCGCGGACGCAAAGACCGAGGCCGAAACCGCCTATAATGAAAAGGTTTCCGAACTAAAGAGCTACTACGAGAGCAAGATAAAAACCATCGAGGCCGAAAAGAATAAAGCCCTCAAGGAGGCTACCGGCGAGGGCATGTCTGAAGAATATGACGGCAAATGGGATACATTAAATACAATCTCTACCGTCAACGCTACAACCGCCAAAGATTACATCTATCTACCGATTGTTGGCAAAAAAGTCAAAATTTCCGATAGCCTAAAGGGCGTAAAATACCTCTCTGACAATGAAGGTGTACTAATCTGGGCTATCGATGCCGAGGCTAGCAAGGATAGCTATGACTTCGCTGACCCGGACAAGAATACTAGCGGCATGATTCGCCTTGAGGCGCTTTCAAAGAAATACATCGATGCCTATCTAAAGATTGACTCTACTGACGACTGGATGAACTCTTTTAGCAGTAATAGCATTGTCTCTGGTAATGGTAACCTACTTCGTCGTGGCATTGCGAGCCTGGATCAATATAGCTCGCCGGATTCTGCCGACGGAAAAGTAGAGTCAAAGACCATGGAGATTCTTCAAAAACTCCTCACAGACAAAGAAAACTACGAAGACCTCTAAAAAACAGATTAAGTTATTTGCAAAAACGGATTCTTTTTGATATACTCTTGACAAGAGTCCGAAAGGACTATTTTTAATGGGAGCATTTCATGGCAAACATCACAAGAATTAAGGCGAAAGACGACAAAGCCTCTAGCAAAAAAGAGACCAAGAAGTCTGACGAGCCAGCTGAAATTACTCGCAAAGTCACAGTAAAAGCAAAGAATAGCGAGAATAAAAAAGTTCGCGCCAAAGATCGCAAAGAAGCAAAAAAGCTCGAAAAGGCAGAAAAGAAAGCCGCAAGAAAAGCTGCGCGTGAAGGCAAAAAGCCTTTTATTCTATTCCGCCCATTCGTAGCCTTTGGTCACTACATTCGCGACTCATTCCGCGAAGTACGCCAGGTACGCTGGCCAGATCGCAAAGCAACCTGGAAGCTCGTATTTTCTGTAATTGTCTACGTAGTAGTAATCGCGGTATTTATTATGCTTCTAGACATGCTATTCACTTATCTATTTAACTTAATCTACGGAGGATTATAATATGGCGGTAAACCGTTACGATGGTTCTAGGGCGTGGTACGCAATTAGTACGTACTCCGGCTATGAGGACAAAGTTGCTGATTCTATCAAGCAGCGCATTGGCAGCGCCGATTTGGCAAACAAAATCTTTGATGCTCTCGTTCCAAAAGAAAAACAGATTGAAATCAAAAACGGCAAGCGCCGCGTAGCAGACAAGAAAATCTTCCAGGGATATGTATTGGTAGAAATGTGCCTTTCTGATGAGACTTGGTACATTATCCGCAATACCCCAGGCGTAACTGGCTTCGTCGGTACTGGTACTCAGCCAACCCCAGTTTCCAAGAAGGAAATTGAAAAAATCAAGAAACGCATGGGCGTTGACGATCCAAAGTTTACCGTCAACTACGAAATCGGCGAAGTTGTATCCGTTACCGATGGTCCATTCAAGGGCTTCGAAGGTACAATCTCCGAAATCGATGCTAACAAGGGTAAGCTCAAGGTTCTCGTATCTATGTTTGGTCGCGAAACCGCCGTCGAGCTTGATGCTCTTCAAGTCAAAAAGATTGACGACTAATTAGTAAAAGCCTCCAGATTTGCGTCCGGAGGCTTTTTGATGTATAATATACGCCGTTACGCACGTTTAATTAAACGTAATTTCCGGTGAAGCGCTTCAAAGCCGGAGAAGGAAATATTAACAAAATGGCAAAGAAATGCATCGGCAACCTTAAGTTGCGCATTCCTGGCGGTAAAGCAACAGCTGGACCTCCAGTAGGTAGCACCCTCGGTCAGTGGGGTCTTAACATGATGGACTTCATTAACCCATTTAACGAGGCTACCAAGGAATATCAAGGCAAGAACGTCATCGTTCACATTAAGGTATACGAAGATCGCACTTTCGACTGGACCTGCTTGGGTCAACCAGTTGACGATTTGATCCGCGAAAAGATCAAACTCGAAAAGGGTAGCGGTCGTCCAAACACTGAGAAGGTTGGTAAAATTACCATGGCTCAGATTAAGGAAATTGCCGCAGTAAAGAAAGATCAGCTAAACGCTATCGATGAAGCTGGCGCTTGCAAAGTTATTGCAGGTACTGCACGCTCCATGGGCGTAGAAGTAGTTGAGTAATTCTACAGAGAGACCACTCTTTACAGAGTGGTCTTTTTGTTGTATAATCTGCGATATTGTACCTTACAAATGATGAAAGGGGTGGTACAAATGAGCGATACGGTACCAAAACTACCGTTGAAGCAAGAGATCGTCGACACGTTAATCATATGTGCGACCTATGTCGCAACTGCTTTTATGGGAGGTGGTTGGCCTTTTAGGATTCTTATTGGCTTCTGCTTTGTTATGTCCATCATCGAAATCTACGTCAATGCGGCCTATGCCGACGCGAACAAGAATAACGTCAGCGTTATTCGCTGCTCGCTAATGACAGTCGTACTTGTGACCGCAACTCTAGCTATCTTCTATAAGAGATTAAGTCCCGAACAATATGTGCTATGGATTGGTACAGTTACTGCCGCCGATGCTGGAGGTTTGTTCTTCGGCAGAATATTCGGCAAAAGACGACCGTTCCTAACGAGGCGCATTTCTCCAAATAAGACCTATGCAGGATACATCGGAGAGGCACTAAGCTCTGTGATAGTCGGATGGCTAATCATTGCAATCATGAAAATTCCATTACAAACGGCGGCAATCTACTACGCAAGTACGGGATTTGTTGCGTGCGTAATAGGCGACCTTCTTGGTTCAGCGGCAAAGAGAGAGCTAGGAATCAAGAACTCTGAAGAGAATCTGCTCGATAAGCCGGTTCTTGGCAAAATAGAGAAGCTGATGCGTTCGCGCCATGGCTTCCTAGATTGCTTCGATTCGGCCTCGGTGGCATTCATCTATTTCATCATCTTGCTCTAATTGGCGTCCCCTCGGGGGCGCCCTTTCTTTTGACAAAAAATATGTTATAATTAAAAGCACTGATTGCTTTCCTGCATCATAGAGGAGGTGGATATATGAAAGGAAGAGTGATTGGAGCACTTTGGATTATCGGGGCACTATTTGTGTGCTATTTCGAATTTGGAGGTGAATACTTCAATCTTCTGTTCGTGTTCTGTTTCTTGATGTCTATGGCCGAGATAATGATTATCTCCGAGACGCAAAAGTGGCGTATGGATCCGCTGTCTTGTCAGCCCGCTGGGGCCTGGGCCTTCGAAGTCTGCGTATTGATGTTTGCGACTATTGCTGCGCTGATTGTAACGCGCGAAGAGCTAGCCTTCGTCGTGCTAGTAAGTACGCTGGCGGACGTCGGAGCTTTTGCTGTCGGCAAACTCTTCGGTAAACATCGTGCCGAGATTTTCTATAGAATATCGCCAAAAAAGACTTACGAAGGGTTCATCGGAGGAATTATAGCGTCTTTTGCGGCTTTGTTCTTCTGCCCGCTGTTCGGCATCACCATAACCACCCGACTTGTTATCTTTATGATATTTGCGGGTGTGGTGGCTGAAGCTGGTGACCTACTCGGTTCTGCCTCGAAGAGGCAACTTGGCATCAAGGATTCTGGCGACGGACTGATGACCATACCGGTTGTAAGACTTCTCGAATATCCACTTCGTGGACACGGGGGTTACTTAGACCGCATGGATTCGATTTCGCTCACGCTTATGTTCTTTGCTCTGGTAATGGTGTCGTAAGCCCAGCTTGCGGCACCTTTTTCTTGCTTTTTAACCTGTTTTATGATAAAATCAAACAAGTTAAATTTAATGGTCGGGAGAGTCAAAAACTCGTTTGTACCGCGAAAGGATATAATCATGGCTAAAGAAGAAGCCAAAGATCTTGAAACTCCTGTCGTAGAAGAACCTACCACAGAAGAAGCTCCAGTCGAAGCAGCAGCAGAAACTGAAGAAAAATTCGCCAAAGCTGGTAAGAAATCCAAGAAGCACGTAGAAGAAGTACGCGCCGAGGAAGAACGCCAGGCACGCAAGGCTGAGAAAGCTGCAGAACCAGAAAAGAAAGTTGGTCCTAAGCCAGTTACTCGTAGCCGCCTCGAACGCCGTGGCAAGAATTACCGCAAGGCCAACGAAAAGGTAGAAAAGGGCAAAGCATATAGCCTCGAAGATGCTATCAAGCTCGCTATCGAAACCAGCCCAGTAAAGTTTGACGCAACCCTCGAGATGCATTTCCGCCTCGGTGTTGATCCACGTCAGGCAGATCAGAACATCCGCGCAACCGTCACTTTGCCAGCAGGTACCGGTAAAGATGTACGCGTAGCTGTATTCGCACCACTCGATCTCGCAAAGACTGCAAAGGCAGCTGGCGCAGATATCGCAGAGGATGAAGAATTCACCAAGCGTCTTGATAAGGAACAGCTTGATTTCGATGTTCTTATTTCTACTCCACAGTACATGCCAAAGCTTGGTAAGTACGCACGTCTCCTTGGTCCAAAAGGCCTCATGCCAAATCCAAAGGCTGGCACTGTTACTACCGATATCGAGAAGGCAGTCAAAGAAGCTAAGGCTGGTAAGATTGAATACCGCGTAGACAAGCAAGCTATCGTACACGTAGGTCTCGGTAAGGTTTCCTTCGGTGCAGACAAGCTTATGGAAAATGTCAACGCTTTCGTAGAAAGCCTAAAGAGCCAGAAGCCTGCATCCATCAAGGGTCAGTACGTAAAGTCTGTTTACGTGTCCACCACCATGGGTCCAAGCATCATGGTCGAAAACATCTACAACTAATTGTAGTTATTTCACTAAAAAATACCCCTCGTCCGAGGGGTATTTTGTTGATCTTTATAACTTGCTGTAATTTTCTTTGCTAGTTAGAATCTTTTTGATTCTGGCAACGTCTTCAACTTCAAGCTTCTGAGATTCTTTGTCTAACGAGATGGCTGCCTGAGGGCTTTCATAATAAACATCATAACCTTCGATTAAACCAGTGATTTTTTCTGGGCAGGAGGCTACACAATCAAACTTTTCGCCAGTCTTTAAGAAAGTGACTGCACCCATGCCACTTGGATTTACTTCTGGATCACCAGCTGGGAACTGCTGATAGTTACGATCATTGCCTACGCCCCAAAGCTGCAATGAAGGATGTGCGCTCGAAGTATAGAAAAAGCTAACATAGATATAATTGTCCGGGATAGTTAGCTTGTAACCGATATCCTTGAGGACGATAACGTTACCTAGAGATTCTTTGATAGTCTCTGCGGAAACTTCTTCGCCATCTTTGACTTCTACGCCGACAGCTTCGGAAATCTCTTTAATCTTCTTATCTTTGTCCTCTACCTGTTTAGTGAGGGTGTCAATTTCGCTTTGCTTGTCTGAAGCAGAACTGAAACTCATAAATGCAAAGACGCTCACACCAATTAATAATACTAAAAGAACGACGCAGCCAATAATACCGGCAACTCCGCCTTTCTTTTGTTTTTGCGCTACGTTCATAGGTGCTGGTTCTGGGCTATCCATGTTTTTCCTTTCTTTAATTAAAATAGATAATTTAGATAATCACGCATCATGCGGGAGCCAGAGCAGATATCGAGATAAGCGATAAGCTCCTTGTGTACCCAATATTCAAGATCAAAGTCGTTGCTCCATGCCTTGCAGGCTACTTCCATCTGATGATAGAGATTGTCGGTTTCTTGCTCTTCGGTCTTACCTTCAATAGTTAGGTAATTATCGGAAGGCATATCTGCAACGCCGCCATCATGCGTAGAAATGAGGAGACCCATATTTGCTACATCCTTCATCCAGCTTGTACCGCAGGCTTCAAGACCAACGATTGGAGTATTGATAGAGCTGTTTGCGCCAAGAGATAACCCTAGACCAAGTTCTTCGTCGTAATCTGGCAAATAATGTACGCGCTGACGGAGAATCGGATGAGAATCAATAAGTTTCAGAGTATTCATGAGCTTGCCAAACATCGTGGAATCACCCATATGGACGCGACCAGCCAAGATATAGTGAGCATTGTTGCGCTCGAGAATGTCTGCCAGGCGGTCTGGGTCATTAAATGGTAGCGTTGGACGCTTGTAATCTACAAAGCGACGCTTGAAGTCGAATAGGAATGCATCTTCCGGAATAGAGATCGGATTGCCGTATTGATCCGTGCGATGAGCAAGAATCTCATTTAGGCGTTTGCGGCCAAGATTCTTGAGATGACGAATGTCTGCAGCGGTAATCTTTTCGACTGCACCCTCAAAGTCACGCACGGTTGGAAGATCGAACTTATCCAAAATATCATGATTATGATAGTATTCCATGATTTCTGGGAGGACCCAGGTACGCATATGAATACCGTTTGTAACGCTCTTGAATTTGATCTTTCCACCGTTAATGTCGTGATAGTTAGCGACGCGGGCGTGCAATTTGGACACACCAGAGCGAAGCTCTGCAATCTCTACGGTCGGCGTAGAAAGACGAATAATACCATCGGTAAACTTATCGGAAAGCCAGCGCTTTACGGAAGTGCTCTTGATGTTTGGGAATACATATCGTTCGAACTGGGAATAATGGAAGGTAGCCTCTGCGGCCTGTACTAACGTATGGTTCGTGTAAAGTGTGTGTTTACGGGTATAAACGATTGCCTCGTATACGTTCATGCCGGAGCTAACGAGCTCATCGAGGCGGGCAATCGCCGCAAAGAATGTCGCAACTTCATTAAGCTGAATAACTGCTGGGCGAAGACCAACTAGCTTCAGGGCCTGGTAGCCGCCAAAGCCAAGGGCGACTTCCTGATATAGGCGGTGATCAGAGCCAGACTCGCCAGAGTAAAGCTCGCCAAAGTTTGGTTCGGTAATGCATAAGAATCTAGATGAACCCATCTGTTTTTCAATAACAGATAGCTCTACGGATGTGGTCGAAGTCTTAATACGGACGTTGTCGACATAATTAAAACCGAAATCGTGGTAATCGCGCTCTTCGTGGTAGTCGATTTGCTCCATATTCTGCATGCGCTGATGCGATTCCCATGGATAGAATGGAGTTACGAGTACGAATGGGACCTGAAGTTGCTCAGCAACGCGACGCATGTCTGCCGCGAGGACACCAAGGCCACCGCCACCGCGGATACCGTTAGATTTGTCGTATGTTTCAATCGTCCAGTAGCAATATGGACGTTCTGGAGATAATTTCTGCGTTAGTTTATCGCGACTTATGGCAGAGTAAAACTGCTCTACATCCTCAACTGAGTCAAGCGGATGATAAACTCTATGATCTAGATTCTGATTTTCCACCCTTGTACCTATTTTGTTATTCTTATGCTTTTAATCTATTTTATCATAACAAAAAAGCCAAGAAAAAACCACCCTTGCGGATGGTTTTCGTGAGGAATTATTCTTTCGCTGTGATTGTTTCACGCGTGACGCTACCGTTTTGGGCAATCGTCACTACTTCTTTCGGAAGCGTAAAGCGTATGAACTTGTCGGAATGCGCGGTACCGTAATTGTCGGCTACGATGTCGACATCCCAATCGACGAAACTGATCATCTCGAAGGCGCCGCCAGCAAACTTCCAAAGCTCCGTGCAGCCGTCGTGGTGAACCGTAAAAGCATAGACGTCAGATTTGAGACCGCACCAACGACTAACCTGGTTATAGTTGAATGGCATGTCGTAGATCAGCGTCTCTTCGTTTGGCGTAATGTTGTAGGCCTTGTTGTCACAGAAGGCCCAGGTGCCAAGCATCTCTTCTTTGCTAGACGCCATGTCGTAGTAGTCGAAGGCGAAGGCCTTGCCGTCATTTCGCCAAAGTTTTTTGCCTTCAGGCGTAATCCATAGCTCAAGCATGTCTCTGCTAAGGTAGGTGTTTTTGCCTTTGACGATCCAGCCGTCATAATAGCGCACATGAAGCGCTCCGTTGTAGATTTCAGCGGTCACAGTGCTACCGTCTTCGAAGACCAGGGAGTGCTTGTCGTCAATCTTTCCGTCCCAATCTTGTCCCTGATATTCCATCAAGAGCTCTACGGGGTTGTAGAAATGTCCGTTCGCTTTGCCGTCGAACTCCTTTGCGAGACCAGCGGGGAAGATTAATGCATCGCTATGAATCTGGTCGGTATTAAACCTGAACAGATTGAACGCTCCATTATTTACTTCCGGTTCGGGGCTTCCATTGTTGAAGAGTATGCGCTCGCGTGCCTTGTCGTACTGGGTCTTACCCATGTCCTCTATGGCGTTGCTTATCAAGGCAAAGCCTACCAAGATGATCATGCTGATGCAGCATATGATCACCACTTTCAATGAGAAGAGTTTCTTTTCGCTCATATTCATCCCTCCTAACGAGCAAAATAACCCTGCGGTGATGCAAGGTTACATCTATATAATTATAGCACAAACGGCGCAAAAAGTCAAGAAAAACCGGCCCTTGTTTAAGGGGCCGGGGTTGGTCAAGGATGCAGCAGATAGTCAGCGTCGAGAGCGCTTAGTGTATTGCAGATGCTTCGTAAAAATACGTGCTCGAAAGTTCGTCCGCCGTGATCTTTATTCTTCTGATGGATTAATTTCGACACCATAGAATAGTCGTAAACTTCGCCGAAAGAAATCGTGTAGTCTTTAAATAGGTTGAGGCCACGTCCGCAATTCGCGGCAGGCACTACTCCTGTTGCCACAAAGACGCAGTCGGTAACCTTTTTGCGCACCACCGCAGACGCGATCGACGTCATAACGGGTGGGGTAGTAGGCTCGAGGTCTTTATAGGCTTCCTCGGACGTAAAGACTGTTGCTCGTCTGGTCGCACTCGGCGCTACCCAGATAACGGCACGTTCTTTAGCAAAGTCGGCGCAAAGATTGAAGTAGTGCATCGTAAAACCTTTGCGTAGTTCCTCGATGATCGGCATGTCTTCAGCTTTTACGTATTTACGCATCTTCTCGTAGGTTGAAGGCGTGATAATAGGGGTAATGTAGACCCCAAGCCTCTCAAGCTTGTCGACGACCGGCATAAGTGCTTCGTACCAAGGCAAGTTTACAGGAAACAGATTTGCTCGGTTATGGAATTCCGAAAGGCAAACTCTCATGAATCGGACGATTTCGCCCAGAGACGGATGATTGAAGCCAACGACGATGCTGCTCGCATAGTCTGGCAAACCTCCGTGAAAATCTGCGGGCGCTCCCCAACTCAGGAATTTTGCGAGTTTGTTGGCGACGCGGCGGTCGTGCTTTCTGGTATCACCACCACCGGTCGTGTGCCATGCCCAATTGATGACTAATCGGCAGGCCAACCCCGGTCCTCTCATCTCCTTTCGTAGCTTGTCGCAGCCAGCGCATTGGAGGAGAGAATACTTTCGGCTTCGCAAATCCTCGATGACTTGTCGTGAAGGCAGATCCTTGATTTCTTCCAACGGTAGCTTTCTCATCTAGCCACCTCCTTTTAAAAGATGCAAGTCCTCCCGAAGGAGGAACTTGAGCGAATTATACAATAAAATTAGTAATTTGGCAAAAATGATGAGGATTTACAAATTTAAACAAATGGTCTAAAATAAAAGGAACCGTTGGGGATTCGCCAAGTGGTAAGGCAGTGGGTTCTGGTCCCACCATTCGGGGGTTCGAATCCCTCATCCCCAGCCATTCAGGAATAGAAAAACACCCGCCAGGGTGTGTTTTTTATTCCTGAACCGACGGACTGGATGGATTCGCCCCATGGGTTCGCCCAATGCCCGGTCGCTTGCGACAACGGCGCATTGTTCATATCCCTCATCCACTATACCGGTATAGGATTAATCAACCTCAATTATCGATGAAACAATCTCATCTTTAGAATTTAATTGAATAGTCATATGAAAAGTATGATCTTTGGCATCAGTAGAAAAATCAAATACTAATTGATAGCCAGGGTCCCTAAGTTTAACGGATTCTAGGTCATAAATTATAGTATTAAATCCATTAGGATAGTAGTTGTTTACGGTTACGTATATCTCGTTATCAACATAAAGAATATCCTCATCGGAAAGATAATCCTTCAGGAAATCCAGTTTCTCGTTAGCTGGAATATCGACCTCCTCGCCGCCGGTATTCTCGCCTTTACTATCGTATTCAACCTGCTCCGCATCGGTTTCAACGACAGGCTCATCAGTAGTGCCTGATTGTGAAATCATAATTACAGTCAGAGCAATGGCGATTATTGCAATAAGTGCGATTATGCCAAAGATAATAAACTTTTTGGATCCGCCCTTATTCTCAATGGGATTGTCGTACATTATTTTGAAACCTCCCAATAATCTGTAGCATGAGCGGTCGCTTTCTCGAAACTAACGCTTCCGAAACTACTCGAAGCTGGATTCTTGACCGAGATGGTGTTGCCATTAATTCCGACAAATGCCACGAAATGGCCGTTTCTAGAAAAGACTTTATTGCTATCATCGGATCCTCTCGCGCCACGGGCAATTACGGCATGCCCAGCAGCAAGGGCTGACTTTACCGAACCTTTGCTTATTCTCTTAAATTTTACCTTATAGTCTGAGGCGTAATGCTTCATAATAGGCTCACCGAGATTGCTCCAGTTTCCGTCGCTACTAAATATACCTTTACGGTTCGTAAAGTTGTTTGTGAAGCTCTTCATATTATCTGCGAACATTTTGGGCGTAAGCTTGCAATTTGTGACCTTGATTGTCGCGTTTAGAATTGCAATCATCGGACAGCCAGATTCCCCAATTGTTGAGTTCGGATAACTTCCGCCTTTCCAGATGACGTTCTTATATGATCCGTACTGCGTATGATATTCCGTACCTTTCGATACACCGTAGCTAGAGCAGTCATTGCCGGTAGGCGTAGACGGCGTAGGGGGGGTGGAAGGAGTGGAAGGTGTAGATGGCGTCGAAGGAGTGGATGGCGTAGACGGCGTTGATGGTGTCGAAGGCGTAGAAGGTGTAGTCGGTACGGGATCTGGCTTCTTTTCTGGCTCGGGCCTTGCGACTACCTCGGATGTGCTACTAACTACTGTAGGAATACTACTCGCCGTGCCACCTGGCATCAAGAGAAATACGGCAGCATCAAATAGGCCTACCGCCGCAATGCCGATAAGGGTCTGAATTAGGCGCTTTTTGGCGTTTGCTACTTGACTCTCGTCATCTCGCGCAGACATATAGACGACACCAGACCATACAATCCCGAGCGTCCCCAGAAGTCCTATACCGACAGTGAGGACATTCACAGCCGTCCTGACGATACTATTAATACCACCACAAAAACAGCTATTAGCATCACCGAACAGGATAGTGGAGGCGCCTTCTTCGGTTTTTGTTGTGCCATCAGAATAAGTATTCGTGCACTCGCACATCATATTTTCGGCACTGGCTTCGTGTGTGGGGATTAGCGCTATAGACAAGGACGATATCAAAATAGCCGCTATCACAATTAGCGAGCTTATAAAACTTCTCCTAGACGACATATAATGCTAACGCTCCCTTATTGCTTATATTGTATCAAAAAATATTTGCTAATATATAAGCATGAGCGTATACGAACTAGACATCAAATCCCTAAGAAAAACATTCCAAAAATTCCATAAGACACTATACGGACGCACTGTATTCTTCCTCGCCTATATTATTCCATTTATCCTACTCATGATCGGTCTGGTCGAGACAATCTCTGGCTTCATTCAGGGATGCCCAATTATCCTAGGTAAGGCAATTCATCTCCTAGAAGCATTCGGCGTAGTATTCATCCTTGCGAATATCTATTTCTATTCAGAAATCCGCCGCTTCTGCGAGCACGAAGACAAGAAAAAGAAATAATTATCTATAATCATAATAAGCGTCTACGAATTCTAGGCGCTTTTTCATATATTCTTTGAATACACTTAAGTCCCTTGCGCCTTCAAGATAATTTCCTTTTGGCCAACGTGCCTCATCGCGGTAATAGGCGCCAGAATCAAAGATCTCGGATTCATACTTGTCTATTAGTGAAAATATCTGTTCGTTGCTCCAGGCGCCTCGGCGTAGTTCTGCGTACCTTTTCTTCTCAACTTCGGTAATGCTTTTATCGCCAAGCCTTCTGAGCGCACCAGTAGGGAATTGGTCGGATTCAATTACGGCATCAACCGGTGAACCATACGAAACGGTGCTCGTATTATTTTCAAGACCATCCTTCCATGAGTTGCCGAAAGCTAGATCGAAATCCCATGGCGTATATAAAACGACTCGCCTTGTTGGCGTGTTTTTCATGGTTATATACAGATTCTTAACCTTATTATCTTTGATATAATCGACATTTTGCGTAATCATGCCATGAAGCTCAATATCGATGATGTTGTCGATATCATATCTATTTTTGATGTCATCGATTGAACCGCTGCTAATAACATCAATAGAGTTAAGTAATTCTTCGCGAACGTCTTCTTCCGGCGCGTCGCCCTTCTCGTAATCAAAAAAACGGAAGAAATTATCATCTGAGCGAAGAATCTCCGCATTTGCCCAGTCTTTATACTTATAGATATATTCTGAACTATTTAGATTTACGACTTTCTTGTCAGGTTTGTATCCTAATAGGTAGAGCCCAACATATGAGTTATCGACGAAAAGCTCCACGAAGCGATATTCGAAACTGTTTGGCGCCTGCATTTCGTTATGTTCGGAACAGCAATCCTTCCACATCTGAGCAGCCAAGATATTACGGACTTTCTCAAAATCGCCATAAAGACTATTAAGAATCCAATCATCATCCTTCCTCATTCCGAGTAGGCGTAGACGATTATTTGACCCATCCGGCAAAGTGAGATTGAGTTTGTAGCTTTTCTTTTCTTGAAAATATGAGGTGGATCCGCGAAGATGAATATTCGTGTCTGATTTGACGATACGCTGATTAACGAATTCACTATTATCGAATAGACTGATTGCCGCTTGCGAATCTTTATCGCTGATATTTGGGTGCCACTTTGTGTCGATATTCATTATCGGTAGCGTAGTCGCGACGAGATCTACGATTCTATAGTCAACGCTAGTATAGAGTAGTAGTTTAATGCTCTGGTTTTCGGCGACAGATTCATAGCTAAGGTCCGGCTTTAGCGTAGCAATGTTGATGCGCGACTCTTTTGGAATATAGATTATCGGATTATATGCGGTGTCTGAATTCTGTATGATCGAATAAAAATATCTTCCGCCATCAGAATCTAGCTGAAGTTCGTAGCCATCAAAGGTGATTCCCGACAAAGACAAAAATGGGTTCTTTATATGCGTAGAAGTGATTTCGTTCCATCTATCTTCGGTAATTTCAGTCTCAAGAAAACTAAGCTCTCTAGACTTCGGAAGAAATAATACAATCAGTCCCAGGATGAGAGCCAAAACACAAGCCGCAATTGTTGCTTTACGGTTCATTTGATTATATTATACAACTTTTGCGATATAATATACGCCATGAAAGCACAGCACCTATCTCTGTCTTTTGGTGTCGAAAAAATCTACGACGATTGTAGCTTTCATTTTGAAGCAAAGGACAAAGTAGGCATCGTTGGCGTAAACGGCGCCGGCAAATCTACGCTATTTAAAGTGATTCTTGGCCAGCAAAAACTAGATGACGGCGAAATAGAACTCCCGAGTCTGCGCCTTGGCTACTTGCCGCAGGAAATCAAAATCGATAAGTCCAATGATGATATTACGGTCTGGCAATATATTGCTGCGGCTCGCCCAGTTGATGAACTGCAGGAGCAGCTAAATGCCGAATACGAAAAGCTTGCCAAATACCCAGACAGCAATGCGATTACGGAGAGGATTGTTAAGCTACAGGATCTCATCGACTCATACGATATCGCAAATTTTGATTACGAACTTCTAAAGATTATCGAAAAGATGCATCTCCAAGACTTGATGGACGCCCCAATGAAACAACTATCTGGCGGCCAGAAATCGAAAGTTGCTTTTGCGCGCGTCCTATTCGAAAATGCCGGTCTTTTACTTCTGGATGAGCCAACGAACCACTTGGATGTTGAAACAAAAGGATTCGTAGCCAATTATCTGCGTAATTATCGCGGCATGGTAATGGTAATTAGCCATGACGTAGAGTTTCTCGACACGGTAACGAACAAGACCTTATTCCTAAACAAAACTACCCATAAAACTACAGTTTATCGTGGCAACTATACCTATTTCCGCCGTCAGTATGCCGAAGAAAAAGCAGAACAGGATAAACGAATCACTGAGCAAGAGCGCGAGATTAAGCGTATTCAGGAGTTCGTTGAGCGCGCCCGTAATGCAAAGCGTAGTAATACTGCGTTAATCAAGCAAGGCCACGTCCGTGAGAAGATGCTCGACCGTAAGCTTGCCGAGCTTGAAGTTCGAGAGCAAGAATATCAAAAAGTCGAGATGAATATTTCGCCAAGCAAGCAATCTGGGAAAGTGCCACTAGAAGTTCAAAATCTTACTTTTCACTATCCAGGCAAGGCGCCATTATTCGAAAAATTGTCATTTAGTCTTACTCGCGGCGAAAAATTCCTCATCGTCGGTGAAAATGGTATCGGTAAGTCTACACTGCTGAAACTTATTATGGGTGAATTAACGCCAGATGAGGGCACGATTATTCCGAGCCAGAACACTACTATTGCATACTACGCGCAGGAACTCGAGATTCTCGACGAGCGCGAAACCATCCTAGACAATGTAAAGTCCTATGATTTTACCGATACGGAAATGCGCAGCATCTTGAGCAACTTCTTGTTCCGCGGTGATGATGTATATAAGCGCGTGTCGGTATTAAGCCCGGGCGAAAAGGCGCGCGTCGCTCTCTGCAAAATCCTAACCAAGCGCACAAATGTCATTATCCTAGACGAGCCAACAAACCATTTTGATCCAGAGACTCAGAAAATCATTGGCGAGAACTTCAAAGATTATGACGGTACGATTATTATGGTTAGCCATAATCCTAGCTTCGCGGAGCAAGTAGGTATTACGCGCATGTTGATTTTGCCGAGCCACGATCCAGAAAAGCCCGCGCTAGGAATCGTTAAGAATTATTCGCACGAGCTTTTGGAATATTATTACTATCTAAACTCTGATTTAGTCTAGAAGCTCACCTGCTGATGTAGGTTATAAATCTTGTCGTAAACCTCAAGATAGACATCGTATTTACCGTCTAAGCCTTCACTATTTATGAAGCGCGTAACGGTAATGTCGTCGGCATCGGCATTTTCTTCTTCCTCAAATACTGCAACGCAGAGGGCCGCATGTACTTTATCCGTGATGCGCATTTTGTAATACTTCTGCTCAAAGCCCTTTACGAGGACAACGCGGACGTTGCTGCTACGCTTGAATGTGCCATTGAAGACGAGGCGATCTTCTTGCTTGATAATACTTACATTATGCTCGTTTAGCTTGTCGTCAGGTTCGATTCCGTGCATGAGGCCATACTTAGTCTCGGCGATTTCCGTTTTACCCAAAGAACCGACACGCATTGCGCCACCAAGACTTACGCCGTGGAGGTCTTCTTTAGTATAGGCTGGGAGTTTTTCGACGCGGTATGTATTTGTAGGCAAGACAATCTCGAAGATTACTCTGTCGTCTTTGAGCTCAACCGTGTCTGAGACGAGTTTGTCAGCGCCGCCAAAGCCAGCAGGCTGATTGGAATTCTTACCGTCCTTGTAGACGATACCGCCAGAGTGAACGATATAATGACCAGCATCAAGATAATCTACATCTGAAATATACGGTGAGTAGAACTCTGCGCCACGCTCTTTACCGTATTCCCAGACCTGTTCAATCTTCTTTTCGTATTCATCGATCTTATACATAACACCGCGGGAATAGCTACGCTCGGCCGGAACGTACTCCGATTCAATCTTTGACTTATTGTTGCCGTTGTCGAATAAGAAGATGTTTCCTTCCGGCGTCTTCATGACGGCATGCTGGCTCCATTGCCATTCAAAGTTATCGCCTACTGGGGTAAAGAAATAAGACTTATATTCTTCCGGCCAGCCAGTTGGATCACCAAGAATCCAGCGAAGATTGCCGGTCTCGTAATCTATGTTTACGATAGCGTCGGCATGGCGACCAGATAGCAGGATAGAATTCGTCTCTTTGTCATACCAAACGGCATTATTGTGGAACCAGTCGTCGCTAGACCAGTTTTCGTTGCCAGTATTTACGGATGCCGGAAGAACATCCTTTAAGTTAAACTTCTTTTCAATCGCGCCAGTCATACGGTTCATTTCGACGACGTAATCTTCAACGGTGTCGTTTACGCCATCAAAGTTATCGCTCGCAATCAATAGGTTGCCATTTTCCATTTCGTAGTAATCATGGTGATAGCCGCCAGGTAAGCTGTATTCGGCATGAATTTTGCCAAGCATATCGATTTCGTAAAGGCCCGTAAGATAATATGGCGTATTTTGAAGGCGCTCGGTGCTTACGATCATGTGCCCGTTTTGGAGGCGGGCATTGTCCCAAATTGCTTTATTTTTCAAGTACCAACGCACATCGCCGTTTATATCAAAGGCACAGGTGTAGCCATTGCTGGACGGAGTGAAGAAATATAATTGATTATCTAGTTGGTCGCGGTCGGCAATCTTGATCTCTGCGCTAACGAAGTTTTCTGGGAGTGGCGCCGTAACTATCGTGACGGTCTTCTCAAAACCGTCATAGCTAATAGTCACACTGTTTGCTGTATCTGGATATAAGCCATAAATCGGCAAAATATGCTCTTTGGAAATATCAAAAGTGAATTCAAGCGATGTCTTATCGTCCTTGCCAGCAATTTTTACGGTTGGACGTACAAGCTCTTCCGTTTTAAACGCAATAATGGCGGTTAGAGGCGAATTATTATATGGATCCAAGATGATATTCGGATTGCTTATAGTGTAGCCATCAGCGGTAATATTCTTTTCAAGCACGGCCTGTTGTGACGCAAGGCTAGGTTCTGTCTCCATGAGAGACTTTCCATCAATAATGCCTGTAAAACTTGCAACAATAATCAAAATTGTAATAAGCGGCAAAAATATTATCCAAAAAATATCAATCTTTGACCTATTTTTCATAAAACCTCCGTTTGGCTCTATTATATAATAAATCTATGGGACTAGCGGTTGGGAAAGTAAAACTATCAGATTACGATTATAATTGGCCAAAACAATTCGAAGAAGAAAAAGCGAATCTTCGCCGAATCTTCGGCGATTCCGTGCCAATTGAGCATGTGGGATCCACGTCCATTGAAGGAATATCCGCGAAGCCGATTATTGATATCGCAGTAGGCCTGGATAGACTTGAAGACTTTGAGAACTACCGCGGACTCTTCCAAAAAGACCCAAACTACTCAATCAAGGATGATTCCGACAAAGATGAAGTACTAGTCCGAAGAGGCCCAGAAGAAAATCGCACCCACTTTATTCATATTTCAGAGAAAACTAGCACGCGATTTAATAATTACCTGAAGTTTCGAGATTATATGCGAGAGCATGCCGATGCGAGAAATAAATATGAGCAGTTAAAACAGGAACTTGCGCAAAAGTATGCGGATGATCGCAAGAGCTATACGGCCGCAAAAGCGGAATTTATCAACGAAATTATAAAAGAGGCATCAAAATAATGTACGAAGAGACGGATTTGCGACATCTCGACGAGCGCATCAATATTGAGGATAATTCGCAATATATCAAGAAATACGAACATATCCGCGCGAAGCTAAAAGAACTGCTTGGCGACGATGCTGTCTATATAGAACACGTCGGCACCACTGCCGTAAATGATATTTTTGCGTACCCGGTCATCGATGTGGCGATAGCGGCCTCTACCGAAAAACTTCGTGATCGAATTTGTGAGAAGCTATTGTCTGAGCACGGTTTCACGGAATGCAAATCCAAGAATGACGAAATCCTCATCCGCAAAGGCACCCTCGAAAAGCCGTCCTATTATATTCATTTAACTCTGGCGCAAAGCAACTTCTTTAGGACCATGCTTCGTTTCCGTGACGAGTTAAAAATAAAGCCAAAGAGACGTGATGCTTATGAGAATATTCATAGCTATGCAAAACTTGAATATAGAGACGACTTGGATAAGTATCATAACGCCAAGACGAGCTTTATTAAGGCTACGGCGAAGCAAAACAGTGTCGAAAATTACGATGATGAAATTCATATAGAAAAGACAGAAAGATATCGCGTAAATAGGTCCTCCGAGATTGTCGAAAAAATCTGCGGCTACATATTATATGTGGGTGTCGCGCAGTTACTTGTTCGTATGTTTTTGGGGCTCATAATAGTTTTGGTCTTTACGACGGAAGCAGTCCCGCTCATAATCGGCTGCGGTTTACTGTCGATACTTAGCACGATATTTATGATTTATCTCCTGATAAGAGAACGTACGAACAGTGGCATCGTATTAAAACGCATAATGTTTATAGTGTTCGGTGGAGTTCTTATCGCCGATGCGATAATTAACCTAATAGTGACACTGAATGGCTAATATGAAAAGAAAAGCAGCTATCGCAATAAACATCATTATCGTAATCTTGGAAGTCGTAAGTATAATCATTCGACTAAATGTTCGCCATGCGCTCGGAATTGAATATTACACGATGGATAGTAATATCCTGTCACTGATAATCTCTGCAATACTGGCTTATTACCTCATAAAAGGTGACAAAATCCCGAAATGGGTCAGCATCGCAAAATATGTTGCGGTTTGTATGCTTACCGTCACAATTTTGGTTACGGCCTTCATTCTCTCGCCAATGGTAGAAAATGGTTTCTATATCTTTATGTTCACGGACCAGATGTTATATAACCATACGCTGTGTCCAATCCTGTCACTAATCTCGTTCTTGCTGTTGGAAAAACATAATCTAGTCAAAAAAGATATCTGGTGGCCTATCGGCGCCACGCTGCTTTATGCCATCGTACTGATTATTCTTAACCTTTGCCGCGTCGTTGACGGACCATACCCATTCCTGCAAGTATACAATCAAACGCTTCTAGCTACTTTCGGCTGGGCGGTCATGATTCTTGGTGGAGCGGCCGGAATTAGTGCTGGCGTATATGCCTTGCGCAAAAACAAATAATCTTATATAATCCCCAGAACCATAGAGGTTGCACATTTTGAGGAAAGAGGTGATCGTATGTATCAATATGGTTATGACGAGCATGTCTTAAGACGTCGTCTCGAAAAATATTTTAAAGAACATAAGATGACCGAAGCTCAACGTGCATTGGAATATGCATGGGAAAAACACGAAGGACAGAAAAGACTAAACGGCCAGCCGTTTATTGTTCATCCGCTCTTCGTCGCGAACTTTGGTATTGCGCTTGGCGCCGACACTGAAGACCAGATTTGTATTGCGCTTTTGCATGATGTCTGCGAGGACTGCGGTGTGGAGCCGGAACAGCTTCCATTTAACCCGAACGTCCAGCGCGGCGTAAAACATCTTACGTTCGTATACGATTTTAAAGATGACGACACCGAGGCAGAAAAGAAGTACAAGAAAGTAGTCGCAAAAACACTAACCTACGCACATCTTATCGAGTACCCTGACGCTTTGGTCTGCAAGGCAATCGACCGTTACCACAATCTGACTACGGCCGAGGAATTACCCGAGGCGAACGTCGTCAAGAACGTACTTGAGACACATCGCTGGCTGCTGCCAGCAATCCACAGTGCACTTGATCTAGAAAAGTACGAGAAGTATCACAAGATGCTTTACGTGCTTTCGGTTGGACTTTGCGCCATCAATGACCATCTGGCGCTGACGCACAACATACCATTGAACACGATGTCTTGAAGAGTAGCCCCGCTCTAGCGGGGCTTTCGAAACTCTTTAAAAGGGTCTAAAATAGACATCAGTTTTCCAGGCATGGAAAGGACGGTGGTGCATGAATGGAAAAGGTCAAACCCCACACAACCCACCGCAACAAGCATCATATACTCTACCCAGAACGCGCATGGCTACGCTTGGGGCTGGAAGGTAGAGTGCTTCGTAGCGGTTTTGTGATGAAGATTAATCGCGACGTCCATAAACAACTCCACGACGAGATTGACCCCAAACTCGGCGGGTATGTATATATGGATAAACTTCCAAGCAAGAAAACCTTAAAGTACCTTTGTAGGGAATTCGAAAAGAACGAACGAGCCATCAAAAAGATGAAACCAATTGAGAAGATCAAATGGCTTGAATCTAGGCTTAGTTACGGCGACGCGCACAGTTACTGGTTGAAGACCATGTTGCGCAGGCAAAGAGAGTTCCTGGAAAACCATACCGGAGAGCTGTAAAGCTCTCCTTTTTCTTGCTTGAATATTTTGCAGGAAAGTGCTAAAATACTCCCAAGAGTTTCGTGAACTCTGTTTGTTAATGCTGGACAACAGGGTTCTATTACAGCAATAAATTTAATCAAGAGAAAAGGATTTTTTGTGCCTACAATCAATCAATTAGTGCGTAAGCCACGCAAAAAAGCCGCAAAGAAGAGCTCCGCTCCAGCTTTGGGTTCTATCGTGAATACGCTCAAGACTCGTTACTACAAGCAGGCCGCTCCACTCAAGCGTGGTGTCTGCGTTAAGGTAACTACCAAAACCCCAAAGAAACCAAACTCCGCTTTGCGTAAGGTCGCTCGTGTTCGCCTTACCAACGGTCAGGAAGTTTGGGCATACATTGGCGGTGAAGGTCACAACCTCCAGGAGCACGCAGTAGTGCTCGTACGTGGTGGTCGTGTTCCTGATCTTCCAGGTGTCCGCTATCACATCGTTCGTGGTACTTTGGATCTTCAAGGTGTACAGGGTCGCAAGCAAGGCCGTTCTAAGTACGGTGCAAAGAAGGAGGATAAGTAGTTATGCCACGTAAAGTTACTTCTAGCTTGCAACGCAAAGTTATGCCAGATCGCAAGTATCAGAGCGTTCTCGTACAGCGTTTGATTAACAAGTCCATGCTTGACGGCAAAAAACATGCCGCTGAGCGCGCAGTATACGAAGCAATCGAAGGTGCTGCAAAGAAATTGAAGAGTGAGAACCCAGTAGAGGTACTCGAACAGGCTATCAAGAACGTTAGCCCAGATTTCGAAGTTAAGTCCCGCCGTGTTGGTGGTGCTAACTACCAGATTCCATTCCCAATTGCAGGCCATCGCCAACTTCACTTTGCAATGAGCTGGCTCGTACAGGCCGCTCGCGCACGCTCTGGTATGAGCTACGCAAAGCGCCTCGAAGCAGAAATCGTTGACGCCTACAATGAAGCAGGTGCAGCCTTCAAGAAGAAGGAAGATTGTCATCGCATGGCAGAAGCAAACCGTGCATTCGCACACTTTGCTCGCGCCTAATCGCAATCGATTCAGAATATCTCCTCCAATTCGGGGGAGATATTTTTGTGCTAAAATTTTAGTATGAGTAAGCATAAGCTTATTTATCAAATCTACCCAACCGCAATCGGTACGCTCAGAGACATTGCAGACAAAATCCCCCTCATTGCAAAGTTGGACGTAGATTATATTTGGCTGAGCCCTATCTTTTTGAGTCCTTGGGTTGATGGCGGCTATGACGTGGCAGATTACCGCAAGATTGATCCGCGTTTTGGCAATATGGTCGACTTCCGCCACTTGGTATCAGTTTGCGATAAATATAACATCGGCGTTTTGTTGGATTTGGTACTAAATCATACTTCTTCCGAGCATGAATGGTTTAAAGCCTCGGAAAAACACGACCCTTGGTACAAGGATTATTACGTCTGGCGAGACAAGCCATTAAACTGGAATTCATTCTTTGGCGGACCGGCCTTCGACTATGATCAGATTCGTGGCAAATATTACCTGCATCTATACGACAAAACACAGCCAGATTTAAACTTTTACAATCCACGTGTCGTCAAAGAGTTCAAAAATATCATTCATTTTTGGTCTAGTCGCGGCGTGGCTGGCTTTCGCGTAGATTCCGCAAATATCCTAGCAGACAGCGCCTTCAAGCCCGGCTATTTGCCGAGGATTGCTGGCTTCTTTAATTACTATCAGACTACGCAAACCGTCGACATTCTCGAGAAATTATTTAGCAACGAAAAAATATTTACGGTTGCGGAACCGGTCGGCGGCGACTTCATGAGCAAGGCGAAGTTTCGTGAGCTTACGCGCAAGGCCTTTGATGCTAGCTTCAATATCGGCACGCTTGATGCGGCGGATACTATCTTCTCGATGAAAGACAAAATCCAAAAGATCCATTATAAGCACTGGTTCAAGAAGCTAGCCAAGTGGACACCAGAAAAGAAATTTTCGATGGCACTAGAGACGCATGATACGCCACGCGCCGTTAGTCGTTTTGACACAGATCCAAAGGTTCTCGCGATGCTGGAATTCTTATTGCCAAGCTATAATCCATGTATTTATCAGGGGCAAGAGTTGGGCCTAAAGAATCCGGAACTCAGCGACAATATCGATGATTATCCTGGCGTGCAGTCACGTCAGATGTACCAACGCCTCCGCAAAGAAGGAAAAACCAAAGCGCAAGCAATGCGTATCGTAAAGAAAAGCTCGCGCGATAATGCGCGCCAGCCAATCGACTGGGCGGATTATGTTTTGCAAGATCATAATCCAGACTCCGTGCTAAATTTCTATCGTAAACTCATCAAGCTTTGGCGCGAGGACATTGTTATTGCGGAAGGCGCTTTAAGGGTCCGAAAAACCACAAATAAAGGCGTATTCGACTTTGATCGCGTATATAAAGGGAAATACTATTCGGTTCATCTAGACTTTAGCTGCAAGACGCCGTCTACTCTAAAGAACGACCTTGGTCAGACCATCATCACGACCCGTCCATCTTGACAAAACGCCAAATCTGTGCTATAATGGAAGTATCTGTCAACAGAGTACCTTTTGATGGGGCTCACGCAAAAATACTCGGAGGTGAAAGAATGAAGGGTATTAAGAAACTGAGCGATAAGTACTTCGTAAAAGAGGACGATGGTGTCCACATCAATACCGAGGAGGTGAAAAAGACTGCTGGCGCAGTTGCTTTCGAAACAATCTTCTTCACGGGTTTAGCCGTGGGAGGTCTCGCCGCTATTGGTTTGGCTAAGATCGGATTTGAAACTGTTCGTGATGGCGCCG
Source organism: Candidatus Saccharibacteria bacterium UBA3723 (assembly GCA_002371895.1). Classification (GTDB taxonomy): domain Bacteria; phylum Patescibacteriota; class Saccharimonadia; order Saccharimonadales; family Saccharimonadaceae; genus UBA2834. The sequence continues at coordinate 3,303 of DFHM01000003.1, read as the reverse complement.
TTATTGTCGGCTCTTGTGCAAGAAGTATCGTCAACCATCTGAAGTAGCAATGCTACTCAACTCCGCTCCGGCCTGCGCGCCGGAGCATTTTCTTTGCTTAAAACCCTTTTACAGCTTGTCGGAAATATGTTAATATTATAGAAAGCTTTAATGAAGCAATTATTGCTATTGTCTAAAAAATAATAAGGAATTATATGGCAGAAAAAGTTACAGACCTATCGAAGTATAGGAACATCGGTATCATTGCCCATATCGACGCGGGTAAGACTACCACCTCCGAGGCGATTCTTTATCGTACCGGTCTCAAACACAAAATTGACCTAGTTAAGGGTGACACCGGTGGTGCTACTACTGACTGGATGGAACAGGAAAAGGAACGTGGTATTACTATTACTTCCGCAGCTGTTACCGCTTACTGGAAGGGTCACAAAATCAACATTATCGATACCCCAGGCCACATCGACTTTACCGCAGAGGTAGAGCGCTCTCTTCGTGTTCTCGATGGTGCCGTCGTAGTATTCGATGGTAAGATGGGTGTCGAAGCTCAGTCTGAAACCGTTTGGCGCCAGGCAGACAAGTACGGCGTTCCACGCGTTTGCTTCATTAACAAGATCAACCAAATCGGTGGCGACTTCTACAAGTCCCTCGAATCTATTCACAAGCGTCTTTCCAAGAACGCTTTCGCAATTCACCTTCCAATCGGTTTCGAAAAGGATATCTGCGGCGTCGTAGACCTTATCGACATGAAGGCCTACACTTACAAAGATTATGCTGATCATGAGCTCGTTCAGGGCGAAATTCCAGCCGATATGGTTGAGAAAGCCAAGAACTACCGCTCGATGCTCGTTGAAGAAGCTGTCCAGGCTGACGAAGCCCTCATGGAGAAATACTTCAGCGAAGGCGAAGATGCAATTACCGTAGACGAACTCAAATCCGCTCTCCGCAAGCGCGTGATTGATGGTCAGTTCTTCCTAGTCACCGGTGGTGATGGCCGTGGTGTCATCGTAGAGAAGGTTCTCGACCTCGTTACTGACTTCTTGCCAGCCCCAACTGATATTCCAGCCATTCTTGGTAAGAACCCTAAGACCGGTGAAGACATCGTTCGCCATAGCGATGAAAAAGAACCTCTTACCGCTCTCGCATTCAAGATTGCAACCGATCCATTCGTCGGTAAGCTCATTTTCATCCGCGTTTACTCTGGTAAGCTCGAAGCTGGTTCCTACATCCTAAACGCCACTACTGGCAACAAGGAACGCGTAGGCCGCCTCGTACGCATGTTTGCCGATAAGCGCGAAGATATCACCGAGATTGGTGCTGGCGACATCGCTGCAGTTGTCGGTCTCAAGGATACCACTACTGGTACCACACTTTGTGATCCAGCACATCCGATTCATCTCGAATCTATCGAATTCCCAGAACCACCAGTATCTATTGCCGTTGAGCCAAAGTCCAAAGCCGATCAGGAAAAGATGGCAATCGGTCTCGGCAAGCTCGCAGAAGAAGACCCAACCTTCAAGGTTCACACCGACGAAGAATCCGGCCAGACCATTATTTCTGGTATGGGCGAGCTTCACCTCGATATTATTATCGACCGCTTGAAACGCGAATTTAACGTTGAATGTAACACTGGTGAGCCACAGGTCGCCTACCGCGAAACCATTCGTGGTACCGCCGAAGCTCAAGGTAAGCACATCAAGCAGTCCGGTGGTCGTGGTCAGTACGGTGACGTTTGGGTCAAGTTTGAGCCAAATGAGCCAGGTAAGGGCTTCGAATTTGTCGATATGATTAAGGGTGGTGTAGTGCCTCTCGAATATCGCAAGCCAGTTATGGAAGGTATCAAGGAAACTCTCGAAGGTGGTGTTATTGCTGGTTATCCAGTACTCGACGTAAAAGCTACCCTCTATGATGGTTCCTACCACGATGTCGACTCCTCCGAGCTCGCGTTCCACCTTGCTGGTGTACTCGCAACTCGCGAAGGTATCAAGAAAGCTAAACCAGTTCTTCTTGAGCCAGTTATGAAGATTGAAATTACTACCCCAGAAGACTTCATGGGTGACGTGATTGGTGATTTGAACTCTCGCCGTGGCCGCATCGACGCGATGGAAGATCGCGACAATGGCGTTAAGGTCATCACCGGCTTCGTACCTCTAGCAAATATGTTTGGTTACACCTCCGACCTTCGTGGTATGTCCCAGGGTCGTGCGGCTTCCACTATGGAGCTCCATGGTTATGAGGAAGTTCCACCGAACATCGCTCAAGAGATTATAGAGAAGCGCAACTCCAAGTAGTTAGCAAATAAGACCGCTCGTAAAGGGGCGGTCTTTTTGTGCGGAGGGATAAAAAACATAAAAAAGCCCTCCCGTTGGGGAGGGGTGGAGCAAAGAAGTTGCAAGTCACACATACCAAGAGACTTTTACGCTAAGATGCTTGATACGGCCACCATGGTCAATGATTTCGCGGCGAAGGCCTTTTTTGATGTAGTCTCGCGTATAGACGCAGACCGAATTCATATCTTCATCGAAGTCGACGCAGTCATGCAACAGTTCAGAGGCTACCTCGCCGAGGGTATCGGGAGTATTACTTCTGGGCGGGAAAACCGCCTTGCAATCGATGTATGCGACGAGATAATCACTCCGACGACGGCAGACGCATTTCTGCTTCAGCTGATAGGCCTGACCACCACCAGAGAATTCAGCGACGGCGACACAGATACCAAGAAGCACAAACAACAGGATAATAAAAGTCGACATTTCTTCCTCCTATACAAAAGGAAAATGAATCCGAAGATTCACGTTAACGCAACTCCTACTACTTAAAGAGCAATAGTGCATAAATTATAAAATAAACACTAAATGTAGTCAATAAGAATTAGGCTCAAAATAATCTGTAATTTCAGGTTTTTCGCTTTACACAATTGGCAAAATATAATAAAATAATCACATATAGACTTTTGGGCTGGTTAATATTAGTGCCCAAAATTTATTAACAATATAAAGGAGAAATATAAACTATGGCAGATTTTGACCGTAGCAAGCCACATATCAATGTCGGTACCATGGGCCACGTTGACCACGGTAAAACCACTTTGACGGCTGCTATCACTGCTGTTCTCGCGAAGAGACTTCCTTCCGAGATTAACAAGCCTGTTGCTTACGATCAGATCGATAACGCTCCAGAGGAAAAGGCTCGTGGTATTACCATCGCTACTTCCCACCAGGAGTACGAATCTGAAAAGCGCCACTACGCACACGTAGATATGCCAGGCCACGCAGACTACATTAAGAACATGATCACCGGTGCCGC
>DFHM01000005.1 GCA_002371895.1 Candidatus Saccharibacteria bacterium UBA3723 | reverse complement strand
TAACCAGCTGAGCTATATCCCCTGCTAGAGATTATTTTACTAAATTCTATAAAAATATGCAAGGCTGAACCGATACATGATACAATATGCTTATGCATTGGACATTCGATTGGGGCTGGTGCCTGGGCGGGATCGCTGTCTTGGTAGCCGGTGCACTCATAGTAAAATTTCACCAAGCTATCGCCAACAATCTTGCAAGTGGCGTAGCCAGCTACGACAAAGTTAAACTTTTCGGCATTCTTGCCTGTGTTCTCGGCGTCGTCTTCATTTCAAACATGCACAGCGTCATCCTTTACTTCATTTTCCATCTCATCATGCCAAACCAATTTCCGTAAGACACCAAAAAGCCCCTCCAAGGAGGGGTTCTTTTTTATTCAGCCAATTCTGCTCGGTATTGCCCGGTATCGCGAAGCTTGATGTCATGCGCCTCATAAAACTTAATGGCGCCTTCCTTATTCTCGCGGCTCGTAGAGGTAAATTCTAGACGCTGGCAGCCCTTCTTGCGGCCCCAATCTTTTACGGCCTCTAGCATATCGCCACCAATTCCCTGCCCGCGGCGATTCTCATCCACGACTAAATCTTCCATATAAACATTGCGCCTGGTTGTCATCATCACAATCGAGACAACCACCATACCGACCACTTCGTCGCCATCTACGGCTAATAATAAGTCGTGATAAGGCGATTCAATAATGTCTTCGAGCGTCTCGCGCGGAAGCGGCGAGCCATCGTACTTTGTACTAAGCTGACGGCGCAAAACGCCTAGTCTTTCAGCTACGTCGCCATCATATTCTGTCATTGGGCCAATTTCAATCATTATCCTAACTCCTTTTCTACAAGTTCCTTTAATGCTTCGCCCACTTCTTCTACGATCTCGGCGTCCTGTCCCTCAACCAAAATACGTAGTTTATTCTCCGTGCCAGAATAGCGCGTAAAGATTCTGCCATTGCCGTTCAAGCGGTTTTCTGCGGCGGCCATTGCGCCAATCCATTCAGGCAATTCGTTCAAATCTTTCTTTTCGCGCACTACCACACCCCATTGCTTTGACGGCAAGTTATCGTATTTTGCCCAAAGATCCGCCAAACGGCAGCCCTTCTCGCGCATAATCTTCAAGATAAATAGCGTCATGAAGGTCGCATCAGAGCTCTTTAGCCATGGAAGGTAAATGATATGGCCAGAAAGCTCGCCACCGAGAATCAAGCCGTTTTCTTCGCACTTCTGCGCTACAAAACGGTCGCCATTAACCACCTTGTCCACCTCGATACCGTTATTCATAAGGTATTGAATAGTTGCAAGATTGCTATATTCCGTCAAAACCACCTTACTATTTGGCAAAGCCTCGTTTTCATTGAGATATTCCGCAATCAAACAGACAATTCTGTCACCATCCCAAATCCTACCTTCTTCATCGGCCAAGATAATTCTATCCGCATCGCCATCCATTGCAACGCCTACACAGCCACGTTCTTTTGCGGTCGCCGCCATCTTTTCTGGATAAAGTGCACCACAGCCGTCGTTGATATTCGTACCGTTCGGCACAGGGTCAATCATCTCCGCCTCAATGCCAAACTCATCAAATACAGCCTTGCTATAATCGTGGCCTGCGCCAGAAGCTGCATCCACAACTAACTCTACGCCCTCCAGCTCATTGCCAATTTCCAGCATTTCATCTGCGGCTTCCACATAATCACGCACAGCCGCTGGATTGTCTTCAACTTCGTATGTAACTGCTGGCGGATCAACATCTTCGCTAAGTTCCTGCTCAAAGTAGTATTCTTCCACTTGGAGCTCTTGTTCATCGGAAAGCTTATCGCCATCGGTCAAGAAAACCTTCAAGCCATTGTCCGTAGCTGGATTATGCGAAGCAGTCATCATAATACCGCCCACGATGCCTTCACGCTCACCCACGATTTTCTGCATAGCTGGCGTAGGAACGATGCCAAGGTCTCCGACCGAGCCACCCTGCTCCTTTATGCCTTCTACGGCAGCATCACACATCCACTCGCCACTAACGCGCGTGTCGCGTCCTACTACTAGCCTGCCGTTTTCAAAATATTTAGAGATTGCTTTGCCTAAGGCCTTAATTGCATTCGGCCTTAGCGGCGCCTCACCGACCTTCCCTCGGATCCCATCAGTCGCGCCAAAAATGCGTTTTTCCATACATCAATTCTATCAATTTAGCGCCCCTGATGCAAAACCCAAACATTGTGTACAAATTCGGTCATTTTTGCAAATGTGGTAAATTTTACATGCTCCACCCCTGTTATTTTTGTATAACATTTTTATTCAAAACCTATTGACAAGTCTTTCCAAAGGGCTTATAGTAAAAATAGCTTTTGTAATTATTCGCAGATCACAAAAGCCGCAATTTCCTAAAAACAAACACAAATATTTTCAAAAACAAACACAACAAAAAATCAAAGACTCCGATTCGAGCATGACATTATTTATCTCTCAAGGTCATGACATAACTGAATTCGGAGTCTTTTTATTGCCCCGTATTTTTATCTGTAGGCTACCCGTAACGACGGGCCAGCCTACCGCGCCCCCATAATAAAAACTAGGAATCTGTTTTATTCATTACATAAGTATCTTTATTGCTGTTATCTCTGGGATGTTCGCAGGCTACGGCCGAGACCAAGCGGAGGCTACCCGTAACGACGGGCTAGCCTACCGCGGCCCAGAGTAACAGCGATAAAGATACTAGTATTATAAATAAAACAAAAAAGCACCTTTCGGCGCTTTTTGCTTAACAATTTAGTTGTGCAATTAAATTTCATCGTTGTATCTGTAATAGCTTTGTTGCATCCTTGCGGAAATGTAATAAATCAAGCTTAAATTTACTACTGCAACCGACCTGACTATATGCAAGCCAAATGGCTTTCATACGTCTCTTTCCTTCTCTAGAAAGGAGGTAATCCATCCGCACCTTCCGGTACGGATGCCTTGTTACGACTTAACCCCAATCATCTCCCCCACCTTAGGCCGCCGAAACGGACTTCGGGTGTTGGTGACTCTCATGGTTTGACGGGCGGTGTGTACAAAGCCCAGGAACGTATTCACCGCGACATTCTGATTCGCGATTACTAGCGATTCCAACTTCATGAAGTCGAGTTGCAGACTTCAATCCGAACTGAGACTGCTTTTATGAGGTTTGCTCCATCTCGCGATTTTGCTTCTCTTTGTTTCAGCCATTGTAGC